>CAZUOQ010000018.1:0-36754 GCA_964622195.1 uncultured Methylotenera sp. | reverse complement strand
TAAAGAATGTTTGTATCTGTAATTTCAAAAACATCATACGCAGGAGAAACCATAAATTCATCATCAAATTTTGACATTGAAACAGGTAATCTATAATCTCTGCCGACGTGCATTCGATTGCAAGCGAATTGATTTTTCTTTACGATTTTATAAACAGACATATCCGTGCCAACCACATTAGCAACAGAAGGCATAAAAAATTTCTCGATATTAATCCCTAACAACTTTTCAGCTTTTAGTTCAGTGTTACGAATTTTTACTTCCTTTATGAAATCACCTAATCGTTTATAGTTGGATTTCATAACCTAGCTCTTTAAATACTGTTAGCAAATCATTTTTAGATGCAGCTTCGGCTTTTAGCAAGTCAGAAAATTCGGCTTTTAGACTTTGCATTTTTTCGTCAAAGTCTATATTTTCATCTCGGTTTACAAATTCAATATATTTACTGGGTACGAGTGAAAAATCTTTTTTAGCCACTTCATCAAATGAAGCTGAGTAGCAGTATTCAGGTATGTCTTTGTAACTATTTTTTTCTTGTTGCCAAGCGTGATAGGTTATTCCAATATCTTTAATGTGCTGCTCACTGAACTGAATAAATTTCTTTTCAAATGGTTCACCTATTTGTCGCAAATCCATAAATAGAATTTCTTTTTCACGGTTGCGGTAATGGCGTTGTTCATCACCAATGCTACGACTATGTGCTTTTTTATTTTTATTTAGTATCCAAATCGTAACGCTAATATTGGTGGTGTAAAACATATCTTGTGGTAGAACCAAAATGGCTTCAACCAAATTATTTTCTATTAAGGTTCTGCGTATTTTGTATTCTTCGCCACCACCACTCAACGCACCGTTAGCCAAGATAAAGCCAGCTACGCCATTCTCACTAAGTTTGCTTGCCATGTTGAGTATCCAAGCATAATTGGCATTGCTTTTTGGTGGTACGTCGTAGCCACGCCAACGTGGGTCATCGGTTAACTCGTTTTCTGCACGCCAATCCTTTTGATTGAATGGCGGGTTTGCCATGATGAAATCAGCTTTTAGGTCTTTGTGTTGATCGTCTGTAAACGTATTGGCCGCTTTTTCACCCAGATTGGCGCTAATCCCGCGTATTGCAAGATTCATCTTTGCCAGTTTGTAAGTGGTGTTGGTATATTCCTGACCATATATAGATATTTCTTTTTTGTTACCGTGATGGTTTTCAATAAACTTAATGGATTGTACAAACATACCGCCTGAGCCGCAGGCTGGGTCGTAGATAATTCCTTTATATGGTTCTATCATCTCAGCGATGAGGTTTACAATACTTTTAGGTGTATAAAACTCTCCTTTGCCTTTACCCTCTGCTAATGCAAATTTGGAAAGGAAATATTCATATACTCTACCAACAATATCGTGTGCTTTGTCTTTGATGGTATCAATATCATTGATGGTATCGAGTAGGGAGGAGAGTTTGGTAATGTCTAACCCTAAACGAGAAAAGTAATTATCTGGCAAAGCACCCTTGAGGGCTTTGTTATTTTTCTCAACATTATGAAGGGCGGTATCAATCTTTAAAGCAATGTCATTTTGCTTTGAGTTTTTGATGATATAGCTCCAACGAGAAATTTCATCTAAGAAAAACACATTGTTCTGGTTGTAAAACTCAGGCATTTCAATGTACTTCTCTTGCCCTTTGGCAATAAGCGTTTGGCGATGCTCGTCAAACCTGTCGCTAGCAAATTTTAAAAATATGAGTCCTAATACAACATGTTTGTATTCCGCAGGTTCGACACTACCTCTTAATTTATTGGCAGAATCCCAAAGGGTTTCTTCAATACTTTTTGTATTTTTTTTTGTTACTGTTTTTTTCACTGCAATCTGCCTTTTTTAACTTAGGAATAAATCCCTCTTTTTATTGCCTGGTAGTTTAAGTCGCAGCGCTGATTTAATCAATGAATCAAATACGGGATGTATGAAAGCCTCTATCAATAAGTTTTTGAGCTATTGCATCGGCAAAGTCATTATATGTGGGTTGTATATCCTGTTTTGCATTTCCCAAGTCTTTTAAAATGTCTGCTTGACGCTGCCTACCTACCTCACCATAGCTGTAAAGAGTGGTTAAAACACTTTCATGTCCTAAATTCTGGCTCCACGCTTTGAAAGCTTCAGGTGTTTTGCATTTTGATTGCCCAAGTTGCACTAGCGTATTTCTAAAACTATGTGGGTTAAAATAAGGTAAGTCAGCTTTAGCAAATGCTTCTTTAAAAATTGCGCGTATTGGTGCAGCCGTACTCCAGTGTTCTCGTTTTAACCCGTTCGACTCAAATTGCTGGTTCGTACCTACTGAAATATTAGTCATGGGGAAAAGCGGATCATCATTCCCCCAAAGTTTTTCTGTTCTAATATAGGCAATCCAATCTACAAGTATTTGCTTGATTTCATCTCCTACTGGAAAGAAAAAGGTAGTAAAGGTCTTACTGAATTTTGTTTTAACTTCCCGTGCATCCTGAAAAAAGAAATTCTCATCTAAGTTAATATGCTTTAGTTTAACTGAGGCTATTGCGCCATCCCTTGCCCCTGTGAGCAAGGTAAATGCAATCAGCGCACGATTACGAAGTTCTATTTCTGTGTTAGTTGGCATCAGGTTAATGACAAACTTAATCTGTTCAATAGTAGGGGCTTTTTGTGATCTTCTTGCTGTTGCTACCTGCATATCTTTGCTAGATGTATTAAAGTATTCAGCATCAGAATATTTAATGCAGGACTTATAGCCTTGCTCTCTAGCTAACCATTCAAAGAATTTTTTTAAATGTGCAAATGTTGTATGCAAGGTTGATTTGCTCAGCTTCATATCTTTTCGGTGATTTTTTTGTTCAATGAGATGCTTCTTAAACCCAGTGGCTTGCTCATGACGAAAAGTCTTGAAGTCTCGGTATTTATTGTAATCTTCAAACCTAGATAATGCTTTTGCAACCCCATCAATGGTTGGTTCACTTTGACGCATAGCCTCTTTAAGAAAGCTAAAGTATTTATGCTTAATTCTTTCATTATCTGAGTTGTGTTTTAACATGATATTTATTCCTTTACTGAAGTCACAATTTACGGATGGTTAATAGCTATCAACTATGTGTAAATGCGCTTACGGTAACGTGAACCCCATTTGTGCAGAATATTGCTTAATATTGACTATACTAATGCGCCTATACATAATCGTTTCACATGCTGGGCAGATGCCAATGATGTTGCCAGTTTTTTCATTGACGGGTTGATATTCCACCATGCCAGTTGCTGGCTCTTTCGGCATTTTGCACTTCATACAATAAATTTCATTAGGCTTACAAGGATGCTTGTTTTTTACTCTCTGCTTTGCATGGAAAGCATTCAATTCACTCCCTAAAATCATCAATGGTCGCTTGTTGTCTAAAGTAGGCAGTCCCTGTTTTATCCAATTAAGTACAGTGTTTTTATGTGTACCATATAGATCAGCAATTTCATCGATTTTGTAACTTCGATGGATTTTTGCCAAACGGGGATTTTGATGACGTTTCGCCATTTTTAGCTCCTCTAAAAGCCTGGGCTTATTTAGCGGCTGCTAATGCTTGACGCAACTCACCGACATTCCAGCAAGTTGTTCTAGGGGATAATTTACGTGGCTTGGGTATCCGCCCAGCTTTTACACCACGCCAAACGCTTGCTGCTGAACATGCATAAAGTGCCTGAACTACTGGCTGACGAACACTAGCGGAATCAGGGAGGGCGTCAAAATTTGTGAGAGAAGATGAAATTGCGTTTTGTGTCATGATAATTCACTCCGTTGCTGTAAGTTTCGGAGCGAAGTATGGCATTTGCTTAATATGCCAAATAGATTGTGTGCTTGATGAGATATTACCTTAGCAAGCTAAAGTTATACGTTTGCTGGCAAACCCATTTCTTTTAGCCAGCCAGTTATTGTTATTTCGGCTTGATCCTCACTTAAAAAAATGTTTAGTTTTTTACTTTCAGCGATAATTTCAGGCATGATTGTTTTTGCCGCGTTACGTCTGCTCTTAAAATTCTTTTCACGCACTAGCTTTTCTGCGAGGTTCCTTAATGGTTGGTATTTAGCTTTTTTTCCAGCAGCTCCACTTTTGGCCATTGCATTTGACATGCTAGAAGCCCCTCGAAGTTGCCCCCAAACTGATCCTGCTATCGATACAGCAACAGTGTAAGGTATGATGAAATAAGGATCGTTATCATCAGAAAGTAATGACTGCCTTGCGTCTTCAAATGCTGATGATGATGTATCTATAATCTCATACAGTTCATGTTTTATTTCTATCGTTAATCTTTCGGTTAAAGAAATTTCAGCATGCATTTTTTCTAAATCTAAAATTGCACTGTCAATATATTCAATTACCTTTTTTTTAACATGCATACAATCCCTTTGTTACCTCATGAAATAAGAAATCACAACAGCAGCAAATGTGTTGCGGTGTTTACTTTTGGTAATTAAGTAGTCGTTGTGAGTAATGTTAACTTACTTGTAAAAAATAAAGGGTTAATTTGGTTTAAATGGATTTAGGCTGATTTAAATGGCACTACTTTTGCACTCGCTTTGAGTTCATCTAAATAGTCTGCCCATTGTTGCATCATAACTTTTCGTTGCTCGATAAACTTAGTGCGATTATAAGCGGCACCTAATGCATCGGGGACTTTATGCGCTAATTGGTGTTCAATAATATGTGGATCTATGTTTAAGCGTTCATGCAATATTGTACGAGCCATTGCTCTAAATCCATGTCCGGTAATTTCGCTTTGTGTATCATAGCCCATGCGTTTTAATGCAGCATTAACAGCGGCTTCGCTCATTGGTCTTAACGGTGAATGCCCTCCTTGAAATACATATTCACCATGACCTGACAATGGATGTATTGTTCGCAGAATATCAATGGCTTGAGTTGAGAGGGGTACTAAATGGTCAGTTTTTGTTTTACTTACTAGGTAACGCCATTCACCTGCATCTAAATCAATATCACGCCACTTGGCTTGCCTTAACTCGTTAGGGCGAACAAATACTAAAGGCGATAATTTGAGGGCGCATTGAACTGTTAATGTTCCGCCAAAGCCATCTATTGCCCTTAGTAACTCGGCAATTTGTTTAGGATCAGTAAAGGCTGCCATGTGTTTAATGCTAGTGGGAGGTAGTGCTCCTTTTAAGTCCACGGTGACATCTCTAATTGCGCGACCGGTTTGCACCGCATATCTAAATACTTGCCCTGCTGTTTGTAAAGCACGGTGGGCAGTTTCAAGTTTATTCAAAGTTTCAATACGCTTAACCACTTGAAGCATTTGTGGTGCAGTTATGTCGGCAATGGGTTTGCTACCTATCCACGGAAATAAATAAAGTTCAAATCGTCTAATCACTTTATCTTTGTGGGAAGCGGCTTTGTTTTTCATGTGTGTTTGCCACCACTCACGCGCAATCACTTCAAAACTATTTTCACTACTTAATAATTTTGATGATTTTTCAGCTTTACGATTTTCGCTCGGGTCAATAGGTGGGTCGCTTGCTAATAAGCTTCTAGCTTTGTCTCTTTTATCTCTGGCATGGGATAGTGATACATCTGGATAAGAGCCTAGAGCAAGTGTTTTACGTTTGTCCAAAAAACGATAATCAAATCGCCATAACTTGCTGCCTGTAGATTGAATGAGCAGATATAAGCCCTTTTCATCGGCAAGCTTGTAAGGCTTATCTTTTGGTTTTGCGTTATTGATTGCGGTAGCGGATAACATTTGACGGTATCTCCTAGCAAATTAACAAACCCTTGTAAAATAAGGCTCGCAAGTATGTTTGACGGTATGAAGCTTGTGATTTACCTGCGATACCGTCAATACTACCGTTAAAAGTGACGGTATGTAAAGAGGCGTTATGAGATGGTGGGAGGCGTAAAAAAGCCCCGAAGCTATTAACTACGGGGCTTTTAGAGGGTTCTCGATACTTCGTGATACCCTGTATTGGTGGTGAAAGAGGGACTTGAACCCTCGACCCCAGGATTATGAATCCTGTGCTCTAACCAGCTGAGCTACATCACCTTGTAAACTTGTTTGCTTGAATTTCAGCAAGGCCGCAATTCTAGTGTTTTAGTGGTGAATTGTCAAAAAAAGTTTTAACTTTTCTGCTTTATTTTTTCAGGTCTTGTTTTTAGCATGTGTCATGGTTCTGAGCCATGTGATTCCAGCCCGTTTAAAGGTTATAGCGCCCGGCTGCCTCATGGGCGCCGAGCGCTTGTGCCGTTAACGGATTCTTGAAATATCCACGATCAGCGATGCACTGTAATGCTTCCATTTAATAATGATCACATAGGCATATGGGCGTGCCTGGTGGTCAAGATTCTCGGGCAGGTGCGCGATTTTTTCCGGTATGGAGATGACCATATTTTCACCGAAGTATTTGCGCGCGTTGCCTGAAATGGTGTTGGCGATTTCACCTACGGCATCGAGCAGGTTTTCATCGGACTGGTTGGGTTCTTTCATGACCGTGAGCAGGTGCCGCAGCATGGCGCTGGGTGCCGAGAAGTAGAGCGCGCCTTCGTAGTCTGCACTGACTTTGATCATGCCAGTGTAGTCATTCATCGGGAATGCATTTTTGGCAAGATATGCCACGCCGACGGATGCTGCTTCTTTTGTAATCTGTTTGAAATAGCCTCCTATTGCTTCAATAAAGATTTCAATGTCTTTTTCGCTTAGGTCACTCATTCTGTTATTAGCTCCAGTAAGGCGTTCACGAGTTCTTCATCGGTAAATGGTTTGTATAAGAACCCGCTGGCGCCGTTTTTAAGTGCTTCGATCGCGGTGGCTTTGTCGCTGAGCGCCGATACAATCAGGATCTTTACGCCAGGATTGAACTCAACGAGCAGGGTGGTGCATTCCACGCCATCCATTTCTGGCATGGTGAGGTCCATGGTGACCAGTTCCGGACGCTCTTGTGTGAATAATGCAAATGCATCGGTGCCATTGGCTGCAGTACCTACGATCTCGATGGGTGGCAGTTTGGGGTCTGCCATAATTCTGGAAATACGGCTCCGGATAATATTGGAGTCATCGACAATCATGAGTTTCATACAACGGCCTCTGTAGCGTTTAGGTTAATGGATGGTTGGCTATGTTTGGAAATACGGAAAGCAAACTGGGTGAAGACATCGGCTTTGGTGTCAATTTTGAGGTCTCCGCCAATTTCGTTAATCAGGGATTGCACTAAATCCATGCCTACACCGCGGCCTGCGTCTTTATCGGTACTGCCGGCAGTAGAAAATCCCGGCTCGAACAGCTTGCCTACAATTTCCTTATCGCTTAGCTGGTTCACAACGTCAGTTGCGTAACGTCCTGATGCCAGCATTGCTGCCCGGATGCGGCTGGGAACAATGCCTTGCCCGTCATCACGCACGATGAAATCAATCGCGCCTTCTGCATTCATGCGGGTGGTGATAGAAATTTCGCCATGCGCGGTTTTGCCTTTAGCGAGCCTGATGTCAGCATTTTCAATGCCATGGCAGATGCCGTTGCGTATCAGTTGAATGCCAATCTGCTGTAGCTGATGCACGGTCTTGGTGTCCATTTCGTCAAGCAGTCCCAGCTCCAGTTTGAGCTGCACTGTTTTATTCTGGCTTTGGCTCACTTGCTCGACAAGGCGATGCAGATTATTGCTGACACTGGTTGAGATTGAAGGCGGTTTATTTGTATTATTGGCCTGATGATGTGCCTGCATCACATTTGAAATCGTTTCAATCTGCCTGACCTGCTCAAGCATGCCGCTCAGCATTACCGGTAGGCTCAAAATCTCCTGCGCATCCCACTCGTTCTTTTTGCGCAGCGTGACCAGATGTTCTTCAAATTCATGTGCCAGTGTTTCAATCGCGTCTAAACCCATTGCCGCAGCTTCACCTTTAATGGCATGAATGATGCGGAAACACTGGTTCGCCAGATCAGTATGGTTTGCCGCACGTTTATCTGCATTGGCCAATATGGCGTTCAGCGATTCCAGACTAGCGTGGGCATGGCTCAGAAAATCCTGTAACTGGTAGCTATCTGCCTGCAGCAACCGTTTAAGCAACTCCAGATTGATACTGGATTGGCCTTTAAGGGCAGCAAGTTCTTCTGCCTGCGTGACTTGCTCGGTCACATCCTGCACGGTGACCAGCAGGTGCAGCACGCGCTTGTCTTCAACAATGCGGTTAAACTGAAAGCTCAGGTAACGCGGTGTTGTGTCTTGCTTGGCTTGTACCTTCACCTGTGTGAGCGGGTTCAGGCTCAGCATCAGGTTTTCTTTCACTTTGTTGCCAAACAGCAGCTGAACGTAATCTTTGGCCGAGTCGTATATCTCAGCTGAAACCAGCTGCTCCAGTATTGGCATAAACGGCATGTTAGCACTTACTTCGTGTTGCAGGATTTTGCCTATGGAGCTGGAGAATTGGCTGCCGACTGCAAGTTCCGGGTCTAGCAGAAACAGCCCTTCTTTTACCGTATTCAGAATCTCGGTGGTTTCACGCTGCGCTTTTTCAATCTCGCCATCTGCGGCGCGCAGTTTGCGCAAGGCATTAAATACAATGTTTGCAAACAGCAACAGTGATAATACCAGCGCGATGGTTTGAATCAGTTGCAGGTTGCTGGCCTTGGTCTTGGTGTTGCGTTCCAGCTGCGTGGTAAGGTCATTCATCAGTTTCAGCAGCTTGAGGTTGTTCGCACGCGCATAGTCTGTGGCGATATCGAGGGTAACCTCATCTACCACGCTGCTTTCAATGACAGGCTGCAATAGTTTTTTGTAGGGCTGCCATATCACCAGTGCCTCATCGACAGCCTTGATCGTTTCTGCATCGCTTACTTTAGGCAGGAATACCGGCTTTTCATCACCGCCTGTAACCATGCCGCCTGTTTTAAAACCGTTCAGGGTAGTATCAAACAGCGTGCTCACTTTTTTAAGTTCTTCGGTGTTTTTTGGGTCAAACCTGCCTTGTGCCGCATCAACCTGAATCGATAACAATACCTTGGTTGTGCGCTGTGACAGCATGCGTTGCCGTCCGGAAAGGTTAATCGAGACCGCATCGCTGTCGAGCGTGGATGAAGTGTAGAAGTTAAGGCCAAGCACTGCCAGATTGAATAGTAAGAAAAGCGTAACGGCGAATATAATGCCGCGGTATTTATTCAGCGTGCCTGCTTGTTGGGGTTTATTGGGCGTACTTTTGCTGGTCATGACTGCTCCTCATGTATTTATTATTCAGATGCAATTTATTAGAGGTCACCGCCGTTGGTGAGCGAATAAAACTTGGTGGTACTGATTGACTGGTGTGGTCATATTGATAAGCCGTTTTATCAAGTCACCAGTCAATCCTTTGATATCTGTGCTGTTTAAAGTTTTGGCTTTAATGGCACAGGGTGCTGCAGGTTTCTGCTTTAGAACGTAACCATCCCGGTCACCCAGACGACTTCCTTATCGCCCTTGCGTGCCGCACTGCTCAAGCCGCCGTAAACATCGGATTCATTGAATTTTGCATATTCCAGTTTGCCGCTGATCTTGTCAGTAAACGGATACATGACGCTGGCATCAAACTCGGTACCGTATTTGTCACCAAGTTTGCCAATGGACTGGAATTTCTCGTCAGACTTGAACACATGGTACTCTGCCTGCAGCTTGGCCTTGCCGATGCTGCCCGCCACTGTAACGAAGGTATCTTCCATACCCTGGCGCGGTGTGGCCAGGAATTGGTCAGCCCAGCCTTGGAACAGGTGGTTGGTACCGAGTGGTGTCTGGAAGGCATACTTGCCATCGTTGCTGGATAGTTTTTCATGGTCAATCCTGACTGACCAGCTGTTATACATGGCACCACCACCGAGTTTGAAGTAGTGCGCGTCAATCAGGTCGCTGCCGTCTTTGTAGTCAGTCTGTTTGGCATATTCAGCGGTGTAGAGCGCTTTCCAGTTATCATCAATTTTACGCACGCCATCCAGACGCAGGCCAAAGGTTTTTGAGCTGGCATCCGTAGTTGCCGTCTTCACCAGGTCCTGGCTGGCACCGAGGCCGTTACCGCCTTGTGCCGCGGTACTGGCGGCGAGTGGATTGCCGTTGTTCTGGCCCAGGTTTGCAACATCCACCAGATAAGCGTAACCCACCAGTGATTCGCTGGGTGAGATGCGGTACTTGGCATTCACGATTTCAATGTCGCCCTGACGCAGTTCGGTATTGATCTGGCGTACCTGGTCAAAGTGTGCCGCGAAGATTTCCGTGTCGGGGATGCTTTTGTTGAGTACGGAAACACCGTCAAATACCTGCATGTTCTGACGGAAACCAATATCACCGATGAAACGTACATTGTCCAGATTCACCTGTTGGCGGCCAAGACGCACCCTGGTGTTCTTGATGCCGGTCCAGTCTGCGAACAGCTGGTTGACATCGGTAAAGCTGGGGTCAACGATATTGGCGTAGTTGGCTTTGCCCGGTTCGCTCAGGTTCTCGCGCCTGTCGTTGAAGTTGTGGTTGAACTCATGCACGTCGGTCAGTTGTGCGGCAAAGCTGAAATTCTTGTAAGGTGCCGTTTGCCAGCCGATCAGGCTGCGCAGCGTGAAGGCGTGGGCGGTATCCAGCTTCTGGGTTGCATTGGGCGCAGGCTGAAATCCCTCCTGATCTACAGATTCGTAGCGCAGGCGGAAGTTGGTCATGGGTTTGCCATCTTTGATTGATTCCAGAAATGTGTATTCAGGCATCGGCTCTTCTTCGGCGTAGGCTGATTGCGCCATGCCGGTGATGGCCATCGTGACACATGCCATGATGATGTTAAGTTTGAATGAAGCATTGGATTTCATGATTACCCCTGATTTTTATAAAATGTAGATTAAGTTTTAATGTGGAATACGTTAGTAATAAGCTGTTTAAGCCGCTTTCTTGGCATGGCGCTCATACAGAAAGCGCAATACTTCGCTGCGGATATGGTTGTAATCTTTATCTTCAGCCAGTTCCAGACGTGCTCGCGGGCGAGCCAGATTCACATCCAGAATTTCACCGATCGTGGCAGACGGGCCGTTGGTCATCATGACAATGCGGTCTGAAAGCAGTACTGACTCATCCACATCGTGCGTGACCATGACTGCCGTGCAGCCGGATTTCGCCATGATCTTCATAAGCTCATCCTGCAGGTTGGCACGTGTCAGCGCATCCAGTGCGCCAAACGGCTCGTCCAGCAGCAGCACTTTCGGTTCCATTGCCAAAGCGCGCGCAATGCCGACGCGCTGCTTCATGCCGCCGGAAATCTCGTTCGGGCGTTTATCGGTAGCATGCGTCAACCCAACCAGTTCCAGTGCTGCATGGGTACGTGCTGCGAGCTGGGCTTTGGTCTCGCTGCCGAAAACCCGTTCTACTGCCAGATAGATGTTTTCATAGCAGGTGAGCCAAGGCAGTAATGAGTGGTTCTGGAACACTACTGAGCGCTCAGGCCCGGGGCCGGCTATTTCGCGGCCGGCACAGAACAGGAAGCCTTCCGTTGGTTGCAGTAAGCCTGCAATCAGATTCAGCACGGTTGATTTACCGCAGCCGGAGTGACCGATGATGGAGATGAACTCGCCTTCGCGGATACTCAGGTTGATATTTTTCAGTGCGTTGAATTCACCTTTTTTAGTTGTGAAGGTCATGTCTACATTCTCAAGCTGCACATATTTGGCTGCGTTTGCTTTTTCCGGCATTGATGTGTTTTTCATAATGATTCCTGATAATTAGCTGTTAAATTAATAACGGGATTATTCGTAGCTGAATCGTTTGGCGATCTGCGTGAGCATGAGCTCAAGCAGCAAGCCGACGATACCCACAATAAAAATCGCGATGATGATGTGTTCAACATTAAGGTTGTTCCATTCATCCCACACCCAGAAACCAATGCCAACGCCACCGGTCAGCATTTCAGCCGCAACAATCACCAGCCATGCCACGCCGATGGAGAGGCGTACCCCTGTCATCATGTAAGGCAGTGCGAACGGGAACAGAATCTTGGTAAAAATTTTCCATTCGCTCAGGTTGAGCACTTTTGCCACGTTCATATAGTCCTGCGGCACTTTGCTGACCCCGACTGCAGTATTGATGATCATCGGCCAGATCGCTGATATGAAGATGACCCAGATTGCGGCAGGGTTGGCTGCCTTGAATACCAGCAGGCCAATAGGCAGCCATGCCAGCGGCGATACCGGTTTGAGCAGGCTGATGATGGGGGCTGTCATGCGGTTTGCGAAATTAAAGCGCCCGATGATAAAGCCGACAGGAATGCCTATAATCGCCGCCATGCCAAATCCCAACGCAACACGTTTTAATGAATTAAAGATGTTCCAGCCCACCCCCATGTCATTCGGTCCGTTGTTGTAAAACGGGTCACTGAACAACTCAACCGCTGAATGCCATGTTTTCAGGGGCCCCGGCAGGTTCGGTGATTGATAGGAAATTAATGACCACACCGCTATCATCATTAATACGCCAAATGCCGGAGGCAGCAGCCACTTAATAAAGTGATGGATTTTTAGCCCCAGCTTTTCAAACTGCTGTTTTGTTGATACGGTGTCGGCAGCCGTCACATTATTGGCGGTGTTCTTCATGGCTGTTCCTTTGCTGACAACGGTTTTTTTGCTTTTCATGATGACTTTTAAGCTTTCTTTACTGATACTTATCGCGCTCATAAATGATCCTTAATAATTGAAGCTTGAATCGTTAAGCTTTGATTTTGAAAGAAGCTGCATAAGCGGCCGGGTTTTTGCCATCCCATACCACGCCATCAACCAGCTTGCTGGTGCGCATCGGGTCTTTCGGCACGCTGATGCCAAGTTGCGATGCAGCTTCTGAATAGAGTTTGATCTGGTTGACCTTGGTGGCAACGCCCAGGTAATCAGGATCCGATTTGAGCAGGCCCCAGCGTTTATGCTGTGTCAGGAACCACATGCCGTCTGACAGGTAAGGGAAATTGACAGCACCGTCACCATAGAACTTCATATAGTTCGGGTCTTTCCATTTTTTGCCGATACCGTTGTCGTAATCGCCGATAAAGCGACCGCCGATGACGTCTTCCGGCGCATTGACGTAAGCTTTGCCTGAAATCAGTTTTGCGACTGAGGCGCGGTTTTCCAATGCTTCGATATAACGGCAGGCATCTAGTATCGCCATGATCATGGCGCGTGTCGTGTTCGGGTGTTTAGCGACAAACTCGGCAGTCGTGCCCAATACTTTTTCCGGATGGTCGGTCCAGATGTCCTGTGTGGTAGTGACGGTGTAGCCTACTTTGTCGTAAATGGCGCGTGCGTTCCAAGGTTCGCCCACGCAGTAGCCATCCATGTTGCCGATACGCATGTTGGCAACCATTTGCGGCGGCGGTACCACGATATTTTTTACGTCTTTAATCGGGTTGATGCCATTGGCAGCAAGCCAGTAGTTGAGCCACATGGCATGCGTGCCGGTCGGGAAGGTTTGCGCAAACGTGTAGTCGCGGTTTTCGTTATCGAGCAGACGTTTGAGGCTGCGGCCGTCTTTTACGCCTTTTTCCTTGAGCTGGTTAGCCAGCGTAATAGCCTGGCCGTTATTGTTCAGGCTCATCAATACTGCCATGTCTTTCTGCTGGCCGCCGATGCCTAACTGCACGCCATAGACCAGGCCGTACAGCACGTGTGCAGCATGCAGTTCGCCGTTTACTGTTTTGTCGCGAATCGCAGCCCAGCTGGCTTCTTTGCTTGGGGTGATTTTGATGCCGTACTTTTTATCGAAACCCATTTGCGCTGCAACCACGATCGGTGCGCAGTCGGTGAGTGGAATAAAGCCAATTTTAACTTCGGTGAGTTCAGGGGCATCTGAGCCAGCAGCCCAGGCGTAGCTGCGAACGCTGTTCGGCACCACATTCATTAAGGTGGCTGCGCCCAGTATGCCGGTGATGCTGTTTCTTAAAAAGTTACGGCGTGAATTATCAACGATAATTTCCGGGGTGCCGGCAACTAGTATTTTTTTATCTATATTTTTATCTTGGTCACTCATTTTAAACTCCTGAAAAAATTAAAAAACGGTCAATCTAAAACATCAAAAAAACAATAAAAAAAGGCGTCAATCCGGCTGAGTCATTACTCAGCAGGAAAGACGCCTTTGTCTTTAATTTCTGTATGCTCAAACTTTGAGCCACTTTTATGCCGTCATTGGCATGAAGTGTTTACATTTAATTTTTTACTTACCCCATCGTTGGGTAAGTAATTGTTGTGTTGCTTACACGATCAGCAGCTTGGCTGCATTCATCAGTTCATTTGCCAGATCCTTTATTTTCATATTTCTTTGCATCGCCATGTTGCGCAGCATATTGTAGGCTTGCTCTTCATCCAGGCCGCGTTGTTTCATCAGCAGGCCTTTAGCGCGTTCAATCAGTTTTCTTTCATTCAGTTTGTCATTGGCTTCGTTCAGCTCTGCACGCAGCAGCTTGAATTCATCAAAACGTGCAATCGCCGCATCAATCACTGGTTGCAACCGCTCTTTCGGTATGCTGCCAACGACATAAGCGCTAACTCCCGCACGCGTTGCCTGCTTGATCTGCTCTTTATCGCCATCATGTGTAAACATCACAATCGGGCGCGGTTCATGCATGGTCATGACGCAAATATTTTCCAACGTGTCACGACTCGGCGATTCGGTATCAATAATGACAATGTCTGGCTGCAGTTCACAGCAGGCTTTGTCTAAATTCACCGTATCCTTGAGATGCGCAATCACCTCGTAACCAGAATCAAGTAGCGATTGCTTTAACGGGGTAGTGCGCTCCAAGTCGTTATCAACAATCATTACCTTTAACATTGCAGCTCTTCAATACTATTTGATTAATAAAAAGCAATAGTCGTGCCATGGGCTGGGTATTTTGTAAACTATTGAAATATAAATATTATTTTTGAGGCTGTTGCCGTTTCATTTATTTTTATCGTAATGATTGTTTGCACAATATAAGTGCAGATGCACTACTAAATGCACATGGCAGGCATGGTTAAATGATTTTTAGTATGTGTTTTGAAGCTGGGCGGGGGGGATTTGTTGGGGAGGATATTGAATTTACAGCTTGGAGCGCTGTTTGGCTGCCCTCACGTAGAGGGCAGCTTTGCAGTTCAGGCTTTGAATCTTGGGGTGCCTGGAAGTCAAATCTTTAGACGTTAAATCTCGCGAAGCTTACACGTTAAATCTGAAGTGCATCACATCGCCATCCTGCACAATGTATTCTTTGCCTTCCAAACGCATTTTACCGGCTTCCTGTGCACCTTTTTCACCTTTGAATTGCACGTAGTCGTTGTAGGCGATGACTTCGGCACGGATGAATCCACGTTCAAAATCGGTGTGGATCACGCCGGCCGCCTGTGGCGCGGTTGCGCCTTTTTTAACAGTCCAGGCACGTACTTCCTGCACACCGGCAGTAAAGTAGGTTTGCAAGCCGAGCAGGTCGTAAGCCGCACGAATGACGCGGTTCAGGCCTGGTTCTTCCTGGCCCAATTCGGCTAAAAATAAAAGTTTGTCTTCTTCATCCAGTTCAGAAATCTCGCCTTCGATTTTTGCACAGATACATACCACAGGTGAGTTTTCCGCTTTACCCAGCGCTACTACTTTGTCCAGGTGCGGGTTGTTTTCAAAGCCTTTTTCGTCCACGTTAGCGAGGTACATGACCGGTTTTACCGTGATCAGGCACAGCGGTTTCAGCAGTTGCAGTTCATCAGCATCCAAGCCCAGCGTGCGCACAGCTTTGGCCTCGTTCAAGGCTGGCAATACTTTCTCGAGCACCGCCATGAGCGCGATAGCGTCTTTATCACCGCTTTTCGCTTTTTTGCCTTCGCGCTGCATGGTTTTCTCTACTGTTTCCATGTCCGCCAAAGCCAGTTCGGTATTGATGACTTCAATATCTGAAAGTGGGTCGACTTTATTGGCAACGTGAATCACGTTGTTATCTTCAAAGCAGCGTACAACGTGGGCAATCGCATCGGTTTCGCGGATATTGGCCAGAAACTTGTTGCCCAGACCTTCACCTTTAGATGCGCCGGCTACCAGACCGGCAATATCTACAAATTCCACAATTGCAGGTTGTGTGCGTTGCGGTTTAACAATGTCGATCAGCGGCTGCATGCGGGTGTCAGGCACTTCTACAATGCCAACGTTAGGTTCAATGGTACAGAACGGGTAGTTCTCTGCAGCAATGCCTGCCTTGGTAATAGCGTTAAACAAGGTAGATTTGCCTACGTTAGGTAAGCCCACAATTCCACATTTCATATAATTCCAATCATCTTTTACGCAATCTCTGCGTTGTTATCAGTTTTCGGTAACTCGTCGTACTCATGTACTGCCTCGTCCCCTCAAACCTCAACGCCTTGACCTTGCGTAAAATCTGAATGGACTTAAAGAGGTAGTCTGCCTTTTCGTTTATTACTGTGTTGTCTGCGTTTTCATTGCCTAGCCGTACTAATGTACTGTCTTCGGCAATTCATCCTTGCCGCCTTGTACTCAACAAAAATACAGGCGGAAAAAAGAGTGTTGTTATTTGTTTATTGCTACTTCTTTGTATGCAATTTTAACATTGCACCTTCAAAGTCACCATTGAGTAACTGTGTTGTAACTTGCAGGCTATCATCCATACATTGGTTGATAGCGCTTTGTTCATCTTTTGTCGCGGCCTTTAATACAAAATTCACGACTTCATTTCTATCGCCCGGGTGACCAATACCAAGGCGCAGGCGCCAGAAATCCGGCGTGCCCAGTGCTGCAGCGATGTCTTTCAGGCCATTATGCCCACCATGCCCGCCACCTTTTTTGAGTTTCACGGTACCTGGGTTCAAATCCAGCTCATCATGAATCACCAGGATCTGTGCCGGCGTGATTTTGTAGTAATTAGCGAGCGCGACTACAGCCTTGCCACTCGCGTTCATGAAAGTGGTTGGTTTAAGCAGCCATACATCAGCTGTTGGTGCTAATTTTCCGGCAATGCCAAAAAACTTGGCATCCAGTGCCAGTTTGCTATTGCTTGAGGCCGCCAGCTGATCTATCCACCAGAAACCGGCGTTATGGCGCGTGGCTGCATATTTGTCGCCGGGGTTACCCAGGCCTACTAATAATTTGATTCCACTCATTTACAGAAGCCTCAAAAAAGTAAGGTAGATAAATGAAAAAACGCGCACTTTATAGATAAAGCGCGCGTTATTTTCATATAGCTAAAAAGCTGGTGGTACTTAAGCAGCAGGTGTTTCTGCGGCTGCTTCAGAAACGCCACCGCGTGTTTTAGCGATAGATGCAACAGCAGCGTCATCGCCGTGAGCCAGTTGTACAAACTCAACGCCTTTTGGCAATTTGATTTGTGACAAGTGGATTGAGTGACCCATTTCCAGGTTGGCAACGTCAACTTCGATGAACTCTGGCAAGTCTTTTGCCAGGCAGCTAACGTCAGCTTCAGTTTGCACGTGAGCCACAATGCCGCCGCCCAATTTAACGCCAGGCGCTACATCAGCATTAACAAAGTGGAAAGGCACTTTAACGTGGATTTTTTCAGTTGCGCTTACGCGTTGAAAGTCGATGTGCTGAATGGTGTTGCGCACTGGGTGCATCTGGAAGTCACGTAATAATACGCTTTCTTTTTTGCCGTCAACAATCAGGCTCAATACTGAAGCATGGAAAGCTTCGTGGCGGAATTGCAGGAACAATTCTTTACCGTTAAATTCCAGTGTAACCGCTTCTTTACCACCACCATATACTACACCTGGCACTGAGCCAGCACGACGTAGACGGCGGCTCGCACCCGTACCTTTAACGTCACGTTTTACTGCATTGATTTCGATAGTCATTTTACTACTCCTAAATTTACTACTAGGCTTTCGAGGGCCTTACTGCACAAAAACTGCTTTCCGCGACCAGAAAGCAGGGTGAAAAATTTAACAAATCAAAACTGACTGTGTCGATTTTGCCTTGGCGTACTATGTGTACTGTCTTCGGCTTATCTTCTTGTCATTTTCGATTTGTTAAATTTTTTAAAACAAATTAATCCATGAACAGTGAAGAAACTGAATCCTCACAACTGATTCTGCGGATGGTTTCTGCCAACAATGAAGCTGCGCTCAACTGGCGAATTTTTGGGCATTTCGCTGTTTCATCATTCAGTTGGATGGTATTGGTGACTACCAGCTCATCCAGTTCTGAATTAAGAATGCGATCTGCTGCGCCACCTGAAAGTACTGGGTGGGTCGCATAAGCTACTACTTTGACTGCACCATGTTTTTTCAATGCCGCTGCCGCCTCGCACAATGTGTTGGCTGTATCTACCATGTCGTCCATGATGACGCAGGTACGACCTGCAACATCACCGATAATGTTCATGACTTTGGCTACATTCGGTTTCGGGCGACGTTTGTCAATAATTGCCAGGTCAGCACTCAGTTGTTTGGCTGCCGCACGTGCACGTACCACACCGCCAACGTCAGGTGAAACCACGACTAAATTCTCATGATTTTGTTTAACCAGATCTGATAGCAGAATTGGCGTTGCGTAGATGTTATCTACAGGAATATCAAAGAAACCCTGAATCTGGTCTGAGTGCAGGTCCATAGTCAGTACGCGGTTAACACCAACGCCGGTCAGCATGTTGGCAACCACTTTTGCGGTAATGGCAACACGCGCTGAGCGTGGGCGGCGATCCTGGCGTGAATAGCCGAAGTATGGAATAGCAGCGGTAATACGGCCAGCAGATGAGCGGCGCAGTGCGTCCACCATGACCATGACTTCCATCAGGCTGTCATTGGTAGGGTGGCTGGTTGATTGCAGTACGAATACATCGCGGCCGCGCACGTTTTCGAGCAATTCGACCATGATTTCGCCGTCAGAGAATCTGCCAACATCGGCGCGACCTAGTTCAATACCCAGGTGAGTAGCAACTTCTTGTGCGAGCACAGGGTTCGCGTTGCCTGTAAAGACCATCATGTTGCCGTTAGACACCATTTGATTTCCTATCGTGCCGGCCTGCTAAATGTGCCAGCAGAAACTAAAAAAAGCGGACTAAAAAATAAAAGCGTGTAAATCAAAAATCTACACGCTTCTAAAAATTCTGGCTGGGGAACTAGGATTCGAACCTAGGTATGCCGGAATCAAAATCCGGTGCCTTAACCAGCTTGGCGATTCCCCAATATTTAATCAGCCTTATAATTAAACTAAAAGTCCAATCAAAGGGTGCTGATTTAACCCTTTTGCAACAAAACCACGAACAGATTCAGGTTTTGCGCTAAAAATTTTGTTGGCAATCTCTACGTTGGCAACTTCTAAAAACACCGAAGCGCCAGAGCCGCTCATTCTAGCATCACCGTATTGTTTAAGCCAGCTTAGACAATCAGAAACTTTAGGATAAAGACTGCAAACTACTTTTTCGAGGCTATTTGTAAATTCAGGTTGGATGTTTCCACCGCCTGAATTAGCAGCACTTAATTGTGCTGCCCTCGAAAAGGTCGACATTATCTGGGGATTCGAGTTCTTTGTCAATTGCTTATTCGCAAAAATTTCTGCGGTTGATACATGAACATCCGGAGTCAGTACAACGTAACAGGCATCCTGCAGATCAATAGGCTGCAGCTGTTCGCCAATGCCTTCTGCCCAGGCATTTGTTCCGTAAATAAAAAACGGTACATCTGCGCCTAGCATCAGTCCCAAATCCAATAATTCTTTGCGACTCAGGTTCAGCTGCCATAGGCGATTCAGCGCCAGTAACACTGTGGCTGCGTCGGAGCTGCCGCCGCCAAGGCCGCCGCCCATCGGGATATTTTTTTTCACCAGTATTTCTACGCCGCGTGTACAGCCGGTGTGCTGCTGCAATAATCTTGCGGCGCGGATGCACAGGTCATGGTCCTCAGGGACGCCGGGTACGTCATTGGCACGTTTGATTTCTTTGTTATCGGTAGGTTTTAAATAAATGGTGTCGTAATAATCCAGCAGGCGGAAGACTGTTTGCAGCAGGTGGTAGCCATCGGCACGTTGGCCGACAATGTGCAAAAACAGATTGATTTTTGCCGGAGCTAAAAACGCTTGGAAATCTTGCATGAGTGATATTGTGCAGCCTGAATTGGATAGATTTTAGATGTATACTTATTTTAAAGTGATATTGTTTAAGTTGACTCTAATGTTCAAGGTTATTCCATTTCTCTACGAGTAACTTCAGGTTTAATGGATCACTTTTGAGAAAAATTTTACCGGGCAGCATATATGCGCCTTGTTGTTCATAGTTGTCATATTCTATCTTCCAGCCATCCTGTTCCAGTCTGGTGAGCAGGCCTTGCTCATTCCAGGTGCTGTTCTGAATCGGGCTTTGTGTCGGCCGTCCAATAGCCCAGTCAACAAGCCCTGTCAGCGGTAACCTCCAGCCTAATGTTTCCTGGGTTAATGTTTCAGCATCCACTGCCGAAAAATGTTTGCCGCTGGCGTCTTGCAGCGTGACCTGTTCCGGCGTTTTTTTAATGCTGGCTACCTGACTGCCAAGTGGTGAATAGAGGTCGATGTCATCTTCGGTATTGTTGTGTTGCCACTGCAAGCTACCGGAAAAGCCTTTGCCATTGGTTTGCACGCCGATTCTGCCCTGCATTGAGAATTGCTCAATGGAAGCCAGTTGCTGCAAATGTTGCGCTCTGAGTTTGCGCTCGGCAGTGCTGGGGGCAGTTTGAGTCACTGGTGCAACGCTGCAGCCGGCAAACGCTGCCATCAGGCTAAGCAAAATTAGCGCTCGAATTGACGACATTGCCTGTATCGTGTTTTGCGGCAGTCTAATCAAGGTGCTTACAGCGGCTGTCATTAGGATATTGCCTTTAAATCAGGACTTGAATTTATTGGCAGTTGTAATCAAAACTTCATTATCCGGATGAAGGCTTAAGGCGTCGTTCCAGATTTTTTTTGCCTGTTCGTGCTGGCCTTTATGCCACAGCACCTCTCCCAGGTGTGCAGCAATTTCAGGATCCGGGTTAATGTCGTAGGCTTGCTGCAAGTATTGAATGGCTTTATCCAGATTGCCTTTTCTGAAGTGTGCCCAGCCCAGGCTATCCAGCATATAGTGGTCATTGGGTGACAGTTCCAGTGCTTTTTCAATCAGCTTAATCGCCTCATTCAGCTTGATATTGCGGTCTGCAAATGAATAACCCAGCGCATTATAGGCTGCTGCAAAATCCGGTTTTTCGGCAATGGTTCTGCGCAGTTCTGCTTCCATGAGGTCGAATTTCTTCAGGCGCTCTGCTGCCAGTGCATAGTCGTATACCAGTTCAGGCGTGTTAGGCAGGTTTTGAACAGCTTTTTCAAGCAGGTCAAATGCCTCCTGATCGCGCTTGGCTCTCACTAGAATAGAGGCCTGCGACTGAATTACGATGATTTGCTGTTCAGTATTGAGGTCAGTCAGTTCGTCTAATATATCAATCGCTTTATCTGCTGATTGTGTACGTGCGACCAGATTGGCAAGGCTGAGTTGTGCCTCCAGGTAACGCGGTCCCAGCGCAATTTTTTTATACCAGTCTGCAGCGGCTTCATTCTGCTCCAGTTTTTCTGAGGTTTGCCCCATGTACAGATACAATTGATCTGCATCTTTAAAGTCCATCGCCAGTGCCTGCTGGAAATAGTTTTGCGCTGAAATGTAATCAGCCGATTGGTATGAGAGCAGGCCTATTACCGCAGTGACGTCGGCAGTATTTTTTTGCGAGCTGTTTTTAGAATGCTCGATAATCAGCGGGTATTGTTTTTTTGCCGCTTCAAACTGTTTCTGGTTGACCAGCAGCTTGGCCAGATTAATGCGCACTTCATTGGATTGCGGATGTGCTTTCAAAAACTCATAATAATAGTCAATCGCAGCTTGCGGGGATTTGCGATACAGAATCTGCCCCTTGAGCAGTGCGGCTACGTCCCAGCCGGTGTGGAGTGTTTCCGCTCTGTTGATGGCTGCTAATGCGATGACATCTTTATTTGCTACCCATGCTGCCTGTGCTACTGCAAACTGCGCTTCAGCAGAGTCAGGGTAGGGTTGCGCAAGAAACTGCACCAGTTCAAGCACTGCAGCTTTGTCTGGGCTTCTGTTCAGCAGGGTGTTCAGGTACAAAAAGCCGCTGGCGCGTGTTTCTTCTTTTACCAGCAGTTTGGATAAGTAAGGTCTGGTTTCGTCAAGCTTGCCGGTTGCAATCAGCATTTCCGTCATGGCCTGCTGCGCTTCTGTAGAGCCAGGGTCGAGCTCGGCCCAGAGTTGAATTGCGGGCACGGCCAGGTTGGTGATATTGCCGTAGGCAGCTATTTTTGCGGCACGTTCGGCCAGCCGCGCGTCTCTTTCGGTTCTTGCCAGGTCGTAGAATATTGCGCCTGAGGTGCCGATATCCCCGCGCTGGCCGGCAATTTCACCTACCAGGTATCTGTAAATGAACTCAGGCCTTAATACAGACTCTTTATCATCGTCAGCCAGTGCGCTGCTGTCAGCAGTTATTTGAATGGTGTCATCGTTAAGGTGTTTGTTAGCCGCACAGCCACTCAATGCCATTATGCCTGCTGATAAAAGCATCCATAACATTGGCGCTAGCAGCAGTGAGTTTTTGTTGATTGATACATTTGCTGGTTTGGATTTAATCGTTGGGCGCATAAGGTAGCTTTGATAAGTGAGTTGTTTTTAGTATTATCGAGTCGATTTTTACAGTTGCAATGATTTAATTATTAAAAGATTCAAAAAGTTATTTTAAAAACACTGGCGTTAAGTGATTACTGGATATTATGCGCACTCTTATTTAAGGAAGCACCTTTTAACGCTGTATGATGTGCTGCTAGTTCTTAGTCCGTGACAGCGGTCGCAAGTTCCTACATAATTATGTGTTGACTATAACGCAAGTTGAGTGAAGTTTCCAATAGGATGGCTTTGCTAATAGCCCAGCTTTTGGCCAATAAGCTTGTATTTATATAACAGGTAATAACCTGACTGAAGTTTTAACTATATTTAGTATTTAAACGAATGTTTCAAAATTGAGTAGCTATGAATAATTTTACAGTAGAGGCAATCGAACTTACTCGACTTTATGGCGGTAGAGAAGCGGTAAGTAATGTAAGTTTTAACTTGAGCAAAGGTGAAGTCCTTGGTTTTCTGGGCCCGAACGGCGCCGGTAAATCAACCACCATGAAGATGCTGACAGGTAATCTGGCACCTAGTCATGGCAGCGTGAAAATCTGCGGCGTTGATATCATGGAGAACCCTAAGGAAGCGAAAGCGCTGATCGGGTATCTGCCGGAAATGCGTCCCTTATACAAAGAACTGACAGTTGATGAATATCTCACGATGGCGGCGCGCTTGCATCGTGTCAGCAGCAAGCACATTAAAAGTGCAGTTGAAACCGCCAAAGAGCGCTGTGGCTTGGGTCACATGAGCAAGCGCTTGATTGAAAATCTGTCTAATGGCTATCAGCAGCGTGTCGGTATTGCGCAGGCAATCATCCATCGCCCGATGGTCGTAATTCTGGATGAACCGACAGTTGGCCTGGATCCGATCCAGATCCGTGATATCCGTGCCTTGATTCGCGAAGTGGGCGGTGAGCACAGTGTGATTATTTCTACCCATATTCTGCCGGAAGTGGAAATGGTGTGTGACCATGTGCAAATTATTGATAAAGGCAAACTGGTATTCAATGGTTCTATTGATGTGCTGAAGCGCCAGCGCGTTGGCAATAAACTGCTGATAGGTTTGCACCACGCGCCTAATACAGATGAACTGCTCAAAATTAACGGTGTTTCAGAGGCTGAAATGTTGCCTAGCGGTTTGTTGCGCGTTCGCTTCGAGGATGGCGCGGCACCGGCGGAAGCCATCGTGCAGACTGCCGTTCAGCAAGGCTGGGGCCTGTATCAAATTGCCCCTGACCAAACCAGTCTGGAAGATGTGTTTATGCAGTTGACCTATCAGGAACAATTGATCTCTCCAGAGCAGAGCACTGCTTAATCTCAGGCTAATGATGCAATCGATATTTAAGGTGTATTTATGATTATCAATGTAGCAAGAAAAGAATTGAAAAGTATGTTTGCCTCGCCGATGGGCTGGGTAATTCTGTCTTTACTGATGTTTGCGTTTGGTACGCAGTATCTTAACGGTGTGAATGATTACTTCGCTGTGATGTCAGGCGCGATGCGCCCGGCAGAACGTACCGGGGTAACGCAGTTTGTCGGCCAATCTGTGTATGGCCTGGCGTCTTTCATTATGCTGTTTGCGGTGCCGCTTTTGTCCATGCGCCTGATTTCAGAGGAGCGTCGCAGCCAGACCTTGCCTTTCCTGTTCAGTGCGCCAATTTCGCTGACTGAAATCGTAGTGGGTAAATTCCTGGGGCTGGTTACCTTTCTGAGCATACTGATTGTCTTTATCGGCGTCATGCTGAGTACGCTCAATATCTGGTCTGATATTGATTTTGGCTTTTTGCTGGCGAACTCATTGGGCCTGCTGCTGATGGTTGCCGGTTTTTCTGCGCTGGGTATTTATTTCTCAGGCATGACACAGCAGCCGGTGATTGCTGCGATTCTTACTTTTATTGCTTTATTTGCGCTCATGATGCTGGATCGCTTTTTTGCAGGTGACCCTAACAATATCCTTGGTAGCCTGTCACTGATGAAGCACTTCCAGTCGTTCTCCAATGGCTTGATCGATACTGCCGATATTGCTTATTTTGTTTTATTTGCCGTGACATTTTTAACCTTAACCGTGCGTCGCCTGGATGCAGACCGCTTGCGTGGTTAATTGGACCTTTCGCTATGAACATCAATCGTAAATTACGTTTTCAGTTATTAGTACAAAACTGGTTTTTTGTCGTACTGTTTTTAATGCTGGTCGTACTGCTGGGTTACCTTGCCAGTCAGTACCACGTGGCAAAAGACATCACGCAGGCCAACCGCAACATTCTGACGCAAGGCAGTGTGAATGTGCTGAAGCAAATGAAAGCACCTATTAATATTACAGTGTACGCAACCAAGGATGATGCTTCCAGCGGCGACGTGTTCCGCAAAGGGATTGTCGATTTTTTTGCACGCTATCAACGTGAGAAAAAGGATATTCGATTAACTTTCATTAACCCATCCGAAGAGCCGAAGCTGGCGCAGGAAGCTGGCGTGAAGACAGATGGTGAGGTGGTGATCGAATATAACAAACGTGTGGAGCACATTGTGCCGCCATTCGCAGAACAGGAAATCACCAATCTGCTGGTCAGGCTTTCACGTACCAATCAGCAAGCTGTGATGTATCTGGATGGCCACGGTGAGCGTAATCTGTTAGGTGTTAAGAATCACGACATTGGTGAGTTCGGTAAGCAGCTGGAAGCAAAAGGTTTCAAATTCGCTAACCCGGATTTAACCATTGCACCACAGGTGCCGAGCAATGGTGCTATGCTGGTCATTGCTGGTCCGCAGGTTGATGTCAGTGAAATAGAAGTTAAAAAGATCAAGGCCTATCTTGAGGCTGGCGGTAATCTGCTCTGGCTGCTGGAAGATGACAACCTGCGCGGCCTGCAGGAAGTTGCTGACTACCTTGGCATGCAGGTTTCACCGGGTGTAGTGATGGATATGGCTTCTGCACAATACGGTGCCGATGCACGCGTATCTTTTGCCAGCCTGTATGGTGAGCATGCGATCACCAAGAACTTCATGCTGCGTACGTTATTCCCGGAGGCGCATGAAGTGACCGCTAAAGGTACAGATGAAAATGGCTGGAAGGTAAGCAATTTGGTTGAAGTGGCACCTAATGGCTGGTTGTCAGCTGCCAAGCTGGCAAAAGATGCGAAGCCGGAGTTTAATGAAGCAAAAGATAAACGTGGCCCGATTAATATTGGTGTGGCTTTAGAGCGTACCTATGGCAAAAAAGGCCAGCGTGTCGTGGTGATGGGTAATGCCAACTTTTTATCCAATACCTTCATTACCAATGGCGGAAATCTGGACTTTGGTGTGAATATGGTTAACTGGCTGGCCGGTGATGATAGCCTGATTACCATTCAGCCTATGCCGTTGAAAGATATCAATGTTTCGATTCCTGATACCAGAATGGGCGTAGTCACTGCATGGACTGTGTTTCACAGCTTCCAGTACTTTATTCCACTAGGTTTCATGATTGCTGGGTTTGTACTCTGGTGGAAACGCAGAAGAGCTTAAGTTTTTAACAAATTATTTAGGGAAACACTTTTGCACGAAGCCTTTATAACCTAAAAACCTATTTATTTCGTCATTCCGGCGGAGGCCGGAATCCAGACAGGCCTCATGGCCATTAAATGGTACAAGCAGGGGAGTTTTATATAGTAAACAAAAGGTTGTATTGAAGTTTTTTGCATTATCCCCACTAAAATTATAACTCTGTAAACAACCTTGCCTGGATTCCGGCCTCCGCCGGAATGACGGTTTTTGATACTTTTATTAATGATTAAATCGACTTTTGCTTTTTGCAAAGGTCTCAGATGCTAATGTTGGTTTTATTCGAAGGTGTGGCATGAAAAAACGTTGGATACTCAATTTAATTTTGCTTGCAGTGGTGGCAGGCTTGGTTTCATTTTTATATTTGCGGCCTAAGCAAGATGCGGCCAAAGAAAATACCTATGAAGTTTCCAGCTATAAACTGGCTGAGTTCAACCAGATTAAAGTTGAGTTTCCAGCAAAAGCGGCAGTGACTTTTGAAAAAGTGGACGGCTACTGGCACATGACTGCACCCTATAAAACACGTGCTGATCAGGCTTCAGTGCAGCGTATTCTGGCAATTATTGCCGCCAACAGCCGTGAAAAGATTGTGACGGATGATGTTGAGAAATTCGGCTTGCATCAGCCTTTAATCAAGCTCACTTTGTCACGGGATAAAAACAGTACTGAAGAATTTTTGTTCGGCACCTATAATCCGCTCACAGATGAACAATATATTTCGCACAGAAATACTGTTTATCTGATTGCAAATGATTATGGTGCTGCTGCTTCTACGCAGGTGATTGAACTCATAGATAAAACACCTCTCAAGCCGAGTGAAAAAGTCGCCGGTTTTGATTTTAGCCGTCTGGAACAATGGGAAGAATCCAGATTGAATCTGGACATGGTGGATGGTCAATGGAAAGTGTCTATTGATAAGGCCAAGCCTACGCAAAATGAATTGAACGAGTGGGTAGATTACTCATGGATTCATACCCGCGCTAAATCAGTAGACCTGTATACCCCTGACCGTAAGGTGACGCATCCTTCATTGGAGGTGAAACTGGCGGATGGCAGCAAAGTGCATTTTGACAAGATTCAGGAGTCGCCGGAACTGATATTGGCACGTCCGGACGAAGGCCTTCTCTATTACTTCCCGCAGGATGAGGGTTTTGTAATGTTGAATCCACCGATTAATTTGCCTAGTAAATAATTTAAGTTATAAAGGTACTGATTATTAAAAGCTATATTGTCAGAACAGGTATCTGGCAATATGGCTACTCCACTTAATAAGTTCCTATCTATCGCGTCATTCCGTGCTTTTGCGTGTGAATAATGCAGTTTACTGCATATAGTCCACGGACAAGACCTTTACGGTTTGACACGGAATCTAGTGTCTTTAAGTCACTGGATACCGACTTTTGTCGGTATGACGATTTAGTGTTCTGGGGTGCTGCAACGGATTATTTATAGAATAGCTAGAGTTTCTTGCTTTGTGACTCTTGTAACCATGCTTCACCATTGATGAATGATCTAATAATCTAATGTAGGTTGCCATGCCAGAACTCCCCGAAGTCGAAACGACCAGACTTGGTCTAATACCGTTAGTTAATCAAACAGTGGCCAATGTGGTGATACGCAACGGTTCGCTACGCTGGCCTATTCCGCAGACATTGCCGGAGTTACTGAATGGGCAAACCCTGCGCAAACTCACACGCCGTGCCAAATATATACTGGCACACTTTGACCATGGTGTTCTGCTACTGCATCTCGGTATGTCTGGGCGTATCTGTCTGCTAGCGCAAGATGAGCCGCCGCAGAAGCATGACCATTTTGATATCTGTTTCACCAGCGGCCAGATACTGCGCCTGCGAGACCCTCGCCGGTTCGGTGCTGTGCTATGGACAGGTAATAATCCTCAAGAACATATGCTGCTGAAAGTGCTGGGGCCAGAACCCCTGAGCGAAGCTTTTACCGGGCAATACCTCTACCAGCACATGCGTACGCGTACGGCAGCTATCAAAACCACGATTATGGATAGCCATCTGGTAGTCGGCGTCGGTAATATCTATGCAAGCGAATCGCTATTCCGCGCGCGCATTCACCCTGAAAAACCCGCTAAAAACCTGAGCTTGCCTGAGTGTGAGAAACTGGCAGCTGAAATTAAAAATACGCTGACAGATGCACTGGCGGCAGGTGGCAGTAGTTTGCGGGATTTCTTCGGTGCAGATGGTAACCCAGGGTATTTCCAGCAGCAGTATTTCGTTTACGGGCGCGCTAATGATAAAGGCGGTGAACCATGTCGTGTGTGTGGTGGGTCGATCAAGATGATTCGGCAAGGGCAGCGATCAACGTTTTATTGTGAAAATTGCCAGCTGCGGTAGCGGTTATAAATGCCTAGGTTTGTAACTTGTTGCCCACGATGACTGTATGAAATCTTTTCATGTGTGGATAGATCCTTCCTACCTAAACTCTTGATAAAACATATGGCATTTGTATATTACAAAGATAAAACTCACAGCACGTTTATTCTTTTCTTGAAATAAATGGTATATTTTCCCGCTTTATGATATATTAAAAACTATGGTAATCAGGGTTGGCAGGTTCTGCCCACGCAGGTAATAAGATTCTACGTGGGAAAAAGTTGCCTACAGTCAATCCGTTACGGCCATTTGCTCTATTCGTTAAGAGAGTTAAATAATTATGATGTTAATTAATTCAGCAATATTGAGTTTCTTGCTTTTGACAACAAGTCTATTGTCGAACGCAACGACGATAGATAGCTATGTTGAAATAAGTCAGGTGACTGTAAGTGGGATTAAGCTTAATCATAAAGAAAATGATGTATACAAAATACTTGGAAAACCGCACAAGGTTGTTAGTAGAGAACCAAACGAAGTTATAGCAGGAAAAGCCAAGGAATTACACTATTCGGGGCTAAAGATATATTTGGTTGGCGGTGAGATACTACGACTTGAGTGTAAGGGATCAATTTGCTTAACTGACCAAGGAATCAATGTTGGAGATTCCAAGAAAAAAGTAGAACAGGCGTATGGGGCCATTGCCTCGAATGAGTTTAATGTAAATAAAAACAAAATTTACTATAAATTCAAGAAAGGAAGCATGATTCCGGATGGTTGTTACTTTATTTTTCATTTTAAAAATGAGAAAGTCATTAAAATCGAATATTTTGTTGACTATACATAAGATTGCACTAATCTTCGTCGAATACAACCTCTCCGCAAAGCGGATGCGCGTTAGACTGTTACTACCTTAAGTCCTGCAAGCTGGTGCATCTGACCGCAGTAAAATAGCTAATGCGGATGTTGTCTTGCCGCATGCTCATGTAGGTAGCCATGTGGCTCGCTCGGGCTGCCGCCGATTTTCTGCGGGATCAGTGAGCCGATGAGCATGCCTAAAATGCTCACGCCTAAGCCAATGAGCTGCGGCGGTATCAGGCTTTCCTCGCCGATTAATATTTCAATCAATACCCAGGTGGTAATGCCACCGATAATGGCTGCGAGTGCACCTTGTGAGGTTGCCCTTTTCCAGAATGCGCCGAATATCAAAGGCACAAAAGCGCCGGCCAGTGTGATTTTGTAGGCGGACTCCACCATGCCAAAGATTGAGCGCTCTGAGTTGAGTGCGTAAAGTAGTACGCATATACCAAAACCTATCAGACAAATACGCATCACGCGTAAAAAGCCTTTATCTCCCAGATGCGGCATATAGCCGCGCACGATGTTTTCGGCAAATGAAACCGAAGGTGCGAGTAACGTAGCAGATGAGCAGCTCATAATTGCAGATAGCACCGCACCGAAGAATATGGCTTGGGCAAGCACCGGAGTGTGCTGCAATACTAATGTCGGCAGTACTTTCTGCGAATCTTCCACGACCAGTTTGCCAAAAAACGCCGGGTCAATCAGCGTGGCGGCATAGGCGATAAACATAGGCACAAAGGTAAAACAGAAGTAAACGGAAGCACCTAGAATTGAGCCCCACAGTGCGACTTTTGCACTCTTGGCCGAGGTAATGCGCTGGAACACATCCTGTTGCGGTATGGAACCCAGCATCATGGTCATCCAGCCGCCCATAAAGGTAATCCATACCCAGATATCTGCGCCTTTAGGGAAAAAGTCGAGTTTGCCGGCAGCACGCGCGTGTTCTACTACAGGTGCTACGCCACCGGTCATACCGGAAACAATGTTGCCGATATAGAGCAGGCCGCCAATCACGACAATCATCTGCACAAAGTCCAGCACGGCAACCGAGAGCATGCCGCCGAGCGTTGTATAGGTTAAAACAATGGCAGTCCCCAGTATCATGCCGGTTTCTTCACTTACGGCACCATCGGTAATCATACTGAAAATCAGGCCTAATGCTTTGATCTGTGCCGCTACCCAGCCCAGGTAGGAAATCACGATGGCGAATGTTGTGAGCACCTCTACCGTGCGGTTGTAGCGCATGCGGTAGAAGTCACCCAATGTGAGGATGTTCAGCTTGTATAACTGTGTGGAAAAGAAAAAACCGGCAATAATCAGGCACATGCTGGAGCCGAAAGGGTCAGCTGCAACACCGTTCAGACCTTCGGTGACAAAGGTTGCAGAAACGCCGAAAACCGCTTCAGCACCAAACCAGGTGGCAAATACCGTTGCCATAACAACGGGCAAGGGCAGGTGGCGGCCTGCAACAGCATAGTCTTTGGCATTTTTAACGCGCATTGCTGCGAGAAGGCCGATACCAATAGAAATGGCTAAGTAAACAATAACAAACCAGATCAGCATTACTCTAAACCTTTAATTCTTACAAAGTTCTTTAATCTAAAAGCCTCGCACTTTCGTACTTCCAAGCCTCCACTTTAGCCCAAAATCACAACTCACTTCGTCATTCCGGCCTCCGCACCACAGGCACTCCGATCTGCTAAGCGCTGAAGCGCTTGCAAAGTCGTATGCCGGAATGACGGTTTTTGATATTTTTGTTAAAAACTTTAACCAATCTTTGTTTCGTGCAAAACCTTAGTTAATGCATAAAAAAAGCACCTGCCACCATTGCAGTCTCAATCGCTGCCACTAGGATAATCGCTATTACCAAGCGTCTCTGCCATTGTGCCTGCAACTGCTGTGCTTCAATGAGTTTGTCGATAGAAGCTCTCAGCGGCAAATCCATTTCCGCCTGATTGGTCTGTGTCAGGAACTGGTGTGCCAATCTTGGCATTTCCGGCAGTGCCTTGGCAATATGCGGAATTTCTTTTTTAATCGTTTTAAGAATTGCACGCCAGCCGACCTGCTCACTCATCCAGCGTGTCAGGAATGGCTGTGCGCTCTTCCATAGATCCAGGTTCGGGTCCAGCTCGCGGCCGAGACCTTCAATGTTGAGCAGGGTTTTTTGCAGCATAATCAGCTGCGGCTGGATGATCACACCAAAGCGGCGCGCCATCTGGAACAGGCTTAGCAGTGTGCGTGCAAACGAAATATCTTTAAGCGGCTTGTCAAAAATCGGCTCGCAGATCGCGCGTACTGCGGTTTCGAGCTCTTCGCGCTTGGTGTCGGCGGGCACCCAGCCGGAATCGATGTGCGCCTGTGCCACATCGCGGTAGTCGCGGTTGAAGAATGCAAGGAAATTACGTGCCAGATAATATTTGTCGGTATCGTTCAGTGTGCCCATGATGCCAAAATCTAGCGCAATATATTTACCGTCATCAGCGACCTGAATGTTGCCCGGGTGCATGTCGGCGTGGAAAAAACCATCGCGGAATACCTGTGTGAAAAATATTTCCACACCTTCTGTTGCAAGTTTAGGGATATCAATACCCTTGGCAGTTAATACGTCGCGCTGGCTGATCGGTGTACCGTGCATGCGCTGCATCACCATCACTTCTTTGCGGCACCAGTCCCAATGCACCTCCGGCACAATCAGCATCGATTTGTCAGAAAAGTTACGCCCGAGCAGGCTGCAGTTGGCGGCTTCCAGCGTCAGGTCCAGCTCGCTTTGTGTGTGACGCGCAAACTCGGCAACGATTTCACGCGGTTTCAGCCTTTTAACCTCGGAAGAAATACTTTGCAGCAGCCATGCCATGGTGTCCATCAGGCGCAGGTCATGTGCAATGGTATTTTCAATGTCCGGGCGCAGCACTTTGACCGCAACCGGTTCACCATGTGGCAGGTGCGCAAAATGCACTTGTGCCACTGAGGCGCTGGCTACCGGAACTTCGTCGAATTGTGAAAATAATTCTGTCAGTGGCTTGCCAAAGGCGGTTGTGATGATTGTTTCAACATCTGCAAAAGGGAAGGGCGGTACACGATCCTGCAATTTTGTCAGTTCATCTGCAATGTCAGCAGGAATCAGGTCGCGCCGTGTAGACAGCATTTGTCCGAACTTGACGAAAATCGGCCCCAGGCTTTCTAGCGCCAGCCTTAATCGCTCACCGCGCGGTACTTGTTTATTGCGCCAGAACAGCAGGGTGTTGATAACGTATTGCAGCGGCTTTAATTTGGTGTGGCTCAGAATGAACTCATCGAGACCAAAACGCAACGCGATAAAAATAATATAAAAAAGCCGAAAAATGCGCATAAATGGATTGGACGCTATCTATGAATTGGGGTCAGTTGTTGTACTAAGTTTTTTGGTAAGTTTGTTAAGTCGCTTTTCCAGGCGCTCGACATCTGCGCGCAGGGTATCTACTTCTGCATTGAATTGTTCAATATGCCGTTTTTTCGCCAGCAGCGGTTTTTCTTCCTGCCAGTACTCACTCAGCATCTCGGCAAGATTGGTCGCGGTATCTTTAACTGAGCTCACGGTTTGGCGCGTAAATTCACCAACTTTATAGGCGGGAACATCGCCGGTCAGCTTGCTTAGGTCATCTTCGTAATCCCAGCGCACATGTGACAGCACTTTTGCCAGCGCCGTTGCCAGATGGGTATCGCCATCTACTTTGATCTGCAGTTTTGCCGACTCGTCTTTTGCCATCAGTCGCAACAGCAGGCTGGGAGGAATTGTAATGGTGGCATCAGGCACGTTGGTTTCGCCGGCGATGGCGAGGCTGCCGTTTTCAAGAATTACCAGCGAAGTCCGGAACAGCACAAAATTTAATTGTACTGACTGGCTGGCAAAAGGCTGCAGCATCGGTGCTGCCCACTCGTTTTGCGCAAGCAGGTGCTGAATGATGTGGGTGGAGACTTGTTTCAGCATCAGGTTTTGTAACCTTTATGCAACGCCACGACGCCGGCTGAGAGGTTGTAGTAATCAACCTTGCTTAACCCTGCATCTATCATCATCTGTTTGAGTGTTTCCTGATCCGGGTGCATGCGGATTGACTCAGCAAGGTACTGGTAGCTTTCGGCATCTTTGGCCAGCAGTTTGCCCATCAGCGGCAATAGCTTGAATGAGTAAACGTCATAGGCTTTGGAGAGCGGTTGCCAGACTTTTGAGAACTCCAGCACCAGCAATCTGCCGCCGACTTTCAGTACACGCTGCATTTCAGCCAAGGCGCGGTCTTTATGCGTCATGTTGCGCAGGCCGAACGCCACAATCACGCAATCAAAATAATTGTCCGGGAACGGCAGTTTTTCGGCATCACATTGCAAAGCTGGCACGTTCAGGCCGGCGTCCAGCATGCGGTCACGGCCAACGCCGAGCATGGAGGCATTGATGTCTGTCAGGATGACCTGCCCTTCAGCGCCGACTTTTTGTGCAAACAGTTTGGACAAATCACCGCTGCCGCCGGCAATATCCAGCACCTTGTCGCCGCGCCCCACGCCGCTGACGCTGACTGCAAAGCGTTTCCAGCCGCGATGCATGCCCGCTGACATGACGTCATTCATGAGGTCATATTTGCTGGCTACAGAATGAAAAACGTCAGCAACTTTTTTTGCTTTTTCGGATTCGGCAACCGTTTTAAAACCAAAATGTGTATTGTGTTCTGTCGTCATTTTGTTCTTTTCTTTAAGCTGTATTTTTTCTGACATGGCCGGCAGCGCTAAGTTTACCCAGATATTCAAGCCAGAGACCTTCATAATTGCTGGCCAGCTCGTACAGGTAATCCCATGAGTATAAACCGGTGTTGTGGCCGTCTGAAAATACAAGTCTGACCGCATAATTCCCTACCGGCTCAATGGCCGTAATATTGACGTCTTCCTTGCCGATTTGCAGCACTTCCTGTCCAGGGCCATGGCCTTTTACTTCGGCGGACGGCGAATACACGCGCAGAAACTCGCAAGACAGCATGCACTCCATATTGTTATCAAACTTGATTTCCAGTAAACGTGATGCCTGATGCAATTTAATGTCTATCGGGCGCGGTGAATTCGGTGTTAAGCCACTCATAAATAGTTCGAATTTTAGTAAAAACAAGATGATAACAGAATGATAAGCATTGCATACATTCAAGCATGCTGCCGCTTATGATAGTAAAATAACCGCTTATCAGAATTCCTTTTAAAATGAATTATTAGCGGCTTGATTTCATTTGCAATTTGAATCATGGGTGATAGAGTTACACTACAAAAAAGCTGTTTCAGGAAAAAAGCTGTTTTAGGGTCGATCATGGCAGAAAATAATTTAGCAAAACAATTCGCAGTCTATTCAGAATGGCGCAAAGGTCTGGTTGAGACGATTTGCGACTATCGTAACTGGCTGAACGAGCAGGAGTTGAATGATGCGCAGGTAGATCAGCGTATACAGCACCTTCTGGACAGGCTACGCGAAGATAAACTGAACGTCGCGTTTGTGGCCGAGTTCTCGCGTGGTAAGTCTGAGTTGATCAATGCGATATTCTTTGCAGGTTATGGCACGCGCTTGTTACCTTCCAGTGCGGGCCGAACTACGATGTGTCCTACCGAACTGCTTTACGATAAGACCAAGCCAACCTCCATCATGATGCTGCCGATTGAAACCCGTCTGTCTGATGCGACTACCTCGGAGTATAAGCGCTATCCTGATGAGTGGAAAACCGTTACTTTCGACGTTGATTCCAACGATAGCATGGTCAAAGCCTTTAAAGAGGTGAGCAATACCAAACCGGTTTCCGTGCAGGAAGCCGAAAAGTATGGCTTGTTTGACCCTAATAGCGCAGATGATGCGCTTCATCTGAATAAAGATGGCACGGTTGACGTGCCGTGCTGGCGTTATGCCATGATTAACTTCCCGCATCCATTGCTGGAGCAAGGCTTGGTGATTCTGGATACACCGGGCTTGAATGCAATTGGTACCGAACCTGAGCTGACCATTAATATGCTGCCGAATGCACATGCGGTATTGTTTATTCTGGCGGCTGATCAGGGTGTGACCAAATCTGAAATTGATGTGTGGCGCCAGTACATCAGCGGCACACGCTGGAAGCAAAAAGGCCGTCTTGCTGTCATGAACAAGATTGATGGTCTTTGGGATGAGCTGAAAGACGAAAAAGAAATCCAGAAAGAGCTGAACAGGCAAATCAAAACCAGTGCAGAGCTGCTCGGTTTGGAGACGAACCAGATATTCCCGGTTTCTGCACAAAAAGGCCTGTTAGCCAAAGTCAATAAAGACGATGCTTTGCTGGCGAAAAGCCGCGTGCTGGAACTGGAAGAAGCGCTGTCTAATCAACTGATTCCATCCAAGCAGGAAATCGTTCGCGACAATACGCAGAATGAGATTGAAGACTTAATTGCTAATTCTAACGTTATCCTGGATGCACGTTTTGCCGGTATCAATGAGCAACTGGTTGAGCTACGCGGTTTGCGCGGCAAAAACGAAGATGTGGTTGAGCACATGATGAATAAGGTTAAAGTTGATAAAGAAAACTTTGAAAAAGGCCTGCAGCGCTTCCAGGCTTTGCGCAGTATTTTTTCTCAACACACTAATCGCTTATTTACATTGCTAGGCATGGAGTCACTCAAGGTGCATGTGCACACAACCCGTGAAACCATGATTAATGCCAACTTTACCAAAACCATTCGTGAAGCAATGGATAATTTCTTCAACGAATTGAAAAACCGCCTGGTTTCATCTGATTCACAGATCGATGAAATCAAGAAAATGATGGATGTGATGTACGAGAAATTCTCGAAAGAGCACGGTCTGCGCAAGTCCGAACCGCCAGCTTTCTCTACATTACGTTACCAGAAAGAACTGGCGAAGCTGGAGCGCGCATATAAAGAGCAGTTCAACACGGCTTTTAACATGATTGCCAACGAAAAGATGACACTGACTACCAAGTTTTTCGAGACATTGGCAAGCCGTGTGATTCATGTATATGAAGTTGCCAACCGTGATATTGAAAACTGGCTCAAAGCCGTGATCGCACCGATGGAATCCCAGGTGCGTGAGCATCAGTTGCAGCTGCGTCGTCGCCTGGAAAGTATCAAGCGTATTTACAAGGCAACGGATACGCTGGAAGACCGCATTTCAGAGCTGGAAGCGATTGAGAAAAGCATACAGGCGCAGCTGGATGAGCTGAATAAATTGCGTGCGCATTTGAAAGCAGCTCTTGCTTTTGAACCTGCAGTTGAGGCGGTTGCCGCATAACAGGTGCTGGAATTAGAAAAGGCTGCATTAGCAGCCTTTTTTATTGATAATGTCCCGTCCTGAAATAGCTTGACACTTTTCGAATGAAATCAAGGCGCGTCAAAT
>CAZUOQ010000017.1:0-37235 GCA_964622195.1 uncultured Methylotenera sp. | reverse complement strand
TATTAGTCCTAATGGCTACTACCGTGGCCGTAAAGTATTGCCATCAAAAGGCGAATAAGCTTAATTTAAGCCAATAAATTCAATACTTAAAAGTTATTTTTAGATTGAATTGATCAGGTAGTTAAGAAATCATTTAGCGCCGCTCCAGTCATTTGGAGCGGCGTTAGTGTTTTAACGGCTCAAGTATTATTATCTCTTAGTTACATTTTAAGTCATGCAGCCAGCTTTTGGCTTTTAGGGTATTTATAGAAATACGCTATAGTAATTTGACTAAACCTTACCATTCAGTGAGTATATAGCTACATGGATATTACAATCGCAATTGATGCAATGGGTGGGGATCACGGACCACACGTTACAGTGCCTGCCGCACTTAAGGCGCTGGAGGCTGACGACCAACTCAATATCGTGCTGGTTGGCTTGCAAGATGCCATAGAAGCGGAATTGAAAAACCGGAAAACCACAACTAGCCCACGTCTTCGCATACATCATGCAAGTGAGGTCGTGACCATGGACGAATCCCCGCAGAGTGCACTCAAAAACAAAAAAGATTCATCTATGCGCGTGGCTATTAACCTGGTTAAAAGCGGTGAAGCCAACGCCTGTGTCAGTGCCGGTAATACTGGGGCACTAATGGCTACCGCACGGTTTGTATTAAAAACTTTACCTGGTATCGACCGTCCGGCAATTGCCTCGGTACTGCCAAGTGAAAAAGGCAACACTTATATGATGGACTTGGGTGCTAACGCCGACTGTACGCCTGAGCATCTATACCAATTTGCAATCATGGGTGCCATGCTGGTAAGCTGCGTGGAGCATAAAGAGCGGCCATCAGTAGGCTTGCTTAATATTGGCTCAGAAGATATCAAAGGCAATGAGGTTGTAAAACAGGCCGGCGAGCTCTTGAAAACCAGCCATCTGAATTTTTACGGCAACGTAGAGGGAGATGACATTTTCAAAGGCACTACCGATTTGGTGGTGTGTGATGGCTTTGTCGGCAACGTTTCGCTAAAAACAACTGAAGGCCTGGCGCACATGATGGGCAAGTTTTTAACGCAAGAGTTCAAACGCAACTGGCTCACCAAGATGATGGCGCTTTGCGCGATGCCGGTGCTGAAATCTTTCAAAAAACGTCTGGACCCGCGCCGTTATAATGGTGCCAGCTTTCTGGGTCTTCGCGGTATTGTTGTCAAAAGTCATGGCGGGGCAGATCAATTGGCATATGTTTCTGCAATTCATGTTGCCATTGAAGAGGCGCGCAGCGGTGTGTTGCGCCGCATTACCGAACAGCTGGAAATCGAACACCTACAACCACAAATAGTAAACAATACACAGGATGCACAATGATATTTGCTAAGATTGCCGGCACAGGTAGTTATTTACCACAGAAAATTCTTACTAATGCCGAATTGGAAAGCATGGTAGATACTACTGATGATTGGATTGTGGCGCGCACAGGTATTAAAGAGCGTCATATTGCGGCAGATGGTGAGTTCACCAGCGATCTTGCATGTCATGCAGCTAAAAATGCCATTGAGAGTGCCGGTATAGCAGCGGCTGATATTGATCTTATTATTGTTGCAACCACTACCCCGGATAAGATTTTTCCTAGTGTTGCGACCATGGTGCAACGTAAACTCGGCATTGCAGGTTGCCCGGCATTTGATGTCCAGGCAGTATGCAGCGGTTTTATCTATGCGCTGACCACAGCTGATAATTTTATCAAGGCTGGTGGCAGTAAATGTGCCCTGGTCATTGGCGCCGAAACATTCTCCCGCATTACCGATTACACAGACCGCGGTAACTGTATTTTATGGGGTGATGGTGCCGGCGCAGTTATTTTGCAAGCTTCAAGTGAGCAGGGCATTATTTCTACCCATTTACATGCAGATGGTAATTATGAAAGCATGCTGCATGTGCCGCGCAGCGCTAATGGCGCGGATACCGTGGTCATGGAAGGTAACCCTGTGTTTAAAATGGCAGTGAATACCCTGGACCAAATTGTAGATGAAACACTTGCTGCCAATAACATGCAAAAATCCGATATTGACTGGCTGGTGCCGCACCAGGCAAATATCCGTATCCTGCAGGCGACTGCCAAAAAACTGGATATGAGCATGGATCGTGTGGTCGTGACAGTTGATAAGCACGGCAATACATCAGCAGCGTCAATCCCATTGGCTCTGGATACAGCCGTACGTGATGGCCGCATCAAGCGTGGCGATGTCATTCTGATGGAAGCGTTTGGCGGCGGCTTTACATGGGGTTCAGCACTCGTTAAGTATTAATTATTCAAATAGTTATCTAATTTATATAAAGTAATTTATGAAAAATATTGCATTCTTATTTCCAGGCCAGGGCTCACAATCAGTAGGCATGATGAATGGCTTTGGTGACCTGACTATCATCCGCGATACCTTTGCTGAAGCTTCTGATGTTCTAGGTGTTGATTTATGGACCATGGCAACCGAAGCCAATGACAGCATCAATGAAACCACCAATACACAGCCAATTATGCTGACGGCAGGTGTTGCCACATGGCGTGCCTGGCTGGCAACTTCTGATCAACTGCCAGCAGTTTTGGCCGGACACAGTTTGGGTGAATACACAGCATTAGTCGCTTCTGGCGCTTTGACATTTAAAGATGCCTTGCCATTGGTTCGCTATCGTGCTGAAGTCATGCAGAATGCAGTACCGGCGGGTGTTGGCGCGATGGCAGCCATATTAGGCCTGGATGATGAAACAGTACGTGCCGTATGTACAGAAGCTGCACAAAATGAGGTGTTAGAGGCTGTTAATCTCAACTCTCCAGGTCAGGTAGTGATTGCGGGTAACAAGGCCGCAGTGGAGCGTGGCATGGAGCTGGCAAAAGCCAAAGGTGCCAAGCGTTCACTGCCTTTGCCGGTCAGCGTGCCATCTCATTGTGCGCTGATGAAGCCCGCAGCATTGCAACTTGCTGAATACCTGAAAAATGTGGCGGTGAATACACCGCAGATCCCTGTGTTGCATAATGCGGATGTTGTAGCATACAGTGATAGCGAAAAAATCAAAGACGCTTTGGTTCGCCAGTTATACAGCCCAGTGCGCTGGGTTGAAACCGTGCAGGCAATTGCAGCGCAAGGTGTTACGCAAACTGCCGAATGTGGGCCAGGCAAAGTACTGGCAGGTCTTACTAAACGTATTGTTGCTGAATTGCCATGTGTGGCACTCACCAGCAGCGATGCCTTGCTTGAATTGAAAAATTCAATTTAATTAATATTATCAGAGGTTCACTATGCTAACTGGACAAGTTGTTTTAGTTACCGGCGCTAGCCGCGGTATTGGCGCAGCAATCGCCATCGAATTAGGCAAACAGGGCGCAACCGTAGTTGGTACAGCCACATCAGAAAATGGCGCTGCATCGATTTCTTCTACTTTAACTGCCGCAGGCATCAAGGGTGAAGGCATGGCGCTCGATGTTAATGACGCTGCACAAATTGAAGTGACATTAAAGGCAATCAGCGAAAAATATGGCGATGTCAGCGTGCTGGTGAATAATGCCGGTATTACGCGTGACACCTTGCTCATGCGCATGAAGGATGATGATTGGGATGCTGTGTTGAGTACCAACCTGACTTCCGTTTATCGCATGAGCCAGGCAGTGCTGCGCCCGATGATGAAAGCGAGAACTGGCCGTATTATCAGCATTTCATCCGTCGTTGGTCATATGGGCAACGCAGGCCAGACCAATTATGCTGCTGCCAAAGCGGGTATGACAGGTTTTACCAAGTCATTGGCTGCTGAAGTAGGTAGCCGTGGCATTACTGTTAACTGTGTAGCGCCAGGCTTCATTGAAACAGACATGACGGCAGAACTGCCGGAAGACATCACGACAAAAATGCTCGCGCGCATTCCAGTCGGCCGCTTGGGTTCTGTAAAGGAAATTGCAGCGACAGTTGCATTCCTGGCGTCACCCAGCGCGGCTTATATTACAGGTGAAACCATACACGTCAACGGCGGAATGTTAATGGTATAGCGCTATTCAGCTTTAAAATAGGCTGAATATGCGTTAAAGTAACGATTAAGTTTTTTGTATTATTGTTTAGTTTTGGTAGAATACTGACTTAGCTGAATCAAGCTATTTTTTATTAAAGGGGTAATTAGATGTCTGACATCGAACAACGCGTTAAAAAAATTGTTGCTGAACAACTAGGTGCAAATGAGGCTGATGTAAAAAATGCATCATCATTTGTAGATGATTTGGGAGCTGACTCACTGGATACAGTAGAGTTGGTAATGGCGCTAGAAGAAGAATTTGACTGCGAAATTCCTGATGAAGAAGCAGAAAAAATTACTACCGTTCAATTAGCGATTGATTACATCAATACTAACCTCAAATAAATTCAAATTTAAGCAGTAAACCCATGCATGGGTTTACTGCTTTTTGCCTTTTTGTTTCTTAATCCTTGTCTTCGAGACTTTTCTTATGTCTAAACGTAGAGTTGTCGTTACGGGCCTTGGCGTTGTTTCACCTGTCGGTATCGGTGTTAAAACTGCTTGGGATAATCTTATTGCCGGTAAATCTGGTATTACACAAATCACCAAATTCGATGCAAGCGCATTTGCTTCAACGATAGCCGGAGAAGTTAAAGACTTTAACGCTGAAGATTTCATACCGGCTAAAGATGCCAGACGGATGGACACTTTCATTCAGTATGGCCTGGCAGCTGCTATCGAAGCCGTGAAAGATTCCGGCATTGTTGCAACAGAAGAAAATGCTGAGCGTATTGGCGTTTCTATCGGCTCCGGTATTGGTGGTATGCAGCTTATCGAAGATACTGACGCGCTTTACCAGGCATCAGGCCCACGCAAGATTTCGCCGTTCTTCATTCCCGGCACGATTATCAACATGATTTCAGGCAATTTATCGATCATGTTCGGTTTTAAAGGCCCGAACGTTGCGATTGTGACTGCCTGTACTACAGGCACGCACTCCATCGGTGATGCGTCACGCATGATCGAATACGGTGATGCAGATGTGATGATTGCCGGCGGTGCAGAAGCTGCGATTACACGCCTGAGCGTTGGTGGCTTTGCCGCTTCACGTGCACTGTCTACACGTAATGATGACCCGGCTACAGCAAGCCGCCCATGGGATAAAGACCGTGATGGATTTGTGATCGGTGAGGGCGCAGGTGTACTGGTGCTGGAAGAATATGAACATGCCAAAAAACGTGGCGCAAAGATCTATGCTGAGCTAAGTGGCTATGGCATGAGCGCTGACGCTTACCATATGACTGCACCTAATATGGATGGTCCACGCCGCTCCATGCGTAATGCAATGAACAATGCAGGCATTAACCCGGATCAAGTACAGTTTGTAAATGCCCATGGCACATCCACACCATTAGGTGACGCGAATGAAACCAATGCTATCAAGGCTGCATTTGGTGATCACGCATATAACATCGTAGTGAACTCAACGAAATCCATGACTGGTCACTTGTTAGGTGGCGCAGGTGGCTTGGAGTCAGTATTTACGGTGCTATCTATTCATCATCAGGTATCTCCGCCTACCATTAATATTTTCAATCAGGATCCGGATTGCGATCTGGACTACTGTGCAAATACAGCGCGCGATATGAAAATTGAATACGCATTGAAAAACAACTTCGGCTTTGGCGGCACGAACGGTAGCCTGGTGTTTAAAAAAGTCTAAATTCAATTGACTGTTAGACAATTAAAAAAGCCCGCAAAATAACAATTGCGGGCTTTTTTTGTTGCTATGCCATGTAGTGGATTTGCAGAGGCTATGGTTTAATTACGGCTATGCTACGCAATCACTCATATCTCATCAATGGAAGTTTCGATCAGGCAATATCGGTCTTTGATCGCGGTTTTTCTTATGGTGACGGTGTTTTTCGCACCATGAAAATACGCAATGGGTTGCCCGTAAGCTGGCCGTTCCATTACCAGAAACTGGTGGCCGACTGTGCCGTGATCGGGATTGTCTGCCCAAGCGCAGAATTACTGATGAGCGACCTGCAGAAGTTGTTTGAAAAAGAGCTTTTTTCCGAAGATCTGACGCAAGTGGCTAAAATTATTATCACACGCGGTGAAGGAGAAAGGGGTTATGCGCCACCTGTGATCACCGTACCTACCAGAGTGGTCATAAAATCAGACTTGCCGCATTATGCGCAATCCAATTATGACCAAGGCGTACAACTACACGTCTGTGATATCAGGCTGGCAGCACAGCCTAAACTTGCCGGTATCAAGCATTTAAATCGACTTGAGAATGTGCTGGCACGTATGGAGTGGCGCGATGATGCGATATTTGACGGCTTGCTACAGGATCAATCAGGCAATGTCATAGAATGCACCATGAGTAATGTATTTGCACGGTTTGGCAAGGAATTGTTTACTCCGGATTTAAGCTTGTGTGGTGTGTCGGGTATTACACGCCAGCGCATACTCGGTTTAGGCCGCGTGCTTGATCTAGATATCGAGGTTAAGTTATTAACATTAGAACAGGTATTGCAGGCAGATGAAGTCATCATCTGCAACAGTCTATTTGGTGTCTTCCAAGTCACTCAAATCAATCATAAAATTTGGCCACAACAAGCGTTGGCTGCAAAAATAAGAGCAATAGTAGCAAATGATTAAACACTTAAAGAAATGGGTATTGCTATCTATAGTGAGTGCCTTATTGGTCAGTGGTTGGCTGGTTTATTACGCAATCGCACCGCTTAAACTTCAGCCCAGTAGCCAGGAAATTTCCATTCAGCCCAAGAGCGGCCTCAGAAGTATCGCTAACCAGCTGGTTGCACAGGGCGTATTAAAGGATCCATGGCGTTTTATATTTCTCGCCAAGTTATTGCACAAGGAACAATACCTGCAAGCTGGCAGCTATACACTTAACAAGAACATTTCACCCTATCAGCTATTGCTGTCACTGAATCATGGTAAAACCACGCAAGGCAGCATCACTTTCATTGAAGGGCGTACATTCGAGCAGATGCGCCAGAAGCTGGCTGTTAACGATGCCGTCAAACAAAGCATAGGCGGATTGTCCGAGGCAGAAATTCTAAAGTTAATCGGCTCAAAATATAGTGTTGCAGAGGGGCTGTTTTTTCCGGATACCTTTTACTTTGACCGTAACACGACCGATATTGAACTGCTTAAAATCAGTTACAACGCCATGCAATCAAAATTAGAGCGGGCATGGCAGGGCAGGGAGCAGAACTTACCCTACAAAAATAGCTATCAAGCCTTGATCATGGCTTCCATCATTGAAAAAGAAACGGGTAAGGCCAGTGAGCGACCAATGATTGCCGGTGTTTTTGTTAACAGGCTGCGCTTGGGAATGCGTCTGCAGACTGATCCAACAGTCATTTATGGCATGGGTTTAAGGTTTGATGGCAATATCCGTAAAAAAGACTTGTCTATTGATACACCGTACAACACTTATACACGCAGCGGCTTGCCGCCAACACCAATCGCCATGCCTGGTCTGGCAGCAATTGAGGCTGCTTTGCATCCGGCTGAGACTAAAGCGCTTTATTTTGTCGGCAAAGGTGATGGCAGCCACGAGTTTTCCAATAATTTAGTCGAGCATAATCGCGCAGTCGTTAAATATCAGTTAAAAAAGTGAACCCATGGCAGCTAAATTTATTACATTAGAAGGTATGGACGGTGCGGGCAAAAGCACGCACATTCCAACTATTATTGAAATGCTCAAGGCCCGCGGGCATGAGGTGGTGTCGACCCGTGAGCCAGGTGGTACGCCTTTGGGTGAGCGTTTGCGCGAATTACTTCTGCATGAGGCAATGCACGCCGAAACCGAAACCTTGCTGATGTTTGCAGCGCGGCGCGAGCATATCGCCAATATTATTGCACCAGCGCTCGAAAGAGGTGCTTATGTACTTTCGGATCGCTTTACAGACGCGACCTTTGCTTATCAGAGCGGTGCAAAAGGAGTATCTGCTCATAAAGTGGAAATTCTTGAGCAATGGGTGCAGGAGGACTTGCAGCCAGACATTACGCTTTTATTTGATGTACCGGTTGAAGTCAGTATCGCCAGGCTCGCTGGTGCACGCAGCCCTGATAAATTTGAGCGTGAATCGGCAGATTTCTTTACCAGAATTCGCAATGCCTATCTGGAGCGGGCGAATAAAAATCCGCAAAGATTTAGAATTATCGACGGTAGTAAGTCGCTGGAAGAAGTTGCGAAATCAGTTAAAGATATCGTCGCAACTATATAATTTTTATGAATAAATATACAGAAATTTACCCTTGGCAAAAGAAGCTGTGGCAAAACCTGAGTCAAGGTCGCCAGAAGCTGCATCACGCATTTTTAATGCATGGGCGCGCCGGTATTGGTAAATACGATTTTGCCCTGAATTTCAGCAAAGCTTTGCTTTGTCCCAATATTGATGAAAACGGATACGCATGTAATCAATGCCCGAGCTGCCATTGGTTTGATGATGAAAGCCATCCTGATTTTCGCTTAATCAGCCCGGAGCAGGAAACAAGCTCGGATGAAGAAGCTGCATCTGCCAAGAAAACCAAAAAGAAAACCCAGATTTCTGTCACACAGATTCGGGAGTTAAGTGACTTTTTAAGTTTATCCAGCCATCAGACCAGCGGGCTGAGAATTGTACTAATTAATCCTGCTGAAGCATTAAATCAGGCATCCGCTAATGCATTGCTTAAAATGCTCGAAGAACCGGCCTCAGGCGTGATTTTTATTCTGGTTGCGCATCAACTGCAGCGTTTATTGCCAACCATACTCAGCAGATGTCAGAAGATTACGATGCCGGTACCTGATCAAACGCAGGCACTGGCATGGCTGAACATGCAAGGGGTACGCAACCCGGAGCAGCAGCTAGCTTACCTTGAAGGCTCTCCTATTAAAGTTTTGTCTGAGCAGGGGCAGTTCGAACAGTTATCAGAAATTTGGAAACATCTGGCGCTTGGCCGAAAAATGGAACCGCAGGCTGCTGCACCGATTGTTATTGCCACTTCAGTAGAGAGTGGCGTAATTGCCGTGCAGAAATGGTTATATGATATTGTTACGATAAAGCTCGGTCAGCAGGCACGATATCACTTGCAGTACACTCGCGCTTTGCAAGCACTGGCAGACAAGGTAAACTTGGGGCGACTGTTTGATTTGCAAAAGAAAACCAATGAATTGCGCAAGTTGGCAACACACCCGTTGAATCATGAGTTGCAAATGGAAAGCTTGCTGGTTGAATATACCAAGGTTTTTCAACCCTGATATTGATTAGATCTGCTTAACTTAATATTTAAAAAGTTACTTAATTATGGCTGAACAAATACTTGAAGATAATAAAACCATAGGCAATCTGAAACCTGGCGTGCTTTCGCTTGCAATTAAAGAGAAAGTTGCATTATATGCAGCCTATATGCCATTCTTGGCTGGCGGCGGATTGTTTATCCCAACGAACAAGTCATTTAAAATGGGTGAAGAAGTTTTTATGCTGTTAAGTTTGCTGGATGATCCACTTAAATTGAAAGTTGTAGGTCATGTTGTCTGGATCACACCGACTACCCAGGGCACTAAGCCGCAGGGGATCGGTGTTCAATTCAGCGAAAAGAACGGCGGCCAGGAAGCCCGCAATAAAATTGAAGCGCTTTTAGGGAATGTACTGAGATCATCACGCCCTACACACACCATGTAATGCTCGTAAATTTAGTCAATTCATATGCTTGTTGATTCGCACTGCCATTTAAATTTTCCGGAACTTGCTGCCAACTTACCTGCGATCAAGCAATCCATGCTGGATAACGGGGTAGGGCATGCCCTTTGCATCTCGGTTACCTTGCCTGACTTTCCACAAGTGCTGGCGCTTGCAGAAAATAATGAGAACTTTTTTGCCTCAGTTGGCGTTCATCCCGACTATGAGGATATTGATGAGCCGACCGTTGAAGAATTAACAACACTTGCAAACCATCCAAAAGTGATCGCCATTGGCGAAACCGGCCTGGATTACTTCAGGCTGACTGGAGACTTGGAGTGGCAGCGTATGCGTTTTCGCAATCACATACGCGCAGCAATCGCTTGCGGTAAACCATTGATAATTCATACGCGCAATGCAGCAGAAGATACTCTGCGCATTATGCACGAAGAAAATGCACAGCAGGTCGGTGGAGTCATGCATTGCTTTACAGAAAGCCTGGATGTAGCCATGCAGGCTATAGCGCTTGGTTTTTACATATCGTTCTCAGGCATTGTTACTTTTAAAAATGCAGCTTCGATTAAAGAGGTCGCCAAAGCAGTCCCGCTAGACAGGATTTTAGTAGAAACCGATTCGCCTTATCTGGCGCCTATTCCATATCGCGGCAAAATCAATCAACCCAGTTATGTGAAATATGTAGCAGAGGAAATTGCCAGGTTGCGTAACATTACCCTGGAAGAAGTGACTACAGCAAGCACAGAAAACTTTTTCCGCCTGTTCAAACATGCTAATCCTTAATATTCCATCACCAGGCAGTATTACATGCAATTAACCATGCTGGGCGTAGGTTCTAGCGCGGGCACGCCAATGATTGGCTGCCAGTGCAGCACATGTAGATCTACCGATAAAAGAAACTACAGAACACGCTGCTCCAGCATGATTGAGCTTGATAACGGCAAAGTGATATTGATAGATACAGGCCCGGATTTACGCCACCAGGCTTTAAGGGAAGGGCTCTCAAAAGTAAATGCGGTATTGTATACACACACACACGCAGATCACTTGCATGGAATTGATGACTTGAGATCTTTCTGCCAGATTCAGCGCAGCCAGATACCGCTATATGGCAGTCCTGAAGCCATGCGACATATTGCAGACAAGTTCGGCTACACATTACGCGAACCTGGTAATTTCTGGGATCTGCCGATACTAAAAACAAACGCTATCACAACGCCGTTTTATCTGTTTGACCAGTTGATAATTCCGATTCCGGTCAAGCATGGCAACAGTGATATCTACGGCTACAGGGTTGGAAATATTGCCTATATCACCGATGTGTCAGCAATCCCTGAAACTTCGTTTGATCTATTAAAGAATCTGGATGTTCTGTTACTGGATTGCTTGCGATACGAAGCACATTATAGTCACATCAACCTGGAACAAAGTTTGGCGTATGCGAGTCTGATAGGGGCTGCTAAAACCTATTTAATTCATATGACCCATGAGATGGAGTACACCGCACTAAGCGCTCAATTGCCAAGTGGCGTACTTGTCGGGTATGACGGATTAAAACTCAAGCTGTCTTTGTAAACGCGAAGCAGAAACCAGACGTTATGCTAATAGCTCAATAAATGAGATAATACTGAGCTAAATTTTGGAGATAAAAATGCAATCTACTATAAAAAAATTATTAAGCTTTGCGATGGCAGCCTGTTTATTTGCCACGATTTCAGTAGCGAATGCTGCGCCACCTAAAAAAACTTACACTGAGAATGAGTTCATCAATACATTCAGTGGTAAATCCAAGAAAGTAGTGAGCGAGAAACTTGGCGAGCCTTTCAAAAAAGAACTTTCAGTCAAACCAGCAGGTGCCAATACTATGTTGTTAAAAGCAGGGGCTGATGAAAAGAAATCCAAACCTGTTAAAGTCGAGATGTGGTACTACAAAAATATTGTTAAATATGACCCAAAACGCACCTACAAGGAAACCGAAGTGACATTGGTGAATGACAAGGTGATGAATATTGCCTTTTTTAATAATCGATAATCATTACCGTTTGATTCATATCCTCTCAAATAAAAACAGCCCTTAACGGGCTGTTTTTATTTGTTATTTAATAGCGCGTATTTGGGTCACTGCAGTACTTGAAATGTCTAAAAGTTTTATGTGCCGCAAATTGTCTTTATCAATCAGCGTTGAAATCTGAGCATAGCTGTTAGGAACAAAAATTTCCTGCTCAAGTGTTTTACGGGCAACCCCATAGTCTATTAAATCTCGTTCCGCATGGTTTAATTTACTGACTAGGTTTTTAGTTGCCCATATTTCGCCGTATCTGGCAAAGTCAGAAAGCCTGCCGCAAATATTGATGGTTTCACCCAGCACCACGAGTTCATAACTTGTGTTTGTTTTAAAAGTGCCTAACCATTCCTCACCTTCATTAAGGCCAATATTCATAAACAGTTGGTTGGTCCAGCCCTTCTTAAGCGCCCACTTGTTGCTGATGACCTTCATGCATTCACGAATTTTACAGGCGCATAAAATTGCATTCATAATATAGTTGCTATCAGGCTGAGGGAAAAAATAATAGACCATGCCGTCACCAGTATGCTTGCCATATGCGCCGTAATATTCCCTGAAAATTGGGTCAAGTGCTGACCATATTTCATTGATTAACTGGAAATATTCATCCGGCGGCAACTCGGAGCAAATACGCACTGAGTTCTGTAAATCGGCAACCATTGCAACTACCGGTGTCAATACAGGCAGTCTTTGGCTGAGTAGGGTTCTGATGACCGAGTCCCGATGTGACAGCCACTCCAGCAATTGGTTGGCATCAGCCTCTTTAGGCACATAAGTAAAAAGCACCCCTTCTCTAAAACTGATTGCAATAATGCGCTTATTCACATTAATCGGATTATGAAGCGTTGTGTCTTGTATTAATGTATTTTTAGAGGGTTCTGACTGCTCATAGCAGTTTTCCAGCCAAAGCCTTTGCTCCAGTGGTAAAGACAGTAGATTTCTTGATAAAGTGTCCTTGGATAGCCGGTGCTTCACGACATTAAAGTGTGATTTAAATAATATCTCCTTATCTGCTTCACCTAAACTTTTGGCCCACTCAAGCAACTTTGGGATCACTGATCTATCTTCAGCGCGGTCAGGTATTGACGCATTCATAAAAAAAGACTGCTGAGCAGCATTATTTAACCATACCAGCCCGCATTCATAATTAATCATATATGCAGGGTAGGGAATGCTGTCTATTGAGACATTGAGAGACTCCTGAGAATCAAGCTTCATTGAAACGTTACTCGTCATGTCATGCTCCTTGTTCAAGGATGCTTCTTGGTTGGCACTTACAGGATTAGCTATATATCTACTGTTTTTTTCAGTCATATAGTCTTCCGAAGGGCTACTGGATGTATTTGTAGATGCAATTTTCTGGCATACCTCATTCATAGATAAGCCTTGTTTCTTTAAGGATTTGATTAATTGAATTCTCTCTATTGCCCAGTCTGGAAAATAACCTAAAGTAACAAGACTAGCATCAGGGTCGGAAGCTATGCGTTTAACGATAGGTCTAGGTAATAGCCCCAAGCTAATGTAGTTATTCAGGGTCGCCCTGGAAAGGCCAGTTTCCTCAAGTAAATATTTGCTTGTAATCATTATCTACGCCACTTGTATATTTATACAGTTGTAAATATACAGATGTGCATAGCAAAGTCAAGTGTATAAATGTAAATAATTAATTTAAATATACTTTATTGCATTAGTTATACAGTTTGGCAATACTTTAACTTAATATAGACAGTTTACATTACCATTGAAGTTTAACTGTCTAAATAATTTATACTGTCCAAATTAAAGTAGGGAGTCTATTCTTGCGTGGATGTTTATGAAATTTCTAACTAATAATGTTGAAGTTATCTAGTAGCTCAGAATGTGCTTTTGAATATGCCTTTTTAGCAAATTGGTTCAACAAGCTTAATTAAACGAATTAAAACTCGCCTTTTAAACGGATTAATTGTTACTAGTTAATGTGTAGGTATTAAATAAATTAGAAAATGCGTCTTAAGCGCTTTAAATCAAATTCTGATCCAGTTACAAAGTTAGAAGCAATAAAATTAGGAAAACTGGTTCTTTTCTACAAAGGTTTCTGTTTACATTTAGGTATTGTATTAGCTGCATGCACATTGCAACTAAAGTGCGTATTAATATCGTGGATGTTGGATGAGCATAACTTGATCCATGCGCGAGTATTTCTTAATCGAGCAATTTGTCGAGCAGCGCTAACTGTGAATGTGTGAGCTGAACATTGAAAACATTTTGCGGTGTAGCGTTTGCCATTTTTTAGTCCTTTTTGGATGCACCAAAAGCAGGGTTGAAAATGAATAACAATTCCGCAAAATAATATTACTTATTTCGTATAATGTATATTATGTAAAATTAAATATAAATCATAATAGCAATTTTTAACGATGCTGCCATGCTGCATTCAAGTCTGCCGAACTAATTTCTAGGTAAAAACTAGTCTAAAACGAATGAATTAGGCGTTGCGTAGATATTCTAAAAACTTAGTTCGCAAGTCTACTACACCACTGCTCTTGAGATTCAGGCTTAATTTGATTGATAAGAAATAATTTCTTGAAAAAGTTTCTAGATATATATTGAAATTAGATAATAAAGTGTAAATAAGTTTTTCGTAGATTTTCCGAGATTTTTGTTCGTGATTAAGTATTATGTTTTCACTGTTATGGATTTCTTTTCGGCTAAAGCTAATTTAGCCGTAATTTTCTTGTTTTGTTTAGCAATTTCAATAAGCTTTCCATTAAGCATACCTACTTTATTATTGAGTACAGCAATAACATTCATTTTTTTATCCAATTCATTTATGTATGAAGATTGTTCCTTTTTTCCCGTTTGCCTTAGCGTAAGCATTTCTTTTTCTAATGATTTAATTTGCTGTCGAGCTCGATCGACCTCTAGCAATGATTTTTTCTCTAAAGCCACATATCTCTCCTCAGCCTTATAAAGTGACAAATTAACTCCTTCCAAATCCTTGCTGAATGACAACTTCGTGTCGATAAGCAATTGTTGAAAATTATCACGTTCAATTTTCAGCTCTGTAAGCGATTTTTCTTGATGAACTAAGGCGGTAGTATTAACTTGTAATAAATAATCAGCCTCAGACGTTAGTTTTTTTGCTTTTTTTAGCTCCAGATTACTTTCATCAAGCTGAACCTGTAGCTTTGTAGCATCCTGCCTAGCAAGTTGCGATTCAAGTTTAAATTTGAGAATTTCAGCTGTTGCATTCTCAATTAAGTCAGTGAATCCTGCTTGTGCTGCCTTTTGAGCTTCACTCCATAGCGTGGCAACAAAGTCTCCGGCCGCTAAACTAATTGTTTCAGGTATATCGTTACGCTCTATGCGTATACGACTTTTATCACGCAACTCTAACCAAAATTTATTCAACGCCTCTGCTGGAGCAGACATACTGCCCCTACGAACATATTGATATAGCTTGTTGGCCGTTGGTGTAATTCCATATCTAAAGAATAACAAGATACATACCTCACGATATATATCCTTGGTATCAGGAAATTGAATTTTCAGCTTTTCAATTTCAATTTGAAGCTGCTGTTCATTAACAATGATGGCATTCATGGCTTTTACCTCAATATTATTAGTAAATAATATAACGTATTATGTTGTAAATACAATTATTTGTGACTAAAATTTGACATTATTACTCTAATGTCAAATAATATATAAACTTACGATTTTAAAAGTATTGAGACCTAAAAATTGGCTTTGCAGACTAAATTAACTGTTATCCCTGCAATTGCGACGATTGATTTGGTTAAACTCTCGCCTGAGCTGGATGGTAGCAATGGTGCCAACCGCGCAATCGGCAACCGTCCCCAGATTACTGTCAACACTGATGCCGATGCCATTAAAATATGGCTCGCTCGTTATTTTGATACTAAGACCACATTCGACAGTTATCGTAAAGAGGCAGAAAGGCTGTTGCTGTGGTCAGTCGTAGAGTTAGGCAAACCGTTGTCATCATTAAGCCATGAAGATTTCTTGGTATACCAGCGCTTTCTGGCCAATCCATTACCAGCTGAACGCTGGATTATGAGCCAACGTAAAGTGGCCAGAGACGATTCTAAATGGCGTCCGTTTGCAGGTCCCCTCTCCCCCACCAGTCAGCGACAAGCTATAGTTATCCTGAATGGGATGTTTTCATGGTTGGTGAACGCAGGCTACCTAGCTGGCAACCCATTGTCTTTATCCAGGAACCGTCAGCGTAAAGCCAAGCCTAGAGTTACGCGCTTTTTAGATGAGGATCTATGGAAAGAAGTAAAGCTCACTATTGAAAGTATGCCCCGGGAAACTAATCGCGAGCGCGAACATTACCAACGGGTACGCTGGCTATTTTCATTACTGTATATAACAGGTGTGCGTGTGTCTGAAGTCACCCAAAATACCATGGGTGGATTTTTCAGTCGTAAAGACAAAAGCAGTGAATCAAGGTGGTGGTTGGAGATTACAGGCAAAGGTGACAAAACTCGCATAGTGCCGGCCACCAATGAACTCATGGTTGAACTGGGTCGTTACCGTCGTGAAATGGGTTTGAGTTTAAGCCCAATTGAAGGTGAAACAACACCACTACTATTGCCCATTGGTGGAAAGCAACGTGCAATGACTAGAAGCGCAGTTCATTTGATACTTAAACAAATTTTTAATATCACAGCTAAGCGTCTACAAGAGCGGGGACCTGATTTTATAGCGCAAGCCGCTAGGCTAGAAGCTGCTTCTGCACATTGGATGAGACATACTGCAGGTTCAAACATGACATCTGGCGATATGGACATCAGGCATGTTAGAGATAATTTAGGGCATGAGTCTATTGCTACAACGAATAATTATCTACATTCAGAAGATAATAAACGTCATCAGGATACAGAAGAAAAACATAAATTAAACTGGTGAAAATCAGTCGTTAATTAGGTGTTAATGACAACTAAGGTGACCTGCCCCCGTTTGCAATACCAATTAAAAGTTATTAAAATTCACTTACTGATAAAACAGCCCCCACATCTACTAGCTTACTTCCTCTATGATTTTAAAGCTGGAATGGCAGGCAATACAATTCTTCATCAACTGATCTAATTGGCGGCGGCTATGAACAGGGATTTTTAATTCTGCAGCGTCCGCCGCAATCTGATCGAATTTTTTTCTTGTATCAAAGCCCAGTGTTTTCATGGATAAAGGTATTTTTGCCAGCAATGAGCCCGGCGTATTTGCTTCCGCTGCCATCCCTGCCGATTTAGCGAGCATTGCAACAAGCTCCATGTCATCATTGGTAATCGCCTCACTGATTTTTTGTGTACTGATCAGAAAATTACGCATCTCACTAAGGATAAGGTTGCGCTCATCTTTACTCAGCACCACCGCCACACGCTCATCATCAGAAACAGCAACACTGCCTTGAACAAATTTATAGGCAACGGCAATTAAAACTATCAGCAGCGTACAGATAATAGCCCACAGAATTTTGAAGTTTTTCATGATTTTCCTTAAGCCTGCTTTTATCATTAACGAGGCCAGATATTAACCGCCAGTATGCGACATAAATCTTATGACTGCGGGTTCAGCCCTTTTTAGATTGAAATCATGACCTTTTGGTTTGGCCTGCATACTGCTGACTATAGCCTGTTTTAATGGCTCATCATCATGTGGAAACTGTCTCAACAGAGGTGCTAAATCGACCTTATTTTCTTGGCCCAGGCACAAATATAGCTCACCCTTGCTGCTGATTCGCACTCGATTGCATGATTCACAGAAATTATGGCTATTTGGCGAAATAAAGCCAACCCTTGTATTGGTGTTAGGGACATACCAGTAACGAGCAGGGCCACCCGTAGACTCAACACTTGCGATCAGATCATAACGAGAACGCAGTAGTTTCAAAGTTTCTTCATTACTGACATAGGTCGAATCACGGGCGTGGCTTACCTGGCCGAGCGGCATTTCTTCAATAAAAGAAATATCGATTCCCTGCCCTATTGCGAACGCAACCATCGCTATCGCTTCATCATCATTGATGCCGCGCATCAGCAATGTGTTGAGCTTGATATTATCAAAACCCGCCTGCTTGGCGGCGGCTATGCCGCGCAGCACTTTATCAAGCTCGCCCACACGCGTGATCTGGCGGAAGCGTTTTTGATCCAGACTATCGAGGCTGATATTGACGCGTCGCACGCCTGCTCGCCTCAAATCCTGCGCTTGATGCTCAAGCTGCGAACCATTGGTAGTGACTACCAGTTCATTCAAGCCCGGTAAGTGGCCTACTTCATTAAAAAGCCACAAGGCATTTTTACGCACTAGAGGTTCCCCGCCGGTAATACGGACTTTTTTTACGCCGAGCGAGACAAACGCTTTGACTAATCGGGCGCACTCTTCGAGCGACAGCACTTCATCTCGCGGCAGAAACTGCATATCTTCAGACATACAGTACACACAGCGGAAGTCGCAGCGGTCGGTAATCGACAGGCGAATGTAATCCACTTTGCGGCCAAAACCATCGATTAATACAGGGGAAGAGTTCATGTTGTGCGTTATGTTAGAACGTATACATGCCGGTTACCCAGACGATTTCTTTATCGCCTTTACGCGCGGCATTTTGCAAGTTAGTACCGTAGACATCACTTTCGTTGAATCTGGCGTATTCAACTTTTCCCAGTAGCTCCTTGCTGAATGGATAAGTCACGCTGAGATCCAGCTCGGTGCCGTATTTATCACCGAACTTACTGTTGAGCGACTGGTATTTCTCGTCTGCTTTAAACACATGGTATTCCGCGTATAGTTTGGCTTTGGCGATACTGCCGGCAATACTGATAAAAGTATCTTCCATGCCTTGGCGTGGTGTGGCCAAAAATACGTCTGCCCAGCCCTGAAACAGGTGGTTAGTGCCTAACGGCGTCTGGAACGCATATTTACCATCATTACTGGATAGTTTCTCATGATCCAGACGTACCGACCATGCACCATAGGCAGCGCCGCCGCCTAGTTTGAAGTAGTGCGCATCGATCAGCGGATTGCCGCCGCGATAGTCGTCCTGTTTCGCATACTCCGCGGTATAAAGTAATTTCCAGTCGTCGTTTACTTTATGTGCGCCATCCAAACGTACACCAAAGGTTTTGCTGCTGGCATCAGTCGTAGCATTTGAAGTGCTTGGAGTATCCTGACTGGCGCCTAGTCCATTACCGCCTTGTCCTTGTGATGCTGTAGCAATAGCGGCCGGATTGCCGCCGTTTTGCCCCAGATTCTCCATATCTATCAGATAGCCATAACCGATCAGTGACTCGGTGGGTGATATCTTGTATTTCGCATTAACAATGTCGATATTGCCATCGCGCAGCTTGGTCGTAATCTGGCGCACTTTGCTGAAATGGGCGGCAAAGATTTCCACATCGCTAATGCTTTTATTCAGCACGGAAACACCGTCAAACACCTGCATATTCTGCCTGAAACCGATGTCACCGATAAAACGCACATTATCCAGATTAAGCTGCTGGCGACCTAGGCGCAGCTTGGTATCGTTGATACCGGTCCAATCTACATACAGCTGGTTAACATCTGTGTAACCGGGGTCAACAATATTCGGGTATGCGCTCTTTCCCGGCTCCGGTACATTATCACGCCGGTCATTGAAATCATTGTTAAACTCATGCACATCCGTGAGTTGTGCGGCAAAGCTGAAATTTTTAAACGGTGCGGTTTGCCAGCCGATTAAACTGCGCAAGGTGAACGCCTCGCCAGTTTCGAGCTTTTTGGCATTAGCCGCAGTTGACTGGTAACCTTCCTGATTGACGTTCTCATAGCGGAGCCTGAAATTGGTCATTGGCTTGCCCTGCATGATCGCATCAAGCAGCGTTTCAGGCGCAGCTGCTACAGCTTCTTCGGCCAAAACCGGAGCAGCCCACATCGCCAATAAGGCAGAAAATACAGAAATACTTAATCGACGGCTCATCACAATATCCTTAATTTCAATCATTGATATGTTATTTATTACTATCTGGCAGCCGGCTTATATCTGATAGGTCGCAACTTCCAGATTGTCGACCAGTACTTCAAACACGCCGCTTTCGGGACGGTACTCATATAATTCACCGTGGCGCATATCAAAATACCAGCCATGCAGCGTCAGCTTGTCCTCTTGCACACGGCTGCTGATCCACGGATACGACATCAGGTTTTCCAAAGAAACCAGAATGGCAGATTGCTCACAGGCATGCGCCTGCATTTGTATCGGTTTATCATTAAACTCCCGCAGCACCTGCTGGCGTGCCTCTTCAGCTATACCCAGCCACTTGGCGATCAGCTCTTCTTCGTTACAGTCAGGCGTTTTATGTTCCATCAAAGCACGAATGCCGCCGCATTGCGCATGCCCCATGACGATAATGTGTTCGACTTCCAGGTTATGGACCGCAAATGCAATGGCTGAGGTCGTTGCTGCAAAGTACGTTGCCTGTACATGCGGCGGTACCAGATTTGCGACATTGCGCACCACAAACATATCACCGGGGTCGCAATCCGTCAGCAGCGCCGGATCACAACGCGAATCGCAGCAGGCAATGACCAGCGCACGCGGCTTCTGGCCTTGCTGAACAAGCTGCTCAAATAACGCGCGCTGCTCGCCCAGATAACTTTGCTGGAAGCGACGAAAACCGCTCAGAAATTTTGAAACATCACGCATCTTATCGAATGCCGGTTAACGGAATCGTTTACTGCGCACGATCTGGTAAGGTCTGCCGATGTAGCCGAAAGGCGCGCTCCACACATGCACCATGCGTGTGAACGGAAAAACCAGAAATACCGTCATGCCAAAGAACAGATGCACTTTGAAAATAGTGTCTACGCCGTTTAACAATGATGGATCAGGGTGCAGGTAAATAATGCTTTGCACCCACTCTGCCAGCGCGATCATCACGCCCGGATTATTGTGATTGGCATGGCTGATAGATACCGGGATGGTAGATAAGCCGATAAGCAAGGTGATCAGCAGCCATGTCAGTATGAACTTATCTGAACCACGGCTTGCAGCGGATACACGAGCGTTAAACATGCGGCGCAGCCAGAGTATCGCACCACCGATTAAACACATTGCGCCAAATATGGAACCAGCCCAGATCGCAATCATCTGGTGCGCCATATCGGATACGCCCAGTGCTTTGAATACACTGTGCGGCGTAAGCAAACCAACGGCATGACCGAAAAAGATTGCAATAATACCAACGTGGAACAAGTTGCTACCCAGCCGCATATTGGCTTTTGACAGCAGCTGGCTGGAGTCACTTTTCCATGTGTACTGCTCTCTATCGAACCGTAACCAGCTGCCGAGTAAAAATACCGTCAGTGCAATATAAGGGTAAACACCGTAAAGAAAATTATGTAAGCTCATTTCGCTCTCCTTTATGCAGCCAGCTTGCTAAGCGTTGCGCGATTCTCAATAATCGACAGCAGTGCCGCGTAAGGGCTTTCAACTTTAGTTAGATTCTCGGTCAGCACGCCTAACACTTTTTTCGCATCTGCCAAAAACACGGTTGCTTCACTGTCATCAAGCTGCGCCGTGAATTCCAGTATCAGCGGCAGATAATCCGGCAGTTCATTCGTCACCACCTCTACGCCGTAATCTTTATACAACTCACCCAAGTCGATTAAAGCCGGACCACGATTCTTGTCATCGCCGAACAGATGATGCGTCAGGTGCAGGCTGTGTTCGGGCACCATATCAAACGTCTTCACATAGTCCGCCTGCAGTTCTGTCAGTGGCATACTTTGCAGATGATTGATAAAACTCTGCAATGCATCACGTTCGGTATTGTCTGCATCCAGCTGCGGAAAAATCTCAAGCAATTCTGGAATATGATCAATTAACTCTTGGTCTGGATACTCCAGCAGCACTGATAATAATTTATAGATTTTCATGATGCATTTCCTTAGTTTTTGTCACTCAATGGTGCCAGATCTTTAGGTTCAACCGTGTCTTTGCGACGACGTGGGAACAAGGTAATTTTAGAAACGCCGTGTGAACTGTCGTTGCCAAAAGTGAAACCATTTTGTCCCTGGAAGCCAAATGCATCATCCAGCGTTTCTTCGGTATGGCCAGTAGGAATTACAAAGCGATCTTCATAGTTAGCGATAGCAAGATAGCGATACATTTCTTTGGCCTGATCTTCGGTGATGCCGGCCGCTTCCAGTGCACGCGTATCCGCTTTGCCTTCTACATGCACTGAACGCTGATAACTGCGCATTGCAATCAAACGATTCAAGGCACTTTCAATCGGTTCAGTTTTACCGGCTGTCAGCAGATTAGCCAGATACTGTACCGGCAAGCGCATAGTGCCTGCCACCGGAATTGCGCCATCCGGGCCCACCGGCAAATTACCCTGATCAATCTGTGACTGCACAGGAGAAAGCGGTGGTACGTACCACACCATCGGCAAGGTGCGGAACTCAGGGTGCATAGGGAAAGCGATTTTCCAGTCCATCGCCATTTTCCAGATCGGTGATTTACGCGCTGCATCCAGCCAATCTTCGTTGATGCCTTCTTTGCGCGCTGCTGCAATCACTTCCGGGTCATTCGGGTCGAGGAATATCTTGCATTGTGCTTCGTACAAGTCCTGCTCATCTTCCATGCTGGCGAGCTCTTCAATGCGGTCAGCGTCATATAGCATGATGCCGTTGTAACGAATACGGCCAACGCAGGATTCGGAACATACCGTCGGCATGCCGGATTCCACACGCGGGTAGCATCCTACGCACTTCTCGGCCTTGCCGGATTCCCAGTTGTAGAACACTTTTTTATACGGACATGAGCTTACACACATGCGCCAGCCGCGGCATTTATCCTGATCTACCAGCACAATGCCATCTTCTTCGCGTTTGTAGATGGAGCCTGACGGACAAGCCGCCACGCATGATGCATTCAGGCAATGATTACAGATGCGCGGCAAATACATATGAAAAGTATTTTCAAACTGGCCATACATCTCTTTCTGGATATTCTCCAGATTCTTGTCTTTGCTGCGCTTATGGAACTCACCGGCCAGGTCATCTTCCCAGTTCGGGCCCCATTTGATTTTTTCCATGCTTTCGCCGGTAATCGCCGATATCGGGCGTGCCGTTGGGGTCGCTTCTGACAGCGGCGCGTTTTGCAAATGCGCATAGTTATAGGTAAACGGCTCGTAGTAGTCGTCTATTTCCGGCATGTCCGGATTGGCGAAAATGTTCAGCAATTTGGAAGCGCGGCTGCCGGATTTAAGCTCCAGCTTGCCATTTTTGAGCTCCCAGCCACCGTTCCATACTTCCTGGTTTTCCCATTGCTTCGGGTAACCGACGCCGGGTTTTGATTCAACGTTGTTGAACCATGCATATTCAACACCTTTTCTATTCGTCCACACGTTCTTACAGGTAACAGAGCAGGTGTGACAGCCGATACATTTGTCCAGATTAAAGACAAAGGCGAATTGTGCGCGTACTTTCATTATCTATCTCCTTCTAATTTTTCTACCCCCTCCCTCCCCCAATATGGTGGAGTGGTGGGGGTTAACGGGCACCAATGCCAACTGGGTTAAGTTGCGCTTCACGTTCCGGAGTAAGCGGACGTTCCAGCCAATCGATGTCTTTATCCGCGATCTTATGCAGCGCCACCATCGTGTCGCGCTGGCAGCCAACCGTGCCGTAGTAATTGAAACCGTAAGAAAGCTGTGCATAGCCGCCGATCATATTGGTCGGCTTCATGATGACGCGGGTTACTGCATTTAAAATGCCACCGCGTTTACCGGTGGTAGGCGAGCCCGGCACATTCACATTTTTTTCCTGTGCGTGGTACATCATGGCCATGCCGCGCGGTATGCGCTGCGACACCACAGCGCGCGCCACGGTAGCGCCGTTATGATTCAAGGCTTCTACCCAGTCATTGTCTTCAATGCCTACTGATTTGGCATCATCTTCTGACAGCCAGACATACGGGCCGCCACGGAACAATGTCAGCATACGCAGCGTATCCTGATAAGAAGAGTGGATGCCCCATTTGCTGTGCGGTGTAATCCAGTTCAGTTCCAGATGCGGCTTGGAGGTCACGCTCTTAGGCAACGCATTGAGTTCACCCAGATCAACCATCGGTTTATAAGTACAGAAGCCTTCGCCGAAATCCAGCATCCATTCATGGTCCTGATAAAAATGTGCGCGACCGGTCAGCGTGCGGAACGGGATATGCTCATGGATATTGGTGTAGCCTGCTGTGTAAGACACATGCTCGGATTCGATACCGGACCAGGTTGGCGCGGTGATGATCTTGCGCGGCTGTGCCTGAATATCCTTGAATGTGAACTTGTCTTCATGGCGGCCGGCATAGAGGTGATGGTGATCAATACCGGTTTTGTGTGACAACGCAGTCCATGATTTATGCGCGACTTCACCGTTGGTTTCCGGCGCCATACGCATGACTGAATCACACACTTCAATATCTTCCGCCAGTGAAGGCATGCCGAAAGAGATACCGGGTTCTGTCACGGTACTGTTATGCTTCTTGAGCTCTTCGTACTCTCTATCCGTATTCCAGTCGATGCCCTTGATATTGTTGCCGAGCTTGGTCATCAGCGGGCCTAACGCAATAAACTTGCGATAAGTATCGCCATAAGTACGCTCAACCAGCTTGATGATCGCCATGGTTTTACCCGGAATAGGTTCACAGTCGCCTTCTTTCCAGTTTTTCACCTCACCGAAAGGCTGCGCCAGTTCTGCGGCTGAGTCATGCTGCATAGGCAAAGCCACCACTTCTTTCTTGGTGCCTAGATGTTTTGCAGCCAGCGGCGAGAATGTCTTGGCAATGGTCTTGAAAATCTGCCAGTCTGACTTGGATTCCCAGCCTGGTGATACCGCCTCTGACAGCGGATGAATGAACGGGTGCATGTCTGTGGTATTGAGGTCGTTCTTTTCATACCAGGTTGCAGTTGGCAGAATAATATCGGAATAAGCACCGGTTGAATTGAGGCGGAAGTTGATATCCACCATCAGATCCAGCTTGCCGATAGGGGCATCATCATGCCATTTCACTTCTTTGTTATCACGACCGGCACCTGACTCCTGCAACACGCCATTCTGTGCACCTAATAGATGCTTGAGGAAATACTCATGGCCTTTTGCAGAAGAGCCGATCAGATTAGCGCGCCATACGAACAGGTTGCGCGGCCAGTTAACTGGGTTATCCGGGTCGGCATAAGCCACATCCAACTCACCGGATTTCAATTTATCGGCTACATATTTGGCCACAGAGGCTTCATCGGTAGCGCCATTTTTCATTGCCTCTTCAGCCAATTCAATCGGGTTGGCATTGAAGTTAGGCATCGATGGCAGCCAGCCCATACGCGCCGCTTTTACGTTGTAATCCGCTATTGAATTACCCTTGTTTTTGCCTTTACCTGCCGGTGACAGCAGGCTATCTGCATTCAGTGTTTCATAACGCCATTGGTCGGTATGGAAATACCAGTAAGAAGTCGAGTTGGTGTGGCGTGGCGGACGGTGCCAATCGGTAGCAAAAGCAATTGGCGCCCAGCCAGCCTGCGGACGCAGTTTTTCCTGACCTACATAGTGCGCCCAGCCGCCGCCGGTCTGTCCTACGCAACCGCACATATGCAGCAGGTTCATGATCGCACGGTAGGCCAGATCATTGTGGTACCAGTGGTTAATCGCCGCACCCATAATCACCATGGATTTACCCTTGGTTTTAGAGGCGTTATAAGCAAACTCACGGCCGGTACGCTCAATATCGGCCGCTTTCACGCCGGTAACTTTTTCTGCCCAGGCCGGGGTGTAAGCAACACTCGCATCATCATAGCTTGTTGCAACATTTTCTCCACCCAGACCGCGATCAATGCCATATTGTGCGACCTGCATATCAAATACTGTAGCTACCAGAGCTTCTTCACCGTTCGCGAGTTTGACCCTGCGTACCGGTACATTGCGATATAACAAGGCACTCTCGCCCTGCGTAAAATGCGGGAAGCCGACAGACACAACATCATCCCTATCATCAATACAGGTGAGTTCAGCCGTAATCTCATGACTGTCAGCCTGCTCCAGCAGATTCCATTTGCCATCTTCACCCCAGCGGAAACCGATACTGCCGTTAGGCGCCACAAATGCACATGATTTGCGGTCAAAAACTGTGGTTTTCCAGTCAGGATTGTTGGTTTCACCCAGTGCGCCATCAAAATCAGAAGCGCGCAGGAATCTGTCAGAAACATAAGCATCATCATGTTCGCGCAGCATCACCTGCATCGGCAAATCAGTATATTTACGTGCATATTCCTGGAAATATGGGTCTTGGCTATTGATGTAGAACTCATTCAGCGCTACATGGCCCATGGCCAGAAACGCAGCAGCATCCGTACCCTGTTTGATTGGCATCCACAGATCAGAGAACTTGCAGAACTCGGCATAATCCGGTGCCATCGCCACGATTTTTGCACCTTTATAACGGACTTCTGATGCAAAGTGCGCATCCGGCGTACGCGTCATCGGCAGATTGGCACCGGTAATGATGATATAAGTAGAGTTGTACCAGTCTGCCGCCTCAGGCACATCAGTCTGCTCACCCCAGGTTTGTGGGCTGGCAGCAGGTAAATCACAGTACCAATCGTAAAATGAACCGCAGGCCGCACCGATCAATGACAGGTAACGCGAACCGGCAGCATAGGAAATCATGGACATGGCAGGAATGGGTGAAAAACCGAATATGCGGTCTGGGCCCCATTTTTTTATCGTATAAACGTTGGCTGCTGCGATGATTTCATTGACTTCATCCCATGAAGTGCGAACAAAACCACCTAAACCGCGCACCGCAGTGTACGACTTACGTTTCTGTTCATCAGACTGAATCGCTGCCCATGCTTCCACCGGATCTTTACCGGTTTTGCGCTCGGCGCGATAAAGGTCAATCAAACGGCCGCGAATCAAAGGATGTTTGATCCGGTGCGGACTATACAGATACCATGAAAATGAAGCACCACGTTGGCAGCCACGCGGTTCATGGTCAGGCAGATCGTCACGTGTGCGTGGATAATCTGTCTGCTGCATCTCGAACGATACCAGCCCGTTCTTGACAAAAATCTTCCAGGAACAGCCACCAGTACAGTTCACACCATGCGTTGAACGCACCACTTTGTCGTGCTGCCAGCGATGGCGGTAAGCATCCTCCCACTGACGGTCTTCATTGGTGACAATACCGTGATCATTGGAAAAGGTGGCTTTAACCTTATCAAAAAATTTCAGTCTATCCAGAAAGTGACTCATAGCAACTTACTCCTTAATAATTCTTAACTTAGTATTCAAAGTTTATGGGTTTTTAATCTCGCTACCTGCACGCAGATAGAACCACCAGTTCAATATCAGGCACAGGGCATAAAACACGGCAAAGCCATACATCGCCATCTCAGGTGTGCCTGCCTTGATTTGGCCTTTAATCACTTCCGGCGCAATGAATGAGCCATAAGCAGCAACAGCAGAAGTCCAGCCGAGCACCGGGCCGGCCTGTACACGATCGAATATCACACCTACTGTTCTAAAGGTTGAGCCGTTACCTAAACCGGTAGCCGCAAACAGCACAACAAACACCACTAAAAATTGGGTAAAGAAAATCTCAGGTGTAGCTGAATGGTAAGCCTGCATCATGATGTAACCGGCATAAGCAGAAGCCAGCACCATCACGGCAGAAATAATCTGCGTAACGATGGAGCCACCTACCTTATCTGAAACCCAACCGCCGACCGGGCGAATCAACGCCCCCACAAATGGCCCGATCCATGCATAAGTAAGCGCAGAAGGTGCTGCCGGGTTTTTTACATGTGACCAGGTCTGGGTGGCTGCATCAAATATATGCTGCTCACCGAATATGACGGTAATTGAAAGTGGTAACGCCATAGAAAAGCCGATAAAGGAACCGAAAGTCACCAGATATAGCGCCGTCATCGACCATGTGTGTTTATTTTTGAAAATCGAAAACTGTTTGGCGATGTTTTCTTTCATCGTGCCAAAAGCCGCCAGTTTCATAATAAGCAAGGTCGACCCGATGATGAGCGGCATGGCTACCCACATATTCAGCAACCCCAAACCGGTAGGTGCCGGTAAATATAGATACAAGCCGGCAATGGCAGGCACAAATGCCAGGGTATACAGCCAGGTGATTTTGATGAAGGCCAGCAAGGTGCTACGCGCATCTGCAGAAATTGGCAGCAGATTATTCATGCCCCAGAAGCACAATATTGCCAGTGGCACTAAAGAAATCACCCAGGCATAACCGGCATTCTGGATAAAAGTAGGTGTGCCTGCCGGAATCTTGCCGAAAATCCAGCCGCTGTCTTTCACCAGCACGGTTGCGTCACCGCCGAGTGCACCGAATACGCCGACTGTCATCACCAGCGGAATCAGAATCTGCATGGTGGTGACACCGAAGTTACCCAAGCCCGCGTTAAGGCCAAGTGCGGTGCCTTGCAGGCGTTTAGGGAAGAATGTACTGATATTGCTCATGGAACTGGCAAAGTTGCCGCCGCCTACACCTGACCACAGCGCCATGAGTTGAAACACCCATAACGGCCATTCCGGATGTTGCAACGCAATACCGGTACCAATTGCCGGACTCAGCAACATGGCGGTAGTCAGAAATATCGTATTACGTCCGCCGGCAAGGCGAATAAAAAATGAAGACGGAATACGCATGGTGGCACCCGCCAGACCTGAAATCGCAGTGAGCGTAAACAACTCGTCTTTACTGAACGGAAAGCCCAGATTACTCATCTGCACGGTAATAATGCCCCACATGAGCCATACGGCAAAACCGCACAGCAAGGCTGGCACTGAAATCCACAAATTACGGTAGGCAATACGCTTGCCGGTAGATTCCCAAAAACTGTTGTCTTCGACGTTCCATACTTCTATGTTGGTTGACATCGTGTTTCCCCTAAATTGATGCAGCTTGTTTTGATGCATCTTGTTTTGATAACTGGCGCTCATAGTGACGACCGATTTTCACCGGACGCACTTCTGTCCAGTACATCCAGATAAGCGATACCCAGACAATGCCGAACATGAGCATGAAGGCTGAAGAACGCACGCCGGTGAAATCGAGCAGCGCGCCGAACATGATAGGCATGAGGAAGCCGCCCAAGCCGCCGGCAAGGCCTACCACACCTGAAATTACACCGATGTTGTGCGGGTAATCATCTGAAATATATTTAAAGACCGAGGCTTTGCCGATTGCAAAAGCAATACCCATGGTGAACATAATGACAGTGAACCAAGTCGCGTTCAGGCCAAGATGGAAAGCCTGTGGACCTTTGACTGTGACGATAGAAATCTGAGTTTGCGGATATGACAGGAAAAACAGGCACACCAGAGAAACCCAGAGCACCCACCATGTCACGGTATGTGCGCCGAACTTATCTGAGAAATGACCGCCTACCGCACGTAGCACCCCGCCCGGGATGCTAAACGCCGCTGCCATCAGCGCAGCTGTTTTAAGATCAAAACCGTACTCGCCAATGTAATATTTAGTCATCCACAAGGCCAGCGCAACATAGCCGCCGAACACGATTGAATAATATTGGCTGTACTTCCAGACTTTCGGGTCTTTTAAAACCACCAGTTGCTCGCGGACAGTGATGCTCTTGCCTGACTTATGCGCAGGATCTGAAAATGTGAAAAACCAGAATAGAATAGCCGTCACCAGCATCATTACCGCATACACTTGCGGTACCATAGCCCAGCCAAAACCTACTACTATGACAGGTGCAACCAGCTTGGTGACTGCCGCACCGGTATTGCCAGCGCCAAAAATCCCCATGACCAGGCCTTGTCTGCTTTTTGGAAACCAACGCGCGCAATAAGCGATACCAACCGTGAATGATCCACCGGCAACACCAACAAATAAGCCTGTCACCAAGAACTGCCAGTACTCAGTACAAAAGGAAATCAGGTAAATAGGAATAACGGTAGAAAGCATCAGAATAAAAAATACGATGCGACCGCCGAATTTGTCGGTCCACATGCCTAGCGGCAGGCGAATTAGAGATCCGGTTAATACCGGAGTGGAGATCAGAACGCCGAACTGAGTTTCGCTCAACCCTAGTGTTTCTTTAATCGGAATACCTATGACCGCGAACATCATCCAGATCATGAAGCACACGGTAAAAGACAGCGTACTCGCAATGACTACCGACCATGCTTTATATTGTTGCGTCGCCATCAATCACTCCTTCACGTTGATAATTCATCATCAGTTTGTGCTGATGTATGACCTCAGTGAGTTTACGGATTGAATGGCAAAATGATTTGATTTACATCAATGTCTTAAATTCCAAAAGGATTTGAAACGTGAAGCATAAGAACTAGTTCTTTTGGCTAATGGAAAAGGTTTTGTGGGTGTTATTATCTATGGCCTGATTTACAGCTTTAATCTACTAGGCCATGCTCAACTGCATATACCGCAGCCTGCACCCGGCTTGATAAATTGAGCTTGCGAAGTATGCTCTGCACATGAATCTTAACTGTAGATTCCGCCATATTTAGTGCGCGTGCAATGTCTTTATTGCTGCCTCCGCGTGCTAACTTGATGATAACTTCACGCTCACGTGGGGAGAGCTCTACTGAATCAGAAGTTGCATTTAAATTGTTATATTTCGGTTTACGAATGGCATCAGCTACTCTGACTGCCATCTGTGGTGACATCACAGACTCTCCGTTTGCGGCACGCCTTATTGAGTCTAATAAAAAATCCGTATCTATATTCTTCAACAAATAACCACAGGCTCCAGCGCGCATAGCATCTAGTAGGTCTTCGGCATCTTCAGATACTGTCAGCATGACAATTTGTGCTTGTGGCGTCTCTTCCAGCAGTAACGGAATAGCTGCCAAACCACTGGTGCCAGGCATATGCAAATCCAGCAAAACAACATCCGGATTGAGCGTTTTAGCGCGCTTCGCGCCATCTAAACCATCACCAGCCTCGCCTACAACTTCAAAACCTTCCTGACGTTCCAGTAATAACTTGATACCGCTGCGAAACAGCGTATGGTCATCAATAATCAAAACACGAATTACATTCATAGGGACGATCTCTATCCACAATTTTCCGAAAGTATAAGGCTAATGTGCGTTCCCTCATCCTTGCCGGATTCAAATATTAATTCAGCACCAATTTTCTGCGCACGCTCACGCATAATACGCAAACCAACATGGTTATCTCCGGCATCGACTGTCACGTCAAAACCTACGCCATTATCATATATATCTATCACACACTGATCTGCACAATTTAATACTATCTTAATCTGACTGGCTTTCGCATGTTTACGCACATTAGAGAGTGACTCCTGCACTATATGCATAATCTGCAACACCTGTTCCGGCAATAAATCAGGCGCATTGCCGTGTGTGTCGAAACTCGTGTTAATACCGGTTTGTCCTTGAAACTTTTCCAGGGCGCTACTAATAGCCGTTTGCAGATCAGTGCTATCAATACGGGTACGAAAATGCAGCAGCAGTTCACGCACATCATCATAGCTTTCCTGCACGCCCTCACGAATCTGCGCTAAACCCTTTAATGCTTCTGCAATGCGATCCTTCTGCAAATCTTCCTGCAGCATCTGAATCTGGATATTGAGAAAGGCCAGGGACTGCGCGATGCTATCATGCAGCTCCTGTGCAAAAAGATTGCGCTCTTCCGATATTGCCATAGCTTTATCCAGTGCGGCCAGCTCTCGATTCTTGGCTTCGATGCTGCGCGTTTTCTCCTCCACTCGATGCTCTAGCGTGGCATATATATCACGCAATTCATCCGCCATACGATTAAACCCAACAGCCAACTCACCAAATTCATCTTGACTTGTTACAGGCACTCGTACATCAAAATCAGCTGCTGCCATTCTGCTAATACCATGCCGAAGCTGCCATATGGGGCGTACCACCATATGCGAAAAAAGATAGAGCAACGAAACTGTCCCGATCATAGCGAGAATAACTAAAGCGATCTGTATATAACGCAATAATGCAGCGGCATGGGCGTTATTATTCTCAACCATAATCACTAAATCATTAATTCCAGCTACATATTGCTCTAGCAATGGTCGAAAGCGCTTTAATTCCGCTTGCTGATTAGCTGCATCCGAAGTGTTAAGGACTCTTTCAATATGGGTCTTGATGTCGGCCTGCCAAAAATGAATTAAGTGGATCATTTGCGCATTAACATACTGATCCTTAGGTAAATATAATGGACGTTGAGGATTACCGTGTGCCAGCTCTTTTAAAGTCATTTCAAACAATGCCATTTCATGCCTGATATCACCTAGCAACTGTGCAGAGGGATTGTCTACTTGCTGTTGCAGCAGGTATGCAATGCGATATGAGCGCATACGCTCACTGCCGGCATCATTAATTGCCGCAGCGCCACCTTCTAAACGTAATGAAACCAGCAAGGTTGTGCCTATTGCAATTAATGCAACAAAAAAATAAAACAGCAGTAACCCAGTGATTTTTTGACGGATTTTTAACTGAGTAATGATAAATCAATCCTTATTAGATGGAATTTTCATAAAATTGCGTTACTGAGTACTAGCGTCCGCATTCTCTATTGGACTTAAATCGCTTAAATGAACATATGATAATGTCTATTTAAACAAAAACTCTTATCTTTGCAGCATTAATTTTAGGCTTTGCATTAAGTAACCAATCATCTATGTTTGATATTAATGCTCAAACAATTCCTATTTTGATGCAAGCTCTTTAGTTAAGGCCACTTCAATGCGCCTTCATTACGTGACACGTACTTGCTAATTTAAACATCGTAATGATGTTGATTCAAAAATGTAAACTTCACTCAATATATTTTACGGTTTTCCCACCCTAGCCTACTTCGCATATCGTTTTAAGCTTAGTTCATAAGGACTAAGTCTTAGTTAGTATTGTCTGGAATATTCATTAAGAGCAATGTGTTTGTTAAGTTTTTTTATGAAAAACTAACTCAATAACTTTTTGATTTTTAATTAATAATTCTTGGAGATACTAAATGAAAATAATTTCGTTTGGAAAGTTTGATGCCCCAAACTCTGCACCTATCACGACTGATTTGGGAGGTTGGAAACCAGTTGAAGGGAAGCCTACTATGAAAACCTGGATAGAGCATGCACCAGCTGATGGAAAGTTTCTTACAGGCTTCTGGGAAGCGACTCCGGGCACCTACCAAGTTACTTATAACGCAGATGAAATGGTACACATGTTCAAGGGTAAGGCTACCCTTACTAATGACAATGGTGAATCAAAAACTTATGTTGGCGGTGACAGTTTCTTTGTTGAGGCTGGATTCAAGGGCACTTGGAAAACTTTAGAAACTGTCCAAAAGATTTTTGCAATCAGAATTGGACAGGATGTTGCTGCTCCATTTGGGGATTGAGCTACTTCGTGAAGCAACTCAAAGAAGCAAGCTATAGAGTGAGTTGGGCTTTATTGAACTCTACGCAGTTTCAAGAATTTTAATATTGGAGATTTATATTATGGCAAGAGATCCAAGATTTGATATTTTATTTACCCCCGTTAAGATTGGCTCTAAAACTATTCGCAACCGTTTTTACCAGGTCCCTCATTGCAATGGCGCTGGTACAAACTCCCCTGGCATGAACATGGCTCACCGCGGCATTAAAGCTGAAGGTGGATGGGGAGCAGTTAACACGGAGCAGTGCTCTATTCACCCAGAGTGCGATGATACATTAAGGATTACGGCTCGCATTTGGGATCAAGGCGATATGCGTAACCTTAGAGCAATGGTAGATCACGTTCACAGCCATGGCTCTCTTGCTGGATGTGAGCTGTTTTACGGCGGCCCTCATGCCCCTGGTCTGGAATCAAGAACAATTTCAAGAGGGCCAAGCCAGTACAACTCAGACTTTGCTACCGTTCCCAATTGTCCAGGTTTTACATATAACCATGCTGCAGATAAAGACGAACTTCACAGACTGCAACAACAGTATGTTGATGCAGCACTTAGAGCTCGTGATACAGGCTTTGACTTAGTCAATGTTTATGGAGCCCACGCGTATGGCCCTATGCAGTGGCTCAACCCCTATTACAACCGACGTACTGATGAATATGGTGGAAGCTTTGCGAATCGTGCGCGATTCTGGGTAGAAACACTTGAGAAAATTCGTCGCGCATGTGGAGACGATATTGGCTTGGTAACGCGCTGTGCTGTTGATACATTATATGGTGGAAAAGGTGTAGAAATTGGTGAAGATGGCCTGAAATTTATTGAGCTGGCATCACCTTATTTAGATTTGTGGGACGTAAATATTGGTGATATTACAGAATGGGGTGAAGATGCAGGCCCTTCACGTTTCTACCAAATCGGTCATGAAAATGACTGGATCCGTCATATCAAACAAGCCACAAATAAACCAGTAGTAGGTGTTGGTAGATATTATGATCCAGAAAAAATGTTACAAGTTATTAATTCTGGAATCGTGGATATTATTGGAGCAGCAAGACCCTCAATTGCCGACCCATGGTTACCTCGCAAGATTGATGAAGGCCGTATTGACGATATTCGCACCTGTATTGGCTGTAATGTATGTATCTCACGCTGGGAAATGGGTGGGGTGCCATTCATCTGTACTCAAAATGCTACAGCAGGTGAAGAATATCGACGTGGTTGGCACCCAGAGAAATTTGAACCAGCCAAATCTAATCATGATGTTTTAGTTATTGGTGCGGGACCTTCTGGCTCAGAGTGTGCTCGTGTCCTGATGGAACGAGGTTATACGGTTCACTTGGTCGATTCCAGAGAAAAGATCGGTGGATATGTCAATGAAGTAGCCACACTGCCTGGACTTGGCGAATGGAGTTATCACCGTGATTACCGAGAAACTCAACTTAACAAATTAATCAAAAAGAACAAACAATGTCAGCTTGCATTAGGCGTTAAGCCAATGACCGCAGATGACATTTTAGCTTATGGTGCATCACGCGTTGTAATTGCCACCGGTGCCAAATGGAGCACTACCGGTGTCAATCACCGTACACACGAGCCTATTCCTGGTGCTGACGCCAGCCTTCCACATGTTTTAACACCTGAACAAGTTTTTGAAGGTAAAAAGACTGTTGGAAAACGAGTGATGATTATCAATTACGATGCTTATTACATGGCGCCGAGTTTAGCTGAAAAATTTGCGCGCGCTGGCCATGATGTAACCGTAGCTACAGTGAGTCCATTAGGTGCTTATATGGACTTCACTTTAGAAGGAGCTAACATGCAACGCTTAATTCATGAGTTGGGAATTAAGGTGCTGGGCGAGACTGGTTGTTCTAAAGTAGAGAATGGTCGAGTTGAACTATTTAATATCTGGGGCGAAGGTTATAAGCGCGAATATAAAGGTGCTGGTATATTGCCGCGTAAAGAAAATAACTCACATGAGTGGCATGAATGCGATACGGTAATTTTAGTAACCTCCCGAGTTTCAGAAGATAAACTTTATCGTGAGCTGAAAGCGCGTAAAGACGAATGGGAGAAAAACGGCATTACAGACGTTTTTGTTATTGGTGATGCCGAAGCGCCTAGAATTATTGCAGACACTACTTTCGATGGTCATCGACTTGCACGTGAAATTGAAGATGCCGATCCTCAGCATCAGAAACCTTACAAGCGAGAACAACGTGCGTGGGGTACTGCATACAATCCTGACGAAAATCCAGATTTGGAATGGCGATTGTAAATAGGTTTTAAATTAACCTTAAAAAAGCAACGTGGGGGCATAAACCCACCGCGTTGCTTTTATTTATTGAGGGTGTCTTAGATTTTGTGTAAACGGCGGTTAATTACTGCCGAGGCATCCGCTCCTCGAACTGTATGGTAAACCTGTTTAGGGCAGGTTTCCAATCTCTTAGTGGCATCGACCACTTCTCACTGATGTTTTGCAGTGCCAAATAAAACAGTTTCATCAGTGATTCGTCATTCGGAAACGAGCCGCGGTTCTTGGTGACCTTGCGTAAACTCATATTCACAGATTCAATCGCGTTTGTGGTGTAGATCACTCGTCTGATCTCTGGCGGATAGTCGAAGAACGGAATGATGCGCTGCCAGTTACCGCGCCAGGACTTGGCAATTGATGGATACGCTTCATGCCATTCATGCTCAAAGTCCAGGAGTGCCATCTCGGCTTCAGCCAGCGTGGCAGCACTGTACACCCTACGCAGATCAGCGGCGACTTCCTTGCGTTTGTTCCAACCCACATAGTTCAGGCTGTTACGCACCATATGCACGATACATAGTTGCACCGTCGCCTGCGGATAGACGGTCTCAATCGCTTCAGGGAAGCCCTTTAAGCCATCCACACAGGCGATGAAGATGTCCTGCACCCCACGGTTCTTTAATTCGGTTACTACAGCCAGCCAGAACTTGGCACCCTCGGTCTGAGCGATCCATAGCCCCATCACTTCCTTAAGGCCTTCCATGTTGACGCCGATGGCGAGATAGATGGCTTTGGCACGTACACTACCTGCATCGCGTACTTTTACATGGATGCAATCCAGATAGACGATAGGATAGACACTGTCCAGCGGGCGTGACTGCCATTGCTTCACTTCATCCATTACGGCATCGGTGACATTGGAAATCAGGGTTGGGGATATTTCCGTGCCATACATCTCGGACAAATGCTGCTGAATCTCACGAACAGTCATGCCGCGCGCATACAGCGAGATGATCTTGTCATCGAAGCCAGTCCAGCGAGTTTGATGCTTGGGAATGAGCTGTGGCTCGAAGCGGCCTTCCCGGTCGCGGGGAATCTCGATGGGCAGTTCGCCGAACTCGCCTTTGAGGGTCTTGCGGCTTTTACCGTTACGGGCATTACCTGAGACATTGGTGACGGCCTCATGTTTGTCATGACCCAGGTGTTCGGTCATTTCAGCTTCTAGCGCACGTTCAACTAATGCTTTGGTCAGTTGTTTTAATAATCCATTCTCACCGATGAGATCTTCCGGCTTTTTATAATTAGCCAGCAGACCATCGATCAAGTCGGTTGGTAGGGGTTTTGATACGGTCATTTTTACTCCATAAGTAAATAAGCAGTTTCCTGCAAAATGACCGTTTACACAAAATTATTTACACCCTCTATTTATTTGAAGTTTGTGAACTCAGTGCTCGGTCTAGACCATGCTTCACTACGAAAACAGCTGCTTGCAACCTACTTGTGAGTCGAAGTTTACGCAAAATACCGTGAATATGAATCTTTACAGTTGATTCTGCCAAATCTAATTCTTTTGCAATCTCTTTATTACTTAAGCCCCGGGCCAGAATAATAATAACATCACGCTCACGATCAGTAAGTTTATGCAACCTAAGTGAAGATGGGGAGTTTTTAGGTATGTTGCGTACAAAATTAAGATAACATGTAAACATCCCCATTTTAGTGGCATGCTGAATTAGAGTTTTCCGTCAGTTTTGC
>CAZUOQ010000016.1:8810-39848 GCA_964622195.1 uncultured Methylotenera sp. | reverse complement strand
ATTCACATCACCAGCAAGCAGTACCAGCAATGACTCCGGCTCCTTAAAACCGGTAAGGTAATAAAAATAACTGTCGAAACGATACGGGTAATGGCTGTCTCGGTTACGGACAGCTTCAGGGGCTGTCGGGATAATGGCAATACCATGCTGCATACGCTGCATCAGGTTCTGGCGTCGCTCTTTAAATTCAGGAATATCCGGAAAATTCATGTGTTATTTCTTCTGGTTTCTTTCACTGTTCAGCAATTGACTATCAAGTGCCTGTAAACGTTCCGGCGTGCCGATATCATGCCACGCACCCTGATGATGACTGCCGCTGACCAGTCCCTGCACCATTGTGGCTTTAAGTAAAGGCGCCAGCTTGGCAGGTTCTCCTCGTTTTACTTCAGCAAAAAGGCTGGGCTGATAAATACCAATACCAGAAAAGGTGAGCTTTTGAGTGCCTTCAACGCTCAACTTTCCGCCACTCAAGGCAAAATCACCTGCTACATGCTGCGGCGGATTATCCACCATGACCAGATGCGCAACATTAGGAGACACCAGCTTTAACGCGCCAAAATCAATATCGGTAAACACATCGCCATTCACCACCAAGAATGGGGCATCACCCAGCAAAGGCATGGCGTTAGCGATACCACCAGCCGTTTCCAGTGCAATTTTTTCAGGCGAATACTGAATACGTACACCCCATTGGCTGCCATCACCGAGGGCATTCTCAATCTGGGCTCCCAAGTGCGCATGGTTAATCACAATATCCTTAAACCCAGCTGCGGCCAAACGCTCGATATGCCAGACGATCAGTGGCTTACCGCCAACCTTGAGCAAAGGTTTAGGCGTGTGGTCAGTGAGCGGCCGCATGCGCTCACCCCTGCCTGCCGCCAGAATCATCGCCTTCATCAGAAGGTATACCCGACCTGCGCCTGTTTGTTTTCCAGCACATCCAATAAGCGTAACAATGGCTTCAATTCGATATAGCGCTCGCATACCTTACGCAGGTAGTGCATGACCAATGGCATGTCTTTCAGGTAACCTTCCTTGCCATCACGATGGTAAAGCCTTGCAAATATGCCCAGCACCTTGATATGGCGCTGGGCACCCATATATTCAAAATCACGATAAAACTCACTGAAGTCCGCCGGCACAGGCAAATCCTGTTTTTTTGCAGCCTGCCAGTAACGAACCAGCCAATCAATAACCTTTTCTTCATCCCAGCTGATATAGGCATCTTTCAGCAGCGACACCAGGTCATAGGTAATCGCACCATACACTGCATCCTGAAAATCCAGCACGCCCGGGTTGTTTTCACATACCATCAGGTTACGTGAATGGTAATCACGATGCACATAGACCTGTCCCTGTGACAGAATATTCTGGTTAAGCAAGGCAAACGTTTTTTGCAGCGCCTGCAGTTGGTTGTCATCCAGCGTAACATTCAAATGCTTTGCGATATACCAGTCCGGGAATAACTGCATTTCACGCGTGAGCAGGGCCTCGTCATAATTCGGCAGCACGCCCGGTTTGCTTGCCAGCTGCAACTTGATCAAGGCCACATTGGCGTCATGATATAAAGCCGGTGCGGTTGTTTCATTGAGCTGGCTTAAATAGGTCACATCACCCAAATCGCTCAACAGCAAAAAACCTTGCGCAAGATCCTGCGCAATCACTTCTGGCACATGCATGCCGGCAGCACCGAACAACGTTGCAATTCGCACAAACGGCTCACAGTTTTCATGCGATGGTGGCGCATCCATCGCAATTAACGTTTTATCTGCCAGATGTACCCTGAAATAACGTCTGAAACTTGCATCTGCTGAGGCAATCGTCAATCTGAATTCCGAATGCTGCAAGGTGTTTTTTAACCAGGTGTTTAGCGCTAACTGTCGACTGTCTGTAGGGATGTTATTCACAACAAAATTCCAACTCTTAATATAATTTTCTGCTGAATCGGCAGCTGTATACAGCCTGCAAATGTCAAATTTACAGGCGCTGCCGCCAAGTTTTGATTGCCAAAAACTGCAATTTATGAGATTTTATCACCGATAAAATAAAACAGTTTGCCAATATACTCGTGCCTTCAATTTCATCGTCACATTCTGCGCTTATTCCAATGGTAATTTCATGCTGAAGAATCGCCTCATAGCCAGCGTTGCTGCTATCCTGATGGCGCACAGTTCGATTTCCGATGCTGCATTGAGCTTGCCGCAAGATCATGTTTTGACCTCGCAAATGCTATTGCAGTTGCGCCCTGGCATGACCAAAGCTCAAGTAGAGACCATTCTGGGTGAGCCGCGTATTCCGGATGACTCGAACGGCGACCGCTGGAATTATGTTTATCAGCGACGGGAAGGCAGCGAGATCAAGGAACAGCGACTTGTCGTTCTGTTTTTTGAAAACGGACTGCTGAAATCAGTGCGTGGAGACATCATCCCGGCCACCAGTCATGCGTCTAATGATATACCTAAGAATAATGCGGATACACTCGCTATTGCCCCTCAAGTCGTTACGCCCGATCAAAAAACGGAGAATAGAAACTTAGGCAAGCTGCCAGAAAAAACTGTCTCAGAAGCGACCGCAACTCCTCAAGAAAACCGGGTAAACAACGGCAGCAAACCTGCCACTGGCACAGATACAGTTGCGGCAGGCGGCATCGTCATTGATGGAGAAAAGCTGGAATTACAGCTAGACCGAAAAATGCGCGCCATCGGTAATGCATCCATCCATCAGGATAAGCAGGATATTTTCGCTGACAGCCTCGAATATGATGTGCTGAATGATGAACTGCACGCAGTTGGTAACGTGCGCATTGAGGTAGACAATGCCAAGGTAACCGGGCCAGAGTTGCGCATGCAGCTATCCGAAAGTATCGGCCAAATGCGCGATGCTTCGATCAGCATGTCAAACCCGATGGCAGTGATATTGCAGAAACGGCGCACAGCAAGCTCTGAAACCTTTGCCAGGAGACTGGGCGATCTGCAAAGCCAGCACATAGGCAGCGATGATTCATACACTTCGGCTGACGGCTTACCTGTCACAGATTTCAGCACGAGCCAATCCAACAATCCTTTCATGCTTAATACCGCTAACCGCGCAACAAAGGCACGCGGCGATGCCAAGGCGATCCTGTTTGAAGGTGAAGACAAAAAGCGCTTGATGGATGCACGCTATACAACCTGTGAAGCTGGCGTTGATGACTGGTACATTAAAGCCAGTGAAATATCGCTGAACGACTACACCGATTCCGGCAGTGCTAAAAATGCGCGTATCGAATTTAAGGGTGTACCTTTACTTTACACGCCATGGATCAGCTTTTCATTCAATGATCAGCGCAAGAGCGGATTTCTGGCGCCGACCGTCGGCAGTACCAGCCGCAGCGGTTTCGAGGTGCTGGCACCTTACTACTGGAACATTGCTCCCAATATGGATGCGACACTCGCTGCGCGCGCTTTAAGTAAGCGCGGCGTGCAGTTGCAGGGCGAGTTCAGATACCTGCAAGATAACTTCGCCGGCACCAGCAATCTGGAATACCTGCCTAGCGACAGCCTTAGCAATGAAACGCGTTACTACGCAAATCTGAAACATCAGCACCGGTTCGGCAACGGCTGGTCAGCCGGTTACAGCCTTGAAAAAGTATCGGATGACCAATACTTCTCGGAAATGTCGACACGGATTGTCACCACCAGCCGAATCAATCTGCCGCAACAGTTTAATTTAGATTACGTAGATGAAAACTGGCGTTTTAATGCGATTGCTCAAAAATTCCAGACGCTTAAACCAGATTCCTATCCCTACGAGCGTCTACCGCAAATGACGCTGGTCGGCAATAAATATTATGGTGACATCAATGCCAGCCTATATTCGCAATTGGCAGTATTTGACATTAATAAACATGCCCCGCTTACTGCAACGGGCGATCCGCGGGTAACCGGTACACGCACCACCTTAAACCCCAGTATCAGCATTCCGTTCACCAGACCCTATGGTTATGTCACGCCAAAATTTGGTATTCATCACACCAATTACAGCGTAAATGATGACCCTAACAATGCATCATCTTATCAGCGCACCTTGCCGATATTCAGCTTGGATAGTGGCTTGTATTTTGACCGGGATTTCAAAATAGCCAGCCGCGGTTATTCACAGACCCTGGAACCGCGCCTGTTTTATGTATATATTCCTGAGCGCGACCAGTCCAATATACCGATTTTTGATACCAGCCTGACCGACTTGAACTTCAGCTCTCTGTTCAGCGAAAACCAATTTGTAGGCAATGACCGCATCAACAATGCCAATCAGGTCAGTTTTGCATTAACGACACGTTTTATCGAAAGCAGCACTGGCGCACAGCGGCTGTCCGCTTCGATTGGTCAGCGCTATTATTTTACGGACCAAAAAGTGACATTACCGGGCGTGGACGCGCGTAAAAATAACAGTTCGGACATCATTGCCGGCATCAGCGGCCAACTTAAAAACAGCTGGATTATCGACGCGTTCTGGCAATACAACACCGACAACTCGAATTCAGTACGCTCCACAATTTCAGGTCGTTATAATCCGGAACCAGGCAAAGTACTGAATCTAAGCTACAGCTACCGTCAAGATTCGATTGATCAAAGTGACGTTTCTGCACAATGGCCGTTAGGCAAGGGCTGGTACGGGATTGGCCGTGCTAACTACTCTTTCAGGGAAAATCGAATCATCGAAACAATTGGCGGCTTGGAGTATGATGCAGGTTGCTGGCAAGCACGAAGTGTTATACAGCGTGTGAGTACTGCGACGGCAGAAGCCAACTACGCGCTCTTCTTCCAGCTTGAACTGGGCGGCCTGGCCTCAATTGGCGCCAATCCGCTCCGAGTTATCCAGCGCAATATTCCAGGTTATGTCAGCACTGGCCTGATCCCTGACACCTATCAACAACCATATTACGAGTAACTATGTTGCGTATTTTTGTACAAATTCTATTATTCAGTTTATTCAGCATCAGCCATTTCACTGCATCTGCAGCCGAAATAGTAAAAATGGATCGTATCGTTGCCATTGTTGACCAGACAGTAATCACCGAGCAGGAGCTGGAAAACCGCATCCGCACGCTCACGACTCAACTCACAAAAAAAGGGGCTGAATTACCCGCAGAAAATGTGCTGCGCAAGCAAATTCTGGAACGCCTGATTTCAGATGCCTTGCAATTGCAGTTTGCAGCCCAGACAGGTCTAAAAGTAGATGACAATCAGCTCGACAAAACTATAGAGCGAATTGCAGAGCAAAACCAAATGACAGTGACAGAGTTTGCCCAGGCATTAAATGCAGATGGCATCAGCATGGCCAAGTTCAGGGCGGATATCCGCAATGAAATTACTATCGCACGTTTACGCGAGCGCGAAGTGGAAAGTCGTGTGAATGTCAGCGAGTCTGAAATTGATAATTTCCTGACAACCCAAGCCTCAAGCAATGAAAACCGTGATGAATTTGAAATCTCGCACATCCTGATTCGCACGCCGGAAGAAGGCTCTCCTGAAGACATACAAAAAGCCAAAACTAAAGTAGACGAAGCAATCCAGGCCCTGCAAGATGGCACCAATTTCGCTAAAGTTTCGGCAAGCTATTCCGATGCGCCCAACGCACTTGAAGGCGGCAATCTGGGCTGGAAAGCTGCCGCACAGTTGCCAGCATTATTTCTTGACGCCTTAAAAAACATGCAAGCTGGCGACATCTCGCCTGCGCTGCGCAGCCCAAACGGTTTCCATATATTAAAACTAACCAATAAACGCGGTGGCAACTCTCCCTTGGTGATTGAGCAGACACGCGCGCGACATATCCTGATCAAGCTGTCTGAAATCGTATCCGAGAAGGATGCCAAACAAAAAATGGATAACCTCAAAGAGCGCCTGGATAATGGCGAAAAATTCGAAGTACTCGCACGCCAATTCTCTGAAGATGGCACGGCCTCAAGCGGTGGCGATCTGGGCTGGGTGAATCCCGGGGATACTGTTCCCCAGTTTGAAAAAGCCATGAATGAGCTCAAAGATATGCAGATCAGCGAACCAGTGCGCAGCCCGTTTGGCTGGCATATTATTCAAGTGCTCGAACGCCGCAAACAGGATATGAGCAAAGAAGCGGCCCGCCTGAAAGCGCGCCAGGAAATTCGTGCGCGCAAGGCCGATGAAGCTTATCAGGACTGGTTACGTGAATTACGCGACCGCGCCTACGTAGAATACAGGCTTGAAGATAAATTTTAACCTCTAAATATTACTATCCAGCCTCTTGAACAATACACTACCCCGCATTGCCATCACCGCTGGCGAGCCCGCAGGCATAGGTCCCGACTTATGCGTGCTGCTCGCACACAGAGCTTTAAATGCACAAATAGTCGTTATCGCAGATAGTGACATGCTACAGGCTCGTGCTGAGCAAATCGGTGTAGCCTTAAACACACAGCCTTTTACCGAAAGCCAAAGGCAGCCACACAGCGGCAACGGCTCACTGACGGTTTTACATCAGGCGATAAACAGCCCTGCAATTGCCGGCACACTCGATGCCCAAAACAGCGCATACGTATTGGAAACACTGCGAACAGCAGCATTGGGCTGCGTATCCGATAAAGACAAAACAAATCTTTTTGACGCCATGGTGACCGCGCCTGTGCACAAAGGAATTATCAATGATGCTGGCATCCCATTCAGCGGTCATACGGAATTTCTCGCTGAACTGACCAATACTGAACAAGTCGTCATGATGCTGGTTGGCGGTGGCATGCGCGTAGCACTGGCAACCACGCATCTGCCATTAAAAGATGTGCCGCAAGCCATCACCCGCCACAGCCTGGAAACTACAATTCGCATTCTGCACCATGACCTGATCACCAAGTTCGGCATTGCAAATCCACGCGTACTGGTAGCTGGCCTTAATCCGCATGCAGGTGAGGATGGCTATCTGGGCCACGAAGAAATTGAAGTCATCAATCCGGTGCTGGAAAAACTACGCGCAGAAGGCATGAACCTGGTCGGCGCCCTGCCGGCAGATACATTATTTGCCAAACATCATTTAAGTAAAGCCGATGCCGTGCTCGCCATGTACCACGACCAAGGCCTGCCGGTACTCAAACACGCCAGCTTTGGCGAAGGCGTCAACGTCACACTAGGCTTGCCGATTATCCGCACCTCGGTCGATCATGGCACAGCACTGGATCTTGCCGGCAGCGGCAAGATCGAAATTGGCAGCCTGCTGGCGGCTATTGAACTGGCTATTGCGTTAGCCAACACTAAAGCACACACCACATGAAACACGTTGCAAAAAAGCGCTTCGGCCAAAATTTTCTCACCGATCAAGGCGTGATTGACGGCCTGGTATCGGCAATCTCACCCAAAGCAGATGACCTTATGGTTGAAATTGGTCCGGGTCTGGGCGCGCTCACAAAACCGCTGCTGCAAAAACTGAAAATGCTGCATGTGGTGGAAGTAGACCGCGACATCATCAGCTGGATGCAAAAAGAGTACACGAAAAACAGCATCACCATACACAATTCAGATGCACTTAAATTTGATTTCAGCTCACTGGGTGAGAATCTGCGTGTGGTAGGCAACCTGCCCTACAACATCTCGACACCCATCCTGTTTCACCTGCTCGACAACGTAAAAGTCATCACCGACATGCACTTCATGCTGCAAAAAGAAGTGGTCGAGCGCATGGTCGCTGAACCGTCGTCAGCAGCTTACGGCCGGCTCAGCGTAATGCTGCAATATCGCCTGCAAATGGAATACCTGTTTACCGTACCGCCGGAAGCGTTTGACCCGGCACCAAAAGTGGAGTCAGCTTTTGTGCGCTGTGTACCGCACGCCAAGCTGCCGTTTGTTGCAAATGATGAAGCGCTGTTTGCAAAGATTGTCACTGCAGCATTCGGTCAGCGCCGCAAAACGCTGCGCAACACGCTTAAAGGCCTGCTCGATGATGAAGGATTTACTTCACTCAATATTGATTCACAGCAACGCGCCGAGAATCTGGGCGTTGCCGAGTTTGTCGCCATCGCCAATCATTTAAGCGCCATTTAAATTAAAACCATATAAATGCAAAGTGCACAAATTCAAATATAATTTCGAAAAATTCAATACTCAACCTTTTAGGAAAATCTCATGCGTATCATTCTCTTAGGCGCGCCAGGCGCCGGCAAAGGCACTCAAGCCACTCACCTGCGTGAAAAATTCAATATCCCGCAAATCTCCACCGGCGACATGCTGCGCGCGGCGGTTAAAGCCGGCACACCATTAGGCCTGGAAGCCAAATCCTTCATGGACGCAGGCGGTCTGGTGCCAGATGCCGTAATTATTGGCCTGGTAAGCGAGCGTATTAAAGAAGCAGACTGTGCTAACGGCTTCCTGTTTGACGGCTTCCCACGCACCATTCCGCAGGCTGAAGCAATGAAAGCGGCGGGCGTAGGCATTGATTACGTCGTTGAAATCGACGTGCCGGACGAAGCGATTGTAGAACGCATGAGCGGCCGTCGCTCACACCCTGCCAGCGGTCGCACCTACCACGTTAAATTCAACCCGCCAAAAGTGGCAGGCAAAGATGACGTTACTGGTGAAGACCTGGTACAACGCGATGACGACAAAGAAGAAACTGTCAAAAAACGCCTTGAGGTTTACCACAGCCAGACTAAACCATTGGTTAAATACTACACAGACTGGGCTAATAGTGGCGCTGCTGGTGCACCTAAGCATGTATTTGTGAATGGTTTGGGTGACATGAATGTGATTCGCGATAATATTTTCAGCAAACTCGCTTAATTAACGAAAACCCAACACCGTATATCACTTTCCATCGAGGAGCTTAGCTAGATGTCTGACGTAAATTTCACCCCTGAAACTTTCACCAGCCAATTCGTACCCAAGGTACCTAGCAACGTTCCCAACATACAGGAATTGCAAGCCAGACTAAACCTTATGGCTGCAATTCCTGGGTCTGGGGTGGATGTTAACCATGACACTGAAGCAGAAGCGCTTCACAAGCTGGCTAAAATCGGCATTACTGGCGACAAAATACCGCTTTCAGAAAACCAGAAGCTGGCCAATCAATATAGAGAAGCAGCTGAAACAGGAACTGAAAGGGAACTCATCATTATTTATAGAGCATCCAATTATGCCAGTCTCGATAAATTACTAGATGCTTATGTCATTGAAAGTAAAATACGTAGCCAGGCATTGAAAATGCCTAACCATAGAGGTGAGCCGCTCGAAGCACACCCGGAAGCATTCGGTTTGGTGATCAGACGAGTACACGAAAATGTTGCGATGATGATTGAAACCGGCGCTGTATTACAAATCAATGGCATGCGGCCAACCAATGAGGAGCGCCACGCTGTAATGATACATCTCGAAAAAATGCACGCACCTGCTGACAGCAAGGCGCTACACGATACAGATATACAATACGCACCTACTTTATAATGCCTATGTGCATCACCTGCACAGGCAAATGCTGTAAATTATCAGAAACTGATTGCGTAGAAAGCGATTTAGGCAACAAAAGTAATGCAGCGCTGAATCGCAATATTCTCACACCAACGGTATAATCTCGCTATTCATTTAATATTCAAGAATAGTTAAATTATGCAACAGCAGTACCCTTTCAAAGAAATCGAACAATCCGCCCAGCAATACTGGGAAACCAATCAAACCTTCGCTGCATCAGAACAATCCGACAAGCCTAAATACTACTGCCTGTCCATGTTCCCCTACCCCAGCGGCCGCCTGCACATGGGCCACGTGCGCAATTACACGATTGGCGACGTATTAAGCCGTTTCCACAAGATGAAAGGTTTTAACGTGATGCAGCCGATGGGCTGGGATGCGTTCGGCCTGCCTGCTGAAAACGCTGCAATCAAAAACAATACCGCACCAGCTGCATGGACCTACAGTAATATCGAGCACATGAAAACACAGCTCAAGCAATTAGGCCTAGGCGTGGACTGGAACCGCGAAATCGCCACCTGCAAACCTGAATACTACAAATGGGAACAATGGCTGTTCACAGAACTGTATAAAAAAGGCCTGATATACAAAAAAACCTCCACTGTGAACTGGGACCCGGTTGACGGCACCGTACTGGCGAATGAGCAAGTGATCGATGGTCGCGGCTGGCGCAGCGGCGCACTGGTTGAAAAGCGTGACATCCCACAATATTTCATGAAGATCACAGCGTATGCCGAAGAACTGCTGAACGACCTCGACAAACTCGATGGCTGGCCGGAACAGGTGAAAACCATGCAACGCAACTGGATCGGCAAAAGCTACGGCTGCGAAGTCGAGTTCCCGATTGTCGGGCAAGATGGCAACCTCAAGGTATACACCACGCGTCCGGATACACTGATGGGTGCAACCTATGTTGCAGTGGCGGCCGAACATGCACTGGCAACGTTAGCCGCACAGAATAATCCAGCTTTGGCTGACTTTATTGCCGAATGCAAACGCGGCAGCGTGGCGGAAGCTGATGTTGCCACAGCCGAGAAAAAAGGTATCTACAGCGGATTACGAGTAAGACACCCTTTTACTAATGAAGAGTTACCTGTTTGGATTGCAAATTATGTTTTAATGGGCTACGGTGAAGGTGCTGTAATGGCAGTGCCTGCGCATGACGAACGCGACTTTGAGTTTGCCGGCAAATACAGCCTGCCAATCAAAGCTGTGATTAAACATGCAGAAATCGATACTTTGCCAATGACTGAGCATGGAGTGCTGTTTGATTCAGGCGAATTTGATGGCCTGGATTTTGATGGCGCAAGCGCGGCGATTGCAGCTGCGCTATCTGCCAAAAATTTAGGCAAACGCCGCACCCAATATCGCCTGCGCGACTGGGGTGTTTCACGTCAACGTTACTGGGGTTGCCCAATCCCTATCGTCCACTGTCCAAGCTGCGGTGAAGTGCCGGTACCTGCAGAACAGCTGCCGGTAGTATTGCCGGAAGACGTGGTGATGGATGGCGTAGGCTCTCCCATCAAAAAAGACCCGCATTTTTATGAAACTACCTGTCCAAGCTGCAACGGTAAAGCCACACGAGAGACCGACACGCTGGACACGTTCTTTGAATCGTCATGGTACTTCGCACGTTACGCCAGTTTTGACAGCAAAACTGCCATGGCGGACGAACGTGCCAATTACTGGCTGCCGGTGGATCAGTACGTGGGCGGTATTGAACATGCCATTCTGCATCTGCTGTATGCACGTTTCTTTAACAAGCTGATGCGTGACGCCGGTTTGCTCAACAATGACGAGCCATTCACCAACCTGCTCACACAAGGCATGGTACTCAAAGACGGCAGCAAGATGAGTAAATCCAAAGGCAACACAGTGGATCCGCAGGAACTAATTGATACTTATGGCGCAGATACTGCACGCCTGTTCATGATGTTTGCAGCGCCGCCTGAACAAAGCCTGGAATGGGCTGACAGTGGCGTGGAAGGTGCACACCGTTTCCTGAAACGTTTATGGAAAGCCGTTTACGATCACATTGAGGCAGGCGTAATTGGCGCTTATACATCAGGCGAACTCAATGCTGACCTTAAAAACCTGCGCCGTCAGCTGCACCTGACCATTGAAAAAGTGGCTGACGACTATGGTCGCCGCCACAGCTTCAATACCGCAATTTCCTCTGTGATGGAATTGATGAATGCGCTGGCTAAAATTGAAGGTACTGATGATACAACCCGCCGGGTACGTCAGGAAGTGCTGCAAAATGTTGCACTGTTACTGTCACCGATTGTGCCACACGTTTGCCAGGCATTATGGGCAGAATTGTGCCCGAACAGCCACATTCTGGATGCGGCATGGCCAACGGCAGACCAAAGTGCTATGGTGCAGGACAGCATTGAATACGTAATTCAGGTCAACGGCAAGCTGCGTGGCAGTATCAGCGTGGCAAAAACCGAATCCAAGGAAAATATCGAGAAGCTGGCATTGGAGCAACCTTGCGTGCAGAAATATATTGAAGAAAATATGTCTGTACGTAAAATCATCGTGGTTCCAAACAAACTTATTAACGTTGTCGTAGGATAAACCATGCAAAACGCCCTTTCTTTAATAAATTCGCGCAGGAAGACCGCTATCAGCATCATCATGCTGTTAACGCTTGCATTGTCTGCCTGCGGTTTTCAATTAAGGGGGGCTGCTGATTTGGCATTTAAAACGCTGTATATCCAAGGCGGCAAGTTGAGCATTTCCAGGGACTTGACGCGTACCCTTAAAAGCAATGGTGTGCAGGTGGTTGAAAAATCCGAGGATGCCGAGCTGTTATTGGAGCTATTAAGCGAGAGCAATCAGAAGCGCATTCTGTCTCTGAGCGGCGGCGGTCTGGTACGTGAATTTGAGCTTATTTACCTGTTGAACTTCAGGGTACGTGAAGCCAGCAGCCCAACGTGGGGGCCGGTACAGACATTGCGCGGTCGCCGTGACTTTTCTTATAGCGACAGTGCTTTGCTAGGTAAAGCAGAAGAAGAAGCCAGGCTTAATGCAGACATGCGTACCGATGCGATACGTGAACTGCTGCGTCGCCTAACTGCAATCAAACCTGCTGCTGCACAAAAGTAATACTCATGCGCTTGGCTCAAGCTCAACTGGAAACACACCTCAAACAAGGCCTGCAGGCACTGTATGTTCTGGTTGGCGACGAGCCATTAGCACAGCGCGAATGCCTGGATGCCATCCGCGCAGCCGCCCGTGCGCAAGGCTATGATGAACGCACGAGCCTGACGGTAGAACGCAATTTCAACTGGCAGCAACTGCAGAATTACGGTCAATCTATTTCACTGTTTGCCAGCCGCCGCTTGCTGGAACTCAGCATTCCTTCAGGCAAGCCCGGCGTCGATGGTGGCAAAGCGCTACAAGCGCTAGCTACACAAGCACTACCTGACACCACTGTCATCATCATACTGCCGGCACTGGAGCGTGAAGCCAAAAATAGCGCATGGTTCAATGCGCTGGAAACGCAGGCACAAACCATTACGCTTAATGAAGTTGATGCAGCCAACCTGCCTAAATGGATCGCCAACAGGCTGGCACAGCAAGGTCAGCGTACCGGCACGCAAACGCTGGAATTTCTGGCACATCAGGTTGAAGGCAACCTGCTTGCCGCCAATCAGGAAGTACAGAAACTGGGACTGCTTTATCCGCAGGGCGAACTTTCAGATGAAACCGTGCGCGAAGCTGTACTCAATGTATCGCGCTACGATGCGTTTCAGCTTGGTGAAGCGGTGTTACAAGGCGATGCAGAACGCACCGTACGTATTCTGCAGGGATTGCAGGATGAAGGTGAGAATGCAGTAGCGGTCATGAACCCGCTCATGTGGGTATTAAGGCCACTGGTACGCATCAAGCAGGCAGAAATGCGCGGTGAAAACATCAATAATGCCATGACCAGCGCGCGTATTTACGGTGACAGGCAGGCTTTGGTAAAACGTGCCCTGTCACGTTTAAGCCTGCGTCAGCTCGAAGCCGCGCTGCAGAAAATGGCAGATATAGACAGAACTGCCAAAGGCGTCATGCAAGGCGATGCCTGGCTGGAAATCTCAAGACTCTGTTTTGGTTTGGCACGTGTGCGTAGCCGCTAAATAACGATTCCCCTCTATACATCCAGCACGCTTTTTAACCATTTACTAAAAAGCGTATAATCAAACAATTCCTTTATTTAACGACGATCATCCCGTGAATATTCAACAATACATGCAAAACATAGGTATTGAAGCGCGCAAAGCTTCACGCCTAATGGCAAGCGCCAGTACCAACCAGAAAAATCTCGCACTCAACGCGATTGCCAAGGCAATCCTGCGTGAAAAAACTGCCTTGCTTGCGGCCAACAAACTGGATCTGGATGCGGCTCGCGCCAACGGGCTGGATGATGCGATGCTGGACCGGCTCACAATCACCGAGAAATCCATTAATAACATGGCAGAGGGCTTGGCACAGATTGCCAGCCTTGCTGACCCGATCGGTGAAATGAATCATTTCAAATATCGCCCAAGCGGTATTCAAATTGGTCAGATGCGCGTACCGCTCGGCGTGATCGGTATCATTTATGAAGCACGCCCAAACGTAACGGTCGATGCGGCAGGCTTATGCATTAAATCAGGCAATGCAGCGATCCTGCGCGGCGGATCTGAGGCGATCCACTGCAATCAGGCATTGGCAAAGCTCGTGCACGAAGGCCTCAAAAAGGCTGGCCTGCCAACGACAGCTGTGCAGGTAGTAGAAACGACAGACCGCGCTGCAGTAGGCGAACTGATTACAATGAAACAATACGTCGATGTCATTGTGCCACGCGGCGGCAAAGGCCTGATCGAGCGCATTTCCAACGATGCGCGCATTCCAGTGATTAAACATCTGGATGGCAACTGCCACGTGTATGTGGATGACGATGCGGATTTTGACAAGGCACTGCGTATTCTGGAGAACAGCAAAACACAGCGCTTAGGCACCTGCAACACTGCGGAGTCTTTATTGATTGCACGTTCCGTTGCGGCTAGCATGCTGCCTAAACTGGCCGATATGCTGACCAGCCATGGTATCGAGATTCGCGGCTGCGCAGAAACCTGCGCACTGGTAAAACAGGCGGTACCAGCCACGGAACAGGACTATTACACCGAGTATCTGGCTGCGATTATTTCATGCAAAGTCGTGAGCGGACTGGATGAGGCGATTGAACATATCAACGAGCACTCCTCTCAGCACACGGAAGCAATTGTGACCGAGAACTACACCAAAGCCAGAAGGTTCCTGCGTGAGGTGGACTCCAGCAGTGTAATGGTGAATGCCTCCACCCGTTTTGCCGATGGTTTTGAATATGGCTTTGGTGCCGAAATCGGCATCTCGACTGATAAGCTGCACGCACGCGGCCCAGTTGGGCTGGAAGGATTGACTTCATTGAAATATGTAGTGCTGGGCGACGGACAGGTTCGCGCTTAAGCCAAGGCTCTGCACTTGAACAACCCCACAAACCTCACAGCCAGAATGCCGGCTATCGGCATTCTCGGCGGTACGTTCAATCCCATTCACTTCGGGCATTTGCGCATGGCACAGGAACTTGCAGATGCGCTGGATCTGGACACTGTCCATTTCATACCGGCGGCAAACCCGCCGCATAAGGATGCTCCAAACATCAATGCTGAACAGCGTGCTGCCATGGTTAAACTCGCCATTGCCAACAATGACAGCTTCGTTTTTGATGGCCGTGAGCTAGAACGAACTGGCGCTTCCTATACTTTAGATACACTGCTCAGCCTGCGCGAGGAGTTGGGTGAAAAAGCGAGCATCACGCTGTTTATGGGTAGCGACGCCTTTACAAAATTCGACACATGGCACCGCTGGCAGGATATCATCCAGCACTGCCATATTGCATTGGTTCAGCGGCCGCAGCTTCGCGGCCATGAGCACAAACTGTCAAAACCTCTCGAAACCTTTTTACACAATCACTACTCCGAGAACAGTGACGATCTGCATCAGCAGGCAGCCGGTTTTGTCACCATGCGCCAGATTACGGCACTGGATATTTCCTCCACGGCCATCCGCCACGCTTTGCAGCATGGAGACTCCGTGCGCTATTTAATGCCGGATAATGTGATCGAATATATTCAGCAACATCAACTTTACCGGTAGCCTAAGCTTACAGCTTTACACTGTGTCATTACAGAAACCATGTCATTACAGAATATGATGAGCCAGCCAAAATGAAACACACACTGTCACGACGTTTATCCACTTTATCATTATTAGCTCTGGTGCTGACTGTCAGCACTTGCGGCGTTAATCCGGTCACAAAAAAACGTGAACTGCAGCTGATTTCAGAAGAAAAAGAAATCGCTATCGGCACACAGAACTACTCGCCTACCCGTCAATCCCAGGGCGGCGACTATGTGCTGGACCCGGAACTGACCGCTTATGTGCAAAGTGTGGGCGACAAACTGGCTGCGGTTTCTGATCGCAAACTACCCTACGAATACAAAATTATCAATGATTCAGTACCAAATGCCTGGGCGATGCCAGGCGGTAAAATCGCGTTTAACCGCGGCCTGCTCTATGAGCTGAACAGCGAAGCAGAACTCGCAGCTGTCATGGGGCATGAAATGGTACATGCCGCAGCACGCCACGGCGCAAAAGGTATGGAGCGCGGCATCATGCTGCAAGGCGCGATGATTGCGGTAGGCATTGGCGCACAGAATACCGATTACGCAAACCTGATTGTTGGCGGCGCACAAGCAGGGGCGCAACTGATCAGCAGCAAATATGGCCGTGATGCAGAGAGTGAATCTGACCTCTATGGTATGCAGTACATGAAAAAGGCAGGCTACGATCCGACAGCAGCCGTGACCTTGCAGGAAACCTTTGTGCGTTTAAGTGCGGGCCGCAAAAGCAATTTCATAGAAGGTCTGTTCGCCAGCCACCCGCCGTCACCCGAACGTGTAGCAGCGAATAAAGCCACACTGGCACAGGTTGGCGCCGGCGGCGAATGGGGTAAGGAAGTCTATGCACAGAAAACTGCAAAACTCAGGGCAACCCAAGGCGCTTACAAAGCTTATGACGAAGCGATAAAAGCACTCGGCGAAAAAAATGTCGACAAAGCAAAAACACTAGCCAATCAGGCCATTGCGATTGAACCGCGTGAAGCACGCTTTCAGGAACTGCTGGGCGACATTGCGCTCACCCAGAAAAAGAACCAGGATGCACTGGCATTTTACGACAAGGCCATCAAGTTACAGCCGGATTACTTCAAACCGCATATTCAAAGCGGCATCGCACTATTCAACATGGGCAAAAAAACTGAAGCCGAACCCTATCTCAAACGCGCCAATGAGCTGCTGCCAACCGCACCGGGACACGCACTGTTAGGTCAACTTGCAGAAGACCGCGGTGATATCAACGGCGCATTGCAGCATTACCAGGTTGCTGCCGGATCTAACTCCGATATCGGTAAGGACGCCATCGCGCGTGCCGTGCGCCTTGACCTGCCGCGTAACCCAGCTAAATATATACAGGCTGGCGCACAGGCAGATAGTGCTGGTAATCTCTATGCAGTCGTACAGAACGGCACGCCAGTTGCCATGAACCGTGTGCTGGTACGCGTAGTGAAATATGACGCAAGAAGCGGTCGCGCAGTCGGCCAAAGCGGCTTATTAACTATCAGAGGTGTTGCTGCTGGCAAGCGTAATCAGGTTGCAGTGGGTACGCGTGTTAGTAGTGCCAAGGAAGTCGGGCTTTATAAAGTGGTGGTGGAGTCGGCTGAGCTGGCGCAGTAACTTTCACAGATCTGATTAAGTAGGCGGTCTCGCCTGGCTGGCGACCTCATTTCTTTTGCTTAGCCAAAAGAAATGAGGAAAAGAAAAGGCTACCACCCGCCGCTTAAATCCTCGATTTTGAATAAATCTTGAGCGTCAGCAGTGGATTCTGGTTTACAACGTAAATTTCAACTCTTACAACTCTACATAGTTAAATAACTAATATTAAAAAACTCAGATTAAGTAGTAAATTACAAAAAAATTATTTAATGTAAACACCGATAGCCTCACCATAAACCCCTGCTACTGCGCTGAGTAGCGCAGCCCTAATGGGAGGTTTCGGCAAGCGGCTGTTTGAGCCCAATTGATTATATTGGGCGAGTTTCCGCTTGCCGCCCATTAGAGCGAGCAACGCAAGAAACAAGCAGTAGGGGGTGTCTTGTTCTTTGGTTACTTTCTTATGGACAAGCATAAGAAAGTAACTCGCCTAGAGGCGAAACACAAAGCTTAAATTTATAAAAGAATATAGCGTAAAAATTGCCGCCAGTCGGGCGAGACCGACAAAATCAAAACTGCTTAATAGCTAAATAAAAATATAGCTTGCATGTCGCGCGAGAGCGACCATCTACAAGATAAATCCAGCCTCACCCTGCCAAGGAACAACACTCAGGCAGGGTGCCTGAATGCGGTGCTGCAGGCTGGCAAGATTCTCGTCAAACATCGGCATATCCGGGTCAATCTGATTAGCCACCCAACCTGCCAATTTTAGCCGCCTCGCCTTGATTGCTTCGACCGTTAACAAAGCATGGTTGATACAGCCCAAGCGCATACCCACTACCAATATGATAGGCAGGTTCAATTTAACCGCGAGATCAGCCAGCGTCTGCTGATCATTCAAGGGCACAAAAAACCCACCCGCTCCTTCCACCACGACTATATCTGCCATCTCTGCCAAGGCATGGTAACTGCGCACAATCAAATCCATATCAATCTCGACACCAACTTTCCCAGCAGCGATATGCGGCGCGATCGCAGGTGCAAAGTGATAGGGGTTGATCAGTTCCAGCGCTGCATGAACATTGCCGGCTTCATATAAGGCAACCACATCATCGTTCACTAGCTGCCCCTGCCAGATGCCATGTTCGCTAACCTCGCAGCCTGAAGCAACAGGCTTCATACCTACCGCATTTTTACCGCTGCTTACAAAATGCCGAAGCAAGGCACTGGCTATATAGGTTTTGCCTGCATTGGTATCCGTACCCACTACAAAATATGATGGCTGCATGACGGTTATTTTTGTCTGGGTTTGAAGGTAATCGGCGAAATACCATCTTCCAGCTTAGGCGTATCTTTACCGCGCCAGGCATGTGCATAAACCACTTCGAATGTCGCCGGTAGTTTGCCGTCATTCTGCCGGAACTGCTCATACGCAGCTTCCAGCGTTGCAAAATAACTGCGCCCAAGCAGACCTCGTGCGCGGCCATCCGTGGCATTATGCGCACCAATACTCTTTAAATCACGCATCACGCTTTTCACATCATCATAAGTCAGGGTAAAGCGCTCGACATCGAGCACCGGCGCACTGAAGCCGGCACGCACCAGTGCATCACCAATATCATGCATGTCAATAAACCTGCTTACACTGGTATAGCTGTTAGCGCTGGCTGTATCGCTGGCAACTCGCAGCTCACGTAGCGTATCTGGCCCAAAGGTGCTGAACATGAGCAGGCCTTCCGGCTGCAGCACACGATAAAACTCCTGCAGCGCGGCATCCAGGTCATTGCACCACTGAATCGCCAGGTTTGACCAGACAAAGCCAATGCTGCTATCGGCCAACGGCAGTGCCTCAATATCAGCACATAGCAGGTTCTGTTTTTTATTGCTGAATAGAGATTTGATCTGATGCGCGAGGCCAAGCTCGCCACGCGTCTTGCGCGCTTTCTGCAGCATCGGGTGTGCAAAATCCAGTGACACGACCTGAGATTTAGCGTAACGCCTTTGCAGGGCATGGCTGCCGAGTCCGGTGCCACAGCCTGCATCCAGAATAAACTGCGGCTCTATTTTTACGAGATCCAGCCGGCCCAGCATTTCCTCACGCACCTGTTTCTGCAATATTGCAGCGGCATCATAGGTTTCAGCCGCACGGCCAAAAGAAGCACGAGCGCGTGCTTTATCAATGCGGTAAATATCGTCTGTCATCATAAAAACGGAAGCGGTGGCTCCAGAAACTGTACAACCGCTTCAATGAAGTGTTCCTGGTGTGAGAGAAATGGCGCGTGGGATGCACCGGCCATCACACGCAGAAAACCTGTCGGCAGGTTCTGCATCATCCAGTGTGCAGCCTGTACTGGCGCAAGCGTATCACGGTCACCATGAATCAGCAGCGTCGGCTTGCGCAGGTGCCCGACTTCAGCACGCAGATCGGTATCCAGCAATATATCCAGTGCGCGGAACAGTGACTGTGACGATGGTGTTGGCCGCTCGGCAAATTTATTGCGCAACAGCTTCACAGTACTGCGCGCATCACTTGAACCCATGCACTGCAAGGTCAGAAATTGTGCCATCGTCTTGTGATAGTCTTCATTCACACTATCCGCAAAGTTACTGAACACGTCTGGGTCTATGCCTGCATCCCAAGTAGTTTTGTACTCAATATTAGTCTGGTCAAAGCTTTTATTTACAAAACATGGCGTCGCGCCTACCAATACCAGCCTGCGTACCAGGTCCGGGTAATCCAGCGCAATACGCATCGCTACCTGCCCCCCCAGAGACCAGCCAATCACATCAGCCTCGGCGGGCAAGGTTTCAGCCACTTTTTCTGCAACTGCATGTAAATGAAACGGTTCTATCGGGCGGCTGAAGCCCATACCAGGCAAGTCAACGATGTGCAAAGTAAATAATTTACTGAGTTTTTTCACCAGCGGCTGCCATACGGCGCCACTCATGCCCCAGCCGTGAATCAGCACCAGATTGGGGCCAGCACCTATGGTTTCCACATACACATTATTTGGAGTCACATTCATAAAACACTTTCTGCCTGATGAATGGCCGCCACCAGCTGTTTCACATCATCCAGGCTATGGGCAGCCGATAATGAAATACGCAGCCTTGCCGTACCTGTCGGCACCGTAGGCGGACGTATCGCCGGTACTAGGATACCATGAGTCTGCAAGTACTCGCTCACTGCCAGCGCTTCTTGATTGCCACCGATCATCAATGGCTGAATCGCCGTGTCTGATTCCAGCAGCTTCCATTTTTTGAGCTTCAAGTTTTGTTTGAGATATGCAATCAAGGCATACAGATTGGCACGCAGGTCATCGCCCTGCTCAATCAGCTGCACCGAAGCTGACAGCGTAGCTGACAGTGCTGGCGGTGCCGGCGTTGAATACACATAGCTCTTGGCTTTTTGAATCAGGTAATCAATGACCACTTGTTCACCGGCAACAAAAGCACCCGCCACACCCGCAGCCTTGCCTAATGTCGCCATCACGATGATGCGCGGTGATTTGATTTTGAAATGATTCAGGCTGCCCTGCCCATGCTCACCCAGCACGCCAAAGCCATGTGCATCATCCAGATACAGGTAAGCATCATACTTTTCGCACAGCGCCAGATATTCCGGTATCGGTGCAATATCGCCATCCATACTGAACACCGCATCAGCGGCAATCAGCTTATGCCTGGCCTTGCTGGCTTGCAGCAGTTTTTCCAATGCTGCAACATCGTTATGCGGATACCGGTGGAAATCCGCGTAGGAAAAATAGCCTCCATCATTCAGGCAGGCGTGATTGAGCTTATCCGCAAAAATGGCATCTCCACGCCCTGCAAGCGCGCCCAGCACACCGATGTTTGCCATGTAACCAGTAGAAAATAATAGCGCTGCCGGCATCTCTACAAACCTGGCCAGCTGTTTTTCCAGTGAGTCATGGTAGCGATGATGACCGGTAATCAGATTGGACGCACCGCTGCCGACGCCGGAGTCGCCCGCTGCCTTCTGCATCGTAGCGATCAGTTCAGGACGATTTGCCAAACCAAGATAATCATTACTGCAAAATGACAAGTATGGTTTCTGGTTAGCAACAATATGCTCGGCCTGCGGCGAGTCCAGCAGACGGCGCTGGCGCAGCAAACCATCAGCTTTGCGCTGCTCAAGCTCTTTTTGTAAAGCCGCTAACATTTAGATTTTGTTAATGCCCAGTTTTGCAAACAGCTGTTTATCCGTATCGGCTTCCGGGTTGCCGGTGGTCAGCAGTTTTTCTCCGTAGAAAATACTGTTGGCACCTGCCAGGAAACACAAAGCCTGTGTGCCTTCGCTCATACTCTGGCGTCCGGCAGACAAGCGTACATAGCTGGTTGGCATCGTAATACGCGCAGCGGCAATCGTGCGCACAAACTCGAGATGGTCCAGTTCTTCCGTGCCGTGCAAAGGTGTACCTTCAACCTGGGTCAGCAGGTTAATCGGTACGCTCTCGGGTGGCTGTTCCATGTTCGCCAGCTGTGCCAGCAGGCCAGCACGCTGGTTGCGTGACTCGCCCATGCCGATAATGCCGCCGCTACAAACGTGAATGTTCTGGCTGCGTACACGCTCCAGTGTTTCCAGCCTGTCCTGATAGGTACGTGTGGTAATCACTTCACCGTAAAACTCCGGCGCCGTATCCAGATTATGGTTATAGTAATCCAGCCCCGCCTCTTTCAACTGTTCAGCCTGACCTTCCTTGAGCATACCCAAGGTCGCACAAGTCTCCAGACCCAGTGCTTTCACTTCCTCAATCATTCTCAGCACCGGCTCCAGGTCACGCTGTTTCGGGCCACGCCACGCGGCACCCATGCAGAAACGGCTAGCGCCGTTATCTTTAGCCTCTTTGGCTGCGGCAACCACATCATCCAACGCCATCAACGGTTCGCTCTCGACCTCAGTATGGTAACGTGCGGCCTGTGGGCAATAACCACAGTCTTCTGAACAGCCGCCAGTTTTAATCGACAGCAAAGTACTGACTTGCACCGCATTCGGGTCAAAGTTTTCACGATGTACGGTTTGCGCACGATACATCAAATCGCTGAACGGCAACTCAAATAGTGCGACAATATCGTCAACACTCCAGCGATCAACCGTTTTTGGCGTGCATGATTTGTCTAAATTAGCTTTAAGATGGTCTGTATTGATGACAGTTTCATTACTGCAAGCTGCTGGTGATGTTGTTGCTGATTCAAGCATTTGCGTTTCCTTGATTTGCAGCGTCATTGCCGGGTTTGAATCCAGTTATGGCGCTGGTTTGATAACTTATTGAATTTCGCGCATTATACCTTGTCAACAAAAAGCACTGCAAATTTTGAACAATAGATTAATATTTAAGCAGCTTTTCAATTCCATGCTGCGGCAATCCTGCATACTCTGTGCCAGCCACAGGGGTGGTGACCATGGATTGTGTAGCGACTGCCTGCAAAGCTTACCGTGGCGCACTGCACCAAAGTGCCCGCAATGCGGCCTGCTGTCCGATGGCCGGATTTGCGGCCACTGCCTGCAATCCCCTCCCAGTTTTGATGCGACTCACGCCTTATTCAGCTACGACTACCCGCTGGACCGGCTGCTGCAGCACTACAAATACAAGGAATCCCTGCATCTGGCAGATACTTTTGCGGCTTTGTTTATCAAAAATTTACTGGATACCGGGCACGCCAGTCACGCGGACCTGATCATGCCCATGCCCATGCATAACACACGCCTCCAGCAGCGCGGCTTTAATCAGGCATTGGAAATAGCACGCCTGATCAGCCGCCGCAGGCAAATCAAACTCGACTTTGCTTCATGCCAGCGCACCAGGCTGACGCCGCCGCAAGCCAGCCTGCCGCTAAAAGAACGTATCAAAAACATAAGGGGCGTTTTTGAATGCAATAAAGACCTGCAAGGGCTTAAGATTGCGCTGGTTGATGACGTAATGACCACAGGCGCCAGCCTGAACGAATTAGCCAAAACTTTAAAACAAGCAGGCGCTGCCCATGTAGAATGCTGGGTGATTGCAAGAACACTACCCAAACCTTACTGATAAATTTATGGGCATTTCTATAAATTCAAATTGCTAAATCAGACAAGGCGCGAATAAAAAATTAGGACGCGGTATATGATTGATATATAAGGAGTAATTTTTTATGAGCAACGCAGTATCATGACGAAATTTTAATTTATAGAAGTATCCATATGTTTACGATCGTTCTATTTGAACCTGAAATCCCCCCCAACACCGGCAACATCATCAGGCTATGTGCCAACACCGGAGCAAACCTGCATCTGGTAAAACCGCTGGGATTTTCTCTGGAAGACAAACAGCTCAAACGTGCCGGGCTGGATTATCACGAATATGCCAGCTTGCAGGTGCATGAGAGCTGGGCAGACTGCAAAGCAGCGCTGGCTGGCAGGCGCATGTTTGCACTGACGACCAAAGGCAGCACCTGCCACGCGGATATTGCTTTTGAAAAGGGGGATGTATTCGTATTCGGCCCGGAAACACGTGGCCTGCCAGAAGGGATTCGTGCTGAATTCAGCCCCGAGCATAGAGTAAGATTGCCAATGCTGCCTAACAGCCGCAGCCTGAACCTATCGAACTCAGCCGCAGTATTGCTTTATGAAGCCTGGCGGCAAATCGGGTTTGAGGGCGGCAGTTAAAACAATATCAAATACAATGTTGTGTACTGTGAATTAACAGATTACAATACCTCATGATTAAAAACTTTCGGCATAAGGGACTCGAACAATTCTTCAAGACAGGAAGCAAAGCGGGTATACAACCACACCATGCTGAGAAACTTCGACTCCAACTTGCCACATTGGATAGTGCCAACTCGCCCGGAGACATGAATGCGCCAAGCTGGCGCCTGCATGCACTAGAAGGCGACCTGGCCGGACATCATGCATTTGGGTAAATGGAAATTGGCGTATTACTTTCAAATTTGAAGGATGCGATGCCGAACTAGTTGATTACCAAGACTATCATTAAGGAATGACAGAATGAGCAGAATATTTAACCCGCCACATGCTGGCGAAGTATTAAAAGAATGGATACCGGAGACCATGACCGTCACAGCTGCTGCCGATGCTTTACACGTATCACGTGAGATGCTCTCCAAGATACTGAACACAAAAGCAGGAATTAGTGCCGAAATGGCTTTGCGGCTCGCCAAATGGCTAGGAACATCTCCCGACCTGTGGATGAACTTACAAGCCCAATATGACTTGGCACAAGCACAAAAGAAACCTATGCCGGAAATTCAAAGGATTGCAGCGTAGGTAATTCAAACGCCTTCCGGCTTCTGGTCACGTCCCAACAGGTCCATCACCGCATCCTGCGCACTCTTGCCATGCGTCAGTGCCTGATTCACTTCGTAGGTAATCGGCATATCCACGCCAAGGCTTTCTGCGCGGCGCATGACTTCACGTGCAGTATTCACACCCTCAGCAACATGGCCCAAACCTTGCAGAATGTCTGCCAAACTTTTGCCGCTAGCCAGCTGCAAGCCGACTTCACGGTTTCTTGAATATTGACCGGTACAGGTTAGAATCAGATCACCTACACCAGCCAGCCCCATAAATGTTTCGGTTTTAGCACCGAGAGCCACACCAAAACGTGTCATTTCAGTCAGGCCGCGCGTAATCATGGCAGCACGCGCATTGTTGCCAAAGCCCATACCATCAGAAATACCGGCTGCAATCGCCATTACGTTTTTAACCGCTCCGCCTACCGAAACGCCGATCACATCGGTCGTGTTGTAGACACGCAGGTTGGCACCATGAATCAACTGCGCAGCCGCATTTGAAAACGCTGCATCATTAGCAGCCAGGGTGATGGCGGTCGGTAAACCGCGTACCAGTTCAGCTGCAAAGCTAGGACCGGATAACGCGCCCCACCTATGGGCGCTGCCTAATTCTTCCAGCGCGACTTCATAAGGCAATTTGGCTGACTGCGGCTCCAGGCCTTTATGCGCCCAGATAATCGGCAAGGTAGAACCCAGCGCTTTAATATCTTTTAAGATACCGCGAAAACCGGCAGTCGGCACGACAGACAAAATGAGATCAGCGCCATCCAGTGCTGTCTGCAAGTCATCCTCAACTGACAACTGGTCATTGAATTTAAAGTCACCGAGATACAAAGGATTCGCACGTGCCTTACGCATACCGGAAACATGACCGGCATTTCGCGCCCACAGTGAAACATGGTGACGCTGGCTCAGATTCATGGCAAGCGCAGTACCCCAGGCACCCGCACCAAGCACTGCTATTTTTGCATCTTTAGTTTTCATCGCTGAATCAGTGACCATCTAGTTAAATCCCCATACCGACGAAATTAAAATAAAACCCGCGATGCCGTCACGGTGTTTTACTTTAAGCCAGCCATTGGTAAGCTTGGCATCGGCAACTTCCAGCACTACATCTTTTTCCAGCGTCGCAAGCAGATTTGATGTCGCATCCGCTGCCGACCTTATTTCCGCATTGGCGGCAATCACCATGACCGTACGTTTGCCGGACAACTGCTTTGCCTCTACCCAGCTGATACTGCCCTGTGCATCACGCACTTTTAGCCATTCACCAAGATTAACGATCACTTCAACCGGGTAACCCTGACTCAGCAGCAGAATCTTTTTAGCTGAGCCTGAAGGAGCATCATAGAGAATGGCTTTAGGTGCCGCGACTGATTTGAACTCTAATGCCGCCGCCAGAACCGGCGTTAGCATCAGGGTCATGAGCAGAACTAAAGATTTCGCGCCAAAACGCAACATAGATCTTTGCAACATAGATCTTAAAGTGCCGGGCGAGTTAAGCCTGAGCAGCTTCTTGCTGTTTTTGTTGCGCAAACAGCGCTTCAAAATTGATAGGATTCAGCAATACAGGCTGGAAGCCTGCGCGCACAACCAGATCAGATACAGTTTCACGTGCGTATGGGAATAGAATGTTCGGGCAGGTAATGCCTACGATCAACTCGATATTCTCAGCTGGCACGTTGCTGATATGGAAAATACCGGCTTGCGTGACTTCTACCAGGAATACTGTCTTATCAGCGATTTTTGAAGTCACTGTTACTTTGATTGCAACTTCAAAGATGTTTTCTTCGATTTGCTGCGCAAAATTGCCCAGCTCGATGCTGACTTGCGGTTGCGTACGGTCAGTGAAAATTTGCGGTGCGTGCGGAATCTCTAATGAAGCATCCTTGACGTAAATTTTCTCAATGCCGAAGCCTGGTTGCTGTGCTTGTTCTTGTGCTGCGTTGTTATCTTCTTGTGCCATGTTGTTCTACTTAAAAATTGTTAATTAAATAATTACTGCAAAAAATCAGCCGCTATTTTAGCAGACTTTATCCAGTAGTCCGTATAAGGCCGTTAAGCCAGTAACGGATCGAGTCCGCCTGCCAGGTCTAATGCACGTAAATCATCAAAGCCGCCGATATGGCGATCATCAATAAAAATCTGCGGCACGGTACGGCGCCCGGTTTTTTCTATCATTTCATCACGTTTTTCCGGCTGCAGGTCTACGCGAATCTTGTTGATATCCTTCACGCCTTTACTTGCCAGCAAACGCTCTGCATTCATGCAATACGGACATACTGCCGAGGTATACATCAAAATATTGGCCATAAATTACGCTTTCACTACCGGCAGCTTTGCAGCCAGCCAGGCTTCGAGGCCACCCTGCAGGTTATTAACCTGTTTAAATTCAGCCTTGCGCAGAATCTCACAGGCCTTGGCTGAACGCATACCACGCTGGCAATTCACCAGAATTGGCTTGTCTTTATATTTGTTCAACTCATTCAAACGTTCTGCCAGCTTCGCCAAAGGAATATGCTTGGCATCCACGATGTGACCGCTTGCAAACTCTGCATCCTCGCGCACATCCAGCACCAGGGCGTGGTTACGGTTAATCAGGTTAATAGCTTCAGCTGTACTTAAATTAGGTACACCACCCGCGCCTTTTTTGAATGACGGCAACAACAGCATGATGCCGGAACCCAAAGCCAGACCGATTAATAAAACATTATCTTTAAAAAATTCCACTTAACACCTTTCAATACTTGATTCACTTATTTAGCGGATAACGCTTAAGTCCATACGATCATCACACTTAAAATTTATAGTCAGATTTTACGTGTAATTAAGCTAAAATAGTGGGAATACAACCATAAATTTATGCGATAGATATATTAAGGCGAACACCATGTCCTCCACAAACACCACTCCAGTCTGCCTGCTCATTTTAGATGGCTTTGGCTACCGTGAAGAAATCAGTGATAACGCAATTGCCCAGGCTAAAAAACCAAACCTGGATGCGCTGTGGAAAAACTTTCCGCACACGCTGATCAATGCCTCAGAGCATTATGTAGGCTTGCCGGATGGTCAGATGGGCAACTCAGAAGTAGGTCACTTGAATATCGGCGCCGGACGCATCGTGTTTCAGGATTTTGAGCGCATCAACAACAGCATTGCCTCTGGCGAGTTTTTTGAGCACCCGGAACTAAAACCTGCATTACTCAACATTAAAAACAACAACAAAGCCTTACATATTTTTGGTTTGCTGTCTGATGGCGGTGTGCATAGCCATCAGGACCACATTCACGCCATGATAGAAATGGCAGCAAAACTCGGACTCAGCAAAGTCTACGTTCACGCCTTTCTTGATGGCCGCGATACGCCGCCAGTGAGTGCCGCACCTTATATTGAAGCGCTGGAAAATGCATGCGCAAGATTAGGCACAGGTAAAATCGCTTCCATCAGCGGCCGCTTCTACGGCATGGACCGCGACAAACGCTGGCCGCGTGTTGAAGCCGCCTACAAACTTTTCACCGAAGGTGAAGGCGAGTTTACTGCCGAAACCGCAGCCAAAGGCTTGCAAGATGCCTATGCACGTGGCGAAAATGATGAATTTGTTAAAACTACAGCAATCCATAAAGCGGGCGAAGCCCCGGTAAAACTGGAAGATGGCGATGTCGTAGTATTCATGAATTTCCGCTCTGACCGTGCGCGCCAGCTCACACATGCCCTGCTTGCCGAGGAGTTTGATGGATTCCATCGCCGCCATGTACCCAAACTGGCTGCCTACTTCACACTCACCATGTATGACAAAAAAGAGACGAAGGCAACTGTAATTTTCCCGCCACAGCAGGTGAGCAACACTTTCGGTGAATATTTATCTGCGTTAGGTTTAACGCAGCTACGTATTGCGGAAACCGAAAAATATCCGCACGTCACATTTTTCTTTAACGGCGGTGAAGAAACCGTTTTTGCCGGCGAAGACAGGATTCTGGTGCCATCACCCAAAGTCGAGACCTACGATTTGCAACCGGAAATGAGCGCTTATGAAGTCACGGACAGATTGGAAGAGGCTATTCTGAGCAAAAAATACAATGCCATTATCTGTAATTATGCCAATTGCGACATGGTTGGCCACTCCGGTAACCTGAAAGCTGCCACTGCGGCGGTAGAGGCATTGGATATATGTATCGGCCGCGTGGTCAATGCCATGCAAAGCATAGGCGGCGAAGTGCTGATTACCGCCGACCATGGCAATGCCGAGCTGATGTATGACGCAGCCAACCATCAGCCACATACCCAGCACACCACCAACCTGGTGCCACTCATGTACATAGGCAGACACGCAGAATTGAATAATGGCGGCGCATTGTCCGACCTTGCGCCTACATTACTGCATATGATGGGCTTGAGCCAGCCAACCGAGATGACCGGCAAGAACCTGTTAAAGATTAAAAACTGATTCCTGCCCAGCAGACTCAAACCTGATGACCATGAGGCGATACCGTTTCTTTCAAGCAGCAGCATGTGCAGCCTTTATGGCCGCAACATTGCTGCATACGCCGCCGGCTAATGCTGAAAAAAAACCGGAACAGACAAAACGTGCCTTGGACGATGTACATGAACGCCTGGAATCACTCAAAAAGGAGCTGAACAGCTCACAAGAAGCACATAAAGACGCAGCTGACGCTTTGAAAGAAAGTGAAATAGCGATTAGTGCAGCCAATAAAAAGCTATATGAAATCAATCAGCGCCAGCAGGAAAACAAAAAAATACTCAGCAAACTGCAGGCTGACTCCGACGCCACCAACCAAGCGCTGGCACAGCATCAAAAATTACTGAGCGGCCAGCTTTATCAGCAGTATGTATATGGCCAGCAGAGCTATCTGCGCATGATTCTGCAAAGCGAAAAACCGAGCCAGATTGCACGCGATGTGCATTATTTTTCATATGTTGCGAAAGCGCGTGCCGAGACCATCAGGCAGATGCAGGATAGTTTGGCAAAAATCAGCAGGCTTAATGAAGAAACCGCGGCTGCCTTGCAAGAGGTTGCCGAACTCAAGAACAAGCAGATTGAAGAACGACGCGAGCTACAGCAGCAAAAAGCTGCCAAATCCAAGGTTGTGAAATCGCTCTCACAGCAGATTACCGCCCAGCGCAGCGAGATCAAAAAACTCAGCCGCGACGAAAAACGCTTGGCTCAGTTAGTTCAGCGCCTGGCACAAATTGCCAGAGCAAAACCTAAGCCAGTCAAGAAAAACCTGGCCACAAGGAGCAATAACTCGCTTTCATCAGCTCCAGGCGAAGCAAGCAAGCCTGCTAACGAAGTAGTCGCCAGCAACAACGCTTTACCCAGCGACGACTTATCCGGCATCAACTTTGCCGCGCTTAAAGGAAAGTTGAGGCTACCGGTACGTGGCGACGTTACTAACAGGTTTGGTGCCAACCGTGCTGATAGCGGTATTTCATGGAAGGGCCTGTTCATCAAAGCCAATGAGGGTGCCGAAGTGAAATCTGTTGCCAGCGGACGTGTTGTATTCTCCGACTGGCTTCGAGGGTTCGGCAACCTGATTATAGTAGACCATGGTGATGGTTACATGAGCCTGTACGGCAATAATCAGGCAGTTTTGAAACAGGCCGGCGATAACGTACGCAGCGGTGACGCCATTGCCTATGTTGGCAACAGCGGCGGCAACGAAACGAACGGTTTATATTACGAACTCAGGCGTCAAAGCCGACCATTTGACCCGCTATCGTGGAGCAACCTGAATTAATTTTGGTGCCCTGTAAAAATGCAGTATCAGTATGGGCCATAATATTTAAGCCAATCTATAGCTGCTATTCCACTAAGCAATCTCATACTGTGTCATTCCGTGCTTTGGCGTGTGAATAATGCAGTTTACTGCATGTATTCCACGGATAAGACCTTTACGGCCTGACACGGAATCCAGTGACTTAAAGACCCTGGATACCGACTTTTCGCGCTTCCACTTAGGGCTTTAGCCCTTTAGTGGGGCGGCGATGCCAATCACTGGTACGTCGGTATGACGATTTTATGTGGTAGTTACTGCATCGGATTATTTGATGAAACAGCTATAAAACTGACTTAAGTCTTCGTGGATAAAATAAAAGGGTCATCAAAAGAGCGGTCATGCTCTTCAAAGATGTCCGAAAGCTTTTCATAAAATCGGATATAGACTTCAGCCGTATTGCTTTCACGATCCAGCGCAAAGCATTCATTCACCAGATCATTCAACTTTTGCATAATTTCATCATGGGCAAGCTTATGCACACGAAAATATTCGTAGTCTTCGGTAACATGGGGGCGGCTTAACATGATCGCTTCCTCATGATCAAAATGATCAGCAGCAAGGTCAATCACATAATGCAAAAACGAAGGCAAGCGCCCCTGACACGAAGTCTGTCTTTCATGATCACACAGATTGCAGTCAGGCAGTTCAACCTGCTTGCTGCACGCGCAGGCGTCTTTGAGATCACTC
>CAZUOQ010000016.1:0-8800 GCA_964622195.1 uncultured Methylotenera sp. | reverse complement strand
CAGCAACTGATGCTCTTTTTCAATAACAAGATAATCATCAGCAGCCAGTGCCTTAATAGCCTCAACATGGATTGACATAACTTTTTCCTTAATCAGGTGCCAAAACGATTAATGCCTTAAGCATGTCACTATACTCGCCTATTCCATTTATACAAATGTGGCTATTATCAAAAGCCGTAAATCAATGACCTATCCAGACAGTTAAAACCTGACTTAGAACTCAACGTTAATCTGCTTGCTCTCCGCCATGGACATCGGAATACGTGCCTGGTTATCGTTTGCCTGATGTACACTTATCAGATGATGATAAAAATGCAGCATGCGTTCTACCTGCAGCTTTGCTGTCCAATTTTCAGATACATATTGCAGCGCAACTTTACCCAATTCGTAGCAATCTTGCGGACAGCTAAGTAAGTTGTGCACTTTTTCAGCGAACCCTGCTACGTTATCGGGCGCAATCAAGGCACCTTGCCCCTCTATGAGAATCGAAGCTGTTCCCAGTTCTGCAATCGCAACGACCGGCGTACCTTGCGCCATGGCTTCAAGTAGAACCAGACCTTGTGTTTCGCTCTTGGAAGAAAAAACAAATATATCAGCCGCCTGGTAACACGCATTCAATTCTGTATTGCGATCAAGGTAACCAATAAATTTTATGTTGTTATCCAGTCCCAGATCCGCAGCCAGTTTATGCAGGCTTTTCTCGGCCGGCCCCTGTCCTGCCACCACCAGCAGTGCATCCGGATGCTTTTCAATCAGCAGCTTTGTCATTTCAAGTAAAAAGCTGATGTTCTTTTCAAATGCCACGCGGCCTACAAACAGCAACATCGGGCGCTCTAACGCAATGCCGTACTTGACCCTGAAAGATTTGCCATCTGCCTCGTTAAAGCTATGTTCCTGTAACCCGGTAGGTATGACCTCGGCAGCAGCTTTTACACCGTAAGCGCGTAACACATCCAACATTGGCTTTGATGGTGCCACAATCGCATCTGCGGCATTACACTGCCGTTTTGAAATTGTGCGCGCAATACTTCGAGCGATTAACTTGGGAATCCATGGCAGGTAATGATGGAGGTAGTCTTCAAAAAATGTGTGGTAAGTTTCAACGCAAGGCACATTCAACTCACGTGCCAGCCTGAGTCCCAAGTAATGCGCAACAAAAGGCGTGTGTACATGAATCAAATCGTAGTTTTCACGGCGCAGTTCGGGTAGCTTTTGCATCACAGCGCTCCACTTCATTAGCCTGTCTTCAGGATCAAAGTAGATACTGCGCGCGGGCATGCGCTTGATCCAGTTCTCATCTTCGGTGCTGGCAGCATAGTCCGGGGCGATTAAATGCACTTCATGGCCCAAGCTTTGCATCTGTTTTACGAAGGTACGGATAGAGGTGGAAACACCATTAATACGCGGGAAATAGACATCTGAGATATATAGAATTTTCATTCGAACCTGGCCTCATTGCATATAAAACAAGTGAATACACACAATATAGGCAAGCTTTATGACAATTTCATGAATATGACAGCAGAAACAAAGACTTGTCATATCAAGAAATGGAAAGTGCAGTCCTTACAGGATCGATGGCAATAACAAGAAAGACAAGCCTGCAACAGCTGAACCAATCAAAGCGCCTGCTGCTACATCACTTGGATAGTGCAGACCAAGCACTACACGAGACAATCCCACCATAAAAGTAAATGGCAATAGTATTACTGATAATTGGGGATAATAGTTCAGCGCAACCACGCTGAACAAAACCGCATGCAGCGTATGGCCCGATGGAAAGCTGAACTTATCAAGAGGCAGTGCCGCCATGTTAATTTCCTGACGCACCTGATATGGTCGCGGACGCAGCGTTTTAGCTTTTAACCATTTATACAGCAAGGTGCCGCACAAACCGGCAGCGGCCATATGCAGTACCGGCTGCATGCCATCAACGCCCTTAAACAGGAGTATGGCGAACATTAAACCATACCAGAATACACCATCACCAAGCCGGCTCACCAGCCGGAAGCTATCACGGATCATGCGATACTGGCTGGTATGGTTAAACGCCACACACATATTACTGTCCAGCTGATGCATGCGGTATAGATAAGTTTTTATTTTTAATGGCATTTTCAGCTCCAATCCGAATGGAATTGGAGCTAGCTTGTCATGCCAATGTGAATATTTTATGAAGATAACATGAAGGTTTTCTGTACCCGACACCAGTGAACGGGTATCGTTGGCTGGCTCACTAATGCACGGATGATCAGGCTGCTGCAGCGGTAACTACTGCTGCAATCTTCTCTGCCAGCGCCTGTACCTGCTGCTGATTCTCGCCTTCTACCATGACACGGATTTTCGGCTCAGTACCGGATGCGCGCAACAACACGCGCCCGCTATCAGCCAACTCTCGCTCAGCCACCTGCACTGCAGCCTGAATCTCTGCGTGGGTTGCCAGATCAATTTTTCTGGCAGTTTTAACGTTAATCAGAACCTGCGGATAAAGCGTAAGCTCTGCGCTTAATTGGCTCAATGTTTTACCACTTTGCATCACTGCATGTAACACCTGCAGGGCAGCAATAATGCCATCACCACTGCTATGTTTATCCAATGTCAGGATGTGGCCTGAATTCTCACCGCCCAATTGCCAGTTGTTTTGATTCAGCAGCTCCAGCACATAACGGTCACCGACCTTGGCCCGTGCAAACGGAATATTCATCGCCGCCAGCTTATGCTCAAGTGCCAAGTTCGTCATCAATGTGCCGACTACACCGCCCGCCAAGGCTCCGCTCTGCTGACGCGAAGCCGCAATAATGTACAGCAGCTGGTCACCATCCAGCAACTCCCCATCCGCAGCCACCATCATCACGCGATCACCGTCACCATCAAACGCAATGCCCAAATCAGCACCGTGTTCTACGACGGCTTTCTGCAATGCCTGCGGATGTGTTGAGCCGACTTGCTCGTTGATATTCAGACCATCAGGTTTATTACCGATTGCAATAATCTCGGCACCTAACTCGTGGAACACAGGAGGTGCCACATGGTAAGTCGCACCATGTGCACAATCCAGTACAATTTTTAACCCGCGCAAATCCAGCTGGTTAGGAAAGGTACTCTTACAAAACTCCACATAACGGCCGGCTGCATCATCAATACGGCGCGCTTTACCTAATTGGGCAGATTCCATCACCTGCATCGGCTCATTGAGCGCTGCCTCAATCGCATGCTCGACATCATCCGGCAATTTGGTACCGAGGCTTGAGAAAAACTTGATACCGTTATCATAATACGGGTTATGCGATGCCGAGATCACAATACCGGCCTGCGCACGCAAAGCACGCGTCAGATAAGCCACTGCTGGCGTTGGCATCGGACCTGTGAGCAATACATCAACACCCGCAGCTGACAAACCGGCTTCCAGCGCGGCTTCCAGCATATACCCTGAAATGCGGGTATCTTTACCAATCAGCACCGCCGGATGCGCACCTTTTGCAAGATGACTATCCATACCAGTCAGCACACGCCCTGCCGCATACCCCAGACGCATCACAAACTCAGGCGTAATCAGCGCATCTCCCACACGCCCACGAATACCATCCGTACCAAAATATTTTTTTATCATTGCTGTTTTCTCAATTCTTATATCTAATCACCAACTTCAACTTGCATAACCTTATCCCCTGCAGCCATGCCGAGTAGCGCAATCTTTATGGGAGTCTTCGGCAAGCGGCTGTTTGAGCAAAGCGAGTTTCCGCTTGCCGCCCATCAAGATGAGCAACGCAGGGAACAAATGGCTAGGGGTGTCGTGTTCTTTGGTTACTTTCTTATGGACAAGCATAAGAAAGTAACTCGCTTGTCGGGCGAGACCGACCAGTTAGCTTGCCGACACCTGCACTACAATACCGCAGCCACCACCTTAAGCGCATCCACCGTAGCCTTCACATCATGTACCCGCACAATTTTTGCACCTTTCATGACTGAAATCACTGATGCAGCCAAACCTGCATGCAAACGCTGCTGCTCATCCCCACCGGCAATTTTACCCAGTACCGATTTACGTGAAAGCCCAACTAATAACGGATACCCCAGCTTTGTGAAACTATCCAGATGCTGTATCAACGCAACATTATGCGCCGTAGTCTTACCAAAGCCAAAGCCAGGATCCAGCATGATGCGCTCCCTGGCAACACCCTGTGCCAGACACGCCTCCACCCTATCGATTAAAAACTGTTTTACCTCATTCACAACATCGGTATATTGCGGGTTAATCTGCATGGTCTGCGGAATACCCTGCATGTGCATCAAACAGACGCCGGCATTACTGTTGGCAACAACTTCTAGTGCGCCGTCTTCCCTTAACGCACAGATATCGTTCACGATATCTGCACCAGCCTCAATGGCTGCACGCATCACTTCCGGTTTATAGGTGTCGATTGAGAGCGGTACGGTTGTGAATTTACTTAACGCCTCAATCACCGGAACAACACGTCTTAGCTCTTCGTCCAGCCCTACCGGGTCAGCCCCCGGACGCGTAGATTCACCGCCGATATCCAGAATATCGGCACCTTCCGCAATTAACTGCAAAGCATGCTCAACAGCAAGATCAACTGAGGAATACTTTCCACCATCAGAGAATGAATCAGGTGTCACATTAACAATGCCCATGACTAGCGGGCGCATTAAATCAAGCTGAAACTTGCCACAGTAAAACTTAGAATTAGTGTCCATAGCTAATTATACTCAATAAAAAGGGCTAGTTACCTAGCCCTTTCAACTTACATCACTAATACCGGATATAGCGTTTTTATTAGTCTCCAGCCTTTGCACTCGGCTGCGGTGCTGGTGCAGCCGAGGCGCCCGGTGTGGACGACCCGCTGCTTGAAGAGCTTGTCTTGCTTTGTACCGGCTTAGGCGCACGCACTGGCAAGCCTGCCATAATATCGCCAATCTGATCTGCATCAATTGTTTCGTACTCGAGCAATGCTAAAGCCATGGCTTCTACTTTATCGCGATTATCCTCAATCAGTTTACGCGCGAGTGTATATTGTTCATCCAGTATACGGCGAATTTCGGCATCCACTTTTTGCTGCGTGGCTTCAGAGATTGTTTTGGAACTCATGCTACCGAAGAACGAATCCTGCTCACTGCCAGCGTAAACCATGGTACCCAGCGCATCGCTCATCCCATAGCGCGTCACCATATCACGTGCCAGCTTGGTCGCGCGCTCAAAGTCATTAGAAGCACCGGTAGACATCTGATGCATGAATACTTCTTCCGCAATACGGCCGCCGAACAAAATCGAAATTTCTTCAAGCATCTTGTCTTTATAATTGCTGATGCGATCAAATTCCGGTAACTGCCATGTCAGCCCCAAAGCCCAGCCACGCGGCATGATGGTAACCTTATGCACAGGGTCAGCTTTTGGCAATAACTCCGCCACTACCGCATGGCCTGATTCATGATAGGCCGTGTTACGGCGCTCATCTTCACGCATGACCATGGATTTACGCTCTGGGCCCATGAAGATTTTATCTTTAGCATCCTCAAAGTCCTGCATATCGACGGTACGTTTGTTACGACGCGCAGCAAATAAAGCAGCTTCATTTACCAGGTTAGCCAGATCAGCACCACTGAAGCCTGGCGTACCACGGGCAAGGATATCAGCCTTGACATCAGGATCAATAGGCACCTTGCGCATGTGCACCAGCAGAATCTGCTCACGACCTTTAATGTCAGGCAAACCAACCATGACCTGACGGTCAAAACGGCCTGGGCGCAGCAATGCTTTGTCCAGTACATCTGCACGGTTAGTTGCAGCAATGACGATGACGCCTGAATTAGCCTCAAAGCCATCCATCTCAACCAGCAGCTGGTTCAGTGTCTGTTCGCGCTCATCGTTACCGCCGCCAGTGCCTGCACCACGGCTGCGACCTACCGCATCAATTTCATCAATAAAGATAATACAAGGTGAGTTCTTTTTAGCCGTCTCAAACATATCACGCACGCGTGATGCACCAACACCGACAAACATTTCTACGAAATCTGAACCTGAAATGGTAAAGAACGGTACTTTAGCTTCACCGGCAATAGCACGCGCCAGCAAGGTTTTACCGGTACCGGGAGGACCCACCATGAGCACGCCACGTGGAATGCGGCCACCCAGTTTCTGGAATTTTGTCGGATCGCGCAAGAACTCAACCAGCTCAAATACTTCTTCTTTAGCTTCATCACAACCAGCTACATCGGCAAATGTAGTTGGGTTATTTGCTTCGTCAAGCTGACGTGCCTTGCTTTTACCGAAAGAGAATGGTCCGCCGCCCTTACCGCCGCCCTGCATCTGGCGCATGAAGAATATCCACACACCAATCAGTAAAATCATCGGGAACCATGAAACGAACATGCTCATGAGCAGGGACTGTTCTTCTTCGGGCTTGGATTCAACCGTGACGTTGTATTTAAGCAAATCGGAAACCAGCCAAGGGTCAGTAGGCGCATAAGTGTTGAATTTTTTACCATCCTGGGCTGTTACGCGCAGTACGCGCCCGTCGATCTGCACTTTGGCAACGCGGCCATCCTTAACATCCTGAATAAATTGAGAGTAAACAATCTGATTGTCAGCATTATTTTTAACGCCGGACAGATTAAAAATGGCCATCAGCACCATAGCAATCGCCAACCAAATGGCAACATTCTTAAACACGTTGTTCAAAATTCCATTCCTTATATCAACAGCAAACCTTGTGATTAATGAGTAGCTTATACCAAAATTTAAGGTTTGCGCCCCAATCCCAGCAAATAAACTTCACTACTTCTATCACGCGAAGCTTTAGGCTTGCGTGTAACAACTTTATCAAACATCTGGCGCATGTTCTGCAGAATTTCTTCAAATCCTGCGCCTATAAATACCTTGACCAGAAAATTACCGCCAGGTTTCAACCAATCCTTACTAAAGTCTAATGCTAGTTCGGTTAAATAGGCAGCGCCGGCCTGATCGACATCTTTAACACCACTGATATTGGGGGCCATATCAGCAATTACAAGATCGACTTGCGTATTATTTATTTTTTCTTCCAGCACTCTCAATACAGACTCTTCACGGAAGTCACCCTGTATAAACGTAACACCGCCTATCGGCTGCATATCCAGAATATCCAGCGCAATCACTTTACCTTGACCTTTAAGGCGCTGTACTGCCACCTGTGACCAGCTACCAGGTGCTGAACCAAGATCAACCACGGTCATGCCGGGTTTGATAAGTTTATCCTTATCATCGATTTCCATCAGCTTATAGGCTGCGCGCGCACGATAGCCTTCCTTCTGTGCAAGTTTCACATAAGGGTCGTTAAGATGTTCCTGCATCCATGCTTTACTGGTTCTAGACGGTTTCATGTTATGTTTACTTCCATGCCTGCATAGGCACTGCCAATTATCATGTTAAAATGTGCGACTATTAAATCTTGTAAGAAAATCATGAAATTAAGCACCAAACAAATCGCACATTTACGTGGCCTCGCTCACAGCCTGAATCCTGTTGTCATGATTGGCAATAACGGACTCACGGAAAACGTGATTAAAGAAATCGAACTTAACCTAAATTCACATGAGCTCATTAAAGTTCAGGTTGCCGGCGATGATCGTGACGCACGTAAAGCCATATTTGATGAAATTTGCCGCCAGACCAGTGCGATCGCTGTGCACCACATCGGCAAACAGTTAGTATTTTACCGCCCAAGCAGCACTATAAAAGAAAGTGCGAAAATTTTAATTCCCAAGCTTTAATCATCAAAAGCTTTTGATCCACGAACAACACAAAAATCACGAACAAAACTATAAACCCGATTTAATTTTTCGGGTATTTCGTGATTTTCGTGGACAATAAATTTTTTGTGTTATCTCGCTTTTAACACCATTACTATAGCCAGCACGCATTCAATGACATAAGCAATGCTGGCAACGCCATGCCAGTTCCTGAAACGATCTGCAAATACGCTCTGCATCACATCCGCTGGTAAGGCCTGCGCTTTCAGGCTCTCCAGTATGGGCTGTATGCCAAAATGACCTGCCAGCACTAACAGCAGCATTAAAAATACCGCCCAGAAAAATGCCTGTTTCAATGCCATCGTGCCATCCTGCACTAAACGGTGAATAAGCAGGTAGAACGCACTCACCATACCGATATAACTCACTACAGTAAACAGCTTGCCTGCCAGCATACCGGCCATCTGCTTATCCTGCAGGCTATCAAATAACACATATGCGCTGATGCCGGTCATCCACAGTGCACCAGCCCACAGCGTAACAATGATTAATGACAGCCTGTAACCCATATCTGACAATCCTGATAAATATACGTGTTAAATATACGTGTTAAATATACAGTACGTCCAGAATCTCGTATTCTTTCACACCACCTGGTGCAGACACTTCTGCAACATCACCCGCTGATTTACCAATCAAACCACGTGCAATCGGCGAGCTTACAGAAATTTTACCGCTTTTGATGTCCGCTTCATCTTCACCCACGATCTGGTAGGTTTTGTTATCGCCAGAGTCCAAATCTTCAATGTTCACGGTGGCGCCAAACACGACACGACCTTCGGCGTTCAATGTCGCGGGGTCAATAATCTGTAAATTTGACAGCTTGGCCTCCAGTTCGGCAATACGTCCTTCAATAAAACTTTGACGCTCTTTTGCTGATTCATATTCTGCATTTTCAGACAAATCACCCTGCGCACGTGCTTCAGCAATAGCCTGAATAATATTAGGTCTATCTACGCCGCGCAAACGCTGCAATTCTTCTTTAAGTAATTCT
>CAZUOQ010000015.1:0-43090 GCA_964622195.1 uncultured Methylotenera sp. | reverse complement strand
ATTTGACGCGCCTTGATTTCATTCGAAAAGTGTCAAGCTATTTCAGGACGGGACAAACAGATAAAAAAAAGCCCGAAATCTTCGGGCTTTTTTATGTCAAATCAACTTACTTATTTTGTGTTTCAACCATGACTAAAGGTTCAGCAGTGCTATCGGCATTCTCTTGTTTTTGCCATGATGCAGCTTTGCGAGGTTTACGAGGTTTTTCTTCCTCGGCTGGCGCTGCTGCGATAGAAGTAGTCGCTTTGGTTTCAACCAGCTGCAAACCGGCTTCGGACAAATCTACCGGTTTTGACTCCGGTTTAGCTTTGCGTGGTCGGGCAGGACGTTTTTTGTCAGCTTTCACCGTTGTATCAGCAGCTTCAGTGGTTGTTCCAGCAACATCGTTAGTGACTTCAGTTTTTACTTCAACGATTTCCTCTGTTGCAGTGCTACTTGTAGTTGTTTTTTTACCGGCACCCTTTGCAGGTCTGGCCTTTTTGGATTCAACTACTGCTTTGGCTTCCTGCTCCGGGGTTTCTGTATTGGTTTCAACAACTGGTTTTGTTTCTACAGGCTTCTCTATTGCTGCAGCCACAGTAACCAAATTCTCTAGCGGAGTTGAAGCGGTGCTTTCTTCCTTAACAGCTGCTGGAACTGGAGTTTCAACAGTAACGTTAGCTTGATTCGCATTCATTTCTTCATTAGGTACGAATGGACGGTTGCTTTCGCGTGCTGCGTTTTCATCGCGATCACGACGGCCGCGACGGTTGTTGCGATTACGACGTCCACTGCGCTCGCTACGTTGCTCCGTAGTTTCGTTAACGGCAGCATCGGCAGGTACATTTGCCGGCTGATTACGCTGTGCTTCCTGACGTGGTGCATCAGGGCGTTGTTGTTGAGGTTTAGGCTGACGTGGCTCTTGTGCTTTTTTATCAGCAGGGCGTTGTTCCTGGCCTTTGGCTTCCTGATTGCGGTTTGGGCGATCCTGAGTTGTGCTCTTGTCGTTACGCTCGCCGCGGTTACGTTCATTGCGGTTGCGGTTACGATTGCGATTGCGGCTGTTATCACGACGTGATTCTGCAGATTTTTCGCCAGATTTCTCTTCTTCCGTCTTGGTGACTGACGTAAAGAAATTTTTAATACGTGTAAACAGTGAAATTTTAGGCTCTGTTTTTTCTGCTTTTTCCGCAACAATCGGTGCCGGTGCTGCTGGCGTAATACCCTTAACTGCTGCCACAGGTTTTGCTGCTTTAGCTTCTTCCGCAGCATGCGCCACATAGGTGGTTTCTGTCGGCAGTTCTACCATGTTGTAGCTGGCACGGTTGTTATCCTGGTTCACATCGTCATGCTTAATGCGTGTGATGTTGTAGTTTGGTGTTTCAAGGTGAATATTAGGAATCAACACCACCTCAACGCCCATGCGCTGTTCGATTTTATGGATATCTGCACGTTTCTCGTTCAGCAGGAACGTAGCCACTTCAACTGGCAACTGCACTTGGATAATCGCACTGTTTTCTTTCATGGCGTCTTCCTGTGTAATACGCAGGATGTGCAATGCAGTTGACTCAATACCGCGGATATGGCCAGTGCCGTGGCAGCGCGGGCAAGGAATGTGGTTGGTTTCACCCAGGCTTGGGCGCAAGCGTTGGCGTGATAACTCCAGCAAACCAAAGCGCGAGATTTTGCCGGTTTGCACTCGGGCACGGTCCAGATGCAGTGCGTCACGCAAAGCATTCTCAACTTCGCGCTGGTTGCGCTGGCTTTCCATATCGATGAAGTCAATCACGACCAAGCCGCCCAAGTCACGCAGGCGTAACTGGCGAGCCACTTCTTCAGCGGCTTCCAGGTTGGTGTTAAGTGCAGTCTGTTCAATATCGCTGCCGCGGGTTGCGCGGCCAGAGTTTACGTCAACAGAAACCAATGCTTCAGTATGGTCGATCACAATCGCGCCGCCGGATGGCAGACGCACTTCACGTGCAAAAGCAGATTCGATCTGGTGTTCGATCTGGAAGCGTGTGAAGAGCGGGATTTCGTCCTGGTACAGTTTTACGCGTGCTACGTTACCTGGCATCACGTGGTTCATGAACTGCACAGCTTGTTCGTGAATATCCGGTGTATCGATTAAAATTTCGCCGATATCTGAGCTGAAGTAATCGCGGATTGCGCGAATGACCAGGCTGCCTTCCTGATAGATCAAATAAGCACCCGGCTGCATGGCTGACGCGCCATCAATCGCTGTCCACAACTGCGTCAGGTAGTTAAGGTCCCATTGCAATTCTTCAACGCTACGGCCAATACCGGCAGTGCGCGCGATGATACTCATGCCTTTAGGCACTTCCAGTTTGGCTAATACGTCACGCAGTTCGTCACGGTCTTCGCCTTCAATGCGGCGTGATACACCGCCGCCACGTGGGTTGTTTGGCATTAGTACCAAATAACGGCCAGCCAGAGAGATAAAGGTCGTGAGTGCAGCGCCTTTGTTGCCGCGTTCGTCCTTATCCACCTGAACGATGATTTCCTGACCTTCTTTTAACGCATCCTGAATGCGGGCACGGCTATCAGCGCCTTCTTTGTAGTAGCTGCGCGCTACTTCCTTGAATGGCAAAAAGCCGTGGCGGTCTTGTCCGTAGTCGACAAATGCGGCTTCTAAAGATGGTTCGATACGGGTGATTACCCCTTTGTAGATATTGCTTTTGCGCTGTTCCTTACCGGCGTGTTCAATATCAAGATCGATGAGTTTTTGACCATCTACAATCGCAACGCGTAATTCTTCTGACTGCGTTGCATTAAATAACATGCGTTTCATTGTTTGCTCCTGCGCTTTGTTGCGCGAGCAGACTTATTGCTTAAATTTAAGCTTCGAATGATAAGGTGAAAGTGCCAAACAGCGGCGGAATTACTGTAGAAGCGACATGTTTTTGTGATGACATGTGCATATTGAGTTTTAACGATTATGCATATAACAATTGTGCAATTTAACGAGGCATTGCAGCGTAGCTGCAAGCTATTATTTAGATAAATCGAGTCAGTCAGATGGACCGAGTCTGTATGTATCATCTAAATTTTGTTGTTTCAACAGAGTGGCTCATGTTGAAACACGGTTATTTTGTTCGTTAAAGCAAACTAATTGCTAAATTTATGCTTAAATGCGGCTTGAGTCAGCCTGCTGTAGCTTAAATTCGTTAAAATTCTATCTTTAGTAAATTCCAATTTGTTAAATTTGTTAAACACTGATCTGGTTTTATCAGTCGTTTAGCGAAATATGCCAAATTTGACGATCACTTTAAGTCGCGCTTTATCTTTATTTGTCTGCGGCGGCTTGAGCGCTAATTTTACTTACCGCTACTTTATAATATGGCGAGCGGCGTTAACCAAGTAATTTTTTGTCACTATTTTTTATAAACACATCTTTTTGTAAACACATCGGAGACAATAAAATGTCCTGATGCGATGTATTTACTGATATTAAGTGTATTCTTATCAAGAATTTAACATGAATTTTAATTGTTAAATCACAAGAATCATCGCAGTATAAGCTACATCAATCATTTAAGCAAAGCATGAACAATTTAATTACAGAAAATCAAAGCAACAAAACTGCAAAAGTCAGCGAATTGGCTGCAGCATTCCTGACTGTGGACGAGGCAAGCGAAGGTCAGCGTGTCGATAATTTCCTGACCAAGACACTTAAAGGCGTGCCGAAAAGCCATGTTTACCGTATTTTGCGCAGCGGCGAAGTGCGTGTGAACAAAAAACGTATTGATGCAGACTTTCGTTTGAGTTTAGGAGATGTGGTGCGCGTGCCACCGATTCGGGCAACCATTACAGAAAAGCCGGAAGGCGCAGTACCCGCCACTTCGAAATTCGAAAATGCAATTATTTACGAAGATGATGCAATGCTGGTGATTGATAAAGCTGCCGGGTTCGCGGTACATGGCGGCAGTGGTGTCAGCCGTGGCGTAATCGAGCAGTTGCGCATTGAACGGCCAAAGGCCAAGTTTTTGGAGCTGGTACATAGGTTGGACCGCGAAACTTCAGGTGTGCTGATGCTGGCGAAAAAAAGAAGTGCGCTGGTGGCATTGCATGAGGCGATCCGTAATAACCAGACAGATAAGCGCTATTTAATGCTGGTGCAGGGCGAGTGGCTGGAACAGAAAAAGCGTGTCGTGCTGGACTTGCAGAAGTACGTGCTGCCTAATGGCGAGCGTAGAGTGAATGTGGTAACTGATGCCAGCAAAGATAAATTCGGCGAGCGCCAGACTTCAGAAACCATGTTCCGCTTGATAAAGAACTACAACAACCCCACTATAGGTAAATATACCCTGTTGGAAGCGCAGTTGGTCACCGGACGTACGCACCAGCTGCGTGTGCAGTTATCGCATTTGGGCTTTCCGATTGTTGGCGATGATAAATATGGTGATTTTGCATTGAATAAAACATTGCAAAAACATGGTCTGAAACGCATGTTTCTGCATTCATCGGTCACCAAAATACGTCATCCGCTCACGCAGGAAAAACTGGAGTTAGTGGCGCCGATGCCGACAGAATTGGGTAAGTTTTTGAAAAAATTAGAGAAAGAATAATAGCAGTATGGCAAAGCAGTATGATTTGATCGTGTGGGATTGGGATGGTACTTTGGCAGATTCAACCGGCATGATCACAAGGGCAATTGTTAAGGCGGCAGAACAGGCAGGGTTACCATCGCTAACAGCAGAGTCTGCCAGCAGTATTATCGGTCTAGGGCTGCGTGAGTCGATAGAAACACTGTACCCGGGTATATCGGATGAGCAGGCCCGTGTACTGGCAACGCAATACAACGTGAATTATTTTGCGGGCGAGAGCCAAATTCCATTGTTTGCAGGTGCAGCAGATACAATTAAAACTTTGAACCGCCGTGGTTTTAAATTGGCAGTGGCGACAGGCAAAAGCCGTCGTGGATTAAACTTGGCGTTAGAACATACGCAGTTACGCAATTATTTTCATGCCACGAGAACGGTAGATGAATGTTTTTCAAAACCGCATCCGCAGATGCTGGATGAATTGATGGATGATTTGGTAGTGCTGCCGGAGCGCACACTAATGATCGGTGATACCAGTTATGATCTGCAAATGGCCAAAAATGCTGGCGTGCACGCAGTTGGTGTGAGCTATGGCGCACAGTCGGCAGATGTGTGGCAGGATCTGAACCCGGTGCAGCAATTTGATAGCTTTAGTACATTGAGTCAGTGGTTGTTGGCGCATGCATAACTTACCGGAAATTAATGCAGATACAGTGGTTTTTCATAGCGCGGCACTGAAAGATGGTGGCAAGGGCTTACGCTTCCCGCTAACGGCTTTAGGGCAAAACGTTACCGGATTTGTTGTCAGGTTTAAGGGTGTGCCTTATGCTTATGTTAATCAGTGCGCGCATGTTTCTGTAGAACTGGATTGGAACGAAGGCGACTTTTTTACAGCGCAGCAGGATTTTTTAATCTGCGCTACACATGGTGCGCATTATCGCCCGGATAACGGGTTTTGTGTCATGGGGCCGTGTAAAGGCAAAAGCTTAAAACCATTAAAAGTCATTGAACAAAATGGCCAAATTATTATCAACATAACAACTGCGGCTTAAGCTGTAGTTCCTAAAAGAAAATATTTAAGTGTTAACTCAGGAATTTTGAAATATGTCAGAACAAAATCAGCAAACTGAAGCTGTTAATGCAGCAGCGCAGAAACCTAAAGCCGCTGAAGATAGCAATTGGCAGCGTGATGTGATTGAAAAGCTGGCTTTTTCCGCGTTAGCAGAACAAAAAACGGCGCGGCGCTGGAGCACGTTGTTCAAGGGACTCACCTTTGGTTACCTGTTTATCTTGTTGCTCATGGCGCTGGGTGTTTTTAATGATGGTAAAAAGACGTTTGATACGCATACTGCACTGATTGATATTTCCGGTGTGATCGAGGCTGGCGGTGAAGTGAATGCCGATGCCGTCATGAGCAGCCTGCATGATGCTTATGACAGCAAAGGGACCAAAGGCATTATTCTGCGTATTAACAGCCCGGGTGGCAGTCCGGTACAGGCTGGCATCATCAATGATGAAATCAAGCGCCAGAAGAAATTGCACCCGAATATTCCGGTATATGCAGTGGTTGAAGATATCTGCGCTTCTGGCGGTTACTATATTGCAGCAGCGGCCGATAAAATTTATGTGGATAAAGCCAGTATTGTTGGCTCAATTGGCGTATTGATGGATGGTTACGGTTTTACTGAAACCATGAAGAAAATTGGCGTGGAGCGACGCCTGATGACAGCCGGCGAAAATAAAGCGATGCTGGATCCATTCTCGCCAATTAATCCTAAACATCAGGAACTGGCACAGGCGATGCTGAATGAAGTGCATGAGCAATTCAAAACGGTAGTGCGTGAGGGCAGGGGGAGCCGTTTGAAGGAAACCCCGGAAGTTTTTAGCGGCTTGTTCTGGAGTGGTGAGCAAAGCATCAAGATCGGTTTGGCAGACGCTCTAGGCAGTGCAGATTACGTTGCACGCGAAGTTATCAAGCAGGAAGAGATTGTAGACTTTACTTACCAGGAAGATTTTGCCAGTCGCATTGCCAAGCGTATCGGTGCCAGCGTGAGCGCAACGCTGGGCGAGGTTGTTGCCAGGCAGTTGATTAACTCAGGTGAAGTCAAGCTGCGTTAATTATTTTTGGTGAATCAGTCCTCGATTCTGATGGATTTATATTCTGCAGGTACAGCAGGGTAGCGCAGATCAAGGTTTTTCAGCGTTTGCAGCAACAGCTTTGATATAAGCATATTGCGATTGGTTTTGGAATCTGCTGGAACGATATACCAGGGCGCGTTTTTTGTAGAGGTCTCCCGGATCGCGCGCTCATAAGCATCCTGGTAGTCTGGCCATAACTTGCGTTCCGCGAGGTCTCCAGTGTTGAATTTCCAGGTTTTTTCCGGGTCGTCCAGGCGTTCCTGCAGGCGTTTTCTTTGTTCGTCTTTGGAAATATGTAAAAAACACTTGATGATCGTGGTGCCGGTTTCTGTCAGCATGCGTTCAAAATCGTTGATTTGTGCATAGCGCCGCTTGCATTCGTTATCATCAATCCAGTCATGAACCCGCACTATCACGACATCTTCATAATGGCTGCGGTTAAAAATGACCAGTTCGCCCGTTTTAGGCACCTGCTGGTGCACACGCCAAAGGTAATCATGCGCCAGTTCTTCATTGCTCGGTGCTTTGAAGTTTGCCAGGCGTATTCCTAGAGGGTCGCACTCACTGAAAACATGGCGAATCGTGCCATCTTTGCCGCTGGTATCCATGCCCTGTAGTATGAGCAGAACTTTGCGTTTGCCTTCGGCATGCAAGATATCCTGATACCTGTTGATTTCGGATACCAGCTTTGCAAATTCAATCGCGTCTTCCTCTTTAGTGGCGTTGCGTTCGCTTTTATCCCGGGGATTGAAATCATTGAGTGAGAATTTCTTTGAATCAACGCGGTATTGATTGAGATTTGCCATTTGTATTACTCCGGAATCAACTTTCTGTTATTAAAGCATTAAACAACAAAAAAGCCCAAAGATGTCATCTGTTGGGCTTTCTGGTAATGCTCAATAGCGCAGAAGTTTAACTAGGCATCAATTTTGAGCGATTTGGTGTAATTGATTAAGCCATTAGTAGAGCTATCATAGTTGGTCACCACTTCATCGCTAATCAACTGCGGCAGAATTTGCTGAGCGATTTGTTTGCCATACTCGACACCCCATTGGTCATAACTGTTGATGTCCCAGATAATACCTTGTACGAAAATTTTATGTTCATACAGTGCAATCAGTTTACCTAGGGTATTCGGTGTCAGTTTGTCGAACATGATGGAGGTTGTAGGGCGATTGCCTTCAAACTCTTTATGCGGCAGCAGATTCTCAAGCGCTTCTCCGCTCAAGCCTTGCTGTTCAAGTTCGGCACGCGCCTGTTCTTTGGTTTTGCCCAGCATCAGTGATTGCGTTTGCGCCAGGAAATTGGCCAGCAGTATTTTGTGGTGTGTATTGCCGTTTTCACCGACTTTATATTGGCTATGCACCGGCATTAAAAAGTCCGCAGGCACGATTTGTGTGCCCTGGTGAATCAGTTGATAGAATGCGTGCTGACCGTTCGTGCCAGCTTCGCCCCAGACAACCGGTCCGGTTTTATATGGTACGCGTGTACCGTCGCGGCAGATAAATTTGCCGTTACTTTCCATGTCTGCCTGCTGCAGGTAGGCAGGGAAGCGAGACAAGCCCTGATCGTAGGGCAGTATGGCGTGCGTATCGATATGGAAGAAGTTGTTGTACCAGATGCCGATCAGCGCCATGATGACTGGCATGTTCTGTTCCAGCGGCGCAGTTCTGAAATGGGTATCCATCTCAAAGGCCCCGGTCAGCAAATCTTCAAAGTTATCCATACCCACATATAGTGCGATAGATAGGCCGATAGCAGACCACAGTGAATAGCGACCGCCTACCCAGTCCCAGAACGCGAACATGTTGGCAGTGTCAATGCCGAAATCCTGCACAGCTTTTGCGTTGGTTGAGAGCGCTACGAAGTGCTTGGCAACGTGGGCATTGTCTTTGGCAGATTTGAGGAACCATGTGCGTGCAGAACGCGCATTGGTCATGGTTTCCTGTGTAGTGAATGTTTTAGAGGCGACGATGAACAGTGTCGTTTCCGGATCGCACTGGTTAAGTGCATGCATTAAATGTGCGCCATCAATGTTTGATACGAAATGTACATTCAAATCCGGGCTGGAATATGGCTTCAGCGCATCGCATACCATGACCGGGCCCAAGTCAGAGCCGCCAATGCCAATATTAACAATATCAGTAATGCGTTTGCCGGTATAACCCGTCCAGCTGCCGTTACGCACTTTATCTGAAAACTCTCGCATTTGTGCCAACACTGCATTTACGTCTGGCATTACATTGTGGCCATCTACCAGTACTGGTGTGTTGGCACGGTTGCGCAACGCTGTGTGCAGTACGGCGCGATCTTCTGTAATGTTGATTTTTTCACCGGCAAACATTTTGTCGCGCCAGTCTTCAATTTTGGCTTCACGTGCCAGCTGAAACAGCATAGGCAGTGTTTCATCGGTGATACGATGTTTGGAGTAGTCAAATAAAATGTCAGCAAATTTGAGGCTGAATTTATCAAAGCGTTTAGCATCCTGTGCGAATAAATCACGCATGTGCAGTGATGCGATGTTTTGCTGATGCTGATTAAGTTTTTGCCATACCGGAAGTTTGTGAAGTGTAGCCATTTATGTATTTAATGTTTTTTATTCAATGAGTTATTTAATTTGTAGAACAATCCCGGCCAGCGGTGGCAGGGTTATTACCAGTGACTGATTATGGTGCATCCATGCCACATTTTCGGTGCTTAATCCGCCGCCGTTACCTTGGTTGCTGCCACCATAACAAGCGGCATCGCTGTTGAAAATCTCTTGGTAATTTCCAGCTTGCGGAACGCCGATGCGGTAAGCATTTCGTAAAACAGGCGTAAAGTTAAGTACTATTATAACAAAACTATTGTCTAATCCGCGTCTTAGATAGCTGATAATTGATTGTTCTGTATCGTGACAGTCTATCCATTCGAAACCCTGCACCTCAAAATCCAGCGTATGCAGTGATTTCAGGTTTTTATACAGGTTATTTAAATCAGTATTGAGTTTTTGTATGCCCTGATGCCAGTGGTGACCTGGGTAACTATCGCCTAGCAGGTGCCAGTCAAGACTGCTGTTTACATTCCATTCACGGCCTTGCCCGAATTCATTGCCCATAAAGTTGAGCTTTTTACCGGGTGAAGTCATCTGATAGGTTGTCAGCAGGCGCAGATTGGCGAATTTTTGCCAGGTATCACCGGGCATTTTGTCCAGCAGCGACTTTTTGCCATGCACGACTTCATCATGAGAGAACGGCAGTACGAAATTCTCTGAATACGCATAGAGTTGACCGAATGTGAGCTTGTCATGGTAGTAACGCCTGTGCACTGGGTCGTTTTCCATATAGCTCAGCGTATCATTCATCCAGCCCATATTCCACTTCATGCTGAAGCCTAGCCCACCCAGGTAGACTGGGCGCGATACCATCGGCCATGCGGTGGATTCTTCAGCGATGGTTAATACGCCGGGGAAGTCTTCGCCGACCATGACGTTGAGCTGTTTCAGGAAGTCTATCACATCCAGATTTTCGCGCCCGCCGAATTTGTTTGGCAGCCATTCGCCAGCTTTACGTGAGTAATCAAGATAAAGCATGGAGGCGACGGCATCGACACGCAAACCGTCGATGTGGAATTCGTTGAGCCAGAAATAAGCATTGGCAATCAGGAAGTTACGCACCTCGTTGCGGCCGTAGTTAAAAATATAAGTACCCCAGTCCTGGTGTTCACCAAGGCGCGGGTCTTCATGTTCATACAGTGCTGTACCGTCAAACCTTGCCAGTGCCCAGTCATCTTTGGGGAAGTGTCCTGGCACCCAGTCCAGAATCACGCCGATATTGGCCTGGTGGAATGCATCAATCAAAAAGCGCAAGTCATCGGGTGAACCAAAGCGGTTGGTGACGCCGAAGTAGCCGGTCGTCTGGTAGCCCCATGACTCATTGAGCGGGTGTTCTGTAATCGGCAGCAATTCAACGTGGGTATACCCCATCGCTGCAACGTGAGGCACCAGTGATTTGGCAAGTTCACGATAGGTTAAGAAGTGGCCTTTTGCATTACGTTGCCATGAGCCTAAATGCACTTCGTAACAGTTAAATGGGCTATGCAGCCAGTCACGTTTCTTGCGTGAGACCAGCCAGTCTTTATCTTGCCATTGGTGATGGCTGGCGCTGATTTTAGCCGCAGTACCCGGGCGCTTTTCATATTCGAAACCGTAAGGGTCGGTTTTTACTAAAATAGCGCCGCTGTGGCGGTTGCGGATTTCAAATTTATAAGTATCACTGGTGGTGAGGCCCGGGATGAAAATCTCCCAGACACCACTGGAGCCGTGCGCGCGCATTGAGTGTATGCGGCCATCCCAATTGTTGAAGTTGCCGATCACGCTTACGCGCTCAGCATTGGGTGCCCAGACTGCAAAACGTACTCCGGCAACTTTGTCCTGGGTAATAAACTGCGCACCTAGTGTTTTGTAGGCTTGTTTTAAGCGTCCTTCGCCAAATAAATAGAGTTCATCCTGCGTGATGCTGCTGTTAAAGGAGTAGGGGTCATGCATTTCATAGCTGTGATCGCCTGATTGAACTTTCAGCAGGCACGGTCTTGGCAGCGGTGTTTTATAGCCGAGTTCAAACAGCCCATCTTTATGTGTTTTTTCCAGTTTATCCCAGACGACACCATTTTTAACAAACACCTCGCCAGCGCTTGGTATGAAGGCGCGGTACACAAAGCCATTCTCTTGATCGTCATGATTTACATGCTGTCCCAGGTAGCTGAACGGGTCATGATGACTGGCATGCAAAATACGCTGGCGCGCATGAGAATTTGCTTTAGATGTTTTGGAATTTACCAAGATGGGTATCCCCTAATAGATTTGAGGTTTATTTAGCTTTTATTTGTTAAATTTTAACTATTTAAGCTAGATTATAGTGCTTTAAGCTGATTATAATGTAATCAATCGCAGTCGTAATTAAAAATAAGCCAGTTGGCCCAGCTGGCGCAAATAAAGTAACTATACAAACTTCAGGAGGGCATCATGTCGACAAATCGGCAAATAGACCAACATTCAGATCGTTTTATTAGTACCTTAACCAAAAATACTGTCGCGATTATTCTGGCAGGCGGACGCGGGAGCCGTTTAAAAAGCCTCACGGACTGGCGAGCGAAGCCTGCTGTTCAATTTGGCGGCAAATTCCGCATTATTGATTTCCCTTTATCTAATTGTGTTAATTCCGGTATTCGCCGAATTAATGTGGCCACACAATACAAAGCACAGAGCCTGATTCAGCACATCCAGCGCGGCTGGGGGTTTCTGCGCGGCGAGTTTAACGAGTATGTGAATATTATTCCGGCACAGCAGCGCATCTCTGAAGAGTGGTACAAGGGGACTGCAGATGCGGTTTATCAGAATATAGACCTGCTGCGTGAGGGCGGCGCAGAATACATTCTGATCCTGGCCGGTGACCATATCTACAAAATGGACTACGGCAAGATGCTGGCTACGCATGTGAGGAATAATGCCGACATGACAGTAGCATGTATCAATGTGCCGCTGGAAGATGCCAAAGGCTTCGGTGTGCTGGCAGTAGATGAAACGGACAAGGTGGTCGAGTTTGCCGAGAAACCCGCCAATCCTAAACCCATGCCGGATGACCCGACAAAAGCATTCGCCAGCATGGGTATTTATGTATTCAATGCCAAATTCCTGTACGAGCAGCTGATCCGTGATGCGGGTGACTCGAAATCCAGCCACGACTTCGGTGGTGACATTATTCCTTATATCATCAAGAAATATAAAGTGCAGGCACACCGTTTTACCGATAGCTGCGTCGGTGCCAAGAACGGAAACTTCTACTGGCGCGATGTAGGAACTATCGATGCTTACTGGGAAGCTAACATGGAGCTTACCAAGGTGATTCCTGAACTAAACCTGTACGACCGCGAGTGGCCGATCTGGACCTATCAGGAGCAGTTGCCGCCAGCCAAATTCGTGTTTAACGATGAGGGGCGTACCGGCAAGGCCACAGACTCGCTGGTTTCCGGAGGATGCTTAATCAGCGGTTCATGTGTCACCAATTCTGTTTTATTCTCGGATGTGCGCGTACACAGCTATTGCGATATTCAGGGCGCGGTCATCCTGCCTAAAGTGACCATCAACCGGAATGTGATTCTGAAAAACGTCGTGATTGATCGCGGATGTGTGATTCCAGAAGGCATGCAGATCGGCGTGGATTTAAGCCTGGATGCCAAACGTTTTTATGTTTCTGAAAAAGGGATTGTGCTGGTAACCCCTGACATGCTGGGGCAAGACCTGTACCGTGTTGTTTAATTTTAAGTCAACGTTCAAAACTCGAATACTTAATCATGCATGAATTAAGCAGTCTTGATTAAGTATTCGCCCCAGTTTTTAAAGTATCTAAAGTATTAATTATTAGTTAAGGTTTATTCTGAAGTGAAAGCTGATCGTCCCAAGTTATACCTCAATCTGTACTGGCATATGCACCAACCGGACTACCGGGATCTGGTGACTAATGAGTATGTACTACCATGGACCTATTTGCATGCCATCAAAGATTACAGTGATATGGCATATCACCTTGAGGTTAATGCGGCCGCACGTGTGAGTTTCAACTTTGTACCAATTCTGCTGGAGCAGCTTGAGGATTACACGCAGCAATTCAAGCATAATTCGATTCGTGACCCGTTGCTGGCTTTACTGAATAAGGAAGACCTGAACGCGATCAGCCACGATCAGTGCCGTTTGATTGTGGATAGCTGCTTTAAGAGCCATCATGAAAAAATGCTGAGCCCGTTTCCACATTATCAGCGCCTGCTGCAGCTGTACCAGCTTGTTGAGCCGCTGATGACCGAGCACGCAGGCTGTGGCGGTGACGAGTTTCATTACCTGTCTGCGCAATACAAGGCTGATTTGCTGGTGTGGTACCACCTGGCATGGTGCGGTGAAAGTTTGCGCCGTACTAATCCCGTTGTACAGGCACTGATGACCAAAGGCGTGTTGTTTACATATGAAGAAAGATCACAGTTATTTGCAGTGATTGCAGAAACAATCTCGAATCTTATCCCACGTTATAAAGCTTTGATGGATCGTAAACAGATCGAGATTTCTACAACGCCTTATTACCACCCGATATTACCTTTGCTGTTGGATTTCAGGTCTGCGCTCGATGCAATGCCGGAAGCGCCTTTGCCGCAAAGTTTGAGTTATCAGGGTGGTCAGGCACGTGCAGTTGCGCATGTACTCTCTGCAAAAAAATCTCATGAGCATCATTTTGGCGAGATTCCGCACGGTATGTGGCCGGCAGAAGGCGGCGTGTCGCATGCAGCATTGTCACTCATGGCTGAACACGGGGTAGAGTGGGCTGCAACCGGTCAGGCAGTACTCTCAAATAGTCTGCTTAAGTCACATTTAAGCAATGCCGATAAAAACGAATATCTATACCAGCCTTACCGCGTCACTAACGGCACGAAGGATATTCTGTGTTTCTTCAGGGATGACCAGCTTTCTGACAAAATCGGTTTCGAATACGCAAAAATACACTCACGTGACGCCGTCAGTGACTTTATGCATACGCTGGAAAGCATTCATCAGAACAATACGACTGATAAACCAAAAATTGTCAGTGTGATTCTGGATGGAGAAAATGCCTGGGAGTACTTTCCTTACAACGGCTATTACTTCCTGACAGAACTTTATGCCGCGCTGAGCAGTCATCCTGATATAAAAATGACCACATTCAGTGACATTGTTGATATGTATCAAAATAAAAATATGCCTGATAGTGGATTATCCGCGCCTGTTTTACCACAGGTTGCTGCCGGTAGCTGGGTATATGGTACTTTCAGCACCTGGATCGGCAGTAAAGACAAAAACCTGGCCTGGGATTTGTTATGTGCGGTGAAAAAAACATACGACAACGTAGTGTCTCAGAATAATCTGACGGCAGACCAGCTTAAAGCCTGTGAACGGCAGTTGGCCATCTGCGAAGGATCTGACTGGTTCTGGTGGTTCGGTGATTATAACTCGTCGGATAGTGTTGCAAGTTTTGACCAGCTTTACCGTCGCAATCTAATTAATTTGTACAAACTGCTTGGTCAGCCGGTGCCGGATGTGCTGCACAAAAAAATCAGCGCAGGTGGCGGTAACTCTGAAAATGCAGGCACGATGAGAAGAGGGCAGTCATAATGTAGTGCCAATATTACAAGCTGCGATGTTTGGTTCTGTCGTGCAATAAAAAGTGGAATTCAAGTTTGATTGCGTTTTTTAAATTGAAGTGCGGACTTTTAAGAATAATAAATATTTATGACATTGCCAGCTAACTCATTATCGGAAAATCAACGTCGTGCCGGCGTACTGCTGCACATCAGCTCATTACCCAGCGCCTATTACACGGGTGATTTAGGCGTTGAAGCGTACCGGTTTGTCGATTTTCTGCATGAAATCGGCGCAACCGTATGGCAGACACTGCCAATCAATATGACGCATGCCGATAACTCTCCCTATCAATGCTTGTCAGCTCACGCCGGGAATCCTGATTTTATTAGCCTTGAGGCATTGCATGCTCAAGGCTTGCTGACCAAACAAGATTTAAGTGGCCTGATCACCGAAAAGACGCAATTGCTCACCAAGGCATATTTAGCTTTTGCCGAGCAGTCTGATACACAGGAGTTCACGGATTTTATGAATTTTTGTGACAAGCAGGTAGATTGGCTGCATGACTTTGCCTTGTTTCTTGCGCTGCGCACAAAATTCAACCAGGCAGGCTGGAATACATGGCCTGAAACCTATAAAAAACGCGATATTCCAACATTAAGACACGCCAGGGAAGAGTTGGCACAGGAAATCGCCGTGATTAAATTCACGCAATTCATATTTTTCAAGCAGTGGATGGCACTGAAAAAATATGCCAATGAAAAGAACATTAAAATGTTCGGCGATATACCGATTTTTGTCGCTTATGACAGTGCCGACGTATGGGCACAGCCGTATTTATTCAAGCTGGATGCAGAGCAGAATATGACGGTAGTAGCCGGAGTGCCGCCTGATTACTTTTCAGCGACAGGTCAGCGCTGGGGTAACCCGCACTATAACTGGGAAGCCATGGCCAAGAAAAAGTTCTCCTGGTGGATTGCCCGTATGACAACCCAGAGCGAATTGTTTGATATTGTGCGGATTGATCACTTCAGGGGTCTGGAAGCCGCCTGGGAAATTCCGGTGAGTGAAGAAACCGCAATTAATGGGCAATGGGTGTTGGCACCTGGTGATGCATTGCTGGCCGCGATTAAAAAGGCGCTGCCGAATCTTGATCTGGTCGCTGAAGACTTGGGCATCATTACCGCGGAAGTGGATGCGCTAAGAAAAAAATACCATTTACCCGGTATGAAAATTCTGCAATTCGCTTTCAGTGGCGAGGCTAATAATCCTTATCTGCCGCATAACATTGAACCAGATAGCGTCGTTTATACCGGCACGCATGATAATGACACAACAGTAGGCTGGCATAGTACGATGGATGAAAGCCAGTTAAATCATTTGCATGCACACTTACGCGAACATCATGACCAGGATTTATGGCAGGATGAAGAGCCGAATATTCTGCATGCACTGATCGAAATGGCGATGCAATCAAAAGCGAATCTAGCTATTATTCCGATGCAGGATATTTTGGCGCTGGATACTACACATAGAATGAATACGCCCGGTACTGCCAGCGGAAATTGGCATTGGCGTTTTAATTGGCAGCAACTTGAGCCAGAACAGAAATATTTATTCAAGAATCTGGTTGAAAGTTCAGGGCGACGTTTGATTGAGAGTGCAGGGCGATGTTCGGCAGCAAGCACAGGACGACATTAAGCAATGGCATTGATTATAGGCATTGATGTTGGCGGTACCAATCTGCGCTTGGGTATAGTGCAATATGAAGCGCAATTTAATCCGGTGGGCTGCCAAGATGCTTTCCCCAAACTGCTTGATGAGATGCGATTTCAGGCTGATTTTTCCGGTTTGTGCAAGGCCCATCAAAATGATCCTGAGCAGGCTTGGCAAAAAATTCTAGTGACTATCGCCGAAGCTGTTAATGCCGTTCGTAAAAAATATCCGGCAGTCGCTGCTGTAGGTATTGGTTTCCCCGGATTTATTGACCCGCATACACAAACCATTTCACTTTCTCCCAATCTACCGGGGTTAACCAATGTTGATTTAAGCACAGACCTTGGTGCGTTAATTGCATTGCCGGTTATTACTGAAAATGATGCGCTGGCAGCTGCCTATGGTGAGTTTGCAACTGTGACTAGACCTGTTAATAATCTGCTTTATCTAGGTCTTGGCACCGGTGTGGGCGGTGGCCTTATATTGAACCGACAGCCATTCCAGGGGCAGCACGGTGTGGCGATGGAAGTTGGGCATATCATTGTTGTGCCGGGTGGTCGTGTATGTGGTTGTGGTAATCATGGCTGCATGGAGCAGTATGCTTCGGCCAGCGGTGTATCTATCACTTATCTGGAAGCCAGCGGCGAGCGGTGCAGCGCGGCAGAAATAGCCAGTCGTGCCAAGGCCGGTGACCAGCATGCGATAGCAGCTTACAGCCTGGCGGGTGAATCTCTTGCGCAGGCCTTGGCGCATATTCTAAAAGTAATAGATGTGGGCGACGTGGTAATAGGTGGCGGTATGAGCGCAGGTTGGCAATGTATGCAACAGGCTTTTGAGCAAAGGCTGGATCAGGATTTAATTCCAGCCTTGCGCGGTAAAATCAATGTGCACATTTCTGATATGGATGATGAAGCCGGTATCATCGGGGCGGCGATGCTCGCAAGCAAAAAACTGTAATGCAGGAAAGATAGCGTTAACGGTTTAGATGCTTAGTGTTGCAGCTGAATATTATTCAGGTTTGATAGCAGCAGTTTCTCGCACATAAGCCTCAAATTTGTCGGCAGGGACAGGTTTGCTGAAATAATAGCCTTGCACCTCGTTGCAGCCTTGCAGGCGCAGAAACGCCAATTGACCAGCGGTTTCCACACCCTCGGCAATAGTGCGCACACCCAGTGTTGTCGCCATGTTGATAATCGCTGCAACAATGGCTTTATCTTCTGCGTCTTCTGTGATGTCGCGCACAAAGGACCGGTCGATTTTCAGTTTATATACCTTAAAGCGTTTTAAATAGCTTAATGATGAATAGCCAGTACCGAAATCATCTATCGCCATACGTATGCCCAGGCTGTCGAGCTTATCCATCATTTTAACTGCGGCCTCCGGGTTATCCATCGCAGCAGCTTCTGTCAGTTCGAGTTCCAGGTAATGGTGCGGCAAGTTTTCCATATCCAGTATCGAGGTGATCAGTTCAGGAAAATTGTGATCGCGGAACTGTATTGCGGATATATTGACTGCCATCACTGGAACAGGTAGCCCGGCATCAAGCCAGGTTTTCATTTGTCTGGCCGCATTGCGCAGTACCCATTCACCGATTTTGGCAATCTGCCCTGTATTTTCGGCAACAGCGATGAATTCGGCTGGCGGCACCGCTCCCAGTTCAGGGTGTTGCCAGCGGATCAAGGTTTCTGCGCCGACAATACGGCCATCATCTACAGAAACCTGTGGCTGGTAATGCAAGGATAACTGCTCGCGCTCGATTGCAAAGCGCAGTGCGTTTGCCAGCAGCAAATTGCGCTCGGTATTCGTTTGCATTTCCTGTGTAAAAAAGCGGAAACCATTACGGCCGGCTTGCTTGGCTTTATACATGGCGTTGTCAGCGTTTTTGTATAACATTTCTATATCATCACCATCATTCGGGTAAATGGCGATACCTATAGAGGCCGTAGTAATCAGCTCATGTTGTTCAACCACGAATGGGGCAGAAATGATTTCCAGTAATCTATCAGCAAGGTTAGCGGCGTTGTTTGCTGATGCAGTCGGCAATACAATGACAAACTCGTCGCCGCCTGAACGCGACACTGTGTCTTCATCGCGCAGTACAGATTTAATGCGCTTCGCCAGTTCTACCAGCATCTGGTCACCTATGCTGTGACCTAACGTGTCATTGATGTATTTAAAATGGTCTAAATCTACGAGCATGATGGCCAGATTATTACTGCTGTGCTGCGCCAGGCTGAGTGCATACCTGAAGTGATCCTGTAGCAGGGTGCGATTAGGCAAGCCTGTAAGCTGGTCGAAATTTGCCAGAAATTGAATACGCTCACCCGTCTGCAACTTTTCGGTAATATCGTCTTTGATTGCAAGGTAATTGGTGATTTTTCCTTCGTCATCACGAATCGGGGAAATCATTACATACTCAGTGTATTCACTGCCATTTTTGCGGCGATTGATAAGTTCGCCTTTCCATATTTCGCCGCGTGTGATGGTGGCCCACATATCTTCGTAGGTTTGCACAGGAGTTTTACCGGATTTCAGAATCCGCGGGTTCTGGCCGATCATCTCGTTCTCACTATAGCCTGAAGACTTCAGTAATGCAGAGTTTGCAAAAACAATTTTGGCGTCCAGGTCAGTAATCACAATGGCATTCGGGCTTTGCTCTACTGCCAGAGATAATTTACGCAGTTCATCCTGCATCTTGTTTTTTTGTAACTCATCTGCAAAACGGCTGATCGCGGAGCTGATGTCCAAAGCCATCTCCGACAGCAGGTTTTGTACATCATTATCAAATGCATTAGCCTCTGTCGAGTAAAAGTTAATGGTGCCAACAACGTTATCTTTTTGATGTAATGGCAGCGACGCGGACGATTGCCAGCCAAATTCTTTATTGCGCTCATGCCAGTGTGCCGTGATCGGGTTATGTGTGAAATCCTGGCACCATACCGGACGGTTTTCTCGTAATGCAATACCTGTAGGGCCTTGACCAGAGGGCAGGTTGGCAATCGTGGATATATCAATGCCGTTCAGGTATTCAGTTCCCTCGCCATGCCATGCGACCGGTTTAACAAGTGCTGAGTTTTCATCTTTGATGCCAATCCAGCACATATCCATCCCGCCATGGGTTACTGCGTCACGGCAGATCGAGTTGAAAAGCTCGGCAGTGTCTTTGCTGCGTACAATCGCTTCATTGCAGTAACTCAAGGCAGCATAGAAGCGTGTAAGCCTGTCGTTATCAGAGCGTTCTTTGGCAAGGCGACGCTGTGTTTCAGAAAGCCAGCCTATAATGCTGTTTTCCATCCCCTTATTTATTAGTATCGGCTCTTTGAAATCACCGCTGCCGATTTTGGCGATTTGTGACTGCACTTGATTTAGTGGTGCACCCAACGTAGCACGCATGGATTGGTAGGTTCTCCACAAAAAGAAGAGCAGCATCAGTCCAACCAGAATGACTGCATAACGAATATACAGCGCAATCTGTTGTTGAGTGCTTACCAAGTTTGATGTGCGCTCTTCCATCATGCGATAACAATCACTGATGGGTTTCATTATTTCCGATTTTGCACGATTATAAGTATCGTCATACAGCATTTGCAGTGCTTCGATATGCGGTTTGTCGCCAGTATTTTGTGAAGTTTCAAAAAGCGCCATGGCTGCGAACTCAATGTCTGTGAGCTTGTCCGACTTTTGCTTTGCCTCGGCCAGTTTCGCAAGCTCTGCTTCGCTGAATCCTGCTTTACGTATTAACTCCATGAGCGGAATAGCTTGACCGCTACCAAGGTTTGAATGCTCCTGGTTTTGCGTATTGAAATCCCAGCGAGCAATATCGTAATGAGGCTGGCGCGGGCGCTTGCCATTACGTATATCGATAATTTCAGAATAATACTGTTTGTATGCAGAATCACCACTTGCTACATAGGTACGTACTGCACGACTGAGGTCATCGGAAGACTGCCGTAATTCGTTTGCTAACAAGAAAGAGCGATGGCGTAATTCATTGGCGGAATCAATTCGCTTTTCCGCCAGTATATAAAAGGTGAATAACACACTGAAAATAACCAGGCATGTAGAAGCCAAAAGCAAATTTAGCGTAAATGTGCTGGAATTATTTTTAGGTGAAATCATCATGGTGCATTGTAGATGAATTTTATAATTTAAACATTCAGGTATACGTAACCGATGTATAAGTTTTCTTGATTTGATGCGCCTGCAAACTGAATGGTGCATAGCGCCTTAAGTTAGTTATCGTGCCATAATAAAACAGATGACTGCTTTATGGTTAATGGGCAGAAAACTGTTCATAAATAATTTACTTGAATAGAGTTACAGAAATTGATAACAGAAAGTATTACATGATTGCAAAAGCAGTGACTTTCTTATGGTTTTTTCTGATTTCAGGCTTGCCTCTGATATCGCATGCTGCTGATAAATGGCTGATAGTTGCCCAGAGTGAAGCGTTTAATACCGGGCAGGCAATTTTTGTGGATGTCATCAAACCAGACAGTTTTACGTTATGGCCAGACCATATTTATTTAAATTTATCCGGCGCTGGCGCCTCCGAAGTGGTTGAGTTAAAGCGTAGCACAGAGGCTGCAGACAGTGTCGTCAGTCAGCGCTATGTCGGCATGCCAAAAGTTGAGTTTATCGGTGTCGTACGCGCAGAGCTTGTAGATTATAAGTCTAATCGAATGCTGTTGCTGGCAACGAGCGATGACGATATTGCACCGCTCGAAATTGCAGCCACTGCCGATACTAAAGATAGAATGGCGTCTGATGAACTAGCGCTAGATGAAGCAGCGCCGGCAAATGGAAAACCTGCTGTGGTAGTTCTGGCTAAACCGGGAGATGAGCCTCCACTGTCGGCCAATGAGCCATTATATTTTGTAGTGGGCTCCTCATCTGAACGGGATTTTGATGCAAGGTTCCAGCTTAGTTTTAAGTATCGCCCGTTTGATCCGGATGCCAGAGTGGCACAATATTTACCGCCTTTAAGCAATTTGTATTTTGCTTATACCCAAACCAGCTTGTGGGATTTGGGCGGCAACTCCAGCCCGTTCAAAGATACCAGCTACCGACCCAGCGTGTATTATAAGTGGACTGGTTCTGGCAGGGGCATTGTTCCGGATGGCTGGAGTGCCGGTCTTGAACATGAGTCTAACGGGCGTGATGGCGCAGATTCTCGTTCCATCAACACGGTGTTTGTGAGGCCAACGTGGCATTTTGATTTTGCGCATGGCAACCGGCTGACTTTGTCACCAAAGTTTTATCAGTATCTGGAAAAATCTGACAATTCTGATATCCATCAATATCGTGGTTATGTAGATTTTCAGGCGCGTTATGGCCGTGAAGATGGCGCAATAATAACAGCACTCTACCGTCAGGGTACTGGTGGACATGCTTCGGGGCAGGTTGATTTTTCATATCCGATCAGTGATAAATTATTCGGGCGCACCGGAACCTTTATTCATTTGCAGCTGATGGAAGGTTATGGTGAAACTTTAATCGATTACAATCGTTATAGAGATACGCAACTGCGATTGGGTTTGTCGCTCGCGCGATAGATCATGTATTTAAATACTTTGCCAAATTTAAAAGGCTTTTTGTAAACCCTGGTTGATGGTACATGCTTGCTATCAAGGCATTGATTAGAAAGGTTATGAATGTCGAATCGAATTTTCAAGAATGGTTTAAATGTTATATAGATATTTTAGTTTTGTGCTGCTGTCTGGTCTGACCATAGCCACGCAGGCAATGGCCGCAGGCTCGGTCTGGTATAAAGATGGCGATCCATTGTCTACTTCTCTTGAGTTGCCGCCGGCGGTATATGGTGTAGGTTTTAAACCTGAGACAGCAGGGCAGTCCTGTTTAAGCCTTGATTTCAGTAAAGCACTGACTTTGGCTGACGTCACTGAAGCGGCATTATGCAACAATCCGCAGACGCGCGAATCTTATGCAAATGCCAAGGTACAGGCCGCACAACTGGGCATTGCAAAATCTGCCTTCCTGCCAACTGTGACCGATAACATTGGCGTAAATCAGAACTTTGTTAATCCGGAATCAGCCAGCAGGGGGCGTGAGTTCAATAATTTAAGCAACAGTCTGGCTGCATCATATCTGCTGTACGACTTTGGTAATCGTGATGCAGCGCTTGAAAATGCACGCCAGTTGCTCAATGCCGTCAGTGCAACCCAGAATGCTGTCGTGCAGAACATACTGCTGGCTACGATTAAAGCTTATTATCAGGTACAGAGTGATATTGCCGCATTGGAAGCAACGAAAGAAGCCGAGCGTTTTAATCAGGAAAGTTTCAAAGCGGCTGAGGCGAAATATAAAGCAGGTGTTTCTACGCCGGCAGACAAGTTGCAGGCCGAAACGGCTTACGCGCAGGCTGTGTTGAACAGAGTCAGCGCAGAAGGACTGCTTAAAAATGATTACGGTATTTTAGCCAATGTCATGGGCTTGAATTCGAATGTGCCGCTTAATTTGATGCGCAGCGTAGATTCCCCAGTTAATACAAGTGAAATAGAACGTGATATCAATCAGCTGATTGAATATGCACGTGTTAGGCGCCCTGATTTGGTGGCGAGTGAAGCACAGGTTAGCGCAGCAAAAGCCAGTATTGAGGCAAGCCGTGCGGCGGCTAAGCCCACGGTTTCTGTCGGCTTGTCCAATAGCTTTCAGGACGGCAGCAACTTATCTTCCAGTAATACTTCCACACTTGGATTGACCGTGACTGTGCCAATTTTCTCCGGTTACGCGCCGACTTATAGAATTCGCTCTGCCGAGGCAACAGCAGAAGTCAGGGAAGCGCAGCGTGACCAGTTAAAACTGCAGATATCACTGGATGTCTGGACTGCGTTCCAGAATTTGCGCACTGCACATGAAACCATCAAATCTGCCGAGGTGCTGGTAAATAGCGCAACTGAGTCAGCGCGTGTCGCACTCGGTCGTTATAAAGCCGGTGTTGGCAATATCATCGATACGCTCAATGCACAGAGTGCTTTGGCAAATGCCAATCAGCAAAAAATCAAGGCTGACCTCAACCGCAACATTGCCCGTGCCGCACTGGCGCAAGCCATTGGCACACTGGATAGTGTGATGATTCAGTCCTTACCGGATGGTGCCAAAGTACTGACAGAAGTGAGCTATTAAAAAGTAACTCATTAGTAAAAAGTAATCCATAAATAAAAAGTCAATCCATGAGAAAAATCATTAAACAGTTGGTTGTTTTGTTAATAGTGCTGGCGCTGCTGGCAGGCGGGTATTATTTTTACAAAAGCAGTCAACAAGTAAAGCCGGAAGAACTATACAAGTTTGGAGCCGTGACGCAGGGTGATATAGAGCAGGCGGTTTCTGCCAACGGCACCATTAATCCGGTCACACTAGTTAGCGTGGGTACCCAGGTGTCTGGCCGCGTCAGCAAGCTGTATGTGGATTTTAACGATAAAGTGGAAAAAGGGCAGGTGCTGCTGGAGTTGGATGATGCCTTGTTTACAGCGCAGATCGCGCAAACGCAGGGTTCGGTGCGCAATGCTGAAGCTTCGGTAGAGCTTGCCAAAGCCAATGAAGCCAGAATCCGTTCATTGTTTGAGCAGGAATATGTATCAAGGCAGGAACTGGATCAGTCAGTACAAGCCTTGAAATCTGCCAGAGCGGTGCTGGAAAGTGCGCGCGCGCAATTGCAGCGTGATAAAACTAATTTATCTTATTCAATCATCCGTTCACCGGTGTCAGGCATCGTGATCGACCGCCAGATCGATGTGGGGCAGACCGTAGCCGCCAGCTTCCAGACGCCGACGCTGATTAAAATTGCGCAGGATTTATCCAAGATGCAGATTGATACCAGTTTCGCCGAGGCCGATATCGGCAATATCAAGGTAGGGCAACTGGCAAAATTCAGCGTCGATGCATTTCCCAATCTTAATTTTGAAGGCGTCGTGAAGCAGATCCGCCTCAATCCGGTCACAACGTCTAATGTGGTTTCATATAACGTGGTAATTTCGGTTGATAATCCGCAGCAGATTCTGCTGCCCGGTATGACCGCTTATGTGAGTATCGTGTTTGCTCAACATGACAATGTCATGCTGGTGCCAAATGCCGCATTGCGCTTCAAGCCCAAGCCTGATAATGGCGGGGATAGCACTAAAGCTGCTGCAAATGGCAATGGTACAAACCAAACGTCCGGTAAGGGCGGCAGAAAGAAATCAGCCGGGACAGCCGAAGCTGGCGGTTTCGGGCGTGGTAAGGTTTTTGTACTGCAGGATGGCAAGCCACAGGTACGTGAGGTCAAGGTGGGCATTACCGATGGCAAGCTGACAGAAATCGTCAGTGATGCCCTGAAGCCGGGCGATCAGATTATCACCGGTAATGCACAGGCAGATGGCCAGGCATCAGGCAATACGATGCGTGCGCCGAGAATGTTTTAATACCTGAGCCTTGAATTGAATATGAGTTACGTGATTGAAGTGCGGAATATCTACAAGGATTACCAGACCGCGGCTGGTGCTTTCCCTGTGCTCAAGGATGTGAACCTGGCCATCGCACATGGTGATTATGTGGCGATCATGGGGCCTTCCGGTTCCGGTAAATCCACTTTTATGAATATATTAGGCTGCCTGGATCGACCCACGTCAGGTGAGTATTTGCTGGATGGGCATCCAGTATCGCAATTGTCAGGCAATGCGCTGGCACAGCTTAGAAACAAGACCATCGGTTTTGTATTTCAGGGCTTTAATCTGCTGGCACGTTCAAATTTGCTTGATAACGTGGCGCTGCCACTGGTGTATTCCGGCGTGGATAAAAAAACGCGGCACGAGCGCGCAGAGCAGGTGCTGCTCAAGGTTGGGTTAGGCAAGTACCTGAATTCACGTCCTAACCAGATATCTGGTGGCCAGCAGCAGCGCGTGGCGATTGCACGCGCACTGGTGAACGATCCGCGCCTGATTCTTGCCGATGAGCCGACCGGCAACCTTGACAGCAAAACCAGTGAAGAAATCATGCAGCTGTTTGATAGCCTGAACAAGGAAGGGATATCTATTGTGCTGGTGACGCATGAAACCGACATTGCCGAGCATGCGAAACGGCAGGTGCGTTTTCTCGACGGAAAAATCGTGCATGATAGCTATGTGCACGTCACTCTAATGGAGGCAAGCTGATGTTTACGGCAATGCTGGGCGAAGCATGGCATGCCATGGGTGCAAACCGCATGCGTACTTTTTTAACCATGCTCGGCATGATGATAGGCGTGGGTGCGGTGGTCATGATGATGGCGATAGGTGAGGGGGCGCAGCAATCCATCAAAAAATCCATCAGTTCCATGGGCAGCAATCTTTTTATCGTGCTCTCCGGCCCGCCTAACAGTGCCGGAGCAAGGTCAGCGACCGGCAATGCGCTTTCCCTGAATGTGAAAGATGCTGATGCGATTGCCGAACTGGATGGTATTGCAGGCGTAGCCCCGACCACCATGGGCAGTGCGCAGGTGATTTATGCCGGCAATAACTGGAATACCACGATCATTGGCACTACGCCCAGTTATATGGAAATCCGTGACTGGGTGATTGATGATGGCTATGTGTTTTCCCAGTCTGACATGCGTTCTGCCACGCGTGTAGCACTGATCGGCAAAACTGTAGCCGATAACCTGTTCGGTGATGATGCCGATCCGGTCGGGAAAACCATCAGAATCAAGCAGAGCCCGTTTCTGGTGGTAGGCGTGCTGAATCCCAAAGGCCAGAGCCTGGATGGCCGTGATCAGGACGATACGATTATTGTGCCGCTCACCACTGCACAGCGTAAACTGTTCGGCAATCAGGTGCCCGGCAGCGTCAGGATGATGATGGTGCAGGCCGAGTCAGACAAGGCCATGCCGCAAGCGGAAGAAGATATCAACAACCTGTTGCGCCAGCGTCACAATATCCGTGAAGGCTCAGACAGTGATTTCTCCGTGCGCAACTTGACTGCAATTGCCAATACCGCCGCAGAAACCACGCGTACCATGGCGCTGCTGCTGGGCGCGATTGCGTCAATCTCGCTGTTGGTGGGCGGTATCGGTATCATGAACATCATGCTGGTATCGGTGACTGAGCGCACACGCGAAATCGGTATCCGCATGGCAATCGGTGCGCGTGAGCGTGACATTCTGCTGCAATTTTTACTGGAAGCGTTTGTGATCTCTATCGTTGGCTGCGTAATAGGCATATTGATGGGCGTGGGCGGTGCCATTCTCGTGAAGAGTTTTACCGGTACTGATACAGTTGTGACTACGCAATCAATCAGCCTTGCGTTTGCGGTGGCTGCCAGTGTCGGCATCTTTTTCGGGTTTTACCCGGCGCGTAAGGCTGCGCGGCTAAATCCGATTGAGGCGCTGCGTTATCAGTAATGCGTTAAGTTAGCCAAGTTGGTGGAGCTGCCTACCAAGCGCCCAGCTTATATGTTCTTGCAGCATTTCAGAGGCGTCATCAAGGCGTGATTGCAGCGCGACGATAATTTCCGGTGAGGATTTTGCATTACCCAGGCCGATGGCAATATTGCGCAGCCATTGTTCATAACCAATTCTGTAAATGGCGCTGCCCGCCATATTGGCTTTGAATTCTTCTTCGCTCCAGCTAAAGCACTCAATCAGGCTGATGTCATCCAGACCGTTTCTTACTGCAAAATCGGTTTCCTTGGTGATTTCGGCAAACTTGTTCCATGGACAGAAAAGCTGGCAGTCGTCGCAGCCATACACGCGGTTGCCAATCAGTGGGCGCAGCTCCAGTGGAATGCTGCCCTTGAGTTCAATCGTCAGATAGGAGATACAGCGCCGCGCATCGACTTCATACGGCGCAGTAATGGCTTGGGTCGGGCAGACCTCCATGCAGCTGGAGCAGGTGCCGCAGTGGTTGGTTGCCGGAACATCTATTTCTAACGGCAGGTTGGTGTAGATTTCGCCCAGAAAGAACCATGAGCCGCGATCTTTATTAATCAGCAATGTATGTTTCCCGCGCCAGCCCAGCCCGGCCTTTTCAGCGAGCGCAACTTCGAGCACCGGCGCGCTGTCTGTGAATGCGCGGTATTCAAAATGATCTATATTGAAGTTAGGTAGTTCAGCCTGGATTTTTTCGCATAATTTCTGCAGCTTGTTGCGCAGCACTTTGTGGTAATCACGCCCCAGTGCATAACGTGAAATAAAGGCTTTGTCACTGTTTTGCAGAATATCTTCGCTATTGGCTGCATTGGGTGGCAGGTAATCCAGCCGCACCGAAATCACACGTAGCGTATTTGGCACTAATTCGGCAGGGCGGGTGCGCTTAATGCCATGTTTTGCCATATAATCCATTTCACCATGAAAACCTTTTTTAATCCAATCTTCATGCTCGGCTTCAGCCTCAAGCAAATCAGTATCGGTAATGCCGACATGGTTGAAGCCCAATGCCAGGCCCCAGTTTTTGATACTGGCGCTCAGGTCTTGCATGCTTTGCTTAGTGGAATGAATTGTGGAATGGATTATGGAGTCAGTCATGGAAAATGATTTTACACTTGATTTGGCGGATGAAGCGGCAACGATTGATTTTGGTGCGGCGATTGCCAAAGTGATTGTGCCCCAACTTGTCATCTATCTACATGGAGATTTAGGTGCCGGCAAGACAACACTGGTACGTGGGTTGCTGCGAGGTCTGGGCTATGTAGGACGGGTGAAGAGCCCGACATATACACTGGTGGAACCTTATGAAATGCTGGATGGTCATTTTGAAGAGTTGAATCTGTATCATTTTGATTTGTATCGGTTTAACGATGAAGAGGAATGGGAAGCTGCAGGTTTCAGGGATCACTTTAATGCGCATAGTGTGTGCCTGATCGAGTGGCCGGAAAAAGCTGCGCAGATGCTACCTGCGCCTGATATTGAAATCAATTTTAATATCAAAACCGATGGCCGTAGTGTGCATGTGTCTGCGCACAGCAAGCGTGGGCAGCAGTGTATAGAGCACATTAAGTTGAAATAAGAATTTTTTAAAATTAATCATATGATTCAATAATTTATGATTGTATGCATAGAAAGTTTTATGATTAAACGCTTTTTGTCTGTATTTTTATGCTTTGTAATGATGCTAGGTTGCTTCATTACACAGGCTCATGCTGCCGGTAATGCAGTCCTTGCAGCGCGTGTATGGCCCGCGCAGGACTATACCCGTATTACACTGGAGGCAGGCAAGCCGATTGTTTACAAAATGACGCTACTGAAAGACCCTGAGCGTGTAGTCGTCGATATTGATAATATAGATGTTAATCCGGCTTTAAAATCATTGAGCGATAAAATACTGGGCAGCGATCCTTATATTGCCCAGCTGCGCATCGCCAGGTTCAAACCCGGTACCGTACGCCTGGTTGTGGATTTAAAAGCGGAAGTGAAACCCACGATATTTACGCTGCCACCAGCTGGAGAATATAAACACCGGCTGGTGCTGGATATTTATCCGCTTCAGGATCCATTGATGACGATGCTGGCAGAGCTGGATGGGCGAGCTAACCCCGCAGAGCAGAACGCGGCTTTACAATCGCCGCAGCCGCAGTTGATTGCAGAGCCCAGGCTGCAGCCGCACGGCAATATAGAGCAGCAGATCATCACGCAGAAAGATGAAGTCAAGCCGGTGATAGAGCCGGCAATGCAGGAAGTGCAGACGGCACAAGGTAATAACCAGAATCCGACAGTGCCTCTAGAAACAGCAAAAGCGGGTGACAAAGCCGCTGATAAAACCGCATTGATACCCGAGGGTCCGACCCTTAAGAATATGCCTGATAGTGCGATTGATAACAACTGGTCACGCAAAATCACCATTGCCATTGACCCCGGGCACGGCGGTGAAGACCCGGGCGCTATCGGTGCCAGCGGCAGCCGCGAGAAAGATATCACTTTAAAAGTGGCCAAGAAACTGAAAGCCCGTATTGATAGCGATCCGAATATGCGCGCCGTACTGACACGTGATGGTGATTATTTCATTCCCTTGCATGGGCGCGTCATGAAAGCCCGTAAAATGCAGGCAGACCTTTTCATTTCCATCCACGCCGATGCGTTTACCAATCCGGCTGCGCGCGGCTCATCGGTGTTTGCGCTTTCTGAAAAAGGTGCAACCAGTGCCAGTGCCCGTTACTTGGCTAAAAAGGAAAACGAATCTGATTTGATCGGTGGTGTGAGTCTCAACGTTAAAGATCCGGTGCTGGCAAGGACCTTGCTCGATTTGTCGCAGACCGCAACGATTAACGACAGCCTGAAACTGGGCAAGGCAGTGCTGGGGCAGATCGGCAATATCAACAAACTACATAAAAATCATGTTGAGCAAGCCGGTTTTGCAGTGTTGAAATCACCGGATATACCCTCTATCCTCGTAGAAACGGCATTCATCAGCAACCCGGAAGAAGAGCGCAGGCTGAACGATGATGAGTATCAGGACACTCTGGTGACTTCCATTTTTGAAGGCATCCAAAAATATTTTGCGACCAATCCGGCATTAGCCAAAACCAAGGTGGCACTGGATTAGAAAAGGGGTAGAGCATGCAACTGAAGTTTCTGGGTGCAACAGGTACGGTAACCGGTTCCAAATATCTACTGACGAGTGATAAATATCGTGTGCTGGTTGACTGCGGCCTGTTTCAGGGCTTAAAGCAATTGCGCTTGAAAAACTGGGCACAGTTGCCGATAAAACCCAGTGAAGTGAATGCCGTTGTGCTGACGCACGCGCATATTGACCATACTGGTTATCTGCCTCTGTTTGTGAAAAATGGTTTTTCCGGCAAGGTGTACTGTACCGAGGCCACACGCGATTTATGCAAAATTCTGCTGCCGGACTCAGCGCATCTTCAGGAAGAAGAAGCTGAATATGCTAACCGCCGCGGCTTTTCCAAGCATCACCCGGCACTGCCACTCTATACAAAAGCTGACGCGTTAAAAGCGCTGGAACTGCTGACACCAGTGCCGTTTAATCAGGATGTAGATATCGGTGATGACCTGACCTTGAGATACTATCCTAATGGACATATTTTGGGCTCGGCATTTGCGCGTATCCATAACAGAAGAACCTCGGTGTTATTTTCAGGCGATATCGGCCGTCCAAACAATATCCTGATGAAGGCGCCGGTGCAGGTGAAGCAGGCGGACTATCTGTTATTGGAATCGACTTACGGTAACCGTCTGCACGAGCGTGATGACCCGATGCTGAAACTGGCGACGATTATCAATAGAACCGTGAAGCGCAAAGGCGTGGTGCTGATTCCGGTATTTGCGGTAGGCCGCGCACAGGAACTGCTGTATTACATTCATTTGCTTAAAAAATCCGGCGCGATCTCTGAGGATATTCCGGTTTATCTAAATAGCCCCATGGCGGTAGATGCGACTGCCATATTCAGCAAACATCATGGTGAGCATCGTTTGACCAAAGAAGAATGTGCCGCATTGAATCGCACCGCACATATTGTGAATAGCGTAGAAGAGTCCAGGGCGCTCAATCAGATGAAGGGGCCGATGATCATCCTGTCTGCCAGCGGTATGGCGTCCGGTGGGCGTGTTGTGCATCACCTCAAAGCGTTTGCACCAAAATCCAACAACACGATTCTGTTTGCCGGCTTTCAGGCGGAAGGTACGCGCGGCGCCGCTTTGGTGGCAGGTGCAGATGAAATCAAGATTCATGGTGAATATGTGCCGGTACGTGCCAAAGTCGAATTTATTTCCAACTTGTCCGCACATGCCGATTATTCAGAGATTCTGGAATGGCTGCGCGGCTTTGAAACTGCTCCCAGAAAAACCTTCATCATCCATGGTGAGCCATTGGCAGCGGATGGTATGCGTCGGCATATCGAGGAGCAGTTGCATTGGCGCACAGAGGTGCCGGAATATCTGGAAACAGTGAATTTGGACTGAATTTTTTTGAAAGCACGCTAGCTAGCGGCGTCGGGTCATTAAGTAATCAATGTCTCTGCTCGTATCACCATAGCCAGCCTGCGTGAGCAGGGCGCGTTCTATATAGCGGCTGACTTGCTGCCGCAGTGCCGCTACCTGATTACCATCCATAAAAAACTGTGGAAACTTGAAGCTGAGCCAGGCGTACAGGCTCAGGTTGTGGCTTAGCAATTCTGCGGCCTCCAGATGTTTCGGGCTTTCAGAATCCAGCCAGGCCGGGCGAGGGGGCAGGTGTCTTACCTTCGATTGCGCAACACTTTGCAGGCATAGCAGGTAATAATCCTTTTCAAAAGCCACATTGAGTGAAATTGGCGCGCAGACAAAGATATACTTGTCTTTAAGCGACATGGCTGGTGCATATTCATCTACCAGCAGTGCCTGACTGATCTGGCTATCAAGTGATGCCATTTCAAACAATGCATGTTCAAAGCGTGTGCGTTCCTGATGGTAGATCAAAATCTCCGAAATCTTGCGCGTATGCAGTTTGGCAGCAATGCTGTCAACCTGCAGCATATTGATATTGACCGGCAGTTTTTTCAAGTCGGCAGTGTCATCTGCCACCAGCATGTGTTCGATATGAATCAGCTCGTCATTTTCCAGCACATTGACGTAGCCAGTTTCATAAATGCCGAACCGCCCGGCACGGCCGGCAATCTGGCGTACTTCTGTCATATTGAGCATACGTGAAGCGACGCCGTCAAACTTGTGGATATGCGAGAAAATCACGCGGCGTATCGGCAGGTTCAAGCCCATGCCAATCGCATCGGTTGCTACCAGAATATCTGCCTGACCGGTGTTAAAACGCTCAGACTCTGTGCGCCGCACTTCCGGTGCCAGTGCGCCGTAAATGCTTGCTACGGTAAATCCCCATTGCCGAAACCTTGCACTTAGCGTCAGTACATCCTTGCGGCTGAAGGCAATGACAGCATCGCCTTTTTGCAGCTTTGGTTTTAACTTCTGCTTGCTGTAACGTTTGCCGCACAGGCTTTCATCTTCGAGCACCAATGGCGTTTTGCGCTCCAGGTAAGTGATGTCGTAGGTTTCATTCAAAGCAGCAATAGCGTCAATGCATGGTGCTGTGACTGCAGTCGAGCCACAGATAAACACTTTGGATGCCGGGACGCCTATTAAGGCGGCAGTCCATGCCGAGCCGCGATCCGGGTCCTGCAGCATCTGAATCTCATCAATAATTGCTACTTCTACCTGCCGGTTGGCATTCATCATTTCGATGGTAGAGGCAGTATGTCGTGCGCCTGCCATCAGCACACGTTCTTCACCGGTAATCAGGTTGCAGGGCACTCCGGCTGCAACCAGCCTGTCGCGTATTTCCATCGCCAGCAGCCGCAATGGTGCCAGGTAGACCCCGGATTGTGCTTTTTCAAGTGCGAGCAGTGCCTGATAGGTTTTACCGGAGTTGGTAGGCCCCAAGTAAAAGTGATGATGCCGATTGATGCTGCGTGCAAGGTTAAAGCTATCGGTAAAAGTGGAGGGAGATAAATCATTCATATATACATGAATTTAGCTTAAAACAGGTAAAATGACCATTGGGCATTTCTATAAATTCAGATTTTGGGCGCATTACTGCGTTGCGCGGTACTCGTAACCTCGCTGTATATTGCATACTATCTCGGTTCCTGCGTTCCGTGCGCCTTGCACTTCATCCCAAACTCTGAATTTATAGAAATACCCAATCACTTTAGTTAACCATAAATTAATAAACAATCCCATGCGAATTCAGTTATTACCAGACCAGCTTATCAGCCAAATTGCTGCCGGTGAAGTGGTGGAACGTCCTGCTTCAGCCCTGAAAGAATTGCTGGAGAACAGTCTGGATGCAGGCAGCTCTGATATTCAGGTGGCATTGCAGCAGGGCGGCATCAAACAGATACGTGTAGCGGATAACGGTGCTGGTGTGGCAAAAGAAGATCTGGAGCTCGCGCTGACACGTCATGCTACCAGCAAGATTGCCAGCCTTGAAGACCTGGAGTCTGTTGCCAGTTTGGGTTTTCGCGGTGAAGCATTGGCAAGTATCGCCTCGATCTCGCGCACGCAGTTACTAAGCCGTCAGGCAGACGCCAAACATGCCTGGCGTATTGCGTCGGAAGGCAGCGATATTTCCGAGATTGAACCTGCTGCGCTCGATATCGGTACCGTGATCGAGGTCTCTGACCTGTATTTCAATACACCGGCACGCCGTAAGTTCCTGAAAACCGAAGGTACTGAATTCGGTCATTGCGAGGAAGTATTTAACCGAATTGCACTTTCACGCCCTGATGTGGCACTTATGCTGCAGCATAACGGGCGCGCTTTAAGCCGCTACGCAGTAAGTCAGCCTGAGCGCAGATTCGCTGAAGTGCTGGGCAGTGAGTTTGCTGCAGAGTCTATCAGCCTTGATGAATCGGCTGCCGGCTTGCGAATATGGGGCATGGCAGCCAAGCCGACATTTAACCGCAACAGCCGCGATACCCAGTACGTGTATGTGAATGGCCGTTTTGTGCGTGATAAACTGATTGCACATGCGATTCGCCAAGCTTATCAGGACGTATTGCACCATGACCGGCATCCGGCCTTCGTACTGTTTCTGGAGTTGGACCCGACCCTGGTCGATGTCAATGTGCATCCAGCTAAAACCGAGGTCAGGTTCAGGGATGCGCAGGCGATGCATCGCTTTATATTCCATTCGCTCAATAAAGCATTGGCTTCGCCCACCGGAGTATCCAGTGCGGTAACGGCAAGCCAGGCTGCTTATAACCCTTTTGGGCAGCAGCCATCGAATACACCTTACCCGACTTATCAGTCGCAAATCAATCTTAGGGCAAGTGAGCCAAACGGGTTTTATGACACCATGTTTGGCGGGAGGGTGGGTGCCAGTTCGCCACCTCAATATGCAAGCCCGGTTTGTTATGCGCCGGAATTCGAAGCTGAGAGTGCTGCAGCTCAGCTTCAGCATAATGCGGAGGAATATCCGCTCGGTTTCGCAGTAGCGCAGATTCACGGCGTATATGTGCTGGCACAGAATGCGCAGGGTTTGGTCGTCGTCGATATGCACGCTGCACATGAGCGCATTATGTATGAAAAACTTAAAAATGCGCTGGATAGTAAAACCGTGCCGATGCAGCCACTGTTGCTGCCTGTCAGTTTTAATGCAGATAAGCTGGAGGTCGCCACTGTACAGGAGTCGCTCAGTGGCAACGATGATAGTTTGCAGCAGTTAGGTTTTGATATCGCCATATTGTCGCCCACCACACTGGCGGTACGCGCGGTGCCAACTATGCTGCAAAGCGCCGATGTCGTGGAACTGGCGCGTGATGTATTAAGGGATTTGCGTGAATATGGCGCGAGCAGGGCACTCACCGAGCGGCGTAATGAACTGCTGGGTACCATGGCCTGCCATGCGGCGGTACGTGCAAACCGCAGCCTGACGATACCGGAAATGAATGCGCTGCTGCGTGATATGGAAGCGACCGAGCGTTCAGGGCAGTGCAATCATGGTAGGCCAACCTGGTTTCAGGTGAGCATGAGCGACCTGGATAAGATGTTTATGCGTGGAAAGTAATTGGGGCTACGCTGCAATTGCATAGTACTATTCTGAATACCATTGATATTTCGTACGTAAAAGCGTACCATTTCTCTTGAATTATCGGAGAGTTAATATGCAAACATTATCAGCCAGCACAGCACGCACTAATTTATATCGTTTAATTGACGAAACGGCCGAATCGCATCAGCCTCTGGTGATTACAGGTAAGCGTAATAACGCGGTGCTGGTTTCAGCGGAGGATTGGGCTGCGATGCAGGAAACCTTGTTTTTACTATCAGTTCCCAATATGCGTGAATCTATTCGCGAGGGCATGAGTATGCCCGTAAGTGAGCTTGCTGATACGCTGGAGTGGTAATAGATGGCAAATTGGCAACTGCTATATACAAAAGCAGCACAGAAAGATGCTAAAAATTTGACTGCGGCAGGATTAAAAGACAAAGCTTTACAACTCTTGGATATCGTTGCAGAAAATCCATTTCAAAATCCCCCACCTTATGAAAAACTGGTTGGTGACTTAACTGGTGCTTATTCGCGCCGTATCAACATCCAGCATCGTTTGGTTTATCAGGTAGTAGAAGCGGAAAAGATCATAAAAGTACTCAGAATGTGGTCACATTACGAGTAAATTATTTTAGTTTATCTCTAAACCAGCGCCAGACGACACTATCTGGCACTTCAATCCCATCCACAATGTAGTTAAGCGCTTTCGAGTTATTGATGCTGATGTTAATGGCAGACCGGGCATCGGGAATGCCGCAGAATAGTATTCTGTCACCAAGCTGCAGTGTGGTTGATGGCGGCGGTACCAGCATGGGGATATTGTCACGTAGCAGCAGTAGCGGTACCAGATTAAGCCGGCTGTTACGATCAGCAGGATCTTGGGTAAGATTATGCAGGGAAACCGAAATATTTTTATTCAATAGCTCTGTAATAGCGGGCGTTTGATCTTTATCGACTGTGATTGCCCATCTTTCCGGTACCGTTTCACCGACCACAGACACCAATTCACTGATCAGCTGATTTGCCCAGCTGTTACTTTGATTGCGCACCAAGGTTAAAAATTGGGCCAGCAACGGCGCGATCATGTGCGCCAGGCATTCATGGGCAATAATTTCGGTAGGCTGCATGGTGATGTCGGCATTGAATTGCCTGAACAGGGTATCGTTATGGCGTCTGTTCTTGCGGATGACCACGAACAGTTTCGGGTTCAGTTCGTATGCGGTCATGACAATTGACAGGTTGTTGATATCATTATCGGTACCGGCTACGATGCCAACCGCATTTTCAATATCAGCTTCCAGCAGCGTTCTCGCTTCGGTGCCGCTGCCTACAATACAGTGATCGCAGCCAGTCAGTTCCGGCATGGCCTCTACAATCGTTGTCGTGATGTTTTCGCGCTCGAGATTCTGCACCACAGATTTACCAAAGCGGCCATAGCCACAGACTACCCATCTGCCTCTCGGCGGTGCTTCCGGTGGCAGCAGTGTGTCGCCAGGAACATCTGTCAGCCATTCATGCAGAATGTAGGTGCCGATGGCATGCACGCGCATTGCCAGCTGGTCACCAAACAAGGTATACGGGTTGATGATGTGATCGGTACCGAATGACGCCATGTTGGCGGCAATATCTTCGCGTTCTGCACGCGCCAGCACCGGCAGGTTAGGATTCATCAGTTTAACGGCAACGGCAACGGCCAGATTGACTTCATCATTGTCGGTCAGTGTCACAACACCGCTGCAAAGCGGATGGTGCACGCCGGCACGGATCAGGTTTTCAGGCAGCTTGGCATCGGCACACAGGTGTGGAATGACACTATGAGTTTCGGCCAGGTCGAGTTCGTTTAAACGCTCTTGCTGTGATTCAATGACCACGACGCGCATACCTTTTTCATCCAGTGTTTTGGCTAACACACTGGCAGATTCACCGTAACTGCATAATATATAAAACGGCTCTTGCAGCTCTTTAACTGCACGTGCGAAACGCTCTGTGGTGATCGCCATTCTCAGTGCTGTATCCTGTAGCAGCGTGATGATTTTACCGATGGCGTAAAACCAGGGAATGACGGTCAGGTAGATGGAAAAAGTAAGCCACAGCCGTTGAGACTGGCTGTAAGCATAAGGAATTTCGCCAAAGCCGATGGTGGTCGCGGTATAGCTGATAACGTAAAGCGCTTCGAATATGCTCATATGCCATGGGCGGCCTTCATTGTCGGTGCCGGGCATGAGCGTAAGCCCCAGAATGGCGATAGCAAAACAAACAATGATCAGGATCAGCGGTCGCCGCAGGCGTCGCAGAATCAGGAAAAGAATGCTATTCATTTAAGGGCTGAACGCGCTGGTTGATTAGAATAAGCGGGACTTCCGGTTAACGGCGTTGGCCGATGGTTTCTGATATCAGCAATATCACTGAGACAAAGTTAGCCATCAGTGCGCCGCCTGAAAGTGAAACAATATACACAGTCAGGTTTACATCATCCATTTTTCCGCCGAGCGCCGCCCATAGAATGGCGGCAGTGATCAGTTGCAGGTCTGCGGCCAGGCTGGTAGAGAGCAGAATTGCGCCCACATGCGTGCGGTCGCCGAATTTAAGTACGGTTGCAATCAGACTGACAACAATTGCGGCATAAAGCTCGTAAACATGGTGATGGCTAGGGTTATCAATGTCGCCTAGAAAAAAACCGAAATTCAGCGTCATTGCCAATACGATAAAAAAACCAAAAATAACTTTTTCTAAATTCATGGATAAACCTGCCAATCAATAGTCTGCGGATAATAAGTTATTATACATACTTCATATTTACTTTATTCAACCAAATAGGCACACCAAAACGGCATATATGCGCTAGCAGCGCAGCTGAAATATGCGAGTGTAAAAATATATCGAATGAACCAGCCCTTACTGCCACCAGCAATCTTTATCATGGGTCCTACCGCCAGTGGAAAAACTGGTGCGGCCGTCGAACTTTATTCCCGGTTGCCGGTGGAGCTGATCAGTGTGGATTCAGCGCTGGTGTTCCGTGATATGAATATTGGCACTGCCAAACCGGATGCGGAGACCCTGGAAAAAGCGCCGCATCACCTGATTGATATCATCCCGCCTACATCCGCGTATTCTGCGGCTAATTTCAGGACAGATGCCTTGCGCCTGATGGCGGATATCACGGCACGTGGCAAGATTCCTCTACTGGTTGGCGGTACCATGCTGTATTTCAAAGCCTTACAGGGCGGTTTGAGCAACCTGCCCGAAGCCAACCCTGAAGTCAGGTTGCAGATTGAGAATGAGGCCGCAAAAGTCGGCTGGCCTGCCATGCATGCCAGGCTGGCAGAAGTCGACCCGGAGACAGCAGCGCGCCTGCAGCCCAATGATGTGCAGCGTATCGAGCGCGCATTGGAAGTGTACAGGCTGACGGGGCGGTCAATGACATTGCTGCATCAAGCTTCGGTGGGCGAAGTTTTACCATATCGCTTGCTTAAAATTGCCTTGGTACCGAGCGACCGTAAAGTCCTGCATGAGCGCATCGCACTCAGATTTGACCAGATGCTGGCGAACGGGTTTATTGACGAGGTGAAAACACTGGTGCAAAAATACCCGGAACTGACAGCGGATAGCACCGCTATGCGTTGTGTGGGTTACCGGCAGGCTTTGGAATATCTGGCTGGACAGTATGATGAGATTGAGTTACGTGACAGAGGTATTTTTGCCACACGCCAGTTGGCTAAACGCCAGCTGACCTGGTTGCGCGGCATGGATGATATCGTTGAAATCGACTGTTTGAATCCAAATTTGCATGAATTGATATTGCATGAAATAGCAGCGTTTATTAAGGGGTAAGCGAATGAAGAACTTTGTTAAAGAGAATCTGGTACTAGTGGCTGGCCTGACATTGCCGTTACTGCTGATATTGCTTTTCTTTGTTGCTAGTGTCATTCCCAAGGCATTTAGCGCGCCGCCACAATATGAAATGCTATTTACTACGTCGCGCTACGATTATCAGAATCCGCCTGAATATAGTTTGGATTTTTCAGTAAAAAATCAAAAACTGATGGTTAAGGCCCGCAAGATCGATAATAAGGAGCGCATGGGTTACAACTCGAGAATATTGATGGCCTATGACGGCAAAACTGAAACGGTGCGTGAAATCAATGTCGATATGACGCAGGCCGCAACAGTGGGCGATGGCAATGAAGCAGTGTTGCAGGAAACAAGTAGCTGGACGATGGATGCATCGCGCGTATCACCAGATGGATATACTTTGGATGGCCCCAGTTACAGGCACGGTGGATTGGTAGGCGGAATCTTTGGCGGTGGTTACTCTGATAACAGTTTCAGGCTTAAAAAGGGAAGTGTCGGCTACAAGATACCTGAAACGCAAGGCGCTTATTATTACAATCAGGTGCATTTCATTGGTTGGGTCATCACAAAATAAGGGGTTGTCATGTCGCTAAAAGAAGATGCATTGCAGGACATTGTTGCACTCGCCAAACATAATCAGATCACGATTGATGAAATAGCCCAAGCGTTTCAAGCATCTAACAATGAAGCAGATAAGCCGCCAGCCAGTGTTTTATCCAAACTTTTTGGCTACATCGGCGGCATTTTTGTATTTGCCGGTATTGCGGTTTTTATCTCCATGTATTGGGATGATTTTGGCTCGGCAGCACGTGTGATTGTGACGCTGGGCACCGGGCTGATTGCTTTTGTGATGGGGGTGGTATGCCTGACAGATAAAAAATATGAACGTGCGGCCACGCCGCTATTCCTGATGTCATCATTATTACAGCCAACCGGCATTATGGTGATGCTCAATGAATATTCGTCTGGCGGGGACACGCGTCACGGCCTGCTTTTTATGGCCGCTTATATGCTGATCCAGCAGGGATGCACGTTCTGGGCTAAGGGGCGCACTGTGCTTGCATTCAGCGCCATTTTGTTTGGCTGTGTCTTTTTTGCCAACCTGTTTGATATTCTCGATATCAATGAAAAACTCATCGGTGTGGTGATCGGTACTTCATTGCTGTTTATTGCCTATGCGTTGAATCAGTCGAAACATAGCGCAATTGCCGCATTCTGGTACTTTATCGGTGCGATAGTGCAGTTGTGGTCAGTATTTGAGACGGTAAAACACTCGGCACTTGAACCTTTATATTTAGGCGTATGTGCGCTTATTATATTTATCAGTACCTATGTGCGCAGCAGAACGCTGCTGCTGGTAGGTACACTTGCCATGTTGTTTTATATCGGCTATTACACGGCTAAGCATTTTGCGAATACGGTAGGCTGGCCGATTGCACTGGTATTGATCGGCATTGCGCTGATCGCCCTGAGTTCACTGGCTGTGAAATTGAATAATAAATATATTAAAGCGGGGAGCTAGAAAAAGCGCTGTTAAATTTAACAGCGCTTTTAGCAAACTTACAATTAAGCAAGTTTACAATTAACTTATGAATTACAGGTGCAGATGTTCGCGTATGCGATGTGCTGCTTCTATACACTCATCGTAGGATGCAACCAGCGCCATGCGCACGAAATTCTTGCCCGGATTAACGCCGTGCGCTTCACGCGCCAGGAAACTTCCCGGTAATACCGTGATATTCAAGTCACGATACAATTTCACAGCAAGTTCTGTGTCTGAGTATTTGTCATCTTTAATTTTAGACCACAGATAAAAAGCAGCATCAGGTACTGTTGCTTCCAGCACATCGGCCAGCAGCGGCGTCACGTCTTTGAATTTTCTCGCATATTGTGTACGGTTCTCGATCACATGGGCTTCATCGTTCCATGCCGCCACAGATGCAGCCTGCACCGCAGGGTTCATAGCGCAGCCATGGTAGGTGCGGTACAGCGTGAATTTTTCGATGATGGCTTCATCGCCGGCTACAAAGCCGGAGCGCATGCCTGGTACATTAGAGCGTTTAGACAGCGAGCTGAATACCACCAGATTTTTATAGTCACGGCCTAATTGATGTGCAGCCTGCAGTGCACCTAACGGTGGATGCGCTTCATCAAAATAAATCTCTGAATAACACTCATCAGCGGCAATTACAAAGCCATATTTGTCTGATAATTCGAAAACATTTTTCCACTGCGCCAGACTCATTACCTTGCCTGATGGATTGCCAGGGCTGCAAACAAACACTAGCTGGGTGCGTGCAAGCACATCGGCAGGTACGCTGGAGAAATCCATGACATGGTTCTGTTCAGGGTCTGCATGCGGCAATGTGTTCAGAAAGTAAGGCGTTGCGCCGGCTAAAAATGCAGCGCCTTCATAAATCTGGTAAAACGGGTTGGGTGAAATGACGACCGGATCTTTTTTGGTCGTATCAATAATCACCTGTGCAAACGCAAACAATGCTTCACGGCTGCCATTGACGGGCAGTATTGCGCGTTCAGCGCTCAATGCCGGAATACCATAGCGTCTGCTGATCCAGCCGGAAATTGCTTCACGCAGCTCATTTGAGCCGATAGTCGTGGGATAATTCGCCAATCCGGCCAGGTTGCTCACCAACGCATCTTTTATCAGTTGCGGTGTGGCATGTTTAGGCTCACCGATGGATAAATTGATCGGCTTAAAAGCCGGGTTGGGGGTAATGCCTTTGAACAGATCGCGCAGGCGCTGAAAAGGGTAGGGCTGCAGTAAATTTAAATTTGGATTCATAGGCAACATTATAATGAGCAATAACGATAATAAAAACTCTTTTGCGGTATTTGGTCTGCTTTTTGGCGCCCTGTGCTGGGGCATTATCTGGTACCCATACCGCATCATGTCCGATGCCGGAGTATCAGGTGTTATTTCCAGCTTTTATACCTACAGCATTGCAATAGTGTTAGCTGCAATCTATTTCTCAAAACATTGGCGTGGTGTATTTAAGTTGCCGCTGAGTATTATTCTGCTGAGTCTCGTTGCCGGGTGGACTAACCTGAGTTACGTACTGGCGATTATTGACGGTGAAGTGATGCGTGTGATGCTGCTGTTTTACCTTTCTCCTTTATGGACGCTGATACTCGCGCACTATTGGTTAAAAGAGGAAACGCATCTGGCAGGTATGATAGCGATTGTGACATCGCTATTAGGTGCATATATCATGCTTTATGACCCGGCTATGAGTGGTTTCCCTGTACCGGCAAATACCGCAGAGTGGCTGGCATTGTCATCAGGGTTCGGTTTTGCACTTACCAATGTAATGACTCGAAAGTCGACACATCTGAGTTTACGCGCGAAATCTTTTGCGATCTGGATAGGCGTGATCGTTGTTTGCCTGATAGCTATGCCGCTGATGAAGATTTCTTTATTGTCACCGGCGATGCTAACCCCGGCTAACTGGCTGGTAATGGCGTTAATAGCAGTCTTGCTGATAGCAGCTACCTTATTTGTGCAATATGGCGTAACCAGAATCAAGGCAACAAGAGCTTCGGTATTATTTCTGTTTGAATTGGTGGTGGCTGCAATTGCCGCTTACTATCTAACGGATGAAACGATGCATATCAATGAATGGATAGGCGGCGCGCTTATTGTTGCTGCATCTGTATTTGCCGCTTTCAATCATAAAGACTGATTATCATGGCAGGTATTCAACTTCATGATTTTATTGACTATGCATTCATGAACAGCAATAGGGGTTTAATTACAGAGCGGCGCATAATGCAATCACACAAACACGACACGTTGTCGGTTTAACAAACGAAAAATTAGGAGAATTATTATGTGGACTAAACCAGCTGCTACAGAAATGCGTTTTGGCTTTGAAGTAACTATGTACGTAATGAACAAATAATCTATTAATCAAACTTCTGATTAATGATGGGGAGCTTAGGCTCCCTTTTTTTAGGACACTTCTATAAATTCAAATTTTGGGCGCATTACTGCGTTGCTCGGTACTCGGAACCTCGCTGTATACCGCATTCTATCTCGGCTCCTGCGTTCCGTGCGCCTAGTACTGCATCCCAAACTCTGCATTTATAGAAATGCCCTTTATTGAGTTTGGCACACGCAGCCTGACAGCCGGGCAGGCACTCTTTCATAACAAATATTTCTGTCTACATAAAAAAACACCCCGACGAATCGGGGTGTTTTATTGGAATTAACTAGTAATTAG
>CAZUOQ010000014.1:0-43167 GCA_964622195.1 uncultured Methylotenera sp. | reverse complement strand
TACCGGTTTTAAGGAGCCGGAGTCATTGCTGGTACTGCTTGCTGGTGATGTGAATAAAGGTCTGGCACCCAAAAATATCTTATTCTGCCGCGATAAAGACATGGAGCGTGAGATCTGGGATGGTTTCCGTTATGGTCCGGCCGCTGCGGTCATGGAGTTTGGTTTTGATGAAGCGTATTCCATTAATCAGCTTGATGAGCTGATACCCAAACTGCTGGCAGACCAGGGTAAATTGTATTATAGCCTTGGTGCAGATACAGCCTGGGATGCAAGGGTGACTGGCTGGCTGAATCAGGTTAAGGCGCAGGTACGTACCGGCGTGAGTGCTCCCGATGATATTGCCGATGTACGAAAATTGCTTGATGAGATGCGGCTTTTCAAGTCGCCAGCCGAGCAGGCACTGATGCGACGTTCAGCCACTATTGCTGCTGGTGCCCACAAGCGTGCCATGCAAAAAGTGCATGCCGGAAAAATGGAGTATGAAATCGAAGCGGAATTTCTGCATGAGTTCTATCGCTTTGGCGCACAAGCGCCAGCTTATACCAGCATTATTGCAGGTGGCGCCAATGCCTGCACGCTGCATTACAACGCCAATAACGCAAGGCTGAATGATGGTGACCTGCTGCTGATTGATGCCGGTTGTGAGCTGGATGGTTATGCCTCTGACATTACACGTACCTTCCCAGTAAGCGGTAAGTTCAGTGCGGTGCAGAAGGATGTATATGAGCTGGTGCTGGCGGCACAGGCGGCAGCGATTGCCAAAGTGAGCACAAACAGTCACTGGAATACGCCGCACGAGGCTGCGCTGGATGTGCTGGTGCAAGGGTTTATAGATTTTGGCTGGTGCAAGGGCAGCAAAGATGCTGTGCTGGAAAGTGGTGCTTACCGGCAGTTTTATATGCATCGTACCGGCCACTGGCTGGGGCTGGATGTGCATGACGCGGGTGAGTATAAGGACAAAGCTGGTAACTGGCGTATGTTGGAACCCGGCATGATGCTGACGGTTGAACCTGGCTGCTATATTCGTCCGGCAGGCAATGTGCCGGAACATTTCTGGAATATCGGTATCCGTATTGAAGATGATGTGCTGGTGACTGCTGAAGGCTGCGATGTGATTACGATTGATGCACCCAAGTCAGTGGCAGATATTGAAAGCGTGATGGCGCAATAATGCTTAAGAATAAAGACATTGTGATAGTAGGCGGTGGCCCGGTGGGTATGGTGCTATCGCTGCTGCTGGCAAAACAGAATATTGGCAGTACCGTGCTCGAGGTGCGCAAACAGGGTGCTGCAAACCAGGATACACGCGCATTGGCGCTGTCTTTCGGCAGTAGACGTATTCTGGAAAAACTGGGTGTCTGGCAGTTATTAGCACCACATGCGACAGCCATCAACACCATTCATGTGTCGCAGAAAGGCAGCATCGGTCGTAGTCTGTTACAGGCGCAGGATTATCAGCAGGAAGCTTTGGGCTATGTGCTGTCTTATGGTGCATTATGTACGGTCTTGAATGCGCAGATAGCGAATTTTCCGATGATACATTTAACCGATGAAGCACAGGCGGAATCGATTACACACAACGCTGCTTGTGCTGCTGTGCGCTATCAGCGGCATGGTGAACTCTACGACATACAAAGCCCGTTGGTAGTGCTGGCAGATGGCGGGCGCAGTCTGGAAGAAGCGGCTGGTTTGAAGCGTGAGACTAAAGAATACGGTCATGATGCGCTGATTACCAAAGTCAGTGCTGAACTGCCGCACAATAATATCGCTTATGAACGATTTACCGCTAATGGACCGATGGCGTTATTGCCGAATGGTGAACGTGATTTCTCATTGGTGTGGACCGGAGAGAAATCACGTATTGCACCTCTGCTTGAGTTAAGTGATGCCGAGTTTCTCGCGCAGTTCCATGCCGAATTTGGTGACAGGGTCGGTCGTTTTTTAAGCGTAGAGAAACGCATGACTTTCCCGTTAAAACTATCGCAATTGCAGGCAACTGATACACCGCATCTGGTGGTGGTTGGTAATGCGGCGCAGACCATGCATCCTGTGGCGGGGCAGGGCTTTAATGTTGGCTTGCGTGATGCTGAAGTGTTGGCACGGCATATTGCCAATGCACCAGAACATGCGGGCAGCAGCGAAATGCTGGCTGCATACCGTAACAGTCGTAAAACCGACACCAAACATGGCCTGTTATTTACGGATTTTCTGGTGAATATTTTTTCTAATGACATCCTGGGCGTATCGGCGTTAAGAAGTGCCGGTATTGGTCTGTTTGACATGGTAAAGCCGGCTAAGCGCTATCTGGTCAGCAAAATGAGTTTTGGCAAATGAGCGACAATATCTTGAAAACTGATGTGACGATTGTCGGTGCGGGCCTGGTTGGTCTGTCGGCCGCAGTCGCGATGAGCAAGGCTGGGCATGAGGTAGTGCTGGTCGACCAGCAGATACAGGTAGCCGAAAGCCAGTTAACAGAGAATGATTGGGATCAGCGTATATATGCGATCAGCCCGAAAAATGTACAATGGTTAAGCAGTTTAGGTGTCTGGCAAAGGTTGGATGCCACACGTATTGGTGAAATGCAGGCGATGGAAATATGGGGTGATGCGACAGTCGCGCCGTTAAACTTGTTTGCTGAAGATGTGAATGCTGATGATCTGGGATTTATTGTAGAAGAGCGCGCTTTGAAGAAAGCGCTGCTGCAACAACTGCAGGTTTGCGGTGTTCGCACCTTGTTTGGGAATCAATGTACTGCTTTAAATGCAACGCCAAGGCAGGCAGTGTTGCAGTTGGATAATCAGCAGGTCGTAGAAAGTGCGTTACTGATTGCAGCCGATGGTGTTAATTCCTGGGTGCGCCAGCAGCTTGGCATCAGCGTGGAACAGAAGCAGTATCACCAGACAGCAATCGTAGCGAATTTTATCACCGAAAAATCGCATGGCAATATTGCACGACAATGGTTCCGGCAAGATGGTGCCAGTATAAATACAGGCGGGCATTGCGGTATTCTTGCCTGGCTGCCGCTGCCGGGCAATAAGATTTCTATCGTTTGGTCAGCACCAACCCCGTATGCCGAATATCTGATGCAGTTAGAAGCTCCGGAATTCTGTCACGAAGTTATGCAAGCCGGCGATGCGGCGTTAGGTCAGTTGACGTTGATCAGTGCGCCAGCGGCTTTCCCGCTGGTACTGAAAAAGGCCCAGGCTTTGGTTTGTAATAGTGTGGTGCTGGCAGGCGATGCCGCTCATCGCATTCATCCGATGGCAGGTCAGGGCGTTAATTTGGGTTTCCGTGATATTGTTGATCTGACACAAATATTATCCAGCCGGCATTTGTATCAGCCGATCAATGATAGCGCTTTGTTAAAAAGTTATACCCGAGCCAGGAAAACAGACTTATCGAACATGCTGATGCTTACCAATGGTTTGTACCATTTGTTTGAGAGTCAGAATTCAGTTGTGCAGAAAGTAAGGAACTGGGGATTGTCTGCGACTAATCAGCAAGCTATTAAGAAAAGGCTGGTTAGACAGGCGGTTACACTTTAAATTTTGAGCGATACTGAAATTTTGAGTGATAGTGAAATCTTGAGCGACAGTGTGGCGTACAGTCGAAATGGATAGGCTTAATAGTAATTATATAAAGGAAATTGAATGTTAAAAAAATTAGTCAGCATTGCTTTGCTTAGCTCACTTTCAACTTTTGCCGTGGCTGACGAGGCAAGTGTGAAAAAAGCGGTTGAAAGCGCATACCCGAAGTTTAAGGTAGATAAGGTTACCAAAACACCATACGCGGGTTTGTATGAGGTGTTTATGGCGGGCCAGATTATCTATACCGATGAAAAACTGACCTTTTTAATTGCTGAGGGTCGTCTGGTGGACCCAAAAACAAAGAAAGATATCACGGGTGAACGCCTGGAAGAATTGACCAGAATTGACTTTAACAGCCTGCCGCTTGACCAGGCGATTAAAGTCGTGAAGGGTAACGGCAGCCGTAAGCTGGTGGTATTCTCCGATGTCGATTGTCCATATTGCAAACGCCTGGAGCGCAATGAGCTGGCTAATATCACTGATGTCACTGTTTATACATTCCTGTATCCAATTGAGCAATTGCATCCGGATGCGGCGAATAAATCCAAGTTGATCTGGTGTGCAAATAACCGCGTTAAGGCGTGGGAAGATTGGATTTTAAGAGACCAGTTGCCAAGTTCTGCCGGTAATTGCGAAGTGCCTTTGGAAAAAGTTGGTCAATTGGCTAAAAAGGCCGGGGTGAGCAGTACGCCAACTTTGATTTTTGCTGACGGTAAACGTATGCTGGGTGCGCAGCCGTATAAAGAAATAGAGCGCATGCTGACAGCAGCGGCTAAAAAATAAGTTTTGGATGAATAGTTGTAAATAATAAAAAACGACCAATGATGGTCGTTTTTTATTTAGCTTTCTAATTGCTTGGACTAGCCGCCACCACTTACTACTTCGCCCAGTTTGAAGATTGGTAGATACAGTGCGACGACCAGGCCACCAATCAATGTGCCTAGTACGACCATAATGACAGGTTCCATCAAACTTGATAGCGCTTCTACTGCGTCATCTACTTCAGCTTCATAGAAATCCGCAACCTTCCCCAGCATTGAGTCCAGTGCACCGGACTCTTCTCCAATTGCAGTCATCTGCAACACCATATTAGGAAAAACATTACTGTTTTGCATGGCAACCGTGAGGCTGGTACCGGTGCTGATCTCGCTCTGTACTTTTTTGGTCGCGTCGTAGTAAACCCTGTTGCCGGAGGCGCCAGCAACAGAATCCAGAGCTTCAACTAGTGGTACACCGGCGGAAAACATTGTTGCTAATGTGCGCGCAAAGCGGGCAATAGTTGCTTTTCGGATTAATTCACCAAAGACCGGTATTTTAAGAATCAATCTATCCATGGTTGCCTGCATGGCAATAGAGCGTTTCCATGTATAGAAGAAAAACCACAGGCCAAATCCAATAGAACCAAATATTGCCCACCACCATTGTACAAAACCATCTGAGATTGCCATTACCACCAATGTTGGCCCTGGCAGATCGGCACCAAAACTGCTGAATAATTCCTTGAATGCAGGCACTACAAAAATCATGATCACGGCAGTAATGATGAATGCAACCACGATAATTGAAATCGGGTAGAACAGTGCAGATTTAATTTTTGATTTGATCGCGAGAATTTTTTCTTTATAAGTTGCCAGTCGGTCTAATAAGGTATCCAGGATACCTGCTTGCTCACCGGCGCCGATCAGATTGCAAAATAATTGATCAAAGTAGAGCGGGTACTTGCGAAAGGCTGTACTCAAGCTGCTGCCGGTCTCAACATCGGATTTGATGTCCATCAAAAGTTTTGCTACAGCTGGGTTGCTGTGACCTTTACCTACAATATCGAAAGATTGCAGTAGCGGTACACCGGATTTCATCATGGTTGCCAATTGGCGCGTAAACAGTGTGATATCTTTTTCACTGACCTTACCCTTGCCGCCAAAACCGCTTTGCTTTTTAATTTTGGTAACAGTAATGCCTTGGCGACGTAAGGTGGAATTCACCAGCGTCTCACTCGCAGCTTTCATTTCACCTTTAGTGATTTTGCCTTTTTTGTCCTTACCTTCCCATGCATAGGTAATTTCTTTTGTATTTTTAGGATTGGCGGCCATGGTGATTTCCTGTGCGATTTATTTCGCTTTTTTGGTCATATTTATTTTTATAGATAACTGGAAAGCTATTCATTGGTACAAGCTTCAACTTCTTCGATTGAGGTTAACCCCTGTATCACTTTTAATACGCCAGAGCGGCGTAAATCATTTACACCCTCAGCTTTCGCCTGATCGGCAATGTCGTGTGCAGTGCCATTTTTCATGATGATGCGGCTGATGGCGTCAGTTACCGGCATTACCTGATAAATGCCAACGCGCCCTTTATAGCCGGCGTTGCATAGCTCACAACCATCCGGATTATGGCCGTATAACTGCCACTCTTCCTTGAAGTCATCCTCAATAAATCCAACGCTCAATAAAGCTTCTTTCGGAACAGATAGCGGGATTTTGCAGTGTTTGCATAAGCGTCTTGCCAGACGCTGTGCCGTAATGAGTGAAACAGCAGATGCAATGTTAAAAGGTGCAACTCCCATATTCAGCAAGCGCGTGAGCGTTGACGGCGCATCGTTGGTGTGTAGTGTAGATAACACCATGTGACCGGTTGATGCAGCTTTGATCGCCATATCAGCTGTTTCAAGATCGCGGATCTCACCGATCATGATAATGTCAGGATCCTGACGCAAGAAAGATTTCAAGGCGGCAGCAAAAGTGAGACCTTGTTTGTCGTTAACGTTCACCTGATTAATGCCGGCCAGAGGAATTTCACAGGGATCCTCCGCTGTAGAAATATTAACACCAGGATTGTTCAGAATGTTAAGGCAGGTATACAGTGAAACGGTTTTACCGGAGCCAGTCGGACCGGTTACGAGTACCAAACCGTAAGGGCGGCTCACTGCATTCAAAAGGCGTTCTTTTTGAATAGGTTCATAACCGAGCGCTTCAATGCCAAGGGTGGCGCTGCTTGGATCAAGAATACGCATTACGATTTTTTCACCGTGAATGAGCGGCAGTGTGCTTACACGGAAATCAATCGTGCGTGATTTGGATAGTACCAGCTTCATGCGGCCATCTTGCGGAATGCGTTTCTCCGAGATGTCCATGCTGGAGATGACTTTAATACGTGATGCGAGTTTTTCTTTAATCGCAAGCGGTGGCTGCGTTATCTCGCGCAATATGCCATCAACACGATAGCGCACGCGGTAAAATTTCTCATAGGGTTCAAAATGCAAGTCTGATGCCCCCATGTTGATGGCATCCAGCAGCATTTTATTGAGAAATTTTACAACAGGGGCATCATCAACCTCTGATTCTACAGGGGCTTCTTCAATCTGTGAGTTGTCTTCGCCAAAGCCAAAATCACCATCATCCACATCCAGGGATTTCAGGGTTTTATCGCTCGATTCGATAATCTTCTCGATCATGCGACCAAGTTTGTCATCTTCAACAACGACTGGGGATACGTTCATTCCCATCTGGAATTGAACGCTGTCCAGGGCATGAATGTTTGTTGGGTCGGAAACGGCAACAAACAGCAGATTATTACGCGAATGCAAGGCCAGTACGCGATTGGTTTGCATTAATTTGGCGTCAATTTTTTTCGGTGGTAAGTAATCCAGATTAAAGGCATCTAAATTAAGATACGGAAAACCGAATGCTTTAGCTGCTGTTTCAGCAATAGTCAGTGGACTGAGTTTTTTACTCTGAATCGCCTGTGAAATAAATGGTGTTTTTGAACTGCGTGCTTGCTCCTCAATTGCCTTGGCTTCATCCTCGGAAAGTAGTTTTTCCTGAATTAAAGTACGCGCGAGGCCACTCAATTTGGTTTGTGGGATAACAGTTGCCATATTTAAAGTAAGTGTTAATAAGCTTTAGGGCTATTTTAGTTATTTTTATATTGGATGAATGATGCACTTTACACTATTCTTTGTAAAGATATTAACATATTGACAGTTTATAAAATTAGCAACTTTAAATTCGTGATCAAAGCTTTCATCTCATTTGGAATTACATTGAATGCGTATTATTAGATATGCGTTGCGTTGCTAAAAGGGCTTGACATCTCAGAAAAACCAACTTATAAATATGGTTAGGTGTTTGAATTCGAGTTTTTTGTAGCCTGCTTTAATTTTAGTTACTGCGACTTCTGTTCTTGAGGCAAACTTTTTGGGGCGCCCCCCTTTGTATTATGTAAGGATGTATGAAATGGCAACAGGTACCGTAAAATGGTTTAACGATTCTAAAGGTTTCGGTTTTATTACTCCAGATGATGGTGGTGATGATTTGTTCGCACACTTCTCAGCAATCGTAGAGTCTGGTTATAAAAGCTTAAAAGAAGGTCAACGCGTTAGCTTTGATTTGACTGAAGGCCCAAAAGGCAAACAAGCTTCAAATATTCAAAAAGCTTAAGCTGGATTGAGTATTGGCTGGTTGATTATTTATATGTAATCAACCAAATTCAAACGGCACATAAAATGTTAATTTTATGTGCCGTTTTTTATTTTAACGCCTATGTATCTGTTGCTTACATATTGGCGATGATCTCATCACCGAATTCAGCGGTACCCACTTGCGTTGCACCTTCCATCTGGGTAGAAAAGTCGCTGGTGACGCGTTTTGAGACAATTGCACTGGCCACGCCTTTTAGCACCAGATCAGCAGCTTCTGTCCAACCCATGTGGCGTAACATCATTTCAGCTGAAAGTATCAATGAGCTTGGGTTGGCAATATTTTTACCGGCAATTTTTGGTGCAGTACCATGTGTGGCTTCAAACATGGCTACGGTGTCACTCAGGTTTGCGCCCGGTGCAATGCCGATGCCGCCAACCTGGGCTGCCAAAGCATCACTCATGTAGTCGCCGTTCAGGTTCAATGTTGCAACGACATCATAGTCTTGCGGGTGCAGCAGAATTTCCTGCAGGAATGCATCAGCGATACAGTCTTTAATGACAATGCCGTTCGGTAGTTTGCACCATGGGCCACCGTCAATTTCAACCGCGCCGAACTCCTGCTTCGCAACCTCGTAACCCCAGTCCCTGAAACCACCTTCCGTGAATTTCATGATGTTGCCTTTGTGGGCAATGGTGACTGATTTGCGATTGTTGTCGATGGCATATTGAATCGCTTTGCGCACCAGGCGCTTGCTGCCGTCAATTGATACTGGTTTGATGCCGATTGCTGAAGATTCAGGGAAGCGGATTTTCTTACGCACACCCATATCGCTTAAAAAGTTGATGACTTTTTCGACTTCATCAGTGCCGGCTGCCCATTCAATGCCGGCGTAAATATCCTCGGTATTCTCACGGAAGATCACCATGTCGGTTTTTTCCGGATGCTTTACCGGGCTGGGTACGCCCTGGAAATACTGTACCGGGCGCAAGCACACGTAAAGGTCAAGTTCCTGACGCAGCGTTACGTTGAGCGAGCGGATACCGCCGCCAACTGGCGTGGTCAGCGGGCCTTTGATTGAGATGACATAATCACGCACGGCTTGCATGGTCTCGCTCGGCAGCCAGGTATCTTTGCCATCCTGATCCTTGCCGTAAACTTTCACGGCTTTTTCACCGGCAAATACTTCCATCCAGGAGATCTTGCGTGTACCGTTGTAAGCTTTATTTACAGCGGCATCTACGACCTTGATCATAGGCGGCGTAATATCGAACCCTATGCCATCGCCTTCAATAAATGGGATAATCGGGTGATTCGGCACATTGAGCGAATTGTCTGCATTTACAGTAATTTTTTCGCCGGTAGCTGGCTTGATAATTTTAGAAGTCATTCAAATTTCCTAAGTATGATAATTTTATTCAATAAACCTTTTAACGTCGTGTGTCAGTTCAGTGCGCATGATCCTAAAAATGGAAAAGACGGACACCCCACGTTAAAAGACTTCATTCCGATACCTGATGTCTATGCAGCCGGACGTTTGGATACAGATTCAGAAGGATTGCTTATTTTAACCGATGACGGCGCATTACAACATCGTTTAAGTGATCCTAAATATAAAGAATTGAAAACTTATTGGGTTCAGGTAGAGGGTGCGCCTGTCGATGCTGATTTAGCGCCTTTGCGTAAAGGCGTGGATCTTGGTGATTTTTTTACGAAGCCGGCACAGGTTAAAATCATGGATGAACCTGAAAATTTATGGCCACGCAATCCGCCGATACGCGAGCGCAAAGCGATTCCTACCACTTGGCTGGAAATCAGGATATCTGAAGGGAAAAATCGCCAGGTACGCCGCATGACGGCGAAAGTCGGCTTCCCGACCTTGCGTTTGATTCGTTATGCGATAGGAAAGTATACGATTAATAATATTGAAGTTGGAAAATATAAGGTGTTGTGATGATGAAACCAGTTGTTATTTTTAGACATGTTGCGGTAGAAGGTCCGGGTTATCTGGCAGACTTTCTGGATACACACGGTATTCCATGGCAGTTAATTAAAGTGGATGAGGGCGATGCTATTCCTGTGTCTATAAGCGACTTTAGTGGCATGGTGCTCATGGGTGGACCTATGAGCGTTAACGATGACTTGCCTTGGATACCGCCTGTGTTGGCCTTGATCCGTCAAGCAGTTGGGGCTGATGTTCCGGTGCTAGGGCACTGTTTGGGTGGGCAGTTGATCAGTAAAGCCTTGGGCGCTGTTGTCACACAAAATCCGGTTAAGGAAATTGGCTGGGGCGAGGTGACCGTCAGTGCTAATAAGTCTGCAGATAGCTGGTTCGGTGATATGGAAAGCTTTAATGGCTTTCACTGGCATGGTGAAACTTTCAGTTTGCCAGAAGGTGCTACCCATCTGCTGGCAAGTAAGCATTGCCAGAATCAGGCTTATGCCATTGGCAAGCACCTGGCGTTTCAGTGTCATATTGAGATGACGCCGGAAATGGTTGAGGCATGGTGCGATGTTGGTGCTGATGAAATCAGGCAGTCCAGCGCCAGCCCTGCAGTGCAATCTGCAGAAGTTATCATGGAAAACTTGCCCTTGCATTGTTTTTTCCTGAATAAAGTTGCTAATCAGGTATATACGCAATGGATTAAAGGCTTGGCGAATTAAGGAAACACGGAATAAGTGTCTGTGCGTGCGAATTGCTTCGTTGCACGGTACTCGCAACTTCGCTGTATATTTCATACTATCTCGGTTTCTGCGTTCCGTGCGCCTCGCACTTCATCCCGCTCGCCGACTTATTCCGTGCTCCCTTAATACTTTTGCATGATGTGTTAAAATTCATCAACTTTAATTGAGGTCGTATCATGTCCGGTAATACACTTGGTAAGCTTTTTACCTTTACGTCATTTGGTGAGTCGCACGGTGCCGCTATCGGCGGCGTTGTCGATGGCTGTCCGCCTGGTCTGGAGTTGAGCGCTGAAGACTTGCAAATTGATCTGGATCGTCGTAAACCCGGTACTTCCCGTCATGTTACGCAGCGTCAGGAGGCTGATGCAGTAGAGATACTTTCCGGTATCTTTGAAGGTAAAACTACCGGTGCGCCTATCGGCTTGCTAATACGCAATACGGATCAGCGCAGCCAGGATTACAGCAAAATCATGGATACGTTCCGCCCCGGTCATGCGGATTACACCTATACGCAAAAATACGGCGTCAGGGATTACCGTGGCGGTGGCCGCTCCAGTGCTAGAGAGACTGCTGTGCGTGTGGCTGCGGGTGCGATTGCGAAAAAGTGGCTCAAAGAACGCTTTGGTGTCACGGTTCGTGGCTATATGAGCCAGCTCGGTGAGATTGAGATTCCTTTTGAGCGCTGGGATGTGGTGAATAGCAATCCATTTTTCTCACCTAACACAACACTGTTGCCAAAAATGGAAGAATATCTGGACAAAATTCGCGCAGAACGCGACTCGGTTGGTGCGCGCATTACGGTGGTAGCCGAAGGTGTACCCGTAGGTTGGGGTGAGCCGATTTTTGATCGTCTGGATGCGGAAATTGCTTACGCCATGATGAGTATTAATGCGGTTAAAGGTGTTGAAATCGGCGAGGGTTTCGCATCTGTTGCGCAAAGGGGCAGCGTGCATTCCGATGAAATGACACCGCAAGGCTTTGCCAGTAATCATGCCGGCGGTATTTTGGGCGGCATTTCCACCGGTCAGGAAATTCGCGTCAATGTTGCACTTAAGCCAACTTCCAGCATTCCGCAAGAGCGCCGATCAATCGACAAACATGGCAATGCAGTCATGATGCAGACAACCGGGCGTCATGATCCGTGTGTGGGTGTTAGAGCGACGCCGATTGTTGAAGCGATGCTGGCAATGGTGCTGATGGATCATGCACTGCGCCATCGTGCGCAGAATGCTGATGTGAATTGCAGCACCCCTAAAATATTTTAATTTGTTAATGTATAAAACATTAGTGGACAAATAGCTTTCGGTATTAAAAGATCGGTTATATTCTGTATTTGTAACCGACTAAGTAATAAAAAGGTCGGCTGCTAGCCGACCTTTTTATTATGGCGGCGCGTCATTAAACAGATTGATATGCATACAAAACTTCATAATCGGCTTTCCCGCTTCTATTTTATCTACTATTTTTTTGTAGGTGCGTTTGTGCCTTACTGGGGTTTGTATCTACAGTCTGAGCAGTTTTCAGCGGCTGACATCGGCATACTGATGTCTTTATTCCAGATCAGCCGCATATTTGCGCCTAACTTTTGGGGCTGGCTGGCAGACCATACCGGCAAGCGCGCGCAGTGGATCAGGCTTACTGCGTTTCTCGGGCTATGCGGTTTTATTGCCGTATTCTGGGCACATGGCTTTTTCTGGATGTTTTTTGTGATGGCAGCGTTAAGTTTATTCACCAGTTCTACCTTGCCGCTGGCCGAGTCGCTTACGCTTGCGCATCTGGCGACTACTAACGGCCACTATAGCCGTATCCGTATGTGGGGTTCGTTGGGATTCATTGTCGCGGCAGTCATACTCGGTTTTATGATTGATAGCGCCGGTATTGCAAGCTTGCTGTGGTTTTTATTGGCTGTGCAGGTCAGTCTCTTTGTGTTGTCGTATACCTTGCCTGAACCTACAGTAGCACCGCATGAGCATGACCATTTTTCAATCTGGCAGGTCATCAGGCAGCCCAATGTGATTGCCCTGCTGGTTGGATGTTCGCTCATGGTGACGGCGCACGGCGTACTCTACAATTTTTATTCTATCTATTTAAGTGAGCACGGCTACAGCAAAGGTACGATAGGTCTATTATGGTCTGTTGGTGTGATCTGTGAAATCGGAATTTTCATGCTGATGCCAAAAATCATGGCACGATTCAGTCTGAAAGCGATTTTATTAACCAGTCTGGTGCTGGCTGTGATTCGATTTACCTTGATTGGTGTTTCAGTAGACAACCTGTGGATGATCATTCTTGCACAAACGCTGCATGCAGCGACGTTTGGCAGTTTTCATGCCGCATCGGTTGAAGTGGTTACCCAGTTTTTCAAAGGTCGACATCAAGCCAAAGGACAGGCGATTTATAACAGTGTGGCTTATGGCGTGGGCGGCGCAATAGGCGGTATCGCCGGTGGCTATGCTTTACAATATCTGGGCGGGCAGCAGACGTTTGTTTTAGCCGCGGCTTTCCCTTTGCTGGGCCTAGCTGTGATAGGATTTGGATTAAGGCTTAGTCAAAATCAGCAACAGTCCGGGGGGATGTTTAGATGAGGTTATATGTTGCTTTGCTAACAGCAGGTTTGCTTGTGAGCACCAGTGTTTATGCGGAAACACAAGTCAATGTAGTCGGTCTGTTTAGCGGTATGGCGGTAGTCATGATCAACGGCGGCAAACCAAAGACCCTGAGTGTCGGTCAGTCTAGCGATGGTGTTAAATTATTGGCGGCTGATAGCCAATCTGCAACATTAGAGATTGAAGGTAAAACCAAACGGTTAGGTATGGGACAGGCAGCATCGGTTGGAGGCAGCTCAGCCTCCAATACCCCCAGTGTTACTTTGTATGCAAATGCGCAGGGGCATTTCTTGTCTGAGTGCAAGATTAACGGGGCGCCATTAAAGTTTTTGCTTGATACCGGTGCGACGACAGTTGCACTTAACAGTGGGGATGCAAAATTCGCAAAAATTGATTATAAACGCGGCGAACCCGTGCAGGTTTCTACAGCTAACGGGGTGGTAACGGCTTATCGTGTCACCATCGCTAATCTTCAAATCGGCGGCATTACACTTAATCAGGTGCAGGGCAGCGTGCTAGAGGGCGGATCTCCTTCTGTTGTATTGCTTGGGATGAGTGCGTTGAACCGGCTGGATATGCAGCGTCAGGATATTGTGATGACGCTTACCAAGAAATATTAGTTTATTAAAAGCAAAAAGCCACTGGTTACAGTGGCTTTTTGCTGTAAGTGCTTTATTCGCGCTTAATGTTTGCGTTTATTTTTTTCAATCAGTGCATAAGCTGAGTGATTGTGTATAGATTCAAAGTTTTCGGATTCAACAGTGTAAGCATCAATACGTTTTTCTGCGTTGAGCTGTGCTGCAACATCACGCACCATGTCTTCAACAAACTTGGGATTGTCGTAGGCGCGTTCAGTCACAAACTTTTCATCCGGGCGCTTCAGTAAACCATACAGCTCGCAGGATGCCTGTTTTTCTACCAAATCGATAATATCTTCGATCCAGATGAAATCATTGATCAGCGCGGTTACGGTTACATGCGAACGCTGGTTGTGTGCACCGTAATTAGAGATTTTTTTACTGCATGGACACAGGCTGGTCACCGGCACCAGTACTTTTACCGTAATGTCATATTGGCCTTGGTGAATTTCACCGATAAAAGTTACCTCATAATCCAGCAGGCTTTTCACACCGGAGATCGGTGCGGCTTTATTCACAAAGTAGGGGAAAGTCATTTCCACATGGCCTGATTCCGCTTCCAGGCGCGAGACCATTTCGCGCAGTATGGTTTCAAATGACTCAACCGAGATGGCTTTCTCGTTCATGTTGAGAATTTCAACAAAGCGCGACATATGTGTGCCTTTGAAATGCTGCGGCAGGTGCACATACATATTGAAAACAGCTACTGTATGCTGTTCGCCGCCAGATTTATCCTTGACTACTACAGGATGACGTATGGCTTTGATACCAACTTTATCAATTGCTAAATGACGTACGTCAGCGGTGTTTTGTACATCTTCAATCGGACTTTGCGGGTTTGTTTGGCTCATTGTTGTTGGCTTGATAATTTTAAATAATAGTTGAGTATAACACTAGGTTATTAACTGCGCAATTGCGTCAGCAATACCTTCAGCATCTAGACCACATTCTGCGAGCATAGTTTCATGCACGCCGTGCTCAATAAATTGATCAGGCAAACCAAGACATAGCGTTTTAACCGGATGTGCGATATTTTTCTGCATTGCCTGCAATGCCTCCATCACAGCTGAACCGGCACCGCCCATAATGCAGTTTTCTTCTACCGTCACAATATAGGAATGCGTATTCGCTAATTTTTCTATGAGTTCTGTATCAATCGGTTTTACAAAACGCATATTTGCTACAGTCGCATCGATTGTTTCTGCCGCTTTAAGTGAGGGCGCGAGCATGGACCCAAAAGCTAGAATCGCCACTTTTTTACCGTGGCGTGCTACCTGCCCTTTACCGATTTCAATCGAAGTCAATTCAGATCCAATATGAGCACCAGTGCCACTGCCGCGCGGGTAACGCACTGCTGAAACGCCCGGGTATTGAAAGCCTGTGGTCAGCATTTGCCGGCATTCATTTTCATCACTTGGTGTCATGATCACTACATTCGGAATGCAGCGCAGGTAAGTCAAATCAAAGCTGCCGGCATGTGTCGGGCCATCCGCACCCACTAAACCGGCGCGGTCAATTGCCAGCAGCACTGGCAAGTTTTGCAGTGCGATGTCATGAATCAGCTGGTCATAAGCACGCTGCAGGAATGTGCTGTAAATGGCAACTACCGGTTTTAATCCATCACAGGCCATACCGGCTGCAAAGGTGAGGGCATGCTGTTCAGCAATACCAACGTCAAAGTAGCGATCAGGATAATCGCTGGCAAAGGCATTTAGCCCGGAACCATCGCACATGGCCGGTGTAATGCCAATAAGACGCTGATCAGCCGCCGCCATGTCTACCAACCAGTCGCCAAATACTTCTGTATAGGTTTTTACCGAGTTTGAGCTGATGGCATTGCCATTAGTAGGATCAAACTTGCCAACGCCATGGAATTTATTCGGATTGTCTTCCGCAGGCTCGAAGCCCTTGCCTTTCTGCGTGACAATATGCAGAAACTGGGGGCCGTTCAGTTCCTTGATATTGTGCAGGGTGTCAATCAACGCATCCAGATCGTGGCCGTCAATAGGGCCAATATAGTTAAAACCAAACTCTTCAAATAGTGTGCCTGGCATGACCATGCCTTTAACATGCTCTTCTGCGCGCTTGGCAAATTCCATCATGGGCGGCACTGCTGAGAGTACCCTTTTGCCGGACTTTCTTACTGTGCCATAAAAACGGCTGGATAATAATTTAGCTAAATATTTATTGAGCGCGCCGACATTATTGGAAATACTCATATCGTTATCATTGAGTATCACGAGCAGGTTAGCATCCATATTGCCTGCATTATTCAGGGCCTCGAATGCCATGCCGGCGGTCATGGCGCCATCGCCAATGATCGCAACCGAGCGCCGTGCACTGCCGGTTTTCTGGGCAGCGACAGCCATGCCTAGCGCTGCTGAGATGGAAGTGCTGGAATGACCGGTACCAAAAGTATCGTAGATACTTTCATCGCGGCGCGGAAAACCTGCAATTCCCTGTGGCTTGCGCAGGCTCCGCATCTTGTCACGACGGCCGGTCAGGATTTTATGCGGATAAGTCTGGTGCCCTACATCCCATACCAGTTTGTCTTCCGGCGTGTTGAAGACATAATGCAGTGCGATAGTCAGTTCTACTACGCCTAAATTGGAGGCCAGATGTCCGCCGGTTCTGGCAACACTGTCCACCAGAAATGAACGTAACTCCTGAGCGAGCTGCGCAAGTTGCCTACGTTCTAACTGACGCAGTTGTTGAGGGTAATCAATAGTATCGAGTAGCGGAGTCAAAAGTGAAGTGATTTAATATAAAAAGGTTATTAAAAACTGCGTTGGGTAATAAAACTGGCAAGTTCACGTAAACGCAAGGCCTGGTTGCCAAAAGGGGCTAATGCTGCAATTGCTGTTTCGTACAGTTGATTAGCCAAGCGCTTTGCGATATCCAGACCTAAAATGGTGACATAGGTTGGCTTGTTGCTATCGGCATCTTTGCCGGCAGTTTTGCCTAGTGTAGCGGTATCTGCTTCGGTATCCAGAATATCATCAATCACTTGAAAGGCAAGGCCAATATTTTCGGCGTAAATGTGCACAGCTGATATCTGCTCAAGTGTACCATTTGCCGCGCCTAGTAATGCCGCTGCCTGAATTAACGCGCCAGTTTTCAGCTGGTGCATATCTTCAAGCTCCTGCTGCGTAAGTGCTTTGCCGACGGAGCTTAAGTCTATGGCCTGGCCGCCCGCCATGCCGTTGGAACCCGCTGCTTTGGCCAGTATATTTAACATGCTGACTTGCTGATTGGCATTGGTGCATAGTTGTGGTGTGGACAATACATCAAATGCCAGGCTTTGCAGAGCATCACCCACCAGTAAAGCCGTGGCATCATCATATTGCTTGTGACAGCTAGGCTTGCCACGGCGCAGGTCATCGTTATCCATGCATGGCATATCGTCATGCACTAAAGAGTAAGCGTGAATCAGCTCAACTGCCGCAGCTGCTGCATCAGCAACTTCTAATTCAGTGTTGCAAAGTTCCGCTGCGGCATAGCATAGCAGGGCGCGCACACGCTTGCCGCCACCCAGCGCACTATAACGCATAGCGCTGTGTAACTGATGCGGCACCTGATTGTCTGGCGGTAGCGCCTCATCAAGCACGTCTTCAATCCGGGTCTGCTTTGTTTTAGCCCAGGTAAGAAAATCTGACGCGGTGTTATCTGACATACTTGTTTATTCGTTTTCTGTATTGAATGGTGTTAATTGCTGGCGCTCATTCAATATTTTGACTTGCTGCTCAACGTCAGCCAGAGATTTCTGGCAGAACTCCAGTAATGCGTTACCACGCTTGTAGGCAGAGAGTGAGTTTTCCAGTGACATTTGTCCGGATTCCATTTGTGCGACAATCTGTTCTAGCTCACTAAACGCCTGTTCGTAGCTTGCTGCAGATTCAAGCTGTGTCGAGAAGTTTTGTGTAGTTGATTTTTCGTTTTTAGAAGCGGACATAACGCTGAATGTTTAATGGTGACTAAGACGCTATTCTACCAAATTTTGAGGCAAATTTAGGCTCAAATCTTAGAGTTGGTCTTGTAATAATACCTGCTTTAAGAATTGTTCAATATCTGCAATCTCATCAGTACATACCGAGTGCGCCATGCGGTATTCATGCCAACTGACGGGATATTGACTGTCTTGCAGCAAATTACGTGAAAGTTTGCTCATGTCCAGACTGATCACATCATCAAAAACACCATGCGCCATAAAAATAGGCGTGTTTTTATTGGCAGCATGTGCTTCTGTGCTTAGTTTTGAATGCAGTGGCAAATAAGTGGATAGCGCGAGTACGCCCGCAAGCCTGTGCGGATAACGCAGTGTCGTATGCAGGGCGATCGCCCCCCCCTGTGAGAATCCTGCGAGCACAATACGATTGCTGGAAATTCCGCGGTCAATTTCAGTTTGTATCAATGCGTCAATATAACGTTGACTGGCCTGAATGCCAGCTTCATCTTCCTGCTGTACCGGGATAATGCCGTATACGTCATACCATGCCGGCATGACATAGCCGTTATTGCGTGTCACAGCCCTGTCAGGAGCGTGTGGCAGAATGAATCTGACGTTGGGCAAAGCGTCAGCCTTTAGTAGCTGCTTAACCACAGGCTCAAAATCATAGCCGTCTGCCCCGAGGCCATGCAGCCAGATCACGCTGGCATTAATTTCGTCAGGTTTTGTATCGTGGCTGGTTAATTCCAGTGGTAGTTTGTAAGTCATCATGCGTTGTAATTGATTTGGATATTAGCAAGCTGTTGTTACTGTTTGAATTCTACCCAAAAACGAGGACCCAATGCCGTGTAACCCATTGAAAATCTTTTTTCGTTGCCTGCTGCATTTTGTAATATTTCAGGTAATGTCGACCAGACTAAAGTAATCAATACAATACCGGCAAATAACGGGGTGATTAAAGATTTTCTTTTAAGCACAGCTACTTCTGTAATGTTTGCGTTATTGTAATAACCCATCATGAGTCCGATAAATGTAAACATCATTATCTGACTGATAGGCATCACAATTACACCATCTACTAATGAGTATGCGGCGTTAGTTATAATTGTGAAAAATAATATGATTGCCAAGTTGCGATCGTGGTTAGTTTCGGTTTGCAAATTGTCAACGTTAAATTTTTTCAGCCAACAGAATAAACCGTAGCACGTTATTACTAATACTAATACAGCTGCTGGCAATCCCCATTCTGCCATCATTTGCAGCACGCTATTATGTGGATGGGCACTGATGGGGCTATACCATGCGAAATGCATGGGACCAACTCCAAAAATAGGATGATCTTGAATCAAGTGCAGAGCATGCTTCCATAGTTCGATGCGGTCGCTAGTTGTGTCTCTTACTATTGTTCCAGTGACTACTGCAGACTCTCTAAGAAAAGGGATAAGTTCAAATAATATTTTGTAACTTAAAAATCCACTCGCGATATGAATTAGTTGTAAACGTATAAATGGCCAGGCCAATTTTCTATAGATTGCTGCAGTGATTAATATGCCCAATGCCCAGGCTAGCAGTGCGCCGCGTGATGCAGTATGGAACAGCATTACCCACCAGCAGATCAAATCCAAGTGCAGCCAATAGCGGGTACGCGTATTTTTCAAGTTAAATGCAAGCAAGGGCAGTACGATTAAACCTAGAGTCCAAAGCTGGTATTGATTAAAAAACCTGACGTTGTTAAAGCCCGTGATTGGGCCCGGCCATATGACCGGGGTTTTGAAAATTGTTGCGGTGATGTAGCCAACATAAAAAGCAGCCATCGATAGCAGGATGCCACCCCAGATGACATAGGTCAGGTGCTTGATAAGCTGACTGCTATCTTCGTGGTATAAACGTGCCGTATATAAAGCCAGATAGGACAATCCGGCAAACAGGCTGATTTCAATCATGGCATGCCGTGGTGATACGGCTAAACTTGATGACACGATTGTCAATACCGCCAGTGTACAGAGTCCATATCGTATGTTGCTGTTTGCGATAAAGTTGTATGTACTTTCTTTGATTGCGATGATTCTCAGCAATAATACCGCAATAAATAACAGCTCAATCAGGCGCTGACTGTCATGTAGGCTCATGGCAGTGAATGCCTGCGGAATAATCTTCAGGCTCGGCGATATGCCGATAAGGCCGATGAATAATGCAAAAATAAAGAATTGTAATGTGTTTGATACGCTATGATGGTGCATGATGTGCCTGCAAAATTTAAAAATGCGAATGTTTTTTATAGTTATAAAGGCCACGATTTCAAATTATGATGTCCGCTGCTGATTTTTTTGTTTACTGTATGCCCGATTTTCTGTGCTCGGCAGCATGAGTCATAATTTCTGCTGACAACGCAGGGTTTACTTCAGTTAGCACTTGCAGGAACGCACGGCGATATAGCGTGGGCATTGATTCCACTATTTTGGCCGCATTGGCAGGATAGACCATTAAAGTACGTTTTAACAGTTTTTTGGCGTTAATATCATCTCCTTTTAGTTTTAGCAATGCTACCTGTTGGTAACAGATCTTGCTGAAAGGTCTGAAATCTATCGCAGATTGATTCAGTGCAATCTGGTAGTCTATATCATTGCGTTCCATATCCATGGAAACAGCGTACATCAGCTCTGCATATGGGGAAAGCAATGTGTAGCGATAAATCCAGTCAAGTTCTTTCTTTTGCTTGGTAGTGTCAGTGTTTAGTGGCTGGTAGATGGCGTGTTCCAGCTTTATGTGGGCTGCTAGCATGGTACCAAGATTTAGCGTTCCCAGCATTAATATAATGGCCAAGCTGCAACGGGTAAATTTTGTAATAAGTTTGTCAGATGTTGCGGGGATATTAATTGTTATGATTTTTTCCTCGCCGGCACCAAGTAATATTGCGGCTACTCCCAGAAAATAGGCATACCAGAGCGGGTACTCCAGCATGCTGTGGATTCCAAGTATCGCGAGCAAGGTGATTAGCCACCATGTTTCCAGATTCAGATCGTACCATTTGAATTTACGAAGCCAGATTATCAGGCATGTCAGAGTAATTAAAAATACGCCTATACCCATTTCAGTGAGCAGGTGTAAAAAGAGATTGTGAGCATGCTCAAAAGCACTGTTAAAGGCCATTGCTGATGGTGTATCCAGCAATAGAAAAGACTCTGCATTTATATTGCCAGCACCAATTCCTAGCCATGGGGATTGCCAGGACAGGCGTAAACTATCGTGCCAGATTTGCAAACGTGCGGATGGCGTATCAATATTGATGCCATTCACTATACGATCCGTAGTTAGGTTGAACAGCGCATCAGGGGCAATGTAATTAGTAAATAGATGTATCAGTGCAAACGCTGGAAGTGTTGCCAGGCACATATATAGTAAATTGCGTGTGGCAGGCGAGTTTCTATTTTGTCTAATAGACTTTGCCTGCATTACAAACGCCAGAATTACAGTTGCAATTAAATATAGCCATGAACTTCTGGAGCCAGAAACTGCCAGCATAAAAAGTAGCCATACAAGCATTAGCACAGAAAAAGTTGTTGAGAAGCGGCCTTTTACGTATAGGTAAATAAGCGATGCGATAGCCAGAGCGGTAAAGTCAGCGAAGTGATTTTCTTGTGCGAATGGTCCAAAACTTGGCAGGTAGGGTAAAAATGGAATCACGCCACCGGTGCGCGTTACAATTTGCAGTATTAGTATTCCTCCATTAATGATTCCGGCAATTACCAGAAAAAATGCCAGAGTACACACGAGCTTATTCCAACCCAGTTCCCGGCGCAGGTGGCTACCAAGTAGCGTTAATAAAAATGCCCAGATCAAATAAGAAAGCATTAATAGTGTGTATTGAGCTGAGTGCAGCATGCCTAGTATCCACTGCAGGCCTAAAACTGCTGCTAATACTAAGAAAATCAGGGAAATTTGTGGAATTTGTATGTTTGGTCGGGGTGCTGTCAATAACATAGGCGCTATTGCAGTTAATCCTAATATTCCTGCAACCCACTCTGTGTAAAAAGATATGATTGGCAGCTGATGATATATGTTAATAAACGGTAGCAGGAACATCAGGCTGATTAAGATCAGGCTAATGTTCGATGAGTAGTTAAAGCAAAATAAACGTTTTAACATAAATTATCTTTCAGACTTCAAATACATATTAGAATCGCTTATCTTAGGTGGGCATTGATGAGTAAAACTTTGCAACGAATAATGGGCTGTAATTACAGAATCCATTAATTTCGGTGGATTATGATACGGTGCAAGTTACTCCTTGTGATAGTTCACAAATCACTGTTTTCTCATCGGCAGGGGGTTGGGGTGTGGCTGTAACTTGAGCATTGGAGTTCAAAGGAGTATTAATGTGAGTGCACGCACCTTTCTGTGCCGGCGATACTGAACTGGCACCTTGTGAAAATTCAACCAAAGCGGCGTTAACATAAGACTTTGTTTCCATCATGCAAGCTTTTGCTGCTGAGTTTACGGTGTAATTCCGATAAGCCGGGATTGCAATTGCAGCCAGAATACCAATAATGGCAACCGTTATTAACAATTCAATAAGGGTAAATCCTTGTTGTATCTTTCTCATATCAGTTATCCCGGATAAGATTAGATCACCATAGATATTCAGGTATTAGGTTCGAGAGTACAAAGCATGTACCTAGAAAAAAAGAGACTGTAAGTCTCTTTTTTTCTAGTACAGGATGCGTAAATGTTGTTACGCGGGCTATGCTACATTATGACAATGTGCAAGTAGCGCCATTAGCTAAATCGCAATTCGCTGATTTTACGCCAGGTGATTTTGGTACACCTGTAACTGTTGCTGCAGCACTTGCTGGTGTTGAAATGCTTGTACATGCGCCTACTTTAGCAGCACTAACAGATGTAGCGCCTTGGGCAAATTCTACCAGCACACTGTTAGAATAAGATTTCGTTTCCATCATGCATGATTTCTCTGCAGATGTGATGGTGTAGTTTTGGTAAGCCGGAATAGCTACTGCAGCCAGAATACCGATAATTGCAACCACAATCATCAGCTCGATTAAGGTAAAACCTTTTTGTACTTGTTTCATATTGAGTTCCTTTGGTTATAAGTAATTAATTATTCGGACGCCCCAACTTTGATGAATTCAAAATTGTCTGGTCTGATAATTTACATGCAATAGGTGTGCCAGTATTTACCAGAGTTCCTGAATAATTGCAGTGTGTCGCACTATTTTAGCTGATGTTGGCCTTGTTGATTAAGGTAGCCAGTAAGTTTGTTTTCTTATTTTAAAACAATTGGTTAGTATTTTAATCTTGCCTGATTTTATTTGGGGAGTTTAGCTGCGGTAAAGTTTTTTTGAATTTTTCTTTGTGAAAATATGTCATGTTTATAGAGGGTAACAAACAAAAAAGCGGAATACATATTCCGCTTTTTTGTTTGTTAATGACAATTATTGTCTTTATATCCCGCTTGAGCTGTCAAAAAAAGTCACGTATCCATTGTATGAGTGACCATTTTTGCGAGTCTTCGCGGTTAGTTACTTTGATTCGGCTGCTTTTTGTAAACCAGCTAAACCGGCATCGAAGATTTCATTGATTGCTTTTAATGCAGTCTCGTCATCTTGGCCAGCTGGGATCGGTGGGTTCAATTTATACAAGCGGTAGAAACGACCTACCCATTGCACGTTAGTTTCGCCTGGTTTTGCACCTTTGGTAACTACCATGAATGCATTGTAATCAGTCAAAGGCAGTGGGCTGGTAACGATTTCATATCTGATTTTCATGTCAGCTTCATCTACGCTGCGCAGTTTTTCATAGATAGTGCCGCCACTTTTCAGGGTCAGTGTTCTGAAAGTATCTTCACCTTTTTTCTCCAGCTTGGTGCTTGTAATTGCTGGGTGCCATTTTTGCATGTTGCCAAAATCTTTTACCAGTGCCCAGACTTTTGCAGGGTCTGCTTTGATGGTCACTGATTTATCCACTTTAAGCGGTGATGGACCGTGCGCTGCCGCTGTGAAAGAAACTAAGCTAGTGCTTAAGCTAAGTGCGATTAAAGCCAAGAATTTTTTCATTCATTTTTCTCCAGATTTCTCATTTGTGAGACGATTAATTCAAAAACAACAGCGCATTATAAATGACAAGCATTGTTTATAACATCTAAATTTTAAGTACATCAGATTTGATTTATTTAGCTTTTATCAATACTGCTACTGATGGCTGAATAACGCCAGGGGTAATGTGAAGGTTGACAATATTCAGCAAGAATGAAAGTTTTTGTTATTAGGTAACGGACTAGTCTAGGGTGCCTTGTTTCTAATAAATTACTGGTGATTCAAGATGAATTGCCCAAACGCACGGCTTTTGTCCCCAGTTTTAATGGTGGTTAGCAGACGATTGGTTGTAGTGTCGATGACGCTGACATTATTGCTGCCCCAGTTTGCGACATATGCACGCTGTGTGTGGTGGTCTATGCTGATGCCTTCCGGGGTGCTGCCTACGTTAATCGTGGCAATCATGTCCCCCGATGCTATATCTAGTACAGATACGCTATCATCCTGTGTGTTGGTAACATACAATCTTTTTCCATCAAGGTTGAAAGCAGCGCAATAGGGGTGGTAACCTACTTTAAGTGACTGTTTCTGGCCAGATTCTGTTTTGATAATATCGACAGTGTCATCCTGTACATTGACGCTCGCGATTAATTTCCCACTGTGGCTGATGGCTAACCCGAACGGATGCTTGCCAACGGGTATGCGTTTTTTGATTGTCAGAGCAGAAGTTTCGATCACGGCGATATCGTTGCTATCACGATTTGCAATATATAGCCATCTGTTATCCGGGCTGACTACGAGACCGGCTGGCGCGTCGCCGACACTTAACTCTCGAATGTCGCTGAACTTTTGTGTGTTAATCGCCAATATTCTATTTTCAAACCAGTCGGCAACGTAAAGTGTTTTGCTATCAGGCGCTAAAGCCAAGCCTACCGGTGAGCCTTTGATCTTTATGCTATCGATGAGCTTGTTATTTTGCGTGTTAATGACAGATATTTCCTGACTTTCAACATTCGAAATGAAAGCGCGCTGCAACTTGGCGGAAACTGCTACGCCAACGGGTGCTTTGCCGACTGGGATGATGTTCTCAACCTGATTGGATGACGTATTGATTACTGAAACACTGTGATCACCCTGGTTGGTAATATAAGCATAGTGATCTGCTGGCGCTAATGACGCTGAATTGCAGGCCGCTAACAGCAGGCTAGTTATTAATACTAGCCAAAAACGATTGTTGTTTAATGAAGCAGTGGATTGAAAAGGCATGTTAATTCTTACTTAATTAAGGTTGTGGTGAATGGTTGCTTTCAATAATGCTGGAAATATGAAAAAATTGCATTAAATTATTAAGGCAGTATATAGCTATGTTAGATCGTGACGGGTTTCGCCCGAATGTTGGCATTATTTTATGTAATGCCAACAATCAGGTATTTTGGGGTAAGCGTATCCGTGAGCATGCCTGGCAGTTTCCACAGGGCGGGATTAATTATGGCGAGAGTCCTGAGCAGGCGATGTATCGCGAACTCATGGAAGAAGTCGGTTTAAAACCGGAACATGTGAAAATTCTGGGACGCACGAAAGATTGGCTGCGCTATGAAGTGCCAACCAGCTGGATTAAGCGTGAATGGCGCGGCAGTTACCGCGGGCAAAAGCAAATCTGGTATCTGTTACGTCTGCTCGGCCGTGACAGCGATGTATCCTTGCGTGCAACCAGCCATCCGGAATTCGATGCATGGCGCTGGAGCGATTATTGGGTACCGCTTGAAGATGTGATTGAATTCAAGCGCGCAGTCTATGAATCGGCTTTAAACGAGCTCGCGCCGCATCTGCATCACAAACCGGCGCATCATAAGTAGGCAAATAAAACCTTACAGGAGCATGATTGCTCCCGTGAGGTTTTATCTGTGAATACTGTTACCCATCATTTCGCCAAGCTTTACGGGCCCTGCTGCCAGCCAGCCTGCATTGAATTGCATGACATCCTTTTGAAATAACATCACTACAGTTGAGCCGAGCAGGAAGCGCCCCATTTCGTCGCCCTGTTTTAAAGTGATGTTCTGGCCTGCATAAGACCATACCTGAATATGGCCACGGCGCGGCGGGTTGATAATGCCATCTTTAGCGTCGTGCCATACCGTGGCCATGCTGCCGACAATGGTGGCACCAACGAGTACCATGACGAAGTTTCCATGTTTCCCGGAAGAGAATTCGCACACCACGCGTTCATTGCGTGCAAATAAGCCTGGCACACCTTGTGCCGTGACAGGATTGACTGAAAACAGATCGCCTGGCACATAGGTCATTTTTTCCAGTTTGCCGTCACAAGGCATGTGGATGCGATGATAGTCTTTTGGGCTCAGATACAGGCACGCAAACTCACCGTTTAAATAGTTTTTTGCAGCAGCCTTATCTCCGCCCAGTAACGCTGCAGTCGAGTAATAATGACCTTTGGCCTGAAAAATCTGGTCTTGTTCAATGCGGCCAAATTGGCTGATCGCCCCATCCACAGGGCAGATAAAGTCTGCCTGCGCAATCGGTCTTGCACCTTGTTGTAACGGGCGCGTAAAGAATTCGTTAAATGTTTTGTAGCTGCTGATGTCGGGATTGGCCGCCTCAGCCATATTGACGTTATAGCGTTTGACAAACCATTTGATGACTTTGGTCGTGGTATCTCCGCCCTGATAGTGCGCCAGTTTACCGGCAAGTGTAGTGATTGCCTGTTTCGGGATTGCGTATTGTGCCAATACTTTAAGACGATTTTTCATGATGATTTCTTATTGTTGATGATCACAAATAAAATAGGGCAAAACGCATAACGCTTTGCCCTATCGGATCTAATCACTAATCATTAGATTAGTAATTAGGATTAGTTTTTAGACTGATCAACCAGTTTGTTTTTAGCAATCCAAGGCATCATTGCGCGCAGTTGGCCGCCAACTTGTTCGATTGGGTGTGCTGCGTTCAAACGACGGCGCGCTGTCATTTCTGGATAGTTGGTACGACCTTCCAGGATGAAGCGTTTAGCGTATTCGCCGTTTTGGATGTTAGCTAAGCATTCTTGCATGGCGTAACGTGATTCATCGTTAATCACTTTAGGACCAGTTACGTATTCGCCGTATTCAGCATTGTTTGAAATGGAGTAGTTCATGTTGGCAATACCGCCTTCGTACATTAAGTCAACAATCAGTTTCAACTCGTGCAGGCACTCGAAGTATGCCATTTCAGGTGCGTAACCAGCTTCAACCAGGGTTTCAAAACCGGCTTTAACCAGTTCAACTGCGCCGCCACATAAAACAGCTTGTTCACCGAACAAGTCAGTTTCTGTTTCTTCACGGAAATCAGTTTCAATCACGCCGCCTTTGGTGCCGCCGTTTGCAGCTGCGTATGAAAGCGCGATGTCTTTAGCTTTACCAGATTTGTCCTGGTAAACAGCGATCAGTGAAGGTACGCCGCCGCCTTTGAGGTATTCTGAACGCACAGTGTGACCTGGGCCTTTTGGCGCGATCATGATCACGTCCAAATCAGCACGTGGCGTGATTTGGTTGTAGTGAATATTGAAGCCGTGTGCGAAAGCCAATGCAGCACCTTGTTTCAGGTTGGCAGCAACTTCTGCATGGAAAATTTCCGGCATGGTTTCGTCTGGCAGCAATAACATCACTACATCAGCCTGTTTAGTGGCTTCTGCGATTTCCAGTACGTTGTGGCCTGCTGCAACGGCTTTAGCCCATGAGCTGCCGCCTTTACGTAAACCGATAGTAACGTTAACGCCGCTGTCTTTTAAGTTAGCCGCGTGCGCGTGACCTTGTGAACCGTAACCTACGATAGTTACATTTTTACCTTTGATTAAACCAAGGTCTGCGTCTTTGTCGTAATAAACTTTCATAATTGCTCCAGAAGGTGTTTCTTAATTAAATGGGAGTGAAAGGTGAAAAGTGAAAGGTGAAAAGTATCAAACCACAATCGGCCGCAACATTTCACATTTCACATTTCACATTTCACTAATTACTATACTTTTAAAATTCTGTCGCCACGACCAATGCCAGAAGCACCGGTACGGACGGTTTCCAAAATAGCTGCTTTATCCAGGCTTTCGATAAATGCATCCAGTTTGTGGCCGGAGCCTGTCAGTTCGATGGTAAAAGTGCCATCGGCGACATCAATGATGCGGCCACGGAAAATATCGCACATGCGTTTCATTTCTTCGCGGAAGGCGCCGGTTGCTTTTACTTTTACCAGCATCAATTCGCGCTCAATGAATTTCCCATCATTTAAATCAAGCACTTTGACGACATCTACCAGCTTGTTTAGCTGTTTGATGATTTGTTCAATCACGTCTTCTGAACCTGATGTAACAATCGTCATACGGGATAGGGTTGGATCCTCGGTTGGTGCTACTGTGAGTGATTCGATGTTGTAACCACGTGCAGAAAACAGACCCGCAACGCGTGATAAAGCGCCTGCTTCGTTTTCCATCAATAGTGAAATAATGTGACGCATTATAGATCCTCCGCGCCTATCTGATTCGCTAGAATCATTTCAGACAGACCTTTGCCGTTTGGAATCATCGGGAAAACATTTTCTTTCTGGTCTGTGATGAAATTCATAAACACAAAGCGATCTTTCATTGCAAATGCATCCGTTAATGCACCTTCTACATCTTCAGGTTTTTCAATATGCATGCCGACGTGGCCGTATGATTCCGCCAGTTTTACAAAGTCCGGCAGGCTTTCCATATAGGATTCAGAATAACGGTTCTCATAGAAGAACTCTTGCCACTGACGTACCATGCCTAAATAGCGGTTGTTGAGCAAAATCACCTTAATCGGCAGATGATATTGTTTACAGGTCGAAAGCTCCTGAATATTCATCTGAATGCTGCCTTCACCAGTCACACAGGCGACCTGTGCATCCGGATAAGCAAATTGACAGCCCATCGCGTATGGCAGACCAACACCCATCGTGCCCAAGCCGCCCGAGTTGATCCAGCGACGTGGTTTGTCGAATTTGTAATACTGAGCAGCCCACATCTGGTGCTGACCAACGTCGGAAGTCACGAAGGCCTCACCTTTGGTAACTTCCCACAATTTTTCAACCACATACTGCGGCTTAATCAAGCCATTAACATTGTTGTAGCTAAGGCATTTTTTGCTGCGCCATTCCTCAATTTGCTTCCACCAGGCTTTAAGTGCAGGTGATTGCTGAGGTCTTTCCTGTAACACCAGATCGTTCATTTCACCCAGTACAGACTTTACGTCACCGACGATAGGTACGTGTACTTTCACGCGTTTGGAGATTGATGACGGGTCAATATCGACATGGATAATGGTGCGGTCTTTATTGTAGAAGTGCTCCGGATTACCGATTACGCGGTCATCAAAGCGCGCGCCTACTGCGAGCAGTACGTCGCACTCATGCATCGCCATGTTGGCTTCATAAGTACCATGCATGCCCAGCATGCCTAAAAACTGTTTGTCTGTAGAGGGATAGCCGCCCAAGCCCATTAATGTATTGGTAACAGGTAAGCCCAATGCTTGCACCAGTTTTACCAGCAGCTCTGAAGCGTCACCCAGCACCACGCCGCCACCGGTGTAAACCATCGGGCGCTCGGCTTCCAGCAGTAATTTAACCGCTTTTTTAATCTGGCCGCTGTGGCCTTTAGTCACAGGGTTGTAAGAGCGCATTTCTACCGTGCTCGGATAGATGAACTCTGCCAGGTTGGCGGTAATGTCTTTAGGGATATCCACTACTACAGGACCCGGGCGACCGGTTCTGGCAATGTGGAAGGCTTTTTTCATGGTAGAAGCGATGTCTTTGACATCTTTCACCAGAAAGTTATGTTTTACGCAGGGGCGTGTCACGCCAACCATGTCGACTTCCTGGAAAGCGTCCAGGCCAATCGCGGCAACAGGCACTTGCCCGCTGATGACCACCATCGGGATGGAATCCATGTATGCGGTTGCGATACCGGTAATTGCGTTAGTGGCGCCAGGGCCTGAGGTAACAAGGGCTACGCCGACTTCACCGGTTGCGCGTGAATAGGCATCTGCAGCGTGCACAGCTGCTTGTTCGTGACGTACAAGGATGTGTTTGAAATGGCCTTGTTTATAGATGGCGTCGTAGATGTGTAAAACTGCACCACCTGGATAGCCAAAAACGAATTTTACATTTTCTTGTTCCAGGGAGCGGATCACAATTTCTGCGCCAGTGATTTGATGCGGATGAGATGTCTCTGCCATAAATCTTTTTGATTTTAAATAGTTTATTCGGTAACCCTACACGATAACCGTTTGAGCGAAATTGGTCAAGGATAAAAGTGTCAGGAATGAAAGGCTTAAGCGGGAAAATTTACTTTTGGCGGGGTGTGCAGTTACATTTTTTGATATTTTAAAAACCATGTTTAAAAAACAGCTTTATTCCTGTTCCAAAGGCGGTGCTACTTTAAGCAGTTCGTCAATGGTCGTGAGACCGGCGGCCACTTTTTCTGCGCCGTTGATAATTAATGGCTGCATGCCTTCCTGATAAGCCAGTTTGGTAAGCTTTGCCAGATTGGTATCCGGTGTAATCAGCTTTCTCAGCGTGCGGCTCATTGATAGCATTTCATAAATACCGCTACGGCCCCTAAAGCCAGTATTACGGCATTCCAGGCAGCCGACCGGTCGGTAAATGTGCTCAGGTTTGGGTAGGTTGAATGAGCCGACCAATGCACTCCAGTCACTTTGCGTAATCGGCTCCGGCACCTTGCAGTTAGGGCATAGCGTTCTTACCAGGCGCTGTGCCATGATGCCGAGTACAGTGGAATGGATAAGATAGGATGGCACGCCTAAATCCAGCAGCCGCGTGATGGCTGAAGGCGCATCATTCGTGTGCAGGGTTGATAATACCAAGTGGCCTGTTAGCGCGGCCTGAATGGTCATCTCAGCAGTTTCGATATCGCGAATCTCGCCCACCATGATAATGTCGGGATCCTGCCGCATCAACGTGCGTATACCTTCAGCAAATCCGAGGCCGATATTATGCTGTACCTGCATCTGGTTAAATGCAGGCTCAACCATCTCAATCGGGTCTTCAACCGTGCATACGTTGACTTCAGGCGTGGCGAGCATACGCAGGGTCGAGTAGAGCGTAGTCGTTTTGCCGGAACCGGTAGGGCCGGTGACCAAAATAATGCCGTTAGGGGCCTTGGCCCAGTTGTTCCATTTGTCGGCCTGCGCCGAGGAGAATCCCAGTGAGATAAAATCCTTGCTGGAGATGTCTGGCGAGAAAATGCGCATGACGAGTTTTTCGCCAAAAGCGGTAGGCATGGTAGACAGGCGCAATTCAATTTCACTGCCTTCCGCGGATAAAGTTTTAATGCGGCCATCTTGCGGGCGGCGTTTTTCAACCATATCCATGCGACCCAGCAGCTTGATGCGGCTGGTGATGGCATTCATGATGTTCGGTGGAATCTGGTACACCTGATGCAGCACGCCATCGATTCTGAAGCGCATTAAACCTATGTGGCGCCTTGGTTCCAGATGAATGTCGCTGGCGCGCTGCTCGAACGCATATTTGAATAGCCAGTCTACAATGTTCACGACATGCTGTTCATTCGCATCCAGGTTTTTATCCTTGCCCAGTTCTACCAGCTGCTCAAAATTCTGTACGCCGATCACTTGTCCTGCTTTAGAAAGATTGGCGGCATGCATGGAGTTGGCAAGGTTGTACATCTCCGGCAGGTAGCGGTTAAGCTCCAGCGGATTAGCGACCACCAGCTTGATTTTCATGTTGAGCACACGTTCCAGGTCTGCAACCCAGTCGGTGTTGAAGGGCTCGGTAGTAGCAATGATCGCCTCACCGTTTTTGACTGAAATCGGCATGATTTTGAGTCGTTCGGCATAACCTTTGGATACGACCTGCGCCGCATCGCCAAAATCCAGTTTTAGCGGGTCAATATGGTAGTAATCGAGCCCGGCCCGGCCTGCCAGCCAAGAAGATAGCCATTCCACAGTAAGTGCGCTGTGGGGTGCTTTCAGGTTTTTCCACTTTTGTTCACCAATCACTACTAATGGATGCAGGTTGGAACTGTCCAGCCGGCGATCTTTGTAAAGTTTTTCGGCCTGTATTTTATCCACAATACCATCGTTGACTAACATGCGCAGTGTGTCGCCTAATGTGATACGACCAGCGGGCCTGATAAATGATGCGGCTTTGTTCATGGCAGGAGCCTTATTTGAAAACACTGAGAATATTATTAAATCTTAGCATGCACTAATTCATCAACACGCATCGAGAGGTCAATGGCTTGTATGTTTTTGGTCAGCGCGCCAATTGAGATGCGATCAACGCCGGTGAGTGCCACGGCGCGAATATTATCCAGCGTGATGCCGCCAGAAGCCTCGAGTATCGCTTTTTTACCAGCATGGTTATTGATATTCACCGCTTCACGCAGCAGGTCATTACTGAAGTTATCGAGCAGAATACTGGTAGCGCCAGCTTCCAGCGCCTGTTTCAGTTGCTCCAGATTTTCTACTTCGATCTGTATGCTTTTGCCGGTATTCAGTGCAAAAGCCTGTTGCATCACTTTTGCAATACTGCCCGCCGCCGCAATATGATTTTCTTTAATCAGAATGCCGTCATACAATGCAAGGCGCTGATTGTGGCCGCCACCAACGGTTACGGCATATTTCTGTGCCAGTCGCAGCTGTGGAATCGTTTTACGTGTATCCAGAATCTCTGCATGGGTGCCGGCGATGGCATCTACATATTTACGCGTCTCGGTTGCTGTTGCAGACAGCGTTTGCAGGAAATTCAGCGCACAGCGTTCTGCACTGAGGAGTGATCTTGCCAAGCCATTGATTTTGCAAAGTAATTGGTCAGGCTGCACGCGATCACCCTCATTGACCAGCCATTCAAGCTGCACATTGGTGTCTATGCGTTTAAAGCAGGCATTGACCCAGTCTTTACCGCAGATCACTGCGCTTTCGCGCGCGATAATCGTAGCGCTGACCAATTGCTGCGGCGGAACCAGCAGTGCAGTAAGATCGCCGCTGCCTATGTCTTCATCCAGCGCAGCCTGTACTTGCGCTGTTACCAGTTCATCAAAAGCGGCAGACCCGATCGGGTAGTATTTATTAAATAGCGTCATATAGTTATCGTGAGCAGGGCTGAGTTTGAATTATAATGCTATCAACAATCAATATGACTAAATAACACCATAAGTAAAAAATCATGAAGCTTTTATATACCCTTAATAGTCCATATGCACGCAAAATTCGCATCGTTGCCGCTGAAAAGCACATTGATATCAAATTGGAAGAAGTGGTTCTGTCCGATCCGGATTGCCCGGTGAAACAATATAATCCGCTAGGCAAAGTGCCGGTGCTGGTTCTAGGTGATGATAATGACAGCCTGTACGATTCACGTGTGATAGCCGAATACCTCGATAATCGCACACCGTTGGCGCACCTGATTCCTAAAGACAATACGGCCAAGTCAGCAGTGCGCCGCTGGGAGGCTTTGGCTGACGGTGTATGTGATGCGGCGGTTGCCGTGATGCTGGAGCAGCGTAAACCGGAGCAAAAGCAGGATGAAGCTTTTATTACCCGACAAATGGATAAAGTGACGCGTGGCCTGACTGCTTTAAATAACGACTTGGGTCACAACAAATGGTGTGTAGATGATGCTTTCAGTCTGGCTGATATTGCTGTGGGCTGCATGCTCGGCTACATCAACCTGAGATTTGGGGCGATCATTGATTTGGCAGCAGATTATCCAAATCTGGAGCGATTGCAGTCAGTTCTGAATAAACGGCAATCGTTTGCAGACAGCATGCCGGTGGCAAATTAGCAGACAATCGCCTGATTCTGTATCAGGCGATGTGGCCGCTATCATCGAGCAGGCTGGATAGCTGTGTTTTCTTACGCAGCGATTGTCTGTCATTCAGGCGTTTCTGGGCTGGCGCAGGCAAGTCGGTAAAACGTATCATATTGCGTTCGATCAGCAAGGTGATGAGGTCCTCCAGTACGCGCGCCATATGGATGTCACTTTCGCGGAAAGGGTCACCTTTTGCCAGCGAGCTTTCTAAAAAATCCAGATATTCTCGCGAGCTGTCTTCTATGAAAATCCAGCCAGCGCCCAGATTTTCCATAGCGCTTGCAGCAACGATTTCACCTTGGGGGTTTTTAAGTACATAAGCCATAATTACCTCAATTGCCAGAGATGATTTTTAAATAGCGCCAGTGATGATGCCACCGCCTAAACAGACATTGCTTTCATAGACGACTGCAGACTGGCCCGGAGTAATCGCCCACTGTTTCTGTCCGAATTTGATCGTAACTTCTTCGGCATTGATTGCATCAATTTCGCACGGCGCATCCGGCTGGCGGTAACGTGTTTTTGCCGCGTACACCCAGTTGGTTTTTGGGTCTTCCTCACTGATCCAGTGTAATTGTCCTGCCTTTAAACCATCATTCAGCAGTAGCGGGTGTTCATGGCCCTGCACCACAATCAGTTCATTTTTCTGCATGTCTTTAGCTGCGACAAACCATGGCTCGCCATTGCTTTCGCGGCTGCCGCCGATTTTCAGACCCTGGCGCTGCCCTAGTGTGTAATACATCAGCCCTTCGTGACGGCCCACGACTTTGCCCTCCGGCGTTTTCATCTCACCGGGTTCACGTGGCAGATAGCGGCTTAAAAATTCCTGAAACGGCCGTTCGCCGATAAAGCAGATGCCGGTAGAATCTTTTTTCTCGGCATTGATCAGGCCGGCAGCACGCGCGATCTCACGTACTTCACGCTTCAGGTAGGTGCCGAGCGGGAATAGTGTTTTTGAAAGCTGCGCCTGATTGAGACGATACAGAAAATAGCTCTGGTCTTTGCTGCCGTCATCTGCTTTCAGTAACTGGAATTTGCCTGGCTGTAACGGGTTTTCTCGCACTTGCGCATAGTGGCCGGTTGCAATCAGGTCTGCGCCCATACCCATGGCGTGATCGAGAAATGCCTTGAACTTGATTTCAGCATTACACAAAATATCTGGGTTGGGCGTGCGGCCAGCCTGGTATTCGCTTAAAAAGTTTGCGAATACGCGGTCCTTGTATTCCTTGCTGAAGTTCACTGCCTCAATATCAATGCCGATTTTATCGGCGACCGATACCGCATCAATCAGATCCTGTTTGCTGGAGCAGTATTCATCGGTGTCGTCATCTTCCCAGTTTTTCATGAACAGGCCGGTGACTTCGTAGCCTTGCTGCTTTAACAGCAGGGCCGTGACGGAGGAGTCTACGCCGCCGGAGAGACCGACAACGATTTTTTTCTTTTGCGCTTTATTCAGGTTCATAGGTGTTTATTTTGCGGTTTATTTCATAAATGCGTAACAACAGACAATGGGTAACGTTGACCACGTAAGTAATCCTCAATGCAGGTTAAAACCTGCGGGCTGCGCATGAGGCTGGCATTGCTGCGAATCTCGTCGGCGGTCATCCACACTGCACGGATAATGCCATCATCCAAGGTCAGCAGCGGCTGGTGATTGCTCACGTTGCCAATATAGGCAAAGCGCAGGTAGGTCGTATGGTTGTGTTCATGTTTCCAGTGGTAAATACCCAGCAATGCGGTCGGTTCAAATGTGTACGCAGTTTCTTCCAGCGTTTCGCGGATCACGGCTTCCAGAATTGTTTCGTTATCTTCGAGATGACCTGCAGGCTGGTTAAATCGATTGCCGCGGTCGGTTTCTTCTTCTACCAGTAAAAACTTGCCGTTTTCTTCAACGATTGCCGCGACTGTGGCATGTGGCTTCCATTGCATAATGAATGTCTTGTGTTTGAGTTATGTGTATTTTACCCGATGCGACAATATTCGCGTGCTTTGATTTTTGCAAACCGGTTAAACGATATCAGGCGAACAGTTTGGGGAAGAGTCCGCTAAGGCCATGCGCGATAAATTCTACAGACATGGCCGCCAGAATCAGTCCCATGATGCGCGTGACGATATTAATACCAATCTTGCCCAGCTTGTTTGCGATGGCAACCGCCAGTGTTAAAACCAGCCAGATGATGAGGCATACCGCCAGAATCGGGATGGTTAACGACAGGTGGCCGGTAATGCTGCTGTTTTGCTGGGCGGCAATAATCATGTTACTGATGGAGCCTGGACCTGCCAGCAGCGGGATGCTGAGCGGAACAATCGCAATCACTTCCTTTTCTGCCAGCGAGTCTCGTTCTTCTACGGTCTGATGCGCTGCACTTTGCTTGGCATGCATCATGGAAATTGCGATCAGCATCAGCAGAATGCCGCCGCCAACCTGAAATGACGGAATGGATACGCCAAAAAAATCCAGCACCTGATCGCCAATAAACGCAGCGATCGTCAGTACAATAAAGACTGTGAATGCCGCAGTCTTGGCTGTTTTTGCACGCTCCTGATTGGTCCAGCCGCTGGTTGCGCTGATAAATACGGGAACGCTGCCGATAGGGTTTACAATCGCAAACAGAGCGATACCGATTTTCAAGAGCGCTGGCCAGTCAATCATATAAGCTACCTTTTTAGCCCTTTAAAATCAGGGCGAATATATTTAATCTTTGTTAATTTAGAGATAGTAAATTAAAGTGCGAACATGCGTAACCATTTTGAACAACATCCTGCACTGTACCTTGCTTCACGTAGCCCGCGACGCGTGGAATTATTGAAGCAGATTGGTATCGACTGCATCACACATCCTGCCGACATTGATGAAACGCAGCTGCCACATGAGTTACCTGAGCATTATGTAACAAGGCTTGCCAGGGAAAAAGCCGAGGCATGCCTGCTTGGTTTGTCAGTCGAGCAGCGCACTAGGCCGGTTCTGGCGGCAGATACTACCGTGGCGCTGGCTGGCAGGGTGCTGGGAAAGCCGGAGAATGATAATGACGCACGCCAGATGCTGGCTGCATTATCGGGCAGTACCCATCTGGTGCTGACAGCGGTAGCGCTTGCTTTTATGAACAAAATCGAAGTGGTTTTGTCCACCACTACAGTAGAAATGATCAGTTTTTCAGAGCGGCAGATTGAGCATTACATCGCATCCGGTGAACATCATGATAAAGCCGGCAGCTATGGTATACAGGGCTTGGCAGGCGCGTGGATTAAAAAGATTGAAGGCAGCTATACCGGCGTGATGGGGTTGCCGATATGCGAAACGGCGGAACTGCTAAGAAAACATCATATTATTCATATCTAAGATTATTCAGATATTTGAGTGTATAAAAAAATAATAATCAGTCATTAGTAATCAGAAAGCATAAATTGAGCGAAGAAATATTAATTAACGTGACCCCGCAGGAAACGCGCATCGCCATGATGGAAAATGGCGTGATGCAGGAGTTGCAGATTGAGCGCAGCTCCTCATTAGGCTTGGTCGGCAATATTTATCGTGGTGTCATTTGCCGTGTGTTGCCGGGCATGCAGTCTGCCTTTGTGGAAGTTGGCCTGCAGCGAGCTGCATTTCTGCATGCAGGAGATGTGATCGAATGCGGCGTTTCTGAAGGGCAACGACCGATTCAGGAAGTGCTGCATGAAGGGCAGTCGGTCATGGTGCAGGTGATCAAGGAACCGATTGGTACTAAAGGCGCGCGCCTGACGACGCAGATCAGCATTGCCGGGCGCTTTCTGGTCTACCTGCCGCAGCAGGACCATATCGGCGTGTCACAGCGCATTGAACTCGAAACTGAACGCGAATCATTAAAAGCGCGCCTGCTCGGGCTGCTGCCTGAGCAGCACAAAGGCGGTTATATCATCAGAACGATGTCAGAAACCGCTACCGATGAAGAGTTGCTGGCCGATATCGATTACCTGACCAAAACCTGGAAACATATTCAGGAAAAAAGTATCACGGTACCTGAACGTACATTGATTTTTCAGGATCTCAATCTGCCTATGCGCGTGCTGCGCGATGTCATGTGTGACAACACTGAAGTGGTGCGGGTTGACTCAAGCGAGACTTATCAGAAACTGATCGAGTTCGCCAACCTCTACGCGATCACTGCCTTGCACAAGCTCGTACATTATCAGGGCGAGCGGCCACTGTTCGATCTGTACAACATTGAGCAGGAAATTGAAAAAGCCATGTCGCGCAAGGTTGAGCTCAAATCCGGCGGTTATCTGATATTTGATCAGACGGAAGCATTGACAACCGTCGACGTGAACACCGGTAGTTTTGTCAGCGGTAAAAATCTTTCAGATACTATATTCAAAACCAATCTGGAGGCGGCACAATCGATTGCCCGCCAATTGCGGCTGAGAAATCTGGGCGGCATTATTATCATCGATTTTATCGACATGGATGAAGATACGCAGCGTGAAGCCGTGCTGGAAGAACTGCAAAAAGAAGTAGCGCGTGACCGTGCGCGTACCGGCGTCAATGGCTTTACGCCACTTGGCCTGGTGGAGATGACACGTAAACGCACCCGTGAGAGCCTGGCGCATATCTTGTGTGAGCCTTGTCCTTGCTGCAAGGGGCGTGGTGAGTTAAAAACTGCGCAGACCGTGTGCTATGAAATTCTGCGTGAGTTGCTGCGAGAAGCGCGCCAGTTCAATGCACGCGAGCTGCGCGTACTGGCTGCACCCAAGGTGATTGATATGCTGTCTGACGAAGAATCACAAAGCTTGGCTAACTTATCCGACTTCATCGCCAAACCGATTTCATTACAAGCAGAGGCGAGCTATGGTCAGGAGTCGTTCGACATTATCTTGATGTAGCTTGTAAAAGGTTTGTTTAAACAGAGTGCTAGAAAGTGTGTTAGTCGGCTTGACGCAGACTAAGGTAAATTCGGCGAATATTCGTCTCCGGAAGCTTGCTAATTACATATCTGCTAGATGTATATCTATATTAAGCTCAAGATATTTTATGGCCAGTGGAGACTTGGTGTCTTTGTTTATTAAATAGGATCAATTAAATGGCTCTCAAGAATAATGGCTTTGCTACCAACTGTATTCACGCTGGGGAAGTTGCTGACCAGTTCGGGGCACCGCATACGCCCACCTATGACACAACCACTTTCAAGTACAGTTCTACCGCAGACATGTTGGACGTGATTGAAGGCCGCAAGCCGGGCTGCTTCTATACCAGATACGGATCGAACCCAAGTATAACGAGTGTTGAGAAGAAGCTGGCAAGCCTTGAACATGCAGAAAACGCGTTGGTTTTTTCCTCTGGCATGGCCGCAATTTCTTCTACGCTGCTGGCGCATGGTGAGCGCGGCATTATCTGTTTAGGTGAGATTTACGGTGGCACATGGGAGTTAATGACAAAACAATTACCCGCACTGGATAGGCATGCCAAGTTTCTGAATGCTGATGATATAGAAGGGCTTAAGCAGCATTTAGCGGCTGGATGCAGTCTCGTTTTTTTCGAAACACCATCCAATCCGCTGCTGGAGATTGTCGATATAGCTTTGATCTGCTCGCTGGCTCATGCTTATGGTGCCAAAGTAGCGATTGATAGTACATTTGCCACCCCGGTAAACCAGCAGCCGCTGACACTAGGTGCCGATATTGTGATTCACAGCGCCACCAAATATCTGGCCGGACATAGTGATCTGACCGGTGGGGTGGTTGCCGCAGCCGACCATATCCTGGATCCGATCCGTAGCTGGCGGAAGAATTTAGGCCAGATGCTGGCACCAGATTCTGCACATTTGCTTGCACGGAGCTTGGCAACGCTAGAAGTGCGGGTTCTGCGGCAAAATTCGAGCGCATTACACCTGGCAAAGGTGTTGCAAAATCATCCTTTAATTCAACAAGTTTACTATCCCGGACTCGAAAATTTCATCGGACACGAGATCGCAAAACAACAAATGTGTGGCTATGGCGGCATGGTCTCGATAAAGATCAATGGCGAAAGTGCTGCTGCTACAAAAATGGTTGATGGATTGCAATTGTTTGCTTTAGCTGCAAGCCTGGGGGGTGTGGAGAGCCTGGTTTCACAGCCGGCGCTTACCTCACATCGTGATCTTAGCCCGGCCATGCGGCAGTCGCGTGGTATTACAGATAACTTAATCAGACTATCTATCGGACTTGAAACTCCAGAGGATCTGGAGCATGACTTGATTCAGTCGCTTGCAGCGCTTTAGCAACCATTCAGCAAACTGAAAGACGGAACTTATTTTGAAAAGGTTATCGATAGTCGTATTTCTACTGACTTTGTACGGCTGCAGCAGCATTCCAAGTGGTGGTCGCGACAATTGGATAGGACATACCGAATCGGGAGAAGCTTCTTTTTACGCTGATCAATTTCAGAATCGAAAAACTGCTAGCGGAGAGCGGTATAACCATAGTTTAAAAACAGCGGCTCATAACAAAATCCCTTTCGGTTCAAGTGTAAAGGTAACGAACCAGAATAATGGCAAAAGCGTTGTTGTAAAAGTAAATGATCGTGGCCCTTTCGTAAAAGGCCGAGTCATTGATCTTTCAAAATCTGCATTCAGCAGTATTGGTAACCCGTCTTCTGGTGTCATAAACGTTAGTATAGAAGTTGTTCAGTAGTACATAACAACTCGTTCAAGCCTGACTTTGCTCCGTGGCACGACTTAACTCAGGCATCGAACGTCAGGCTTGGGCCGTATCGGAGTAGGTTAGCTTTTGTAGTTCACTGTCAGCTTTGCGGACAAAGCAGACGGTCATTTATTCAATATTTAATCAATTTTAATTACAATCAATTCAGTCGTGCAGCGTCTCTATATTAATATTTCAATATAGAGACCCATGGGTCTCTAAAATTACTGTTAGGAGTAAAACCAATGTGGTCGAAAATTTCAGAAGCAATATCTCATTGGTATCACGGTAAAGGTAAGGTGTCTGAACCACCAATTCTCGCAATCTGGCAAGAGCGTCATTGGACTTCTCGCTTGGCACATGCTGTTATTGATTTTCATGCCAAAGAGTGGAAATGGGCTTTGCCATTCTATGTGGCGCTAGTTGGTCTAGGGTTAAGGTTTACAGGTGCGTTATAGCAATCCTCACCCATCCATCAAGCGGGACGCGCTAAAGTGCGCCCCCTTATGTCCAACGTTGGGGACAAACCGTCCCATTTCGGAAGAACATCAGTTCAGTAGAGGAAATATAATGAAAACAATGTCAGCAGTGTCGTTTTGGGTCTTTATTGCCATTGTTGTATATACTCAATCCGCTAAGGCGGAGACAATCAACTGTGGACTAAAGACCATTACTGTTCAGAGCGGAAAAATTGAACAAATTAGGCATGAAGATGGAACTGTTCATAGTGGAAATTTCGTTTCGGACAACTGGAGCTATGATGGAAAGTCAATCAAGCATAGGCTCATGGATGATCGAATCCCATGTGGCACCAAGCCAAAATCTAGAGAAGAGGTTGTCACAGAATTGTCATCACGATTCACTAAGAACCCAAGCCTCCATGCTATGGATAAACAAGAAGCCCGATGGATGGCTAGCTATACGGCGAATTTGATGAAGACTGATAAAAATTGTTATTTGCTAGTTGATGCATCAAAGTCGACGCAGCGAAAAGAGATGTTTTACATTGACTGCAATGATCAATCTGGCAATCCCCGCCGATATTGGGTGTCTCGTGATGATTTAAAAGCTGGGAACTCCAGACCGCCAGCAACGCCCGTCTCTGAGGCTACTGCAATCGATATTTGCAACAGAGAATTACGTTCGAAGGTGACTAATCCAGCTACTTACAACCCTTCACTACTTACGGGTGCTAGCAGCAGAATTGTGAAATCTAACGGGCGAAATATTGTTGAGATTGATTTTAGTGCAAAGAGTGCGATTGGTGCGGAGGGCAAATTCCGAGGAAAGTGTATTCTGGAATCGGGTCGTTTGATTGAATCGACGGTTAAAGTTCGCTAGAAAATTCTAATGACTAAGACTCGCATTCACTGCCCAACCCTACATTCAAGCGGGACTGCGCAAAAGTGGCGCAGCCCCTTAATTTGAACGTTGACTGTCCGCTTTGCGGATTCAGCAGCCCTTTGGCTACACCCCAGTATAATTATTGAGCCGTAAACCTAGCTCGAGCCGTATGCAGTTTTCTGTAGCTGTCGATCAGTCGGTGGTGCCTGTCTAGCCCTTCCAGTTTCATACTGGTTGGCGTCAAGCCGAAGAAGCGCACGCTGCCGTCCACTGAGCCCAATACTGCATCCATTCTGGCGTTGCCGAACATGCGACGGAAATTGGTTTCGTAGTCGTCGAGCTCCAGGTCGTCATCCAATACAACCTCCAGCACCACATTCAACGCCTGATAAAACAGTCCGCGCTCGACTGTGTTGTCGTTATACTGCAGGAAGGCACCTACCAGTTCATGCGCTTCATCAAACTGCTGCAGGGCGAGATGAATCAGCAGCTTCAGTTCCAGTACGGTAAGTTGACCCCAGTCCGTATTCTCGTCAAATTCGATGCCGATTAATGTGGCGATGTCGCCGTAATCATCCAGCTCGTTATTCTCCAAGCGCTCGAGCAGCGCCTCCAGACTGGCATCGTCCAGGCGATGCAAATTCAGAATGTCAGCGCGGAACAACAGCGCCTTGTTGGTGTTATCCCAGACCAGGTCTTCTATCGGATAAATTTCCGAATAGCCCGGCACCAGAATGCGGCAGGCAATCGCGCCCAGCTGGTCATACACTGCCACATAAGCTTCTTTGCCCATGGCTTCGAGTATGCCAAACAAGGTCGCAGCTTCATCGGCGTTTGAATTTTCACCTTGACCAGAGAAATCCCACTCCACGAAATCGTAATCAGATTTGGCGCTAAAAAAACGCCACGATACAACACCGCTGGAATCGATGAAGTGTTCCACGAAGTTATTTGGCTCAGTCACGGCTTCATTGGCAAAGGTTGGCTGGGGCAGGTCGTTCAGGCCTTCCAGGCTGCGCCCTTGCAGCAATTCCGTCAGGCTTCGTTCCAGCGCGACCTCCAGACATGGGTGCGCGCCGAACGAGGCAAACACGCCGCCTGTACGTGGATTCATTAAAGTGACACACATCACCGGGTAAGCCCCGCCTAGCGAGGCATCCTTCACCAGTACCGGAAAGCCTTGCTCTTCCAAGCCCCTAATACCGGCCACAACACTAGGATATTTCGCCAGCACTTCCTGCGGCACATCCGGCAAGGCGATTTCACCTTCGATAATTTCGCGTTTGACTGCGCGTTCGAAAATCTCCGACAGGCACTGTACCTGTGCTTCAGCGAGCGTATTGCCGGCACTCATGCCATTACTGACGTACAGGTTTTCGATCAGGTTGGACGG
>CAZUOQ010000013.1:48352-57647 GCA_964622195.1 uncultured Methylotenera sp. | reverse complement strand
CCACGACAAACGGATTAAAAGTCCGCTGCTCTACCAGCTGAGCTAACACCCCATTCGTTTCTAAAGTAATTTTTCGTTACTCATGAAAGGGCGCAATTATGAGGGAAACTCCTGACTTGGTCAATGCAAAAATGGAAAATATTTATATTTTTATCGCATTTATTTTCGTTACTCAAAATAAAATTTTTTTAACTTTAATTCAAGCTTAAAAACCATTCCGTACAGTTAATTTTTAAATATTTAGCAGTCCAAGAAAAGGTAACATGATTCTGATTACTTGAATCAACGCATGCCGGGGAGCTTGCCGCCCATGAGTCCACCCATGCTGCGCATCATTTTTGCCATGCCGCCTTTGCTGAACATTTTCATCATTTTTTGCGTTTCTTCAAATTGCTTGAGCAATCGGTTCACTTCCTGCACCTGCACGCCGGAACCATCGGCAATACGTTTTTTACGCGTGGCTTTGATGATTTCGGGCTTGCGGCGCTCCATCGGCGTCATACTGTTAATAATGCCTTCAATGCGACGCAGGCTCTTGTCTGCATCATCCGGATTCACCTTGGCTGCCATGCCTGCAATCTGTGATGGCATTTTATCCATCAGCGCACCCATGCCGCCCATTTTGCGCATCTGTGACATTTGCGCTTTAAAGTCATCCAGATCAAAATTTTTGCCGGACTTCACTTTATCGGCAAGTTTTTGCGCTTCTGCCATGTCGACATTTTTATGCGCCTGCTCGATCAGGCCGAGTACATCGCCCATGCCCAAAATGCGAGATGCCATACGATCCGGGTAGAATGGTTCCAGTCCGTCGACCTTTTCACTGACGCCGATAAACTTGATTGGCTTGCCTGTCACATGGCGCACTGATAACGCTGCGCCGCCACGAGAGTCACCATCCAATTTGGTAAGAATCACGCCGGTAAGCGGCAAGGTATCACCAAAAGCTTTGGCAGTGTTGATCGCATCCTGACCCTGCATCGCATCTACCACAAACAAGGTTTCGATCGGGTTCAATTGTGCATGCAGGGCTTTGATCTCGGCCATCATGGCTTCATCAATACCCAGGCGGCCCGCCGTGTCGAAAATCACCACGTCGTAATAACCGCGCTTGGCAAAATCCAGTGTCGCGCTGGCAATATCGGCTGGTTTCTGGCTGGCGTTGCTGTCAAAACACTCAACCTCAAGCTGCTTAGCCAACGTTTTAAGCTGCTCAATTGCAGCCGGACGATAAACATCGGCACTGGCCAGCAATACTTTTTTCTTCTGCTCTTTGAGTAATTTTGCCAGCTTGGCAGAGGTCGTTGTTTTACCGGAACCCTGCAAACCTGCCATCAGGATAATAGCCGGCGGCACTGCCGCCAGATTCAAGCCAGCATTGGCTTTACCCATCAGCGCCGTGAGCTCGTCATTGACGACTTCAATCACAGCCTGGCCTGGCGTCAGGCTCTGCAATACTTCTTTACCCTGTGCGCGCTGTTTAACTGCTGCAATAAAGTCTTTGACCACCGGCAAGGCAACGTCAGCCTCCAGCAGCGCCATGCGCACTTCTCGCATCGCATCGGCAATATTGTCTTCGGTTAGACGCGCTTGACCACGCAGGTTTTTAATGACGCCCTGCAGGCGCCCGGTTAGGTTTTCTAGCATGTTTATACTCTTTGCGTCATTTCGCGGTTTGGGGTAATTAAATGCAATTTTACATCAACCTATTATCTTTACCGCATATTTACGCCATAATTACGTCATGCAGAAACTAATTCCTTATCTTGTCGTTGTATTCATTTACCTGGCTGTGGCTGCCGATTTCTGGCGCGCACCAAAACCATCGGAAAAGAACCCGCACCTTAAGCTGCATTCAACGATGATTGCTTTAGGTCTGCTGGTGCATGGCTGGCTCTTGCATCAGAGCATTTTCTCCATAGGATTCAACTTGGGGTTTTATGAGTCAGTATCGGCAATACTTTGGCTGACGGTGCTCATTTACTGGGTAACAGACCGTGACCATCAACTGCACAGCCTACAGGCTTTTGTACTGCCGCCAGCAGCATTGTTTGCATTGCTGCCCGCGTTCTTCTCCAGCTACCATTTTCTGCCTGAAGCCAACAACAGCCTGTTCATCGCGCATGTATGGATAGCGATGCTCGCCTACAGCCTGTTTACCTTCGCCGCGCTGCACGCTGTCCTGATGGCGATTGCTGAGCGCAGCCTGCATCACAAAAGTACCTTTATCACGCTGCCGAGCTTTCCGCCGCTAATGATGATGGAGTCTTTGCTATTTAAAATTATTGGCCTGGGTTTTGCGCTGCTTACCATCACGCTCATCAGCGGCATGTGGTTCTCTGAAGAAATCTTCCATAAAGCGCTGGATTTTAACCATAAAACCATCTTCTCGATTGCCAGCTGGTTTATCTACGCGTCTCTGTTATTTGGCAGATACCAATATGGCTGGCGCGGACTCAAAGCCATCCGCTGGACATTAATTGGATTTGCATTACTGCTGTTAGCTTATGTAGGCAGTAAATTTGTTTCGCAAATTCTGCTCGGCAGGTAAATGAAAAATGGACCGGATAATTCCTTACCCGGTCCATTACAATTTTGCATCAATCAAGCCAAGCCTGTTTTTGCTTAGCGCAAGCTGATTTGCGTCCACCCTTGCTGTTTCGCATAGTCAGATAACACTTCATCTGCATTAACGGCTACCGGATTCGTCACCAGTTTCATCAGCGGTAAATCATTATGTGAGTCACTGTAAAAATAACTGCTTGCATAATCAGCCAATGTTGTGCCGCGCTCAGCCAGCCACTGGTTAATACGCGTTACCTTGCCTTCTTTAAAGCTGGGCACACCGCTTACGCCGCCGGTATATTCACCATCCACCATTTCCGGGTCAGTACCGATCAAGTTATCAATGCCATACGCCGTGGCAATCGGCTTGGTCACGAAACTATTGGTAGCCGTAATCACCAGGCACAAATCACCGGCGGCTTTATGCTTGTTCACCAGATCCTGCGCCTTTTGCGTCATCATCGGGCGAATCACTTTTTCCATGTATTTCAGGTGCAGCTCATCCAGAAACTTTTTAGGATGCTGACTCAGCGGCTTTAACTGAAACTCCAGAAATGCATAGATATCCAGAGTGCCGTTTTTGTAATCCTGATAGAACTGTTCGTTTCTTTCCTGATGAGATTTGGCATCAAGCAAACCTTCATTGATTAAAAACAAACTCCAGTTATAGTCGCTGTCACCCGCGAGCAAAGTGTTATCGAGGTCAAATAAAGCCAGATTCTGTGTATTGTTTTGAGCCATGTTAAATATCTTTTTGTTGAGTTGCTGAGAGTACTAAAAATACGCCGACTAAAATAACAGCCAGCGCGATCAATTCCGAGCTGGTCACGTGTTCACCGGCAAACCAGATGCCTACCGCAAATGCGACCATCGGGTTTACAAAAGTATTACTGCTCGCCACCAGTGGGCGCACCGTGCGCAATAAATATTGGTAAGCACTATAGGCAACCAGTGAGCCTAACACTATTTGGAATAGCATGGCGCCCCATGATTTTGCGCTAATTGTCTGCGGCCAGGTTTCGCCAGTGGCAGCACTGACAATCAGTAAAGCTACACCGCCTGCCAGCATCTGTGCGGCACTTGCCATCAAACCCTGCGGCATTGCCAGATGCTTGCCCCAGACCGAGCCGAATGACCAGCTTGCCGCAGCAAATATCAGCAGAAATGCACTCATGAAATCGCCGCTGAAACTGCCACCGAGATTAAGCAAAACTATACCGACCAAACCTATGGCAATGCCCAGCCATTCCCTGGCAACAATTTTATGCCCCCAGATGGACGAAAACACGGCCATCCAGATGGGCGCCGTCGCAATCGACAGCGCGGCAACGCTGGATGAAACCGTCTGCTGCACGTAACACACCGTACCATTGCCTAAAGCAGGCAATAACAGCCCGACTATGCTGGCGCCTATCCACTGCTGCTTATTAGGGTTAGGCACGCCCAGATAGCGCATCACCACATACAGAATCAAGCCCGCTGTTGTGAACCGCACGCCTGCCATCATAAATGGCGGAAAACTCTCAATACCAAAACGTATGGCGAGATAAGTTGAACCCCAGATGAAGTAGGTGCAACACAGTGCAGCAATGATCAACAGAGTTTGCCGGGTTTTAGGCATGATAGTTTTCTATATGTTTATTTTGGGTCAGGCTGGAGATGCGTACAAATAGAAGCAAAATCATCTGCAAACCGTTTCATTGTTAAATCAAGTCAAGACAAGGCGCGCGAGCGCAGACAGTACATTCAGTACGGCAAGCGAGCGCAACGCCGTATTGGCTTGATTTCACGATGAAACTACACTTGAGGGTGGGCGCGCTCGAGCTTCGAATGAAGTTTATTCAAACCATTCAGGTACGCTTTGGCTGAAGCCACCACAATATCCGTATCGGCACCCTGGCCATTCACAATGCGGCCGCCTTTGGAAAGGCGCACAGTCACTTCACCCTGCGCATCGGTACCGCTGGTGATGTTATTCACCGAGTAAAGCAGCAATTCAGCGCCGCTATTCACGACTTTTTCAATCGCCTTGAATGCTGCATCAACCGGCCCGCCGCCATCAGACTCGGACTTATGCTCCACACCATTATCTGAAACAGTAATCAGAGCATGTGGAATCTCGCCGGTTTGCGATGCCACTTGCAAATACACCAATTTAAAATTCTCACTCGCTTCTGAAACAAACTCATCGCTGACCAAGGCATGCAAGTCTTCATCAAAGATTTCAGATTTTTTATCTGCCAAATCTTTGAAGCGCGCAAACGCCGCATTCAACAAATCTTCGGTTTCGAGCTCAATACCCAATTCTTTCAAACGCGTTCTGAATGCATTACGGCCAGACAACTTACCCAAAGTCAATTTGTTCGCGTTCCAGCCCACATCTTCAGCACGCATGATTTCGTAAGTTTCACGATGCTTCAACACACCGTCCTGATGAATGCCGGACTCGTGTGCAAACGCATTAGCGCCCACAATAGCCTTATTCGGCTGTACCGGATAGCCGGTGATGGATGACACCAGCTTGCTGGCAGGTACAATCTGCGTGGTATCAATGCTTGTGCTCAAATTGAAGATGTCACTACGGGTTTTTATCGCCATGACAACTTCTTCAAGGCTGGCATTGCCGGCACGCTCACCCAAACCGTTAATGGTACATTCCACCTGACGCGCACCACCCATCACTGCTGCCAGTGAATTGGCCACCGCCATACCCAAGTCGTTATGGCAGTGCGTAGACCACACCACTTTATCGCTATTCGGCACGCGCGCAATCAATTCACGCATACGCTCACCCCACGGCGCCGGGATCGAATAACCCACGGTATCCGGCACGTTAATAGTTTTTGCACCGGCTTTAATCACTGCGTCGAATATGCGGACCAAAAAGTCCATTTCTGAACGTACCGCGTCTTCTGCCGAGAACTCAACATCATCGGTATATTCCAACGCCCACTTTACAGCTTGCACCGCGCGCTCAACCACCTGGTCTTCAGTCATGCGCAGTTTGTTTTCCATGTGGATTTTGCTGGTCGCAATAAAAGTGTGGATACGGCCTTTGGCCGCAGGTTTAATGGCTTCACCTGCACGGCGTACATCATTTTCACTGGCGCGGGCAAGTGAGCACACGGTTGAATTTTTAATGATTTTTGCGATCTCATGAATCGCATCAAAATCACCGGGGCTTGCCGCGGCAAAGCCTGCTTCAATCACGTTAACACCCAATTTTTCAAGCTGGCGTGCGATACGGATCTTTTCTTCTTTGGTCATCGCCGCACCCGGGCTTTGCTCACCATCGCGCAAAGTGGTGTCGAAAATAATAATCTGTTCTTGTTTTTTGCTGGCTTGGCTCATATACAGTTACCTAACTTTTTTATTTAATTCTCGGCTGATTATTGCATTCAATAACTCAGTCCAAAAGTTGCACTTTAAGTACAAAAATTCAGTACAAACATCAGGTGCAACGCAATTTAATACTAGGGATTGGGGGGGGATAGTCTGCGCGCTAGCGCAGCAACGCACGCAGGCGTAACGCAAAATGTTTGCGCAAAACAACGGCACTGGCAAGTAAGCTCAGTGCAAAAGAAATATAGATGATGTGTGAATTCAACATGATGAATAGAAATATAATGTTTTTCAGCCAGTTACGCAAGTATTTAACTATTTGAATTTATTTATCATAATCATAAATAAATTCAAATACCGTTACTGCCAGGTCCCTACGATAACTTCCTTGATTTGAGCTTGCCGCGCAGCCACATCACATATCCGGACAGTGCGTACACGACCATGACCAGAAACAGCACTTCCGGCGGGCTGTAGGAAATGAGCACCAGCGCCAGCACAACGCCCAGAATCACAAAAAACGGCACGCTGGCCTTTAAATTAATATCCTTGCCACTGTAATAGCGCAGATCACTCACCATGGATGCACCGGCAAATACCGTCAGGCTCCAGGCCATCCATTTCCACTTGAGTACACCAAAGAATACATCACGGCCCGTTACGCCATATTCATATGACACCCAGACAAAACCCGCCAGCAGTGCCGCCGCCGCAGGGCTGGGCAAGCCCTGGAAATAACGCTTATCCTGATGCTCGTCATCCAGCTTGGTATTAAATCGTGCCAGGCGCAGCGCAGCACAAGCACAATAAATAAAAGCGGCAATCCAGCCCAGCTTACCAAGTGGCTTGAGTGCCCATACATAAAGAATCAAGGCTGGTGCCACGCCAAAAGAAACCATATCGGACAAACTGTCATATTCAGCGCCAAAAGCACTTTGTGTATTGGTCATACGTGCAACACGTCCATCCAACCCATCCATCACCATCGCGATAAAGATGGCTATCGCTGCCAGTTCGAACTTGCCATTCATCGCTTGCACGATGGCATAAAAACCTGCAAACAAAGCGGCTGAAGTGAACAGATTTGGCAGCAAATAAATGCCTCGCGAACGCAGCGAAGGTATTTCAGAATTACGACGAGATAGTTTCTGTTTAGGTTCGATCATGGCGATATCACACAGTTGTATACGCTAAGTATAAATCATGAATAATCATGACGTGAAGAAATTAGCAAGTTGCCAATAAAAAAAGGCCGACATTAATGTCGGCCTTTTGCAGTGTTTTAATCTTATTTAGCAGTTGCCGGTGCCGGCTCCGCAACAAAAATCTCTACACGGCGATTTTTTGCCCGATTAGCAGCAGTATCGTTTGCCACCAATGGCTCACGTGAACCACGGCCATCAATCGCAATACGGCTTGCGGCCACACCTTTTGCCACCAGGTAATCACGTGTGCTGGCAGCACGGTTCAATGATAGCGGGTTATTGATCGCATCTGTACCTGAACTGTCAGTATGACCGATGATCGTAACTGTCGTCGCTGGATTGCTTAACAGACTCTTGGCAAACGTATCAAGTACTGGCCTGAAATTGGACTTAACATCAGCGCGACCAACATCAAATGAAATATCGCTAGGAATATCCAGTTTCAAGCGGTTATCTGCAGTTTGTGTAACCGCAACACCAGTCCCTGCAGTCGCCTGCTCCATCTGCGCTTTTTGTTCCTGCATGCGCTTAGACCATATATTGCCAGCAACGCCACCGGCGGCACCACCGACAACGGCACCAATCGCCGCGCCTTTACCGCCACCTGCCACTGCACCAACAACTGCGCCGGCACCGGCACCAATTGCGGCACCCTTGGCAGTATCCTTCTGAGTTTCCGTCATACTAGCGCAGCCGCTGAATATAAAAGTTGCAGCAATGGCGCTCACTAAAAATTTCTTGTTCATATTGTTCTCCTCGTCGTTAACCCCACAATTAAGTATTCTACACCCATAAAATTACGCTTTTAATACAAAAATAAAAGCTTAAGTGACTGCATAACGCAGAGAGTTAACAAAAGTTAACAAGCACTATATAAAACGCTCACTACCCCCATCAAATAGAGTCAATTCAATCAAAAGCAAACCAATGGCATATCCTGCAAAATGACTGGATCGCACAGGATTATGCTGGATCACACAGGATTATGTTAGTATCGCGACTTCAAAATATTAATGCTTCACCATGCAATTCACCTTACATAAACAAGATGGTCTTGCCCGTCGCGGCACACTGGAATTAGCGCACGGCAATGTAGAAACTCCAGCCTTCATGCCGGTTGGCACATATGGTACCGTTAAAGCCATGTCACCGCTGGAGCTCAATGAAATCAATGCCCACATCGTTCTGGGCAATACATTTCACCTGTGGCTGCGTCCCGGCCTTGATGTTATCGCTGCACATGGCGGCCTGCATAAATTCATGGGCTGGAATAAGCCGATACTGACCGATTCCGGTGGCTTTCAGGTATGGAGCCTGGGTGACTTGCGTAAAATCTCGGAAGAAGGTGTCAAGTTCCGTTCCCCGATCAATGGCGACTCCTGCTTCCTGACGCCGGAAGAATCCATGCGCATTCAACGCGTATTAAATTCAGACATTGTCATGATCTTTGATGAATGTACGCCCTACCCGGCTACGCATAAAGAAGCGAATGATTCAATGCAGCTTTCGCTCAGATGGGCCAAACGCAGCAAACAGGCACATGAAGGCAACCCGAATGCCTTATTCGGCATTATTCAGGGCGGCATGCATGAAGACTTGCGTGATATTTCACGCAATGGATTAGAAGAAATCGGTTTTGACGGCTACGCGATCGGCGGCCTATCAGTTGGCGAACCTAAAGAAGACATGTTGCGCATCCTGGCGCATACCGCACCCAAAATGCCGCAGGACAAACCACGCTACCTGATGGGCGTAGGCACGCCGGAAGACCTGGTTGCAGCCGTGTCACAAGGCGTAGATATGTTCGACTGCGTGATGCCGACACGCAACGCACGCAATGGCTGGTTATTTACACAATACGGCGATGTAAAAATCAAAAATGCCACCTACAAAAACGATACGCAGCCGCTCGATGCGGACTGCGCCTGCTATACCTGCCGTAACTTTACACGCTCGTATCTGCATCATTTGCATAGAATCGGCGAGATTCTGGGCTCACGCCTCAATACCATCCATAACCTGCATTATTACCAGCAGCTGATGGCAGGCATGCGCACTGCAATTGAAGCCGGCACATTCGAGGCGTTCAAACTCGAGTTTGCAGCAAAACGCAAACGTTTATCATAACCGTCACTGAACCAACTTCAGTATCCTGCAATCAAGTTTAACTATGTGCTAGAATC
>CAZUOQ010000013.1:0-48252 GCA_964622195.1 uncultured Methylotenera sp. | reverse complement strand
CGTCACTGAACCAACTTCAGTATCCTGCAATCAAGTTTAACTATGTGCTAGAATCTAAAGCTGATTTTTACGGGCACTTCTATAAATACATTTTTTGGGCACATTACTGCGTTCTGTGCGCCTTTGGCGTATGAATAATGCGCTTTAGCGCATATATTCTACGGGCATGCCCTTTACGGGTAATACTGCATCCCAAACTCTGCATTTATAGAAGTGTCCTTACCAAGTTTTCTGTTTAATTTATTAAGAGAGTCATATCGTGTTTATTTCAAATGCATACGCAGCTTCGGCGCCAGCGACAGATTTCGCAAGCTTTTTACCACTGATCGTCATTTTTGTTTTGTTCTTCTTTATGATTATCCGCCCGCAAATGAAACAGGCGAAAGAACAGCGCAACATGATTGCCGCTTTACAGAAAGGTGATGAAGTCGTTACATCCGGTGGCATTGTCGGCAAAGTGACCAAGGTAACAGAGGCGTTTGTGGTCGTTGAAATCGCCCCTGAAACTGAAATTACTGTACAAAAACACGCGATCCAGAGCGCCCTGCCTAAAGGCACCATTAAGAGTATCTAACTATATAGATAAAGCACCGACGGCTAAGTTTATTCCATTAAATTTAGCCGTATTTACTTAAAAATCCGTCTTGTAACGCCAAATTGCAAAGAATTAATTAGAGCCTGACTATGAACCGCTACCCAATGTGGAAAAACATTTTTATTGCCATCGTCATTTTGATCGGCTTTATTTACACAGTTCCAAACTTCTTTGGTGAGTCTCCTGCGGTACAGATCACGCCCGCTAAAAGCACCACCAAGCTTGACCCGGCTTTACTGGGACAGGTAGAAGAAATTTTCAAAAAAGAAAACATTGCTTTCGATGGTATCTATCTGGATGCGCGTGGCGTTAAAGCGCGCTTCAAGAACACAGACACGCAAATCAAGGCGAAAGATATTCTGCAGGCAAATTTAGGTAACGATTACACCGTTGCCCTCAACCTGCTGTCACGCTCACCTGACTGGCTGCGCAGCCTGGGTGCCAAACCGATGTATCTGGGTTTGGATTTACGCGGCGGCGTCCACTTTTTACTGCAAGTGGACATGAATGCTGCTTTAGATAAAGCAGCAGAACGCTTCATCGGCGACTTCCGAACCGCCTTGCGTAAAGAGCGCGTCTCCTATGCCGGTGTTTCACGTGAAGGTCAAACGGTTCAAATCCGCTTTACCGATGCCGCTCAACTTGAAAAAGCGAGAAAAATCCTCAGTAAAGAATACCCCAACCTGACACTTAAAGATGGCGTCAACGGTGAATACAAACTGCTGACCGCCTCATTGAATGCCGTTGAACAAAAACGCATTCAGGAGTTTGCACTCAAACAGAATATCCAAACACTGCATAACCGTATTAACGAACTGGGTGTAGCAGAACCGATTATTCAACAACAAGGCATTGACCGCGTAGTAGTGCAGTTGCCGGGCGTACAGGACACAGCCAAGGCAAAAGAAATTCTGGGCCGCACCGCGACGCTGGAAATTCGCCTGGTGGATGAAGAAAAATCTGACCCGCTGACACTTGAGAATGCTGAAAAAGGCCAGATACCAGTCGGTGATGAAGTATTCAAGGATCGCGAAGGCCGTGCGATTTTAGTGAAAAAGAACGTCGTGCTGACTGGTGATTACATCACTGATGCGGGTCCTGGCATCAATGGCCAAACCGGACAGTCCGTGGTCAACGTGACCCTTGATGGCCGCGGCGCACGTGTATTCCAGCAGGTCACCCGTGAAAACGTGGGCAAACGCATGGCCATATTGCTGATTGAAAAAGGCAATACCGAAGTGGTTACAGCACCAGTGATTAACGAAGAAATCGGCGGCGGACGCGTGCAGATTTCGGGCATGGCCAATACGCAGGAAGCGACTGACATTTCATTGCTGCTGCGTGCCGGCGCGCTTGCCGCACCGATGGATATTATTGAAGAGCGTACTGTCGGTCCAAGCATGGGTCAGGACAATATCAATCGCGGCATTCACTCTACCTTATGGGGCTTTGCTGCGATTGCCGCAATGATGATGATTTACTACATGGCGTTCGGTGCTGTATCTGTAGTGGCACTAGCGATCAATCTGTTACTGCTGGTGGCTATTTTATCCATGCTGCAAGCTACATTAACCCTGCCAGGTCTGGCCGCGATTGCACTGGCGCTGGGTATGGCGATTGATGCGAACGTGCTGATTAATGAGCGCGTGCGTGAAGAAATGCGCAGCGGTAATACGCCGCAGGCAAGTATTCACGCCGGTTATGACCGTGCATTCGATACGATTCTGGACTCCAACATCACTACCATGATTGCCGGTCTGGCACTGTTCATGTTCGGTACTGGCCCGATCAAAGGCTTCGCAGTGGTTCACGTACTGGGGATTCTGACTTCGATGTTCAGTGCTGTAGTCGTTTCACGCGCGATTGTGAACGCGCTTTATGGCTATCGTCGCAAACTGACCAAAGTTTCTATCGGCCAGATCTATAAAGCCTAACGTTAACTCTTAAAACACCAAATTATCAGAACACCAGAGTAAAAATTATGGAATTATTCAGAATTAAAAATGATATCCCGTTCATGAGTTATGGTCGCTTAACCACGACCATCTCATTGGTGACATTCATCTTGGCAGTTTTCTTTTTAGCGACACGCGGCCTTAATTTCGGTGTCGATTTTACCGGCGGCACCGTAATGGAAGTGAGCTACCCGCAAGCAGCCAATCTGGAAAGTGTGCGTAAAGCCGTTGATAGCATAGGCCTGAAAGAAGCCACCGTGCAGAACTTCGGTTCCAGCCGCGACGTACTGATCCGCCTGCCGGTAAAACCGGAGTTGTCAGTATCGCAATTATCCGAGCAGGTGAAACAAGCACTGGTGACTGCAGATGCCAGTGCAGAAGTACGCCGCGTTGAATCTGTTGGCGCCCAAGTCGGTGATGAGCTTTACGAAAACGGCGGCCTCGCTTTATTCTTTGTATGCCTGGGCATCATGCTTTACCTGTGGCTACGCTTTGAGTGGCGTTTCGCGGTTGCCGCAATTATCGCCAACATGCACGACGTGGTGATTATTCTTGGCTTCTTTGCATTCTTCCAGTGGGAATTCAACCTGACCGTGCTCGCCGCCGTGCTGGCAGTGCTGGGCTACTCAGTGAATGAGTCTGTTGTGGTATTTGACCGGGTACGCGAGAACTTCCGCAAAATGCGTAAAGCCAGCGTGACGCAGGTAATTGATAACGCGATCACACGTACCATGTCACGTACTGTCATCACGCACTTAATGACGCAGACCATGGTTGGCTCAATGTTGCTGTTCGGCGGCGAAGTATTACACAACTTTGCGCTGGCACTGACCATCGGCATTCTATTCGGCATCTACTCTTCAGTACTGGTTGCAAGCCCGATTGCGATGTGGCTGGGTGTTAACCGCGCCAACCTGATCGGTGATACTGAAAAGAAAGAAGGCGAGAAAAAAGAAAAAGTCGCTGAACCAGACCCTTCAGAATTTGCTTGATTCCAGACTATCCACTTACTGCATTCCCTCACACTGCAGTAAGTGGTTCACCTTACTTGCCTTGCATGATGCCTCGCGTATAAACTCTTAACTTCATCAACAGCATAACAACACTCCTTGGATAATATTCCTATTTCATGGCAATTAGGTGGCCTCGCCTTACTGCTGCTTATTTCTGCATTCTTTTCGGTGGCAGAAACCAGCCTGATGTCGCTCAACCGTTACCGGCTGCGCCACCTGGTAAAAGAAGGCAATCGCGGCGCACGGCTTGCCAGTGCCTTGCTGGCAAAAACAGACAAATTACTCGGTGTTATCCTGCTCTGCAATAACTTTGCGAATGCAGCCTCTGCCACGCTCGTTACCGTGATTACAGTAGAGTTATTCGGCGAAGGCGAGTGGGCACTGATGTCTGGCACACTCGCAGTCACGTTTGCCATTCTCGTATTCAGCGAAATTTCACCGAAAGTGATTGCCGCAGCTTATCCGGAAAAACTGGGCATATTATGCAGCTATGTCTTGTACCCACTGCTTAAAGTTTTATACCCCGCGGTATGGTTTGTTAACCTGTTTGTAGGGGCGTTGCTGCGCCTGCTGCGTGTGCGCGTCAATTTCGAACAAACCACACAATCGCTCACGATGGATGAACTGCGCAGTATTGTGACCGATGCCGGGCATTTTATGCCGAAGAAACACCGTACCATCCTGCTGAATCTGTTCGAATTGGAAAAGATCACGGTGGATGATGTCATGACGGCACACACCATGGTTGAAAGTATTAACTTCGACCTGCCAATCGAAGATATTCTGCAGCATATTTCGAATAGCCTGCATACACGGTTGCCAGTACGTCAGGGTGAGCATGAAGAAATTATCGGCATCTTGCATGTACGTAAAGTGATCAGCCAGCTACGCGAACACTTACATGGTCATGAACTTGATAAAGCTGCCTTGCTTGAAGTGATTGCCGAGCCGTATTTCATTCCATCCGGCACACCGCTTTTTACGCAGATTCAACAATTCCAGGAAAATCAGGAACGCGTAGCATTGGTAGTAGATGAATATGGTGAGTTTAAAGGCATGGTGACGCTCGAGGATATTCTCGAAGAAGTGATCGGCGACTTTACGACACAATCACCATCGCGTACCGGCAGTTATCATCAGGAAGAAGATGGCGGCTGGTTTGTCGATGGCAGCAGTTCCTTACGTGACCTGAACAAGAAATTGAACCTGAGCCTGCCACTGGAAGGGCCGCGCACCCTTAACGGGCTGATACTTGAACATTTTGAAGATATTCCGGAACCGAATACCAGCTTTAAAATCGGAACGCATCGCCTCGAAATCATCCAGACACAGGACAGAATTGTTAAAAGCGTTAAGATATTCCCCTGAATCTGCCATTCACTTCTACTGCCATCTAAAATTACCTGACAATTCTGACTAAATTAGTCTTGAATTTTTTACGGTTTGGCTCAAAATAGATTTAACTAATTTAATTTGAATTATGGCTAATCCTGCTCACGAAAATAATACCGCGCTTAAACCTGAGGTTGCAAAACCGAAATTGCCCCCCATGTTTAAAGTAATGCTGCTAAACGACGATTACACACCCATGGAGTTTGTTGTTGAGACGATTGAACGCTTTTTTAACAAAAGCCGTGAACAAGCAACACAAATTATGCTCAAAGTACATATCGAAGGCGTAGGCGTGTGCGGTATTTACCCGCAGGATATAGCAGAAACGAAAATGAGTCAGGTAATAAGCCATGCAAGGGAGGCGCAACATCCACTGCAATGCATTATTGAAGTAGCATGAATATAAAAGAAAGCCGGGAAATAAAATGATCGCGCAAGAGTTAGAAGTAAGTTTGCATATGGCCTTTATGGACGCCAGACAAAAGCGCCATGAGCTCATCACGGTTGAGCACCTGCTGCTCGCCATGATCGACAACCCGACTGCAGCTGAGGTGCTGCGCGCATGTGGTGCCAAGCTGGAGGTGCTGCGTTCCGAACTTAATCAGTATATTGAAGAACACACCCCCACCGTGATGGGGCAGGATGAAGTAGACACGCAGCCTACATTAGGCTTTCAGCGTGTCATTCAGCGCGCGATGCTGCATGTGCAGTCTTCAGGCAAAAAAGAAGTAACCGGCGCGAATATCCTGGTCGCAATTTATGGCGAGAAAGACTCTCACGCGGTATTCTTCCTGCACCAGCAGGGCATCACACGGCTGGACGTTGTGAATTATATTTCCCACGGCGTTTCAAAAGTTGGCGAGACTGCAAAACCTGAAGGCGCAGACCCGGAAGCGGATGTCGAAGCAGCACCAAGCGGCGCATTGGAAAGCTATACGGTGAACCTGAATGCGCAGGTAGCCGCCGGTAAAATTGACCCGTTAATCGGCCGCGCATCTGAACTGGAGCGCGTAGTACAGACCTTGTGCCGCCGCCGCAAGAACAACCCGCTGCTGGTTGGCGAAGCTGGCGTTGGCAAAACTGCCATTGCGGAGGGTCTGGCGCGCCGTATTGTTGAGAAAGACATCCCGGACGTACTTGCCAATGCTGTGGTTTACTCCCTCGACATGGGCGCCCTGCTCGCAGGCACCAAATATCGCGGTGATTTTGAGCAGCGCCTGAAAGCAGTAATGAAGCAGCTGGAAGAGAAGCCGGATTCCATCCTGTTTATCGATGAAATTCACACGTTGATTGGCGCAGGCTCTGCCAGCGGCGGCACGCTGGATGCGAGTAACCTGTTAAAACCGGCGCTTTCCAATGGCTCACTCAGATGCATAGGCGCGACCACTTATCAGGAATACCGCGGAATTTTTGAAAAAGACCATGCGCTGTCACGCCGCTTCCAGAAAATTGATGTAGTTGAGCCTAGCGTAGCTGAAACCGTGGAAATACTCAAAGGTCTCAAATCACGTTTTGAGTCACACCATAGTGTTAAATATACAGCGAGTGCACTGAGCACCGCAGCTGAACTATCAGCCAAGTACATCAATGACCGCCATCTGCCGGACAAAGCTATTGACGTGATTGACGAAGCTGGTGCTGCACAGCGTATATTGCCAAAATCCAGGCAGAAAAAAGTCATTGGCAATAAGGAAATCGAAGACATTATTGCCAAAATCGCGCGCATCCCGCCCAAAAACATCTCAACTGATGACCGTAACGCACTTAAAACACTGGAGCGTGACCTGAAAGCCGTCGTGTTCGGTCAGGATAAAGCAATAGAAACATTGTCTGCTGCGGTGAAAATGGCACGCAGCGGCCTCGGCCAGAATAATAAACCGATAGGCAGTTTCCTGTTCAGCGGCCCGACCGGTGTCGGCAAAACTGAAGTAGCCAAACAACTGGCCTATATCATGGGCATTGAGTTGATTCGCTTCGACATGAGTGAATACATGGAACGCCATGCAGTTTCACGCTTAATCGGCGCGCCTCCGGGCTATGTCGGCTTTGAGCAGGGTGGCCTCATGACCGAAGCGATTACCAAGCACCCATACTGCGTGCTGCTGCTGGATGAAATTGAAAAAGCACATCCCGATATTTTCAATATCCTGCTGCAAGTGATGGATAACGGTACACTGACCGACAATAACGGCCGTAAAGCAGATTTCAGAAATGTCACGATCATCATGACCACCAATGCCGGTGCCGAAAATCTGTCCAAATCCAGCATGGGCTTTATGGATTCCAAACAGGCCGGTGACGAGCAGGCTGATATCAAGCGCCTGTTCTCGCCTGAGTTCCGTAACCGCCTCGATGCAATTGTTTCATTCTCCAGTTTATCAACGGATATCATTATCCGTGTGGTGGATAAATTCCTGATTCAACTGGAAGACCAGCTGCATGAGAAAAAAGTCGAAGCGACCTTCAGCGACAAACTGAAAGCCTACCTGGGTAAAAAAGGTTTTGATCCACTCATGGGCGCACGCCCGATGGCAAGGCTGATTCAGGACACGATTCGCAAAGCACTGGCAGATGAGCTGCTGTTTGGCAGATTAGCGAACGGCGGCAGCGTACACGTGGATATCGATGACAATAATGAAGTTAAACTCGCTTTTGAATCCAATAAGCCGAATCAGGAAACCGGAGCAGCGGTAGCCATCGAATAGCAATTACAGTCTTAGCATACCACCCCATTATTTTAATTTTTTCTCAAATTGTTTTGATTTTTTACAGAACAATTTGATAACTCATATTGTCAATTATTGGCAGTATCAATAATTATTCTTATAAAAATAACTCGTGGGGCGATATGCAGAAACTTGTTCAGATCATTTACATCAGTCGGTCAACTTTTGAAAATACCGATGCAATCAATAAAATCGAGCCAAATGTTGTAAGAATATTGGCGAAATCCAGAATCAACAATCGTAAAAATGGGCTAGTTGGGGTTTTATATTTTGGCGATGGCGCCTTCTTCCAATGCCTGGAAGGTGATGAAGACGCGATTAATACACTGTTTGCCAAAATCGAGAATGATCCCCGGCATAAAGACGTTAAATTAATTTCAAAGAAATATATTTCAAGGCTTTCTTTCCCTGATTGGGCGATGAAATATGCGCCCCTGGATGAAAAGATGGGTAAGTTTCTGAAAGAGAATGGCTACCAGAGTTTCGATCCTTTTGTTTTTACGGAAGAAATGACACGAAAAATCTTTAATCTCCTGATTGATGCTTATGACCCAACCATAGAAATCGAATCCAGTTATCCAAATCCCGCGCAGCAGCCAGTTCCGAAATTAAATCACCTTAAAAATCCAGCTGTTGTATCTTTGTTTTTTTCAATATTTGCTTGTGTATTATCAGTTGCTGCTCTGCTGTCTGCTCGCGGTGCCATTTAAAAAATATAAAAAAAGTATAACGTTAATGGGGAAAAAATTTAATGATCGAAGTAAAACCATTCAAAGCAGTAGGCTGTAAAGAATGTCGCGACCCGGAAAAACTAGGCATCCAATTCACCATGGCTTTTCAGCCTATTGTGAATGTGCGCGATAAAACCATTTTTGGATACGAAGCACTGGTAAGAGGTCCTAATCAAGAAGGGGCAGACTTCATACTGTCGCAGCTCAATGATAATAATCGCTATAAATTTGATCAGGCAATTCGTGTTAAAGCCCTGGATCTGGCGAAAAAACTCAACTTGCAGGGAATGCTGAGTATCAATTTTTTGCCAAATGCTGTGTATCGTGCGGAGACCTGTATTAGAGCCACGCTTGAAGCAGCGGCAGAATTGAATTTCCCGACGGACCGTATTATGTTTGAAGTGACCGAGGGCGAGAAAGTTATCGATCACGAGCATCTTAAAAGTATTTTTGTCGAATATAAAAAACAAAACTTTACGACTGCAATAGATGATTTTGGTGCGGGTTACGCCGGCCTTAATCTGTTGGCAGACTGGCAGCCTGACGTGATTAAACTCGACATGTCCTTAACCAGAAACATCCATAATGACCGAGTTCGCAGGTCTTTAGTATTTGGCATCATTGCCGTATGTAAAGAATTATCGATCAAAATCATCGCAGAAGGCATCGAATGCAAAGAGGAGTGCAAAACCCTGTTTGATCAAGGTGTAGATTTATTTCAAGGCTATCATTTTGCCTATCCAGGTTTTGAATCGTTACCCTCAGTGCGGGAAGATGCATGGCTATGACGAGCGGCCTCCAGTCTTGCGACTAAACTTCAGAGTGAATCGATAAACCACCACACCTAATTTGATACCAATAATATATGACCGAATCTAACAGTAATGTGTATCAAAATTTAGCAATGTCGCCGCAAGATAAAGCGCTGCTATTCCAAGCCGCGCTGGATCAATCCTACAACTCGGTGGTGATTACAGATGCAAACATCAGTAACGGGGGACCTCACATAATTTATGCTAACCCTGCATTCGAGAGCATGACCGGCTATTCTGTTCATGAATTAATAGGCAAATCTCCTAAGATTCTGCAAGGCCCGCTTACTGACAAAAGCGTCATAGAAAAACTACGTATTTGCTTACGCAGCGGAAAATACTTTGAAGGCGCCACCATTAATTACAATAAAAATGGCTCCCCTTATAATGTGGAGTGGAGTATATCTCCTATTAAAGATCTATCAGGAACCATTCAATATTTCGTTTCTGTACAGAGAAACATCACTGCTTTTATCAAGGCACAGCAAGAGCGCAACCTGCTGGCAAAAGCACTGAACGATTCACCAGATTGCGTGATGATTACCGATATTGAAAACAAAATCGTATTTGTAAACACCGGTTTTGAACAATTAACCGGCTATCAACAAGATGAAGTGCTGGGTAGAGCGCCATCTTTCTTATGGAATCCCCTGCCGAACCATGCCAGTAACAACACGGAATCGCTGATTTCCGAAAATATCATACATCTTAAATCGCAGGAGCCTAATCTGCATAAAGATGGCACCATGTTTTATGTCGATCAGAGTATTGCGCATATCATGGATGATACTGGCAAAATCAGCCATTACGTCAGTTTCAGTAAAGACGCTACAGACAGGCTGAAGCGCGAACTTGCGCTGAAAGATCTAGCGTCCAGAGATGCTCTGACAGGTTTGCTTAACAGACGGTCTGGGGAGCAATTACTCAGGCAGTATGATGATAAAAAACAGTTATCGCGCAAGCGGCTGTTATGCCTGATCATGATGGATGTTGATAACTTTAAAAAGATTAATGATACTTTCGGGCACACCGTCGGTGACCAGATTCTCAAGTCCAGCAGCCAATTGCTTAAGAGCAAAGCAAGAAGCACTGACAGTGTCATCCGCTGGGGGGGAGAAGAATTTCTGATTATTGTCTCAAACTCAGATCTCAAAGCTGCAGTAGAGTTTGCCGAGAGAATGAGAAAAAGTATAGAACAGCACACAGACGAGCAGGTTGGGCGCATCACCGCATCATTTGGCGTGGCTGAACTGCGTCCAGATGAAGACACAGCCAGCCTGCTTAACCGGGCTGACAAAGCTTTATATAAAGCTAAACTAAACGGTAAAAATTGCGTAAAATCAGCTAACTAGCCCATTAATGGATATTTCCACATGGTCATCGTAACCGCCTCTACATTTCAGGTCCCGATTGAAATCTGTGCAACGCTGGCATTTGCCCTTTCCGGCCTGATTGCCGGCGCCAGAAAGAAACTGGATGCCTTTGGCGTGTTTGTCGTGACTGGCGTTGCAGCGTTTGGCGGCGGAACGCTACGTGACGTATTGCTGGATAGACGGCCGTTCTTCTGGGTAGATCACGCTAACTGGCTATGGCTGATGCTGTTGCTTTGCCTGTTTGCAATGTTCTTTATGCGCAACCGGCACATACAGCTCACAGAACGCGCAATTCTGATTCCAGACGCACTGGGGCTGGGCCTGTATGCCGCATTAGGTACACAGATAGCACTTGGCCTGCATATGCCGGTCATTATCTGTGCATTGATGGGGGTGATGACTGCAGTATTCGGCGGCGTGCTGCGTGATATTTTTTGTAATGAAATTCCAAAAGCTTTTAATGATTACCAGCCTTATGCCGTTATTGCATTTGCCGGCAGCCTGCTGGTAGTAGCTCTCAATGCAATCAGCATGCCGCAATGGTTCTGTATTTTTGTGCCTGCCGGCTTGATTTTCATCGTCAGAATCACTGCCATTTTCCTTGGCTGGCGCTTACCCAGCTGGAAAATAGAATCAGACTAACCCGTTAATGTTCGATCTTGGCAGCTTCTGAACGCGCTTGTGCACGCTCTACCGCAAATTCATAGATATCAAGCAGATCCTCTGCGCTGACATCAATCAAACCATCCATCTGGCTTAATGCCCATTTAAAGTCCTCTTCACGCAGTTCCGGATGCTGCAAGTTTGCCTGCTGTGAAAACTGCTGATGATGGGCATGATGCGTATGACGCATAGGATACCGTCTACCCGGCACCAGATTATTCAGGATAATGGCCAGCACAACCATCAGGCTGGCATTAATCGCCACAATCTCGTAGCAGAACTGCCAGCCAATTGCGTGCACTTCCGGGCCGCCCAATACGGCAATCATCGCCGTCGCAGCACTAGGTGGATGCAGGCAATGCAGAAGATGCATCGCAAATATTGACAGCAGAACAGCAACCGCCGTCGCAAGCGCTGCATTGCTTATCCAATGCGCACAAGCCACACCGATGAATGCAGCAACCAGATGCCCGGCGATCACCGGCCACGGTTGTGCCATCGGGCTATGCGGCGCAACAAACAGCAGAAAAGCACTGGCTCCCATGGATGCCAGCACCAGCATCTTAAACGGCAAGCCCAATTCTACATACTGCACGATAAGTAACAGAAACAGAATCGATAAACAGGCTGTCACCGAGGAAATCAGCTTCTCCCGCAGCCCGGTATGACCGGGCTGATAGCCTAAGAGTACGATATCAATCAGTTTTTTAAGTTTCTGCATATTAAAAGTCTGCCTTTTTATGATGCAAATTAATCAGTATAGTCTGGATACTTGACCATCACGCGCTTGAACAATGCTGATTCGACCAGATGCTGTAACCATGACTGAAGTTTGATATAGCCAGTAGATTCAAACCAGTCATGATCCACCGCAGCAAATTGGCGTATAAAAGGAAAAATCGCAATATCTGCGAGGCTGATCGCATCCCCGACCAGAAAAGCGCTTTGCTGCAGTCGCTGCTCAAGCTTTGCTAAAAACAGCTCACCCTGCGCCCTGTAATGTTCGGCAGAATGCTCCGGGAAACGAATCGCATATTTATAACGGTCCAGATGCTGTTTAAATGCACCATCATTCTCGGCAATCAACAGCGCAGCATACTGCGGATCTGCACTTAGCCAGCCATCAGCATCATGCTGCTGCAAGGCCCAGTGCATAATTTCCAAGCTCTGCTCGATGACCTGCCCATCAGGCAACACCAATACCGGCACCGTGCCTTTAGGAGAAACCTGCAGCATATGTGCAGGTTTCTGTTTAAGTGATATTTCGCGGATTTCAACCGGAATACCGGCATAACTGAGTGCCATGCGCGCCCGCATCGCATAAGGGCAGCGGCGGTAGGAATACAATATTGGCAACATGATCTTTGACTAGAAAAACTGAACTACCCTAGGGATTTGCAGATATCGTGTACCAGCTTGGGTCCTTTATAAATCAAGCCGCTATACACCTGCACCAGACTGGCGCCAGCCGCGATTTTTTCTACCGCATCAGCACCACTTAAAATACCGCCTACGCCGATAATCGGCAACGCACCCTGCAAACGCTGTGATAATTGCTGAATGACCAGTGTAGATTTTTCACGCACCGGCGCGCCGGATAAACCACCAGTCTCGTTTGCATTTTGCATGCCCTGCACCATCTCTCTGGACAGCGTGGTATTGGTGGCAATGACGGCATCAATCTTATGCACCATTAGCAAATCTGCAATTTCATTGACTTGCTCAAGTTCCAGGTCCGGTGCGATTTTCAATGCAACCGGCACATAGCGCCCATGGGTCTGTGCCAGCTTCAACTGCTCCTGTTTCAAGGTTGCCAGCAAGTCAGACAGCGCCTCTTTTTCCTGCAAGGCGCGCAGGTTTTTGGTATTGGGCGATGAAATATTGACCGTAATGTAACTGGCATAGGCATAGACTTTACGCATACAGATCAGGTAATCATCGACTGCCCTTTCATTCGGTGTGTCGAAATTTTTGCCGATATTAATACCCAATACACCCTTGTAATTAGCAGCTTTTACATTCTCGATCAGGTTATCCACACCCAGATTATTGAAGCCGAAACGGTTGATGATGCCTTGTGCTTCTTTGACTCTGAATAATCTGGGCTTGGGATTACCAGGCTGTGGACGCGGGGTGACCGTACCAATCTCAATAAAACCAAAACCCAGTGCCGCCATGCCGTCGATTACAGCACCATTTTTATCCAGCCCTGCAGCCAGACCAACAGCGTTAGGGAAAGTAATCCCCATCACCTGCCGTGGCTGACAAACAGGCGCAGCAGGATAAAGTTTGAGCAGGCCGGTTTTTTCAGCGTACTTGAGGCTTTTCAGGGTTAAATCGTGTGTAGTTTCAGCATCAAGCTGAAATATCAGGGGCTTCATAAGTGAGTATGTGTTCATCATGTAATTTTACTTGAAAAACACCCGATTATGATTGCCGGAAACAATCTCTTGATGGCATCGTTAATAATTGAGCTTTTTGTCTGGCTGCATTACTCAGTATTGCGCAATCAATAGTCACCAACACACGGCAATGGCATAATGCTCATTTGACTGATCAGCCACAACAAAACTACACCCATGGCAAAAAACCAAGCACTGCAACTACTGGGCGGCCTGACACCTGCCGAATTTTTATCAGAGTACTGGCATAAAAAACCCTTGCTGATTAAAAATGCTATTCCAAACTTTACAGGACTGTTAAGTCCGGAAGAACTGGCTGGACTCGCATGCGAAGATGAAGTCCAATCACGTATTGTTGAAGAAATTAATGGGCAATGGCATGCCAGCCACGGTCCTTTTGATGATGAAGATTTTGCCAGACTACCTGACAAACCGGATCCCAAACACCGTTGGACCTTACTGGTACAGACCGTGAACCATTATCTGCCTGAAGCCAGCCAGTTATTGCAGCAGTTTGATTTTATTCCGCATGCCAGGCTCGATGATTTGATGGTGAGCTATGCGCCGGACGGCGGCGGTGTCGGCCCGCATTTTGACAGCTATGACGTATTTCTATTGCAAGGTCAGGGTAAACGGCTGTGGCGCGTGAGTGAACAAACTGACCTTGAATTGATTGAAGGTGCACCGCTACGTATTCTCAAGAATTTTGACACGGTGCAGGAGTGGCTGCTGGAGGCCGGTGACATGCTCTATCTGCCGCCGCAGCTCGCGCACTGGGGCATCGCCGTGAGTGATGGCAAGATAGACTGCATGACCTATTCCATCGGTTTTCGCGCACCTAAAAACCAGGAGCTTGCCACCGAATTTTTAGGTTACATGCAGGACAAATTAAATCAGGATCAGTTAACTATTAGCGGTATGTACGAAGATGCCGACCTGAGCTTGCAGGAACATGCGGCTGAGATCAGCGCTGACATGGTGTCTAAAGTGGCGGATATCTTAAGAAAGATTCAGTGGTCAAATAACGATGTAGCTGATTTTTTAGGGTCCTATCTGTCGGAACCCAAACCTGATGTCGTATTCGACCCAAACAAAAAGACCAGCCTGACTAATTTTAGCAAGAATCTTGCAAAATACGGTATCGCGCTGGACCTGAAAAGTCAGATGCTCTTTAGCGGCAATACCTTTTATTTAAATGGTGAAGCGGTGACATTTAGCGGAGAGTCCGCAAACATGCTAACCAAACTTGCTGATCGGCGCCTGCTCAGCGCCGATGATGTAAGCAATAGCCACAGCACCGATGAAATGCTATTGAAGCAATTGCATGAGTGGTATTTAGCTGGCTTTCTCCACTTCAACGATTAGCCGGTATTGGGATGATGGACTTAAATCATGGTTAACAGCAACGCCACCCTTGAACCCAATAAAATTCTGCTGGGTGAACAGCTCTATAGTGAAGCGATTAACCTGGTCTTAAAGCGTGCCCAGCATAAATTATTAATATTTGATCAGGATCTGAGCCACGGCAACTTTGCCAGCCTGGAGAAATCAGGTTTTCTGCGGGATTTTTTAAGCACCAACATCGCCAGCCAGCTCACAATCATTCTGCAAGATGCCAGCTTCTTCCAGAATAAATGCCCGCGCCTGCTAAATCTGCTTGAAGTCTACGGGCACAAGATGCGTGTGCATATCACCAACACATCGGTTAAACATGCCAAAGACTGTTTTATATTAGCGGATGGCGCACATTATATTAAACGCATACATATTGATCAGGCGCGGTTTAAATACGCATTTGACGACTTGCAGAATGTAGAAGCACTCAATAACCGGTTCATGGAATTACTGGATGCAACCGCAGACACAGTTACACTAAAGCCACTCGGGCTATGAGCACGCAGATTATGACACGCATAAAATATAAAACATCTCTATTGATTCGTTGCTGCCTGATTTTTATCAGCAGCCTTTGCCTTGTCTGGAATGCATTGGCTGCGACTGAATTTAAAATCATCACACTACAGCACCGGTTTGCAGAAGAGATTTTGCCGGTCATTCAGCCGATGGTTGGCAGCGAGGGCACCGCCAGCGCCATGCAGAACAACCTGATCATACGCACAAGCCCTGCAAACATGGCTGAAATTGAACAGATTATCAGTACACTGGATACTGCACGCCAAAACCTTAAAATCACGGTCAATCGCAATAAAAATATCAACGCTAACGCAAACAGCACAGAAGTGAGCGGTCGCAAACGTATTGGTAATGTAACTATTGAAACCGGTAATAACCGTCGCATTATCCGGGATGGTGCAGCATTAAATATTGAAAATCAGCAAAGTAGAAGCCATCTTGCCAATACGCAATTTATTCAGGTCATAGACGGAGAAAAAGCTTTCATCAGCGTCGGGCAATCCGTCCCATACACGCAAGAATGGGCCGCCTTGACACAACGTTATGCAAGTGTTCAGCGCACAACCCAGTTTGTGACGATTGATACCGGCTTCGCTGTGCGCCCAAGAACGATTGGCAATCAGGTTGAATTAGAAATCACACCAAGATTTTCGCAGCTGAATCGGGGCGGGATGATTGATTTTGAAACATTTACCACGACCATACGTGCTCACCGTGGCGAATGGATAGATTTAGCTAACGTAATGCAACAAAACGATGATGTCAGTCGGACAATACTCAACTGGCAAAGTAATTATCAATCATCAAACAGCCAACTTTTAATCAAAGTTGAATAGCTAAACTAAAAAATTGGTAAATCTGAGAACTTTTTTCAAAAAAAGCTATACAAAGCCCCGAAATTAGCTGTTTTTTTCCATAATTACTGGTAGAATTTGCGCCACTCGGTATAGCTAATTAGTTAAAGTTTTAAGCAGTTATCGAAAAAGTTTTTTTATTAGTTTAACCCTTAAGGAAATCAAAAATGACACGTTCAATTTTACTTGCTGCATTGTTGGCTCTTGCTGTTACTGCTTGTGGCGAAAAAGCTGCTGAAGCTCCTGCTGCTGAAGCTCCTGCTGTTGAAGCACCAGCTGCTGAAGCTGCTCCTGCTGCTGAAGCTCCTGCTGAAGCTGCACCAGCTGCTGAAGCTGCTCCTGCTGAAGCTGCACCAGCTGCTGAAGCTGCTCCTGCTGAAGCTGCTAAGTAATTATTAGCTAGCTACAACTGCAAAAAAAGCCGACTATATGTCGGCTTTTTTGTTTTCCACACATCACTTTTTTTCAAATCAAAACATTCACCTGCAAATATTAATAAGCTTCAAATATCAATAAACTTAAAATTTAGCTATGCAATAAATCGCCAATCAAACCCCTGCACCTGATCTGCAATACCAATCCAATCCAACTCACACCCTAACACCCCAGCCAGGGCAGTTTTAGCCAGCAATGGCGTATTATTTTTAGCACTGAGATGCGCAGCCACAATATGCTGCAGCCTGCTGTTATCGAGCTTGGACAACAAGCTTGCAGAGTCGCTATTTTCCAGATGCCCAAGATCGCCACCGACGCGTTTTTTAAGCGGCCAACTATAGGGACCATTTTGCAGCATCGTTGCATCATGGTTGCACTCAAGCACTAAGGCATGACATCCACTCAGCCTTTCTTCAATATGCGGTGTGGTGCGGCCAGTATCCGTAAGCACACCTAAACTTTTATTGCCGTCAAAAAACACATATTGAACCGGTTCACGCGCATCATGAGGCACCGGGTAAGGCTGCACCTGAATGTCGCCGACTGTAAAAGCGGCATGAGAGTCTATGACATGCAGTTGCAATGCATGCTGTGCGGGAAAATAACGCGTAGCCATTTTAAGTGTGCCGTAGGTCAGCCACACCGGAATGTTATGTTTAGCCGCAAACTTGAACGCCCCGCCGGCGTGGTCATCATGCTCATGCGTGACTACTATGCCGTCAATATCAGAAGGGGTCAGATTTAAACGCGCCAGCCTGGCCAAGGTGTCTTTAATGCCGAATCCGCAGTCCAGCAGCAAACGCGTCTGCTGAACTTCGACTACCAGCGCATTGCCTGCACTGCCGCTACCCAGTGAGGCAAAGCGCATATGCTGAACTTCCTATTAACGTCCTCAGACAAACAACGATTATTTCAGTTGTTCATACATTAAAGCGATAATGCGGTTCGCTGTGGTAGTGCGTACGCGCGCGCCATTACTATCAACCACGCTCACTACCGCCCTGCCAGCATCACCATCAACCACTTTAATTCGGTATTGTTTATCCGGGTTGGTTTTACCCTTATCGTCACTGCCCCAGAACTTCAGGCTATCCACCACACTCTTCTGCTCTTTTTCAGCTGGCGTCTGCGCTTCTTTTTTATCATCGTCACCCCAGAACTTCAAAGTCTCGATCAGACCTTTCTTTTTCTTTGGCGTATCGTCAATATCCACATCGGCATAGCGCACAAAAAACAGTCCATTAGAGCGATCCTTATCCTCAATCACAAAACCAATGCGGTCAAGTGCAAGCCCAACACGACGCCACGCGCGGTCAAACTGGTCATTCAATAGCAATTTTGCACTGCCATCCGACTCTTTGACCACTTCAGCACGCTTAATCACGACTGCTTCGGCAAGAATAGATTTAGACTTCTGCTCTTCAACACCGAGCTTCACCATTAAGCGACGCAGTAATTCAGCATCCAGTTCCGCATCGCTCGCATCCGCTTTAGGCGCATCTTTCGCATCTGCACGGTAACCGGTGTCAATTTCACCTAACTGCGTTTTAATACGATTTTTACCATCATCCGGCGCCCCTGAAACCGAGCGGTGTGTCATGTAAATCTCGGTGGTACCGGCTTCAGTACCACGATCCAGACGTGTACGGAATTTTTTTCTATCCGCAAAGCCGGATAACTTATCCAGCCACTTGTCGAATTTATCCAGCGCATTGCCCGACGCGTCTTTTTTGATCGCATCAGACTCAATCCACTCTGTCTCCATCACACCGATTTGCGGATTTTCCACGCGCACGGCAAAACCCATATCAATCCAGAACTCACGTATCACCGGCCATATTTTTTCGGCAGGGGCATCAACAACCAGCCAGCTTTGGGCGCCAGACCTTTCCAGGCGCACGCCTTCTGGCGTTTGCAGAACTTTCTCAACGCCTACTTCCTGGCCTTCCTGTGCCTGCGTGTAGCTTGAATAGCTGGTACTGCCGGGCACTGCATAGGTATCACTTGACGGACTGGCTGTTAAATCTGGCGGAACTTCCAATGGACGCGCACGGCCTGCACCTTTATAGTCTGAAGAGGTATCAATAAAAGGAATAGAATCGCAGGCAGTTAAATTAGCCAGCAAAAATAAAGGTAGCAGTAATGATGATGCTCTAGCCTTAACGCTTTTAATATCAGTGCTGGCTGAGTCGATATTGACTTGTTTCATTTAAACCTCTTTGTTTAAATCTTGCGTATTACGTTTAAAGAATGTGAGCCGCTTTGGCCGCCGCGCGCAATACATCGTGATATTGGGCTGACAAATTAACTAACGGCAGGCGAATGCCGGTCTTAATCATGCCCATTTGCTGCAGCACCCATTTCACCGGGATTGGATTAGCTTCAACGAATAGTTTTTGGTGTAATGCGAATAATTTTGCATTAACTTCACGTGCCAGCTTCACATCACCAGCCATTGCAGCAACGCACATCTCGTGCATTAATTTGGGCGCCACATTAGCAGTGACAGAAATCACGCCGCGCGCGCCTAACAACATCAGCGGCATCGCCGTCGCATCATCACCACTGAACACCGCAAAATCATTTGGTGCTTTTAACAATAAATCCGTACCACGCTCAATACCGCCGGTCGCATCTTTAATACCTACGATATTCGGATGTGCGGCCAGCCGCAAGGTAGTATCGTTGGTAATGTCACAGCCAGTACGACCAGGTACGTTATATAAAATTTGTGGAATGTTAACTGCATCAGCCACGGCTTTAAAATGCTGATACAAACCCTCTTGTGTAGGCTTGTTATAGTATGGCGCCACCAGAAGGCAGGCATCTACACCCAGCTCTTTGGCTTTATGCGTTAACTCAATCGCTTCCTTAGTTGAATTGGCACCGGTGCCGGCAATCACCGGCACACGCCCATTCACCTGACTAACAGCAGTTTTGATCAGCAGGCAATGCTCTTCAAAATCTACCGTTGGTGACTCACCGGTGGTTCCCACAATAACAATACCATCCGTACCCTGATCAATATGAAAATCAATCAGCGCATTTAATGATGGAATATCCAGACGCCCATCTTCAAACATCGGCGTAACAATAGCAACCAGACTGCCTTGCAACATAGCAAACCTAAAACAATTTATAATCTTCCATTTTAACTTAAAAGCCGAATAAATAAACACACTCTATTCGTAAACTTATAAGCTATTTACATGCACTAATTATATTTATACATGTTAATGCTTTTACTATGCTTTATTGAATCAGCATAGCAACAAAAACGGTATAATTCTGGCTTGCATACACTTTCTTTGTGGCATTAAGAATTCAATATGACTTTCGATTTGCATCACTACATCATGATCTTGGTTGGTACGGTACTGGTAAACAATATCGTGCTGGTAAAAATCCTTGGCCTATGCCCATTCATGGGGGTTTCCAAGAAGCTGGAAGCCTCTATCGGCATGGCAGGCGCCACGGCTTTTGTATTGAGCATTGGTTCAATGACTAGCTGGGGCATCAACCATTACCTGCTTGAGCCAAACGGACTGGTATATCTGCGCACACTATCTTTTATTGTGGTCATTGCCGGTGTTGTACAGTTTACTGAAATGGTCATGGAAAAGAACTTCCCGCCATTGCATCAGGCACTGGGCATATTTTTACCTCTCATCACTACCAACTGCGCAGTACTGGGCATTCCATTACTCAACGCGCAATCCAGCCACAGTTTTTTAGAGTCATTATTTTTCGGCATGGGGGGAGCTGTCGGCTTTTCAATGGTATTGATTCTGTTTGCATCCATGCGCGAAAGACTGGAGGCCGCTGACGTTCCGGCAGTTTTCAAAGGCTCTGCAATCGCTATGGTGACCGCTTCACTCATGAGTCTAGCATTTATGGGTTTTGCCGGACTTGATAAATATTAGCCTTAAGTACTAAACCCAACTATATGTTAACCGCTCTTTACATTATGCTTGGCCTGGCCTTGGTGTTAGGCATTATGCTCGGTATTTCCGCGCTGCTGTTCAAAGTTGAAGGCGATCCGCTGGTAGCACGCATTGACGCGATTCTGCCACAGACCCAATGCGGGCAGTGCGGCTACCCCGGCTGCAAACCCTATGCCATGGCCATCGCCAAAGGTGAAGCCGACATCAACCAGTGCCCGCCCGGTGGTGATGCCGGTGCACGCGCCTTGGCTGACCTGATGGGCGTGGAATACAAGCCTCTCAATGCTGAACACGGCCTGCCCAAGCCAAAATCTGTGGCATTTATTGATGAGAATACCTGCATCGGCTGCACACTATGCATACAGGCTTGCCCGGTAGATGCCATTCTAGGCGCAGCAAAACATATGCACACCATTATCGCCTCAGAATGTACTGGCTGCGAACTATGCCTCGCACCTTGCCCGGTAGACTGTATCACCATGGTAGCTATTGCTGAAACACCTGACAACTGGAAATGGAAATACCCTGTGATTCCAATCAAGGCGATACCTGCAGATAGGAGTCATGCAGCATGATAAATTCAATCCTTGAATTTGCTGGCAAACTGATCAGCGGTCAGAGTGCTCAAACTGCTGATGTGTATAAATTTCATGGCGGTGTGCACCCGAACGGCCATAAACAGCAATCCACAACACTGCCTGTTGCAAAGCTGGCCATTCCTGAAAAGCTTGTGCTGCCGCTGCGCCAGCATGTGGGTTATATTCCAAAAATAAAAGTGCAGGTGGGTGACCGCGTACTGAAAGGCCAGATGCTGGCTGAGGCAGAAGGCACGGTATCCGCAGCGATTCATGCGCCGACTTCCGGCACGGTCAGTGCCATCAGCGATGCAGTCATTCCACACCCATCCGGTTTGCCGGACATGTGCATCACCCTGACACCTGACGGCAAGGATGAATGGACGGCTTTGCAACCGGTAGACTGGCGCAATACCGACAAGAAAGCATTAGTGGCCAGCCTGCGTGCTTCAGGCATTGTCGGTTTGGGAGGGGCGACATTCCCTACGCACATTAAAGTGCGTGCCGATGGAAAATCCCAGATTCATACCTTGGTGATTAATGCAGCCGAGTGCGAGCCCTATATCACCTGCGATGACATGCTCATGCGCGAGCGTGCGGATGAAATCGTCAAAGGCATGGAAATCGTCAAGTTTCTGCTCGATGCCGAAAATTGCATCGTCGGCATAGAAGACAACAAGCCGGAAGCTATCATGGCGATGACAGAAGCCTGCAAGGCTTTAGCTGGCACCTCGGTCAAAGTTGTACCTACGCTTTACCCGAGCGGCGATGCACGGCGCCTGATCCATCTGGTGTCAGGGATTGAAATTCCGCACGACAAACGTTCAACCGATGTCGGCGTACAGGTATTCAACGTAGCCACCGTGCTGGCGATTTACCGCTATTTTGTATTGGGTGAGCCGGCGATTGACCGCATCGTCACCATCACAGGCAGTGTAAATTCACCGCGAAATTTTGAAGTGCTGTTCGGCACGCCGCTGCAAACACTCATTGATGCAGCAGGTGGCGTGAAGCCAGGTACCAGCCATTTCATCATGGGTGGGCCAATGATGGGCTTTGACCTGCCTACGATTGAGGTACCGGTTACCAAAGCTGCAAACTGCATTATTGCCGCAACGCCGGATTTGTTTGCACCGCCACCGCCAGCAATGCCCTGCATCCGCTGCGCGCGCTGCGCAGATGCCTGCCCGGTAAATCTGCAACCGCAGGAACTGTACTGGTTCTCAAAATCAGATAATTTTGAAAAGGCGCGTGACTATAATCTGTTTGACTGCATCGAGTGCGGCTGCTGCTCTTATGTATGTCCAAGCAACATTCCGCTGGTGCAATATTATCGCTATGCAAAAAGCGAAATTATCGCTGCCGATAAAGCCAAAGAAGCCGCCGACCTTGCGCGTGAGCGCAATGAGTTCCGGCTTGCGCGTATTGAACGCGAAAAACTGGAACGCGCCCAGAAGCATGCAGAACGCGCAGCCACTAATAAGACTGAAGGCAGTAAAGCTGAAACCGCCAAAACAGAAGCGGCAAAACCGGAAGAGGTTAAAGTTGAGCCTGCTAAAATTGAAACTGAAAAACCAGCTGCCGGCACAACTACAGATGATGCAAAAAAAGCAGCAATTGCTGCTGCCATCGAGCGCGCTAAAGCATTAAAAGCTGCCGCAGCCCAGACCGCTGACGCACAGAGTAAATCAGAAACGACATCTGCTGACGCGCCCGCTGCCAGTGGCAAACCGGCACAATCTGAACATGTGCCGGCTGAAAGTTTGCCGACACAAGATGAACAGGCAAAAGCTGAGCAGGCGAAACAAGACAAGCAGGCACTGATAGCTGCCGCCATCGAGCGGGCAAAAGCACAGAAACTGGCTGCAGCACAGGCTGGCATTAGCCCCAAGAACGTTGAGGATGCAAGCCCTGCCGTGCAAGCCGAAATCAGCCAGATTGATGCCATCCGCGAAAAAGCCAAACAGGCAGTCAAGGCGCAAGACTCAGAAAATTAAAGGCCATCAATAAAACTTGTTACCAGGATAAAAACTTGAACCGATCACCTTACATTACCGATGCGCCTAGCGTCAGCATCATCATGCTTAAAGTGCTGCTGGCACTTGTGCCCGGCATTTTTGCCTACGTATGGATCTACGGCGGTGGCATATTAATCACCCTATCCCTGGCAACCGTGACCGCACTGGTTTCTGAGGCGGCTTTACTCAAACTGCGCCAGCGTCCGATTCGCCCCTATCTATCAGACCTAAGCGCTGTGGTAACCGCATGGCTGCTGGCATTGGCATTGCCACCGCTGGCCCCTTGGTGGCTGGTTGTCGTCGGCACATTATTTGCCATCGTGATCGCAAAACAGCTATACGGCGGCCTCGGTTATAACCCGTTCAATCCGGCTATGGTTGGTTATGCGGTGCTGCTGATTTCATTCCCTATCATCATGACCAAATGGCCTGCGCCTTTGATTCTGGCCCAAACCAAACTTGGCTTCATGGATCAGCTGCACTTTATTTTCAGCAGCACCCTGCCAGCAGACGTCAAAATAGATGCGGTCACCTCTGCCACTCCGCTGGATTACTTAAAAACCCAGCTCATGCTCAAACATGAAGTTCCCGGTATTACCGAGGTACCGATTTTTGGGGTATGGGGAGCCAAAGGTGGCGAGTTTGTCACCGCAGCATACCTGCTCGGCGGTTTATATCTGCTGCAGCAACGCATTATCAGCTGGCATCTGCCTACTGCATTCCTGGCTACACTGGCTGCAATGTCATTGGTTTTTTATACGGTTAACCCGGCACATTTTGCTAACCCACTATTTCATTTGATGAGCGGCGCTTCCATGCTATGCGCCTTCTTTATCATCACCGACCCAATCAGTGGTCCGACCACGCCGCGCGGCAAGTTGTATTTTGCAGCTGGCGTTGCCGTGCTTACTTATTTAATTCGCGTTTATGGCGGATACCCGGATGGCGTCGCTTTTGCCGTACTGCTCATGAATATGTGCGTACCACTGATCGATGCGCATACCCAACCGCGTGTTTTTGGTCACACGAAGAACTAGGCCGCTTATGTCTGATACCGTGATTAAACATACCTCTGTTACTGCCATTACCATGGTGGCTTTTGCTCTGATCGGCACGGCGCTGCTCGCCTATGTATTCAACATCACACGCGAGCCTATCGAGAAAAGTGAAGCCGAAGCGCGGCTGGCTCTATTCAGGCAGATTTTGCCCGATGAACATTACTATAGCGACCATAAAAGCAAGGATGAAGACAGCCTGCTAAACAATGTCATCGAAATCGCACCGAATGACTTACTGGGCAACAAAGTCCCCAGTAAAGCTTACATTGCCAAGCAGGATCATGCGTTTGCAGCGGTCATACTGGAAGCCATCGCGCATGACGGTTACAGCGGCGACATCAAGCTGCTCATCGCAATCCGCGCAGATGGCACGGTCAGCGGCGTGCGTGTACTTGCACATAAAGAAACCCCGGGGCTGGGCGACTACATCGACATTGCGCATGGCAACTGGATAAAACTATTCGATAATGAATCTGTCGAAAAAACACCTGCTGAACAATGGAAAGTCAAAAAAGACGGCGGCAAATTCGATTACATGGTTGGTGCAACCATTACGCCACGCGCCGTAGTAAAAGCGGTTGCAAAAGCACTGCAGTTTTATGTACAAAACCAGCATACATTGCAACAGCAGCTAGAACATCAATCAAAATCAGAACATGAATCCAGGCATAAGGATTAAACATGAGCAACTATAAAGAAATCACCGTTAATGCGCTGTGGAAACAGAATCCTGGTGTGGTACAGTTACTGGGCCTGTGCCCCACGCTCGCGGTAACCACCACGGCAGTCAACGGCATCAGCCTGGGCCTCGCGACAGCGCTGGTCATGGCAGCCTCTAACGGCACCGTATCACCGGTGCGCAAACTGGTACCCAGTGAGATCCGCGTACCAGTATTTATCCTGATCATCGCGGCCTTGGTCAGTATCATTGATATGTCCATCAACGCCTTTGCGCACCCGCTGCATAAAGTGCTGGGCATCTTCATTCCGCTTATCGTCGTGAATTGTATTGTATTGGCGCGTGTTGAGTCTTTTGCTGCCAAAAATACTTTTGTACCTTCCATACTCGACGGCTTCATGATGGGCATAGGCCTGACGTTAGTTCTGGGCTTACTGGGCGGCATGCGTGAAGTGATTGGCAAAGGCACGCTATTCTCCGGCCTGGACCTGGTATTTGGCCCGGAAGCTAAACACTTTGTATTAACCGTGATTCCTGATTATCATGGATTCTTGCTTGCAGTATTGCCACCGGGCGCTTTTCTCGGCTTAGGTACACTGATTGCGTTACGCAACTGGGCAGAGGTCAGGAATGCAAAAAAAACGGATACTCCGGAAAGCAGCCTTAAACCCGCACTCAATCACTAAATACCCGATAATTTTATTAGTGTTAACTCATGAATGCTCAGCAACGCCTTGAAATTTTCAGACGCTTAAGTGTTGCTATTCCAAACCCGACTACCGAGCTTAAACACAGCAGTACCTTTGAGCTATTGATTGCAGTGATTTTATCTGCACAAGCTACAGATAAAGGCGTAAACATTGCCACCGAACAGCTGTTTGCCGTCGCCAACACGCCGGAAGCCATTCTGGCACTGGGGCTGGATGGATTGGAGCACTACATTAAATCGATTGGCCTCTACCACTCAAAAGCCAGGAATGTACTGCTTACCTGCCAGCAACTCATTGCCGAGCATCAGTCGCAGGTTCCTAACAATCGTGCCGCACTGGAGGCCTTGCCGGGTGTTGGCCGCAAAACAGCGAATGTCATTCTGAATACCGCATTTGGCGAACCTACGATAGCGGTCGATACCCATTTATTCAGATTAGGCAACCGCATTAATCTCGCCCCTGGCAAAACGGTACTCGAAGTTGAAAAGAAATATCTCAAAACGATCCCGAAACAATACCTGAAAGACGCACATCACCTGTTAATCCTGCATGGCCGTTACACCTGCACGGCCCGCAAGCCAAAATGCGGCCAATGCTGTATTGCAGACTTATGTGAATACAAGGCAAAAGAGTTCACCTCTGCGCCAGATACTTTTTTGCAGCATCAGCAATGAAAGTCGCAACCAGCATCGTATTAGGCAAAGAAGCTTCTGCAGAACTGGCAGCACAGGCCGTAACCAATGCTATGCAAAAGGCAGATATCAGTATTGCCAGTAGCGTGCTGCTACTATTGACCTCAGAGTTTGCGAGCAACCCACAGGATGCGATCAAGGCGGCCGCCAAAGCGGCTAATTGCATGCAGGTCATGGGTTGCTCAGCCACCGGCATTTTCACCGAAGAAGACTGGGTGCTAGACGCACCGGCAGCGGCGGCGATGGTATTCGGAGACGGTGTAAGCCTGGACTTGCCGAAAAACAATGTCAGCAACCAGCCCTTGCTTACGCTGAGTGCGCCTAATGCCATTAACAGCACCTGGCTCAATAACAGCCATCGACGTTACGGCGGCGTATCCGGAGATGCAATCGGCCAGGGCCCGTTTTCAGTCTGGCAAAATGCCAAAGGTGAGGTATCAGGTTATGTCGAAGCATTTCTCTCCGGCGTCAATATTGCCACCGGCACGTCACATGGGGTGCAACTGCTGACACAGCCACAGCAGATTCATCACACCGATCTGTTCGACCTGATCCAGCTCAATCATCAGGCCCCGCTGCATGGACTGCAAAAAGCCTGGAGAGCCCACAGCAAAAGCGATGAAGCTGTGCCGCTGCATCTGGTGACTGCCTTATATGCCGATAGTGCAGAAGCCATCACAGAGGGCAATTTCAATCAAACCACCATCATCAGTTGTGATGAAGATATCGGTAGCATCACCCTGGCACAGCCATTGCATACCGGCCAGTTCCTGAGCTGGTCATTTCGTGCTACAGCCGTTGCAGAAGCCGATATTACGCTGTTAACGAGCCGTCTGACTGAAAAACTCGGAGCCCTGCCAGATTTTGCATTACTGTTTTCCTGCCTGGGTAGAGGGCCATATTTTTACAATGGCATAGACCGAGATTTAAAAGTCATTACCAAAACTTTTCCAAACATGCCAATATTAGGCTTTTATGGTAATGGTGAAATTGCCTACATTAATGGCGACAATCAACTACTGCCATACTCCGCAGTACTTTCATTATTCTCAAGCGCTTAGATACCCTTTAATATGAGTTTATACAACCCCAGCCGAGACCAGGCACGCCAATTTCTATTTGATGCCTGGGCTAAATTCAAACAGAACGCAGCCCTGACCGATCTGGAAAAAATCGCGGTTGAAGTCATACAGATGCATCCGGAATATCATGCAATTTTAGATGCGCCGGAGCGCTATATGAGCCAGCAGTACTTTCCGGAGATGGGCGAAACCAACCCGTTCCTGCACATCAGTCTGCATCTCTCGGTCATTGAACAAGTCAGTATCAATCAGCCTATCGGCATCAGTAAAGTTTATGCTACATTAATCGAAAAACACGGTGACAAACACAGTGCACAGCACGATTTGCTGGAATGTCTGGCGGAAACCATCTGGCATTCGCAGCGTAATAACATACCTTTAGATTCAGCCCATTATCTTGGGCTGCTAAATGAAAGGGTTGGAACAGCATAGTGGCAGAAAACAATCTCAACGACTGGCTTACCGAACATGGCGATTACCTGTATCGCTTTGCGCTGGCAAGACTGAAAGACCCGCATCAGGCGGAAGATGCCGTACAGGAAACCATGCTCGCAGCGATTAAAAATAACAGTTTTGATGGTGAATCGTCTGCCAGAACCTGGCTTACCGGCATACTCAAGCACAAAATAATCGATTTACAGCGTAAGCAGATACGCGAACAGCCTGTTTCAGATTTAATTGATCTGGATACATCAGATAGCAGCATGGATGATTTTTTTGACAAATCCGGCCACTGGCTCGACAAACCGCAAACGTTGGAGATGCCGGATAACACGCTGGAACAGAAACAATTCCTGGCTGTCCTAGACGAGTGTCTAAGCAAATTACCCAAAAAATTAAAAGCCATTTTCATGTTGCGTGATGTGCACGAACTGGAAAATGAAAATATTTGTAAGGAACTGGATATTACTGCGACCAATGCTTGGGTAATGTTATATAGAGCACGGATGGGATTAAGAAAATGTTTAGAGTTGAATTGGTCTTAGGTTAGTGAATAGCATGCTTACCTGCAAACAAGCCAGTAAACTCGTTTCACAATCTTTAGACCGTCCACTGACGTGGTCAGAAAAGGTACAGTTAAGGCTGCACCTTTTAATCTGTAATCCATGCACGCAGTTTAAACGTCAACTGAACATGTTGCGTACTGCCTTGCAGCGGATCAGGAATGGCGTAGAACACGACAGCACTATAAAGCTACCGCTAGATGTAAAAAACAGGATTCTGCACAGGATTGAATCTGATCAGCAATAAGTGCCGAATCTGTTAAATCAAAACCTGGTTATTTTTAATTAAATTTAAGGAAGTTAACATGAACAAAACTCAAAAATCTATTTCTCTGGCTATCGGCAGCGCATTTGCACTTTCTATCGCAGCCACAACCGTGAATGCAGCAGAAAATCCATTTGCCATGAAATCATTGTCCAGTGGCTATCAAGTCGCTGACAACCACGAGAAAGCTAAAGACGGTAAATGCGGTACCGGCAAATGCGGTTCCAGCATGAAAAAAGAAGCTGAAGGCAAATGCAGCGCAGAAAAAGCGCATGAAGGCAAATGTGGCGGCGACAAAGCTACTGAAGGCAAATGCAGCGCAGAAAAAGCCCACGAAGGTAAATGTGGTGGCGAGAAAAAATAATAAATAGTTCTAACAATTATCCATGGCAATCATCAGCCAGCTACAAGGCACGGGTCTGGGGCTCAAGCGTGAGCTGATACCCCAGATTCAGTCGCTGTACGGACAGGAGCAATTAGCTAATATCAACTTTGTAGAGATCGCGCCCGAGAACTGGATCGGCGCCGGCAGCAAAGCCGAAAAGCAGCTGGACTGGTTCGTTGAGCGTTACCCTGTCGTTTGTCATGGCTTATGTTTATCTTTGGGCGGCCTGAGTCCGCTCAATGTAGACTTTTTACAGCAGGTCAAAACCTTCCTGCACCAGTATCAGATACCGGTTTATACCGAGCACTTAAGCTATTGCACTGATGGCTTTCAAGGCAAGCAGGGTTACCTTTATGACCTGCTGCCGATACCGTTTACCGAAGAAGCTGTGCACTATGTAGCCCAGCGCATACGCCAGACCCAGGATATACTTGGCCAACGCATCGGGGTTGAGAATGCCTCGTTTTATGTCGCTGCACCGATTTCCGAGATGAGTGAGCTTGACTTCATTAATGCCGTCATCGCTGAAGCTGATTGCCTGCTGCATCTCGACATTAACAATATTTACGTCAATAGTGTCAATTTCGGCTTTGATCCGCATGCGTTCCTGCGCGGCATTCCCGGTGAGCGCATTATTTACAGCCATATGGCTGGCCATTACCAGCAAACACCGAACCTGCTGGTCGATACCCATGGTGAAGATGTGATTGACCCGGTATGGGCACTGCTGGAAGACGCTTACCAGTTATTCGGCACCTTCCCGACACTGCTGGAACGCGACAATAACATCCCGCCACTCAATGTATTAATGCAAGAAATCAATAAAATTGCCGACTACCAGCATAAAGCCGGGCGCAATCTTATTGCCTCTCATCAGTTAGCAGCAGTGGGATAATGTCATGATTGCAGAACTGCCCAGCTTTCAGCGTTATCAACTGGCATTTACCGCACGCCTGCGCGACCCTGAAAACCAACCGCCGCTAGCAGGGGTGCCTGACGAACGCATGGCCGTGTATGAGGAAATTGTATTCAACAATTTATTTGAATCAGTTTCCGCATGCTTTCCTGTAGCCAGCAAAGTACTTGGCAAGCGTAAATGGTTAAAACTGAATCAGGCATTCATGCGCGACTATTCCGCCAGCAGCCCTTTGTTCCGCAAGATTCCAGAGCAGTTCTTACATTTTCTGGATCATGCTGAACCTGCATTGCAGGCATTGCTGCCGCCTTACCTCAAAAGCCTATGCCATTACGAATGGATAGAACTGTTTGTGGCTTCAAGCCCGAATATGACAAAAGCAAAGAATGTTGAACCTGATGGCGATCTCGGCAACGGCATACCGGTGTTTGCACCAACCATGCAGTTACTCAATTATGACTATGCCGTGCATAAAATTTCACCTCGTCACAAACCCGGGCAGCCGGAAAGTACGCAGCTTCTGGTATTCCTCAATGCAGATGACCAGGTAAAATTCATAGAACTGAACGCTATTACTTACCGGTTACTCTCACTGCTGCAAAGCGAGCCCCTTAGCGGCAGGCAGGCGCTCATATTGCTGGCAAAAGAGTTACAACATCCCGAACCGGAGCGTATCATTGAGTTTGGTCTAACTATTCTGGAAGACCTGCGGAGCCAGGGCGTAATTATCGGCACGCATCATTAATAACTGCAAAAGATTGTTGAGAGGGTGTTGCCGTGAGTTTGATTCAGGCCTTATTAAGTCCCGCAGCTTATCCACATCCGGTAACGCAAATTCAACTGATTGAAACGCATATTTCGTGGGTACTGCTGACAGGCCAGTACGCCTACAAAATCAAAAAGAATGTACAGTTTGATTTTCTTGATTTTTCCACACTGGATAAACGGCATTTCTACTGTCAGGAAGAATTACGCTTCAATCGACGCTTTGCACCGGACCTTTACCTGCAGGTAGTGCCGATTACCGGTTCAGCTGAGCACCCGCAGATGAACGGCAGCGGTGAAGCCATAGAATATGCAGTGCAAATGCAGCAGTTTGATGGCAGCCAGCTATTAAGCCATGTCGCTGAGCGGGGCGAACTCAGCCCTGCCATGATTGACCAATTAGCCGAACTGACGGCCGAATTTCACCGGCAGGCAGCTTGCGATACTTCCAGCAGCCATTTTGGTACGCCGCAGGAAACCCATCACTGGTTCAAAGGTAACTTTGCCCACATTAAACCGCTAATCAACGACCAAACATTCTTGCAGCAGATACTGCAATTAGAACAGTGGGGTGAACGGGCGCTGTTAAAAAACAGAGGGCTGATGGAGTTGCGTAAACAGCAGAGCTTCATCCGTGAGTGCCACGGTGATCTGCATCTGGGCAACATTACGCTCATCAATGGCGTGGTTACGCCATTCGATGGCATTGAATTCAATCCGGGCCTGCACTGGATAGACGTCATCAGCGAAATTGCCTTCGTGATCATGGATTTGCAGCAACGCGGTTTCAAGCAGCTGGCCTATCGCTTTCTGAATCGTTACCTAAGTGCCAGCGGCGACTACGCGGGGCTGGCTTTATTACCTTATTATCTTGTTTACAGGGCGCTGGTGCGTTGCAAAGTCGCATTGTTGTGCTGGGAACAACATCAAAATCCGCAGGATTTACAGGAAGCCAGGAGTTACGCCTGTTTAGCTGAAAACTACACTCTAGCGAAGCCGGCGCAATTATTGATTACCCATGGCTACTCAGGCTCCGGCAAGTCTACATTCAGTGCGCAGCTGACAGAAAAACTTGGCATGATTCATCTGCGCTCGGATGTAGAGCGCAAACGACTCATCGATAAATCCCAGAAAGATGCCAGCAACGCAGTGAATCAGGGCTTTTACACCCCCGAGAACGTACTTCTGGTTTACCAGAGGCTGGAAGAACTGGCATCCTCCCTGCTGGATGCCGGTTTTTCAGTATTGATAGATGCTGCGTTTTTACAGGCTAAACAGCGCGAACTGTTTGCAGAACTGGCTGCAAAAAAACAGGTGAGTTTTGTAATACTGGACTTCTGCGCACCGGAACAGGAATTAAAACGGCGTATCAGCGAGCGCCAGAAACACGGAATGGATCCCTCTGAAGCAACAATTGCCGTACTAGAACATCAGCTAAAAACGGCACAAGACTTTTCAGCGACAGAACTTGGCAAAGTCATCCAGATTGACACCTGCGCAAAAGACGCATTGGATAAGCTGCTTAAGAATAAACAGCTTATTCAGGAAACACTAATCGAAACTGACTAGCTGGCTCTGACGTTGTTCCAGCTCTGCTGTCAGCTGCGCCTGCTGCGGCTGGCTCATATTCCACCAGCCTTTGATTTCATCAATGGTACGATAGCACCCCTGACAGTAACCTGATGCTTCATCTATACTGCAAACCCCGATGCAAGGGGACTGGGCTTCTTCTTGTACAATTTCAGACATTCTCTTAACCGCTTCTATCTAATTTAGTTATCTTGTATTAACTGCGCCTATTAACTCAGCTTACCTATTAACTCAATACGCCATGGCACTGTTTATATTTTTTGCCTGAACCGCATGGGCATGGATCGTTACGACCGACCTTGACACCCTCACGTACCATCGGCTGTGAAGCTGTAGCCTCAGCGCCTTCGTCAGCAGCAGCCACACCCAGCGCCTCATCATAGTTGGCGTGCTGATATTGTACGTTCTCGACCTCTACCGGTTTTTCAACCGCTTCAACATCAGCCTCGGTTTTCACCTGTACCAGCATCGTGACTTTTGTCACTTCAGACTTAATCGTGTTCAATAAACCTTCAAACAATTCAAACGCTTCACGCTTGTATTCCTGCTTCGGATTTTTCTGTGCATAAGAGCGCAAATGAATACCCTGACGCAGATGATCCAACGCAGACAGATGTTCACGCCAATGATTATCCACGCTTTGCAGCATCACTGAGCGCTCAAACTGACGCAGGATTTCAGGACTCGCCAGCGCTTCTTTCTCTGCATAGGCTTTATTAGCCTCGGTAAGGATGAAGTCGCGCAGCGTTTCTTCATGGATATCCGGATTATCTTCCAGCATTTTCTGCAGCGGCAGTTCCAGACCGGTCTCTGCTTTTAATTCACGCTCCAGCGCAGGCACATCCCATTGCTCTTCAACGCTTTCAGGCGGAATATGCGTCGCAATCATGCTGATCAGCACATCTTCACGCATCGCAGCAATCGTTGCGCCAACATCCGTAGCTTCCAGTAACTCATTACGCTGCTCGTAGATCACCTTGCGCTGATCGTTTGCCACATCATCATACTCGAGCAGTTGTTTACGGATATCAAAGTTGCGGCCTTCCACCTTGCGCTGCGCGTTCTCAATCGCGCGCGTCACCCATGGGTGCTCAATCGCCTCGCCATCCGGCATATTCAATTTGCCCATAATGGCTGAGACACGGTCAGAAGCAAAAATACGCAGCAGCTGATCTTCGAGCGACAGGTAGAAACGACTGGAACCAGCATCACCCTGACGGCCGGAACGGCCGCGCAACTGGTTATCCACGCGGCGTGATTCGTGACGCTCGGTACCGACAATATGCAAACCGCCAGCAGCCAGCACGCCATCATGGCGCTGTTGCCAGTCAGCTTTGATTTGTGCCACGCGCTCAGCTTTTTGCGCGTCTGTTAAGTTAGCATCGGCCTCGACTGCAGCGATATCAGACTCAGGATTACCTCCAAGCACGATATCGGTACCGCGGCCAGCCATATTGGTAGCAATCGTAATCACACCCGGACGACCAGCCTGTTCAATAATGTGCGCTTCACGCTCATGCTGCTTCGCGTTCAACACCTGATGATCCAGCTTCGCCTCTGTCAGCAGTTTGGAAATCAGTTCCGAATTCTCAATCGAGGTCGTACCTACCAGCACTGGCTGGCCACGGCTCTGGCAACCTTTAATATCTTCAATCACGGCCGCATATTTCTCACGTGCGGTTCTATACACCTTATCCATGGCGTCTTTACGCTGCATTGGACGGTGCGTTGGAATCACTACGGTTTCCAGGCCATAAATCTGGTTGAACTCATAGGCCTCGGTATCTGCCGTACCGGTCATGCCGGACAGCTTGGTGTACATACGGAAGTAATTCTGGAACGTAATAGAAGCCAGCGTCTGGTTTTCTTTCTGAATTTCAACGCCTTCTTTAGCCTCCACCGCCTGATGCAAACCGTCAGACCAGCGACGGCCAGCCATCATACGGCCGGTAAATTCATCCACAATCACGATTTCACCGTCGCGCACCACGTAGTGCTGGTCACGGTGATAAAGGTTGCGTGCGCGCAATGATGCATACAGGTGATGCACCAAAGTAATGTTAGACGCTTCATACAGGCTTGAACCTTCTGCAAGCAAACCAGCTTCCGCCAACAAGGCTTCAGCATGCTCATGGCCCTGCTCTGACATCACGACGTTCTGTGCTTTTTCATCTACCCAGAAATCGCCGGCGCCTTCTTCTTCGGTCTGAGCGACCAGTTTTGCTGCTACAGTATCGATTTGTGTGTATAGCGCCACGCTATCATCAGCCTGACCTGAAATAATCAGCGGTGTACGTGCCTCGTCGATCAGGATCGAGTCCACTTCATCGATCAGCGCATAGTTCAAGCCACGCTGTACACGCTCCTCTGCGCTATACACCATATTATCGCGCAGGTAGTCAAAACCATATTCATTATTGGTGCCGTAGGTAATATCGGCAGCATACGCCAGACGTTTGGCTTCATTGGTCATTTGTGACAGGTTGATGCCGATCGATAAACCCAGAAAGTTATAAAGCTTACCCATCCACTCCGCGTCACGCTTAGCCAGGTAATCGTTCACGGTGATCACATGTACACCTTTGCCGCTTAGGGCATTCAGGTAGGCTGGCAATGTCGCGACCAGGGTTTTACCCTCGCCGGTACGCATTTCCGAGATTTTTCCTGCATTCAGTACCATGCCGCCAATCATCTGCACATCAAAATGGCGCATGCCCAACGCACGGCGACTACCCTCACGTACCACAGCAAAAGCTTCCGGCAGCAGTTTTTCCAGGCTCTCGCCATTTGCATAACGCTGTTTGAATTCCTCTGTTTTCGCTCTAAGTGCTTCATCACTCAGCGCCTGCATCGCCGGCTCTAGCGCATTGATTTGCTGAACCTTCTGCGCATACTGTTTAACAAGCCTTTCATTACGGCTACCGAATAATTTTTTGAACAACGTGGAGATCATGAAATGAGTGACTTTCCGCTAGAGGATAGAGCTTTTATGGTTAATTTATGAACGAATATGGATTGTAATGTTGAGATACTGAAGAATTAATTAAATCTACTGGATTTAACAACTGCTACTTTTACCCTTTGCGTTACTTTGCCCCATAAGTGGTGGTTAATGACAATACCTGTTAATTGCCTGCATTAAGATATTTTCTTGGATCCAACGGATTGCCAGCCAATCTTATTTCATAATGCAGATGCGGCCCAGTTGAGCGACCGGTGCTGCCTACTTCAGCAATTTTCTGGCCTTTTTCTACACGCTCACCAGCTCTGACAAACAGCTTTGAAGCATGCGCATAGCGCGTTTCAAGACCAGAGCCGTGATCAATTTTCACGATTTTACCATAATCAGGCGTTTGCTCGGCAGTTGAGACGATGCCACCCGCTGCCGCGTAAATCGGCGCACCGGTTGCAGCCATAAAATCCAGGCCCTCGTGAAAGGCTTTATGGCCGTTAAATGGGTCTATACGCCAGCCAAAACTTGAAGAGTTAAATGCTGCGGCCACAGGGCTGCTGTTAGGCAAAGTATTTTTCAATACACTTTGCTGTAGCAGCTTGGCTTCAATATTACTCAGGCGCTCTGTACTAAATTCGATTTTTTCCATCAATTCAGCAATTTTAACCTGCAGCTCCGCTTCAGATAATGGTGCACTTTTCACCAGTGGGCCACCCAAGTTGATTGAGCCGGGGAGACTGGAAACCGGACTAGACAACGCTGGCCTGACGACAGTTTTTGCTGCTTTTTTCGCATCAGCCGGACTATCCTGCGCCACGCTTTTTTCGCCTGCCAATTTCGCCAGACGCTCGCTTTGCGCATCCAGGCGCATCATACGCGCCTGCAATTCACCCAACTGCAAGGCATACGCATCAAGATGTTTTTGTGGATTATTAAAAGAAAAACGCAGGTGATTGGGGATTAACGACTTGGAACCCTGTTGTGCATTAGGCTGCTGTGGCACAATGAGCATGATTGCGATTAAAATTGGCAAAAACACCAGTGCAGCCAGAATCATACTCACTTGCAGCACAGAAAGCGTTTTTGCTTTCGCCATATTGTTTGAGACTAAAATGATATTCATACCACCCCTGATCATTACCGGCATTCTGTAAAGCAGCCATGCAACGATTTAATACATTGCTTAAACACCCTGAACTGAGCGCGCTAAATACGCGTACACAGGAAACTCAGGCTGCACAAAAAATCTGGGAGACAATTGCTCCGGATAACCTGGCAAAATTCAGCCGCGCGAGCAGCATCAAGAACAAGCAATTAAATGTATATGCCGATAACAGCGTTGTTGCGGCAAAAATCAAGCTTTTGCTACCTAGTCTATTGATTCAGCTACAAAAGCAAGAGTGTGAAGTTACTGCAATTCGCGTAAAAGTGCAAGTAAAATCTAGCCCGCAACCCAAGCATAAAACACCCAGAAAACTCACTCCGGCAGCCGTTAGCAGTTTAAAAGAACTGAGTCGGAAATTGGCGGGTACCGCATTGGGCGATGCGCTGAACAAGCTTTACAAAAAAGCTGATTAATCCAATTCTGCATTTCACAGCCGCTAGCCGGCTTGTCTATTGTGAGTACAGTTTAATAATGCAATAATGGGGCACTGTTACAATTTATTAACATCGCAACATCAAAGGAGTTAGCAACGGCCATATTGTTTTTACCGCTTTAGCAGCAAATGTTTAGTACCTGGGTTCACATACTAGTTTTATTTCGACGTTTTACAGCAAGTTTCCAAGTAACGTAATTGATAAAAATTTAGATAGGGAGAAGTCATGTCAGTAGAACTAATGGTTGCCATCGGCGCCGCAATTCTCGCGGTACTGTATGGGGCAGTAATGAGCAAATGGATTTCGGGGCTACCCGCCGGCAATGCGCGCATGCAGGAAATCGCTGGCGCGATTCAGCAAGGGGCGGCCGCTTATCTGGCCCGCCAATATAAAACCATCACGATCGTCGGTGTGGTTCTGGCAATATTAATCGGCATTTTCCTGAACGCGACCACCGCTATCGGCTTTGTTATCGGCGCAGTGCTTTCTGGTGCATGTGGCTTTATCGGCATGAATGTATCTGTGAAAGCCAATGTGCGCACTGCACAGGCGGCAACTAAGGGTATTGGCCCGGCACTGGATGTCGCATTCAAAGGAGGCGCCATTACAGGTATGCTGGTAGTCGGCTTAGGCCTGCTGGGTGTTGCCGGTTTTTATGCATTTCTGGGCGGCGAAGCTGCTGCTGACCTGAACCCGCTCATCGGCCTGGCATTTGGTTCATCCCTGATTTCGATCTTTGCCCGTCTGGGCGGCGGTATCTTTACCAAAGGCGCTGACGTAGGTGCTGACCTGGTAGGTAAAGTTGAAGCCGGCATTCCGGAAGACGACCCGCGCAACCCGGCCGTGATTGCGGACAACGTAGGCGACAACGTAGGCGACTGTGCCGGCATGGCAGCAGACCTGTTTGAAACCTACGCCGTGACCTTGATTGCCACCATGGTTTTAGGTGGATTGCTCATTACAAACGCAGGTGCCAACGGTGTGCTTTACCCCTTGCTGCTGGGTGCAGTATCTATCGTTGCATCCATCATCGGCTGCTTCTTCGTTAAGGCATCCCCCGGCATGAAAAATGTAATGCCGGCTTTGTATAAAGGCCTGGCTGTTGCCGGCGTGCTTTCTTTAGGTGCGTTTTACGTGGTTACCATGAAAATGTTCCCTGAAGGCTTGATGGCAGGTGACTTGGCAATCTCGGCTAACCAGTTATTCGGTACCTGTGCCGTAGGTCTGGTACTCACTGCAGCGCTGGTTTGGATTACTGAATACTATACCGGCACTGACTATGCACCGGTTCGCCATGTTGCACAGGCTTCAACAACCGGCCATGCAACCAACATCATTGCCGGTATCGGCGTTTCCATGAAATCCACTGCTCTGCCAGTGCTATCCGTATGTATCGCGATTTGGGCAGCCTACCATTTGGGCGGCCTGTATGGCATCGCAATCGCGGCGACTTCCATGCTGAGCATGGCGGGTATCGTCGTGGCACTTGATGCCTACGGCCCGATTACGGACAATGCAGGCGGCATTGCCGAAATGTCCGAGCTACCAAGCAGCGTGCGTGACGTGACTGACCCGCTGGATGCTGTAGGCAACACCACCAAAGCAGTCACCAAAGGCTATGCAATCGGCTCTGCCGGCTTGGCTGCGCTGGTGCTGTTTGCCGACTATACCCACAAGCTGGAAGGTGCCGGGATCGCTGTAAAATTCGATTTAAGCGACCCGATGGTGATTATCGGCCTGTTTGTCGGCGGCCTGATTCCATTCCTGTTTGCAGCCATGGCGATGGAAGCGGTTGGCCGTGCTGCAGGCTCTGTGGTTGAAGAAGTACGCCGCCAGTTCCGTGACATTAAAGGTATTATGGAAGGTACAGCCAAACCGGAATACGGCAAAGCGGTGGACATGCTGACCACCGCAGCTATCAGGGAAATGATGATTCCATCACTGCTGCCTGTAGCGGTGCCGGTTGCTGTCGGCCTGCTGTTAGGCCCGGTAGCACTTGGCGGCCTGCTCATGGGTACGATTGTGACCGGCCTGTTTGTAGCGATCTCCATGTGTACCGGCGGCGGTGCCTGGGATAATGCCAAGAAATATATTGAAGACGGCAACCATGGCGGCAAAGGTTCAGATGCCCACAAGGCCGCTGTAACCGGCGACACTGTAGGTGACCCCTACAAAGATACCGCAGGCCCTGCCGTTAACCCGCTGATCAAGATCATCAACATCGTGGCATTACTGATCGTGCCATTGCTGTAAAACTGAGCAAGACCCAAAAGGCGACCGAAGTCGCCTTTTTTATTTCTGAATGGCTCCAAGGCAGACAAAGTGAACGTTTATTTAGTTAGGTTCATGCTAAAGCAAGGAACCTAAAATAACCACCTAACAATATCAAAAAGAGTAGCATCACCAGAATGAAACTAACATCTTCACACTCAAAGCCAAGCAAACTATGGCGAATATTTTTTTCAGTTTAGATTCCGGCATATTATGGGAACAACGAGCACCATAAGGAGCTGAAATAGCACTAGTAATTGATATGGCTAGAAACGCTGGAATATAAATGAATCCATAAGTATAAGGATTATCCAAAGTTGTAGTCCAACCGTTGATCGTATAACCAATAGTACCTGTTATAGCTATCGGGAATCCAATTGCTGCGGAAGTACCAATCGCTTTTTTAATGTCCACATTCTTATAGCCTAGGTACACTACTGTTAAAAAGCCACCTCCTACCGCCGCTAGTGCAGATACAGATCCGATTCCCATGCCAGCCAAAATTAATCCAGGTATAGTTCTTGGTTTCTTGCTTGGTATTGGCTGCCACTTAAGAAAAGTCTGTAATGCTACAAGCGCCATGAATAGCGCAAAAAATATAGCAATATAGGCTGAGTTAACTTTACTTGCGACTTGAGTGGCAATCAATGCACCCATCATAATACCGGGCGCCATACCCTTAACAACATCCCACATGACAGTACCTTTAGAAGCATGTGAGCGCATGCTCGATACTGAAGAAATAATCATGCAGGCTAATGATGTAGCTAACGCTAAATGCACGATGCTATCTGTGCCTATTCCTTGATAGACAAAAATTGATGCTAGCAAAGGAACCAGGAGGCCACCGCCGCCAACCCCTAACAAGCCAGACATAAAACCAACAAAAGCACCCAAAGCAATATATAACATTACCCATTCAAGATTTAGCATATAACCTCCTTAAGCTATTCGAATATTAATTAAATGCACACAACTTAATAGTAAAAATTGTTGTGATAAATGATGCATTGCGAGTAGGATAAAAGTTCAAGTCAACTTGAAGTCAAGCATTAATTTAGATAGGTAAAATAATGGATATTGCCGAGGTTGCAAAAGCATCAGGATTACCAGCTTCAACGTTAAGATTTTATGAGGAAAAAGGCCTGATCAAATCCTATGGTCGTAATGGTTTACGTCGCTTATTCAGCGCTAATGTCATAGAGCGGTTAGCGTTAATTTCGCTGGGGCGGAATGCTGGTTTTTCATTAGATGAAATCCATGAAATGTTTACACCTGATGGCCCAGTCATTAATAGAGAGCTGCTTTTAGCAAAGGCTGGAGAATTGGATCGAAAAATTAAAGAGATGACGTCTATGCGAGATGGACTCCTGCACGCAGCCGTTTGCCAAGCCCCCAATCATTTTGAATGCCCAAAATTTCTTCGTCTACTCAGTATTGCTGGAAAGAATCGGCTTAGACAACCCAGCAAGATGAAGGAGAAGCATCTGAAGTAAGATGAAGAAGCGGCTGATAGTAAGATGATGAAATCACTAAACTTCCGCTATGAGGATTTAAGCGTCATACGCCCTAAATTGGCTGTCTGACAATGAATAGCAATTTTCAATCACCAAAATCAGACTAAACCGCTAAAATAACAAATCGACTCGTCATTAACAGTTTTTTATTCACCCTATACAAGCCAAGGCACCAATTATGAGACATTCAGAATTTCATCGTTCACACCGTATCGGTTGGCTGCGTGCCGCAGTATTAGGTGCCAATGATGGCATAGTCTCTACCGCAAGCCTCGTGATTGGCGTTGCTGCTGCTGGCGCGTCGCCACAGACAATTCTGATCACGGGGGTTGCCGGCCTGGTATCAGGTGCAATGTCGATGGCAGCGGGCGAATATGTATCCGTGAGCTCACAGTCTGATACGGAAGCTGCGGATATTGCGCGTGAAACCGAAGAGCTCGCGACACAGCCTGAACATGAACTGGATGAGCTGACCGGTATTTATACCTTGCGTGGACTTACACCTGATCTGGCGCGTCAGGTCGCGGTACAGCTCACAGCACACGATGCACTTGGTGCCCATGCGCGTGATGAGCTTGGCATCATAGACACCATGAATGCAAAGCCGGTACAGGCGGCACTTGCATCTGCCGGCACCTTTGCAATTGGCGCTGCGCTGCCACTATTAGTCGTGATTCTGGTTTCGAATAGCAACATTATCCCTTATGTTGCAGCGACATCTCTTTTCTTTTTAGCTAGCCTGGGTGGATTGGCTGCACAAGCCGGTGGTGCCAGTTTGCTCAAAGGCGCATCTCGTGTCGCGTTCTGGGGTGTACTTGCGATGCTGGCAACTGCGGCTGTTGGCAGCTTGTTTGGTGTGGTTACAGCATAGATTCGTCCAAACAAAAAAGCAGCCTAGGCTGCTTTTTTGTTGTCTATCATTTGTGATCTAACACAAATTAAAACGCTGGTTTTACTTTTGCGTCATTGTAGTTTTTAACGCCATCCAGGATTTCTTTCTTCGCCTGGTCCACATCGCCCCAGCCGTTTAATTTCACCCATTTGCCCTTGTCGAGATCTTTATAGTGTTCAAAGAAGTGCGCAATCATGTCAAGGCGGCCTTCTGATACGTCTTTATATGATTTCAAGTGGCTGTATAAGCCACATACTTTCTCAACTGGCAGCGCCAGCACTTTAGCATCCTGACCGGCTTCGTCTTCCATCAGCAACACACCAATCGGGCGGCAGCGTACAACCACACCTGGAATCAATGGCACTGGCGTAATGACCAGCACATCTACCGGGTCACCATCAGCTGCCAAGGTGTGTGGCACATAGCCATAGTTAGCAGGATAATGCATTGCAGTACCCATGAAACGGTCTACAAAAATTGCGCCGCTTTCTTTATCTACTTCATATTTTACTGGGTCACCCTGCATCGGGATTTCAATGATCACATTAAAATCATTCGGGACATCTTTGCCGGTTGGCACTTGGTTCAATGACATTGCTGATTCCTAAATATAAATTTACTAAATAAATAAACGACTAATTTTGAGGCGCAATTATAACAAGTCCGCGCTAAGGCAGCCTAAAAGACTTGTAACAAATTGCTAAATGTTAGCTTCCATGACCTTTGACTTGCTCACGACAGCTTTGAATAATCCATTTTGGAATGAACAGCAGTGCCAGGTAAAGCAAGACTGGAATAATCACGACATCATCAAGCTGGCCAATGACCGGGATAAAGTCCGGAATCAGGTCAAATGGCAGCAGTAAATAACCGACTGCCAGACCCAAAAACAATTTAGCGATCCACGGCGTCTGCGGATGTTTCAATACCAGACGGTAAACCGCAAACTCACGCTTCAGTTGCTTGCCTAGCGACTTGAGCTTATTTAGCACAACATGCTGCCTATCATCACACTACACTTAGCCTATAGCGAATCAGGTATATATCTAGACCAGACTCAAAGGCTTACCTGTCAGGCGCTCAAACGCTTCCATATATTTTTCACTGGTTTTCGCAGCCACATCATCCGGCAAAGCCGGTGCCGGTGGTGTTTTGTTCCAGCCACTCGCCTCGAGCCAGTCGCGCACATATTGCTTATCGTAACTCGGTGGATTTTTGCCGACGGCATAACTCTCAGCTGGCCAGAACCGCGATGAATCAGGCGTCAGCACTTCATCCATAACATGCAATACGCCATTTTCATCCAGACCAAATTCGAATTTGGTATCGGCAATAATAATGCCGCGAGTAAGTGCGTACTCTGCTGCCTGGCTATACAGCGCAATCGCTACTTCAGCCACTTTCGCTGCCAGCGCTTTACCGATCAGTGCCTCTACCTGTGCGATACTGATATTTTCATCATGCTCACCCACTGCTGCCTTGCTCGATGGCGTAAACAGAGGCTGTGGCAGTTTTGAAGCTTCCTGCAGGCCCGCAGGCAGCGGAATCTCGCATACAGTGCCTTTGGCTTTGTATTCTTTCCAGCCGCTGCCAACCAGATAGCCGCGCACAATCGCCTCAATCGGTAGCGCCTTGAGTTTTTTAACCACCACTGAGCGATTAGCCAGCTGCGCTTTTTCGGCCACATCAGTTACCACGCTTTGCGGATCAATCCCGGTCAAATGGTTAGGCACGACATCCTGCAATTTCTCGAACCAGAAATTCGCCATCTGCGTCAGCATCGCGCCTTTATTGGCAATGCCGGTAGGCAGAATGACATCAAACGCAGATAAACGGTCCGTGCTGACCAGCAGCATGGTATTGGCATCGATATCGTAGATATCACGCACTTTACCTTGATGGATACGTTTCAGGCTTTTGATACTGGTTTCTAATAATGGTTTATTCATGGATGTATGATGTTGGCTGAATTGATCGATAATCGAATTGCTTATTATAAAGTGCTGGCAAATCTTTATCTAATTTTTTACGTTGCGCGCTTTTTACATTACACGTTTTGCATTATACGTTTTGAATTATACGATGGGCCGGTTCTCGCCAATCTTAATGATCTTAAGTGTGTTTGTCCCGCCCGGGCTGCCGATTGGTTCGCCAAAAGTCAGCATCACCAGATCACCGGCAGTCACCACTCTCTGCTGCAGCAATACCTGTTCCATTTCCTGCAGGATTTCCTCTTTGTTTTTATTGGTTTGATCAATCGGATACGGATACACACCGCGGTGCAGCGTCAGCTTTCTGCGTGCAAATTTATCCGGCGACAACGCATAAATCGGCACCTCGGCATCAGCGCGTGACAGCCACTGCGCAGCATTGCCCGATTGCGTCAGTGCGGCAATCGCCTTCACCTTGAGGTGCTGCGCAGTATAAATCGCAGCAGCGGCAATGGCTTCATCAGTCTTGATGAATACCTGATCCAGTTTCTGTACATGACGCTCACTGAAATACGCTTTCTCAGCCTCTAACGCCACACGGTGCACCGCTTCCACCGTTTCCAGCGGATATTGCCCTGATGCCGTTTCAGCTGACAGCATTACCGCATCGGTGCCATCCAGCACGGCATTGGCCACATCGGAAACTTCCGCCCGGGTCGGAATAGGACTCGAAATCATGGACTCCATCATCTGCGTGGCAGTAATCACCAGCTTATTACGCGAGCGTGCCATGCGTATCATGCGTTTCTGCAAGCCCGGCACGGCAGCATCGCCAACTTCAACACCCAGGTCACCGCGCGCCACCATGATCGCATCCGAGGCTTCAATAATCGCTTCAAGCGCAACAATCGCTTCTGCACGCTCGATTTTGGCAATAATACTTGCAGTACCTCCGGCTTTTTTCACCAGAGTGCGCGCCAGTTCAACGTCTGCTGCAGATTTAGGGAATGAAATTGCAATATAGTCGGCTTCGAGCGCTACTGCTGTTTTAATATCGTCACGGTCTTTATTGGTCAGGGCATCTGCTGATAACCCGCCGCCCTGGCGATTGATGCCTTTATTGTTGGATAGCACGCCGCCATTCAATATCACGCAGTGGATCTGATTGCCTTTCACGCGATCTACCTGCATCGTAATACGTCCATCGTCCAGCAGCAGAACATCCCCCTCGGCAACTTCCTTCGGCAAAGCCTTATAATCAAGCCCCACCCGATATTGATCACCCAGCTCACAATCTGCGTCAAGCACAAATATATCACCGGTTTTCAAGGTAATTTTACCCTGCTCAAACTTACCGATCCTGATCTTTGGTCCCTGCAAATCACACAGCACACCGACTGGGCGACCGAGTTTGGCTGCGATATTACGCACGATTTCTGCACGCCGGATATGCTCTTCGGCAGAGCCATGCGAAAAATTCAGACGCACGACATTAACACCGGCAGTAATCATGCGCGCCAGCATTTCCTCACTGCTTGAGGAAGGACCTAATGTCGCTACAATTTTTGTTTTACGTAATGTCAATTTTTTTACCTATTCTTCTTATTGCACATCATACAAATTTACTGCCTACAAAATAAAAATGGGGCTATCAGCCCCACTTTTAAAAGTACAAAAGAACCCGGGCGATTTAACCTTTAGCACGCTGCTCCAGAATCTCTACTGCAGGTAATTTCTTACCTTCCAGGAATTCCAGGAATGCACCGCCTGCTGTTGAAATATAATCAACTTTACTTTCAATACCGTATTTCTGAATGGCAGCAATCGTGTCGCCACCACCTGCCAATGTGAATGCCTTGGTGGTGGCGATTGCATCAGCAATAGTTTTGGTACCTGCGCCGAACTGGTCGAACTCAAACACGCCTACCGGGCCGTTCCAGACTACTGTACCGGCATTTTTAATGATCTCTGCCAATTGATCAGCAGATTTCGTGCCAATATCAAAAATCATGTCATCCGCCACCACGGAAGCCACGTCTTTAGCCACTGCCGGTTCGCTTGCGTCAAATTTCTTGCCACAAACCACATCCACCGCCACCGGAACCGCCGCACCTCTTGATGACATTTTTTCCATCAATGCACGCGCAACGGGCACCAGGTCATCTTCACACAGCGACTTGCCTACCTCGAAACCCGCAGCTTTCAGGAAAGTATTGGCAATGCCGCCACCCACCACCAGCTGGTCAACCTTTTCCGACAGGCTTTCCAGCACGGTCAGCTTGGTTGACACCTTGCTGCCGCCAACGATCGCAACCATCGGGCGTGCCGGGCTAAGCAAGGCTTTAGTCAGCGCCTCCAGCTCATTCACCAGCAGCATGCCTGCGGCCGCAACCGGTGCGAATTTAGCCACGCCGTAGGTAGTAGCCTCTGCACGGTGCGCGGTACCAAACGCATCCATCACAAAAATATCACACAATTTCGCATATTTTTGTGACAGTTCATCACTGCATTTCTTCTCGCCCTTGTTGAAACGACAGTTTTCCAGCACGACAAGTTCACCCGCCGCAACTTCAAAACCGCCGTCTGTCCAGTCCTTTACCAGCCGGACCGGTTTGCCAAGCTTGGCCGAAATAACGTCAACAACCGGCTGTAGCGAATTCTCTTCTGAATACACGCCTTCTTCCGGACGTCCCAGATGCGAAGTCACCATGACTTTTGCACCGGCCTTAAGCGCATGCTCGATGGTTGCCATCGAAGCCGTGATGCGCGCGTCGGATGTCACCTTACCATCGGCTACCGGTACATTCAGGTCGGCACGGATCAATACGCGCTTGCCTTGCAGGTCCAGATCAGTCATTTTGATGTAATGCATAAAACCCCCTAGCGCCACTATTATTTTCGTTCATCTTATGGGTGCCTCTAAAAATTCAAGATTTGGGATACAGTGCAAGGCGCACGGAACACAAGAACCGAGATAGTATGCGATATACAGCGAGGTTGTGAGTACCGCGCAACGCAGCAATGTGCCCAAAGATTGAATTTATAGAGGTGCCCTTATTTTGCGTTCATTAAAGCAACAGCCGTATCCAGCATACGGCAGCTGAAGCCCCACTCGTTGTCATACCAGGCCATCACTTTAACCAGCTTGCCGCCAATCACTGTGGTTTGCTTGGCATCAAAGTTAGAGGAAGTTTCCGTATGGTTAAAGTCTGATGAAACCAAAGGCTCGGTGTTATAAGCAAGAATGCCTTTAAGCGGGCCTTCAGCAGCCTCTTTAACGATTGCGTTAACTTCTTCTTTTGTCGTTTCGCGACCTGGCACAAAGGTCAGATCTACCACTGATACGTTTGCTGTTGGCACACGTACTGCGAAACCAGATAACTTGCCATACAGCTCAGGAATCACAATACCCACTGCCTGTGCAGCACCGGTTTTGGTAGGAATCATGTTCAGCGCGGCAGCACGTGCGCGGTATAAATCTTTGTGGTGACCATCCACCAGCATCTGGTCATTGGTGTATGAGTGTATCGTTGTCATCAGGCCGGATTCGATACCCAGTTTATCATTCAAGGCTTTTACCATCGGCGCCAGGCCATTGGTGGTGCATGATGCGTTCGAAATAACAGTCATGGCTGAGGTCAGAATCTCGTCATTGACGCCGTATACAATGGTTGCATCACATTCATTTTTATCTGCCGGTGCTGAAATAATGACTTTCTTCGCGCCAGCTTCCAGGTGTGGCAGGCATTTTTCTTTAGTACGAAATGCGCCGGTACACTCCAGCACGACATCGACAGCCAGCTCTTTCCATGGCAGATTGGCCGGGTTACGATCGGTAGTCACGCGAATTTTGTCGCCATTGAGTACCAGATAGTGTTTGCCATCTTCATCCAGTGTTTCTACAGTACCTTTAAATTTGCCATGAATCGTGTCATGTTTTGTCAAATGTGCAGTGCATTCTAAATTGGCGGATCCATTGATTGCCACAATTTCTATATCTTTACGCTGCTGCTCATAAATAGCACACAAAATATTGCGCCCAATACGTCCATAACCATTAATTGCGACTCGAATTGCCATGATAATCCCTAAATTTATTCTGTTAGCACAAAGGTAAATCAACTCAAAATAGCTTGAAATAACCGTTTAAATCAAAAGTAATCAATACTTAAGCCCTACTGAACACAATACAACCAAAACCAAACTTTTTAAAACCGAACTTCTTTATATTTACTAAATTTTACTTATATTCAGCGTGTCTATAAAAAACAAGGCACCTCATGTGAGGTGCCTTGCAGACTAGCTAACTAAGCTTATTAGGCTTATAAATACAGCACTAGTGAATTAAAGCACCGATTTAACAGTTGCAACTACGTTCTCAACTGTGAAGCCGAAGTGCTTCATCAATACGCCACCCGGTGCTGATTCACCGAATGTGTCGATACCAACAACAGCACCTTCAATACCTACATACTTACGCCAGAAATCTGGGTGAGCAGCTTCAACAGCCACGCGTTTAACGCCTGGAGTCAATACGCTGT
>CAZUOQ010000012.1:0-58835 GCA_964622195.1 uncultured Methylotenera sp. | reverse complement strand
GCGCCATTACCGAAGGCTCCTCCAGCATCACCACACCGACCGCGACGGCGACAATCGCCGACATTGACAACACCGTATCGTTTGCGGTTTCAGTCAACGACAGCGGTAATGAAGCAGCCGGCACCGCGGTTGGCATCAGCGAAGAGAACCTGGCTGACAATGCCGCGACCTTCACGGTAGCGATGACAGGCACCCTGTCTGTCGGCAACACAGCCAGCGTAGTATTAAGCTTCCCTGGCACAGCGAGTGACAATGTAGACTACACCGGTGCGATTGAAGCTGCGATCACAGCGGCAGGCGGTGGCGGCATCAGCTATGATGCAGGGACCAACACCCTGACATTTACCGGCGGTGGCTTAACCTCACTCAGCTTTACGGTAACAGCAGTGAATGACGACTTCATTGACAGCGGTGAAACCATCGTGGTTAACCTGGTCAGCAGCGCCATTACCGAAGGCTCCTCCAGCATCACCACACCGACCGCGACGGCGACAATTACTGACACTGATACACCACCGCCAAATATCCTTGACGGTGTGATGAAGACCAATAGTAATCAAACCAATCAGTTCATTACATTGGGATGGGTTGATCAAGACGATCCTCGATTTGCCTCTGCTAAGATATACGATTTGAATTTACAAGGTCAACAAGGTACTGTTCTGCAAGATGTAGGTTTTGATATTAATCCTAATACAGGTTCGAATTATTTAGCCTCTCTTGAGGCGTCTTCAGGCACTAAAGCAATTGTTACAGATATGTCTCTTGAAGGTGTGTTAATTCAGGGTAGTGGTAACGCGCAGTTGCAGTTGGATAATACAAGCGCTACCAACTCAACGTCTACTGCATTTACTGCTGTGATTAATCCTGACGATACAACAACGCCAACTTATGATGGGGTTTCTGTGCAGGGTAAGTTGCTGTCTACTGATGGCGACGAATTGACTAACTTGCTATCAGCAGATGGTGATGTTAATACTGTTGATTATCTATACGGCGCTGGAGGAACTGATACTTTAACCGGTAGTGCTGGTTCCGAGATTTTGAATGGTGGTGCTGGTCAAGATACCTTAAACGGGGCTGGCGGTAATGACATACTTGTTTACGATAATCTCAATAACGATGCAATAGATGGAGGAGCTGGTTTTGACCTTCTTCGTATTGATGATGGCGCTTTGGCTCTGTCACTTCTTGGGTCATCAAGTAATTCAAATACGCTTGATTCAGGTGATAACGTTACTGTTAATTTAAGCGGTAAAAATATTCACAACATTGAAGGGGTTTTGATTACTGAAGAAGCTGGAGCATCAACTTCGGGTGTCGATCCTAATGATGATGTTGGTACGACACTGGTTATTACTGCCCAAGATGTATTTGATTATACTGATAGTGATCATATTCTGTACGTTTTAGGTAACCCAGGAGATAAGTTGGATATCGATCTTGGACAGTGGTCTACTGATAATACAGTGAATGCCGATGGCTTTATTGCTTATACTGCAACAGTCAATAATACAACGGTAACTTTGATGGTAGAGGATACTACTCAAATCAGTGTGGTTTAAAATAATTATGTAAGTTTGTTTTAGAGTTTAGGTGGCATATGCTACCTAAACTCTTTTTGTTATATCGATGAGTTATCGACAATATACATGTGTGTCATTTTTACAACACTTAACATTATTTAACAATATTTCCATACTGTCATTTGCATAACTATTAATAAAGATTTACATTAAACATGAACTATTAAAACCATATAAAACGAAATAAAAAGGGGTATAACGTGAACAAAAAACTGATATTGCTGGCAGTTTTATCTGCATGTCAGCTTGGCTTTCTGAGTGCCGCAAATGGTACAACTATTTCAGAGGCAGTTAGTCAGACGATCAGATCGAATCCAGACGTGCTGATTGATGCAAACCGTAAATTATCAATTGATCAGGCGGTAAAGCAGGCTGAAGGCGGCTATTATCCAAAAATTGATTTTAATCTGGGTTATGGCAGTGAGTGGAGTAAGAATATTACGACGCGACCTAGATCAGGCGGTGATGACAGTCTTATCAGACGTGAGTCAGGTTTGACGCTTTCGCAGATGATTTATGATGGTTCTGCTACAAGCAGTGAAGTTGATCGTCAACAGGCTCGACAAAGTTCAGCTTCACGCAAGGTAATGGGTACTTCTGAACAAATAGGTTTAAAAGCGATTGAGGCTTATTTGAATGTGCTGCGTCGTTCAGAGTTACTTAAACTGGCTCAGGCAAACCTTGAGGTTCACGAAAAAACATTTACCCAAATTAAGATCCGCAGTGAAGGTGGTATCGGACGTAAGGCCGACTTGGATCAGGCACAAGCCAGGTTGTCACTTTCTCAGGCTAATGTAGCTGCTGCTGAAGCAAATCTGCGTGAAGCTAATATTGGATATAACCGCGTGGTTGGTGCTATGCCGGATACTTTAGTGAAACCGGAAGTGGCTGAGGCGCCCGCGACTGTTGATGAAGCATTAAATGTATCATTGGAAAGCAATCCGATCTTACGTTCAGCCATGGCTGATATTGAGGCTGCGCAGGCGCAGAATAGAGCGGCTGAATCCCTGTTGAAACCACGTTTGCATTTGGAACTTGGTACCAGTTTCAATAATGATCTGGATGGTGTTCATTATAAAAATAATGATGCCTACGCGATGCTGCGCATGCGTTACAACCTGTTCAATGGTGGGTCTGACGTTGCCAAGATCTCTGAAACTACTATTCAGATTCAAGAAGCCACTGAAGTTTTTCACCGCACACAGCGTCAAGTAGAAGAGAGTCTGCGTTTGTCATGGAACTCTATGGTGACTGCGCAAGACAGATTGCCAAAGCTGAAGGCAACGGCTGAAGCTGCCGCGCGAACACGTGATGGCTATGCACAGCAATTTAATCTGGGTCAACGTACCTTGCTTGACTTGCTGGATTCTGAGAATGAAGTTTATATTGGACGCTCAAACTATCTTGATGCCCAATACATAGATTTGTTCTCCCGTTACCGTTTGATGGCTGATATGGGTAAACTTCTGAGTTCACTTGGTGTGGAGCCAAGGGAGGAATCTAAAGAGGTTGCAGCAAAATAATTTTGTACAAGGTACTGGTAGCGATGACGCCTGATATTTTAATAAGCGAGATGATAGTGCAGCCAGGATAATTATTAAAGAAACCGGATTTAAAGCTCCGGTTTTTTTATGTGTGTTATTCGCTTAAGTTTTGAAAATATGCTCAAATAGATAATGCCTTATCGCGTCATATTAAGATCTATTGCACCGAGCCTACGACTGATTGCCGTAGTATGTCTGTCAGGTGTATCGCTATTGCTGCCAGCCGTCGTTGGCGATAGTTTCAGTATCTCTATTTCGGATAAGCAGTTTTTAGCGATAGAGGCGAAGTATAAACAGCTCGGCCGTAAGCGTGTCACTGATTGGGTGCAGTTGGTTAATACTAGTCAGGGAAAATCTACGAAGGATAAACTGATACTGGTAAATGATTTTTTTAACCAGAATGTGCTTTGGGTGTCTGATTATGATCATTATGGTGTTGAAGACTACTGGTCTACACCGCTGGAAACGATAGCTTCTGGTGGTGGTGATTGTGAGGATTTTTCCATTGCTAAATACTTTACGTTAATTGCGTTAAATGTGCCGATGGAAAAACTGACCATTACCTATGTTAAGGCTGATACCCCGAATCCCATAAACCGTTCGCACATGGTAATGACCTATTATGAAAAACCTGCAGCAGTACCGTTAGTGTTAGATAACCTGAACCCTGAGATTAAATTGGCCACAGAACGAAAAGACCTTGCCCCGGTTTACACGTTTAACGGACAGGGGTTGTGGTTGGCTAAAGAGCGCGCCGCAGGCAAAAGCGGGTCAAGCAGTGCAAGTAATATCGCATTGTGGCGTCAAATGACGTCGCGCATGGGCAGGGAGTTTGAGTGAAATATGCAAAGGAACCAAGATGACGTTACTTAAGCAACTTTTAGCGATGATAGTCTTGCTTTTTACTATGCTATTTATAGGTTCATTTTCACTAAGCATAGAAAACACGCGCAGTTATTTAAATAATCAGTTACGTACCATTTCTCAGGATACTGCGACATCGTTGGGGATGTCATTGTCTCCGCATATCAGCGAACACGATTATGTGATGGTGGAGCGTATGGTCAGCGCTGTTTCAGACAGTGGCTACTATCGCCAGGTGCTGATCACTGATGTTGAAGGCAAAACGATCATCAACAAAACACAGCAGGTCAATCTGGATGATGTGCCTGGCTGGTTTACTAATATGTTCAAGCTTGAGACACCGCAAGGCGAGGCTCTGATCATGGCAGGCTGGCAGCAGGCTGGCATGGTGAAGGTCTTGGTGAATCCCGGTTATGCCTACATGGCGCTATGGTCTAGTGCCATACAGTCATTTCTTTGGTTTGCCGGTATGTCGGTACTTGCATCTGTATTAGGGGTGATTGCTTTACATTACATTCTCAATCCATTGCGTATGGTAGAAGCGCAGGCAAGAGCCATTTGTGATCGGGAGTATCCAATTCAGACCAGGCTGCCATGGACGATAGAATTACGCAGTGTGGTTGAAGCGATGAACCGCATGACAAACAAAGTGAAGCACATGTTCGAAGAGCAGTCTGCATCAATTGAACGTCTGCGATCAGAAAATTACCTGGATAGCCTGACTAACCTGGCTAACAGACGCTATTTCGATATGCAGCTTAACCATCTGATTAAAACGGGTGAACGTGGTGCAGTTATTATGCTTGAGTTGAAAAACTTCAAGGAATACAACAGGGATCGCGGATTTCAGGCCGGTGATGAATTGTTGCGCAATACTGCAAGTTTTATTAATGCGATCTGCAAAGCGCAGCCGAATCAGGAGTACTTTGTGGCACATTTATCCGGTGCGAGTTTTGCCATCGTGATCAGTAATGTGGATGAACAGGAGGCAGCAGACCTCGGTGATAGAATCGCGCGCTCATTACCGCGATTTAAAGAACGCGGTCTGGTTGAATCTGATGAAGTCGGGCATGTCGGTATTGCACTGTTCAGTAATCAAACCTATGGCGAAGTGATGTCTGCAACAGATCTGGCGTTGCGCACTGCGCAGCAGGCAGGTCCTAATGCCATGCATTTAGTAGTGCCATCCAAGTCGGTAGCCAGTGTGGTGAATACCTCAACGCACTGGGGTGAGGTGCTCCGTGAAGCATTACAGAACAATCGCTTATCTTTGTTAATGCAGCCGGTAAAAGACTCTGCAGCCGTGATACTGCATTATGAAGCGCTCATGAGGTTGACTGATGCGAATGGAGAAATGATTCCGGCCATGATCTACACGCAAATGGCCAACAGGCATGGTCTGGCAATGAATTTTGACAAACTGATGGTTGCTGAAGTGCTGTCAAGACTGGTTGCCAAACGTTATGGCGATACGGCAATCGCTGTCAATATTTTTCCATCCAGTGTGCAAAATAAGGCTTTTGTTGATTGGCTGTGTGCGGAGCTGGCTGAAAACCCGGAGGCTGCGTCAAGGCTGCTGATCGAAGTTCCAGAGTACGGTGTACTGGAAAATATTGAAGCGCTACGCGAATTTATCAAAAAACTCGCAGCTTACGGTACGCGTGTGGGCTTGGATCATTTTGGCCGTGGTTTCACTTCATTCGGTTACCTCAGCAAGCTTAAGCTGGATTATATTAAGATTGATGGTGGTTATGTGCATGGTATTGTCGATAACAAAGATAACCAGTTCCTGATCGAATCAGTAGCCAAGGTGGCGCATGGCCTTGATATCAAAGTGTATGGCGTTTCTGTAGAAGACACAGAGCAATGGAAATTGCTGATTGATTTACATGTGGACGGTGTGCTGGGTTACGGTGTAGGCCGCCCGGAAGATATCTAAAACTATGACCGCAGTATCGGATAACAAAACATTTTCATTTATAAATATGACGTTAATTATTGATTTATTTTTTCAGGACATGTTATGGCAATAAAATACATGTCAATCAGGCCGTTTGCTAGATACATCTTGACTTCTGTCGGCTTACTCATTGCTATCGCAATTTATTTTGTGTCACATGTTTTACTCGAAAAGAAAATTGATTACGCCAAGGGTATCCGGTATCAGTCTGTCTGGTTGCTGAGTGAGTATCGCCAATCTCTGGATGAGCAGAGAAGAATGGCGCTAACGTATGTTGCAACAGGTAATCCAGTTTACAAAAAACAGTATCAGAACATTGTTGATATCCGGGAAGGTCATCAGGTTCGTCCCGAAAGATACAATCAACCTTATGCGGGCTTTGTGATCAGAGAGCAAATGTCTGCAGAGCGACCGATAGCATTGCTGGATTTAATCAAGCACGAGGGTTTTACAAAGCAGGAGTATCTAAAGCTTAAGCAAGCCGATTCCAGATTTGTCGAGATTAATACTACCGAACTTAATGCGATGAGGCTGATTGAAGCTGCCGGCTCAGATATTGATGCCAGAAGAGCCAAGGCGACGCAGACCCTGCAGGATGAAAGCTATCAACAGGCAATTGCCAGCATTATCAAATCAATTAATGATGTCAGTACAACTGTGACTGAGCGCAGTCTTAATGCAGCCAAGTCTGCAGAGACGTTTTCAGCAATTCTGAAAATTCTAGCGATATTATTTACTTTCGCTTTTGTGTTTACTAGCAGGAAAGCTTATCTGGCATTAAAAACCCAGTTGGGCGGTTCGATAGATGATATTCAGGAACACGTGACCAGAATCAGTAATGGCAATTTACTGCATGCCGTGACCATCACTGACGAAACAGATAATAGTGCGCTAGCATGCCTGGCAAAAATGCAGGCCAGCTTGATCGAAAAAAACCGTGAACAGAAACGATCTGAAAAGTACGAGCAGTTGCGCAACGTCATTTTTGAGCAACTCGCCAGTGATGAGCCGCTGCCTAATATTCTTAAAGTGATTGTACGTGGGGTAGAGAAGCTTAACCCTGAAATGGTCTGCACTGTATTGTGGTTGGAAAATAAGTTTGATAATAAAAATAAACTTTATAAATGTGTTTCGAATAACCTGCCCGGTTTTTTTAGGGAGGTCATTATTCAAAGCATTAGAAATAATGATGAGAGTGATAGCGCAGGTTCAGAGGCATTCTTTAGCGGTGAGCGGCTAATCGTTGGTAATATTGCTACGCATCCTTCCTGGAATGCCTTTAAAGATAATGCGGCGCAAGCGCAGCTAGGTGCTTGCTGCTCACAGCCAATCCATTCGTCATCTGGCGAGTTGCTTGGTACGTTTGCGATTTATCATCATGAGCCGCATGAGCATAGCAAGTACGACCTTTCTGTTCTTGAGCAATCTGCACGGCTGGCAAGCATTGCGATTGAGCGCAAGATGATCGAAGAAAAACTACAAGTTGCTGCTACGGCCTTTGAATCTCAAGAGGGGATGTTAGTAACTGACGCCAATAGGAAAATACTTCGCGTCAATAGCGCTTTCAGCCAAATCACCGGCTATTCTGAAAATGAGATTGTAGGTGAACATCCCGGTAAGCTAAGTTCTCCTGATCATCATGATAAAGTTTTCTACGCGAACATGTGGGAGAGCATTATCAACACCGGATCATGGGAAGGTGAAGTCTGGAATCGGCACCGGGATGGCCATGATTATCTTGCACATTTTACGTTTACCGCTGTTAAAGACCGTTACGGCAAGACAGTGAATTATGTTGCTACATTGGTTGATATTACTTCTCGTAAGCTGGCTGAAGATGAGATCCAGCATTTGGCTTACTATGATTCACTTACGGGTTTGCCGAACCGGCGATTACTGATGGATCGTTTAAAACAGGCGCTGGTTAACAGTGCCAGAGGCAAAGGCGGCGGCGCAATCCTGTTTCTTGATCTCGACCATTTCAAGACGCTGAATGATACGCTTGGCCACGATGTCGGAGATTTGCTCCTAAAACAAGCCGCGGAAAGACTGACCACGTGTGTGCGTGAAGGTGATACGGTTGCCCGTATTGGCGGTGATGAATTTGTCATCATGCTGGAGGGCTTGAGCGACTCTATATTTGAGGCGGCCAGACAAGCAGAAATTATCTGTGAAAAGATTTTGAATGTGCTCAATCAGGCATATCAGCTGAACACTTACGAATATCACAGTACCACCAGTATTGGCGCCACCTTGTTCAGCGGCCACGAAGTCGGCACAGACGAGCTTCTTAAGCAGGCTGATATTGCCATGTACCAGTCCAAAACTGCCGGGCGTAACGCAATTCGTTTCTTTGACCCCGTCATGCAGGAAGTCATCAATAACCGTGCAGTGCTAGAGCGGGAGCTGCATAAAGCCTTTGATAACAACCAGTTCCAACTGCACTATCAGCTTCAGGTCAATAATTTGGGTCAGGCATTAGGCGCAGAGGCATTAATTCGCTGGATGCACCCTGAACGCGGCATGGTGCTGCCATTCCATTTTATATCGCTGGCAGAGGAAATTGGCTTGATCTTGCCTATCGGTAAATGGGTAATAGAAACAGCATGCGCACAGCTGAAAACCTGGCAGCAGAGTTCGTTTACCAAGGATATCGTATTATCAATTAATGTGAGTGCTAAACAGTTTCGTCAGCCTGATTTTGTTGAGCAGTTGCAGGATGCAGTCAATCGTCACGGCATTAATCCATCATTGCTTAAACTGGAGCTTACCGAAAGCCTGTTACTTGAAGATGTAGAAGAAATTATTGCTACCATGACGACGCTGCGGGAGTTGGGTGTCCAGTTCTCCCTGGATGATTTTGGTACCGGTTATTCATCATTAATGTATCTCAAACGCCTGCCATTGAATCAGCTCAAGATAGACCAATCATTTGTGCGAGACCTGATGACTGATGTCAGCGATCAGGCGATTGTGCACACCATCATTGCGATGGCAAAAAGCCTGAGCCTGGACATTATCGCGGAAGGCGTAGAAACCGAGGAGCAGCAACAGTTCCTGCTCAACAAGGGATGTACCTGCTATCAGGGCTATTTGTTCGGCAGACCTCTGCCGATCATGCAGTTTGAAGAGTTACTCAAAATGCGTGGTTATGAAGCGGAGCAGCTTGCTGTAAGCTCTTAATCATATAGCTAGCGACTAATAATAGAATAAAAGCTGCTAGCTCAATCCTGATAGTTATAGTTTCTTTTCCAGTTCATCCCATCGGGTGATTTTATTTTCTATTTCCTGAGTAATTTCTTCCAGACGTGCCTGCAATGTTTTGATTAACGCTGCATTGGAATAGCTTTCCGGTTTTGCCAGTTCTTCATTAATATGGGCTTGTTCCGCTTCGAGTTTATCAATAACAAGCGGCAGTTCATCCAGCTCCTTTTGTTCTTTAAAGCTCAGTTTGTTTGCTGTCTGCTTTGCTGCGGGCTGGCTTGTATTGGCTGAAACTGCTGATTGTTTGGCTTTGGCTTGCTGTGCGATTTCAGCAGCTTTTTGTTCCTCTGAACGTTTTTGCGTATAACGCTGCCAGTCGTCATAGCCACCGCCGAATTCGGTAAGTTTTCCGTTGCCTTCAAATGCAATGACCTGTGTTACGGTATTTTCCAGAAAGGCACGGTCGTGGCTGACTAAAAATAACGTACCGTTAAAGTCTTGCAACAGGTTTTCCAGCAGTTCCAGCGTGTCAATATCGAGGTCGTTAGTGGGTTCATCCAGCACCAGAATATTGGCTGGCCTGGCAAACAGGCGTGCCAGCAGCAGGCGGTTGCGTTCGCCGCCGGAGAGGGACTTGACTGGTGAGCGTGAACGCTGTGGCGGGAATAGAAAGTCTTCCAGATAGCTGATGACATGCTTGCGCTCGTTGCCGATTTCTACAAAGTCTGAACCCGGGCTGATCGTATCGGCCAGCGTCGCTTCTTCGTTCAACTGTTCACGCATCTGGTCAAAATAGGCAACGCTTTGTTTGCTGCCACGCTCAATGTGGCCGCTGTCGGGTTCGATCTCACCCAGTATCAGCTTGAGAAGGGTGGTTTTGCCGACACCGTTTGGGCCAAGCAAGCCAATTTTGTCACCGCGTAAAATACGCGTGCTGAAGTTTTTAATCAGCACTTTGTCACCGTAGGCTTTACTAACGTTTTCCAGCTCGGCAATCAGTTTGCCGCTGCGCTCACCGGCATCCAGATTGAGTTTTACATTGCCCTGGCGTTCACGGCGTGCGGCACGTTCCAGGCGCAGCGCTTCCAGGCGGCGTACACGACCCTCATTACGTGTGCGGCGCGCTTTGATGCCTTGGCGTATCCATACTTCTTCCTGTGCCAGAAATTTATCAAATTTTGCGGCATGGGTTTCTTCAACTGCTAACAATTCTTCTTTTTTAACCTGATATTGCGAGAAGTTGCCGGTAAAGTCTGTCAGTTTGCCACGATCCAGTTCGGTGATGCGTGTTGCCAGCCGATCCAGGAAGCGGCGATCATGGGTAATAAACAGCACACTGCCGTTAAAACCCAGCAGCAAGTCTTCGAGCCACTCAATGGCGCTCAAATCCAGATGGTTGGTTGGTTCATCCAGCAGTAACACCTCAGGCTCTGCAACCAGTGCGCGGCCTAATGCAACGCGTTTACGCCAGCCGCCGGATAAAGTACTGATAAGTGCATCGGCATCCAGATTCAGGCGACTTAAAACCGCTTCAACGCGTGATTGAGCAGCCCAGCCATTCTGGGCATCAAGGTCATGCTGCAAGGCTTGCATGCGAGCCATAAGCGCTTCGATATCTGCATCCGGCAAGCCCATATCGTGCGTGACCTGGTGATAATCCACAATAATTTGCTGTAAGTTGCCCAAGCCTTCGGACACTGCTTCAAATACGGTATGTGTTGCGTCCAGCTCCGGTTCTTGCGGCACGTAAACGATACGCGCACCGGGGTCGCGCCATACCGTACCGTCATCCAGCTTTGATGTGCCTGCAATCACTTTCAGCAGGCTCGACTTGCCGGCACCATTGCGGCCGATCAGCCCCACGCGTTCGCCGGCATCGAGTTGAAAGGATGCATGGTCGAGTAGGGCGTGATGACCGTATGCAAGTGAAGCGTTATCTAAGGTGATGTACGGCATGTGTAACTTTCAAATATCTTCTAATTCCGTCATTCCGGCGGAGGCCGGAATCCAGACAGGTTCCATGGTCAAATAAAATGGTACAAACAAGGATAAATATTAATTTTTTTAAAAAGAATAAGTTGTGTATGGATTTCTACATTAATCTTTCTAAAATTAATACTCTAAATATCACCTTGCCTAGATTCCGGCCTCCGCCGGAATGACGATTTTCTGATATTTCTGTGAAAAATTGAATCAATCTTTGGTTTCTGTAAAGGTCTTCGAGTGTTTCAAAAACCACTAATTTTTACCCAGCATAGCCCTGATATTAGCCATTTTGGATTTACCGAAATCTTTGCTGGCTTCAGGGTCTTTGTTGAACGGGTTGCCAAAGTGACGCACGTCATCTTTAGGGATCTCGGCAATGAAGCGGCTAGGTTCGCACATTTCCATTTCACCCGCACGTTTACGTTTCTTGCACCATGAGATATTCAGTGACTTTTGTGCGCGTGTGATGCCTACATACATCAGGCGGCGCTCCTCTTCGATCTTGCCATTATCAACGCTTTCGCGGTGTGGCAATATGCCTTCTTCGCAGCCGACCAGGAACACATGCCCAAACTCCAGCCCCTTGGATGCATGCAGCGTAGATAGTTTCACGGCATCTGGCTCCCCGTTTTCGCGGCCCTCGAGCATGCTCATCAGTGACACCATCTGCGTCAGTTCCAGCAGGTTTTTACCGTCGGTTTCATTGCCATATTCGGTGCTGGGTTCACCTTTCTTCGTGAGCCAGCCGATGAAATCGAGTACGTTAGCCCATTTCACTTCAGCGGCACGCTGTTCTTCGCTATCGTACAAGAATGCTTCATATTGAATTGCTGCAAGTAAATCATTCAATACATCGCCAGCCGGGTCACGTACGGCTCTGTCCTGTAATTTATTGATATATTGACAAAAATTCAGCAGGTCTTCCAGCTGTTTGTGGCCGATTTCTTTCTGGAATTCGCCTTCAAAGGCTGCTGCAAATAAAGAGATATGATTTGCACTGGCATATTCACCAAGCCGTTCCAGTGTCGTATTGCCGATCCCTTTTTTTGGCGTAGTTGCAGCGCGGATAAACGCCGGGTCATCGTCTTCGTTGGCAATTAATCGCAGGTAGCTGATCAGATCCTTGATTTCTGCTTTATCAAAAAATGATTGTCCGCCCGATACCGTGTAGGGAATCTTGTGGTTGCGCAGGTGCTGTTCAAGAATGCGCGCCTGATGATTGCCGCGGTAGAGAATGGCATAATCTTTATAATAGGTGCGGTTTTCAAACTTATGCGCCTGCAGCTTCATTACAACGCTTTCCGCCTCGTGTTCCTCGCTCATGGCCGCGGTAATCTGGATCATTTCGCCGGTGCCATGCTCACTCCACAGTTTTTTCTCGAACAGTTTCGGGTTGTTGCTGATCACCTGGTTTGCAGCGCGCAGAATGCGCACGGTAGAGCGGTAATTCTGCTCGAGTTTGATGACTTTGAGCTTGCTGAAATCGGTAGTAAGCTGGCGCAGATTCTCCACGTCAGCACCGCGCCAGCCGTAAATCGCCTGATCGTCATCGCCCACTGCAGTAAACTGGCCGCGCACACCGGTGAGCATTTTAACCAGCTTGTACTGGCAGGCATTGGTATCCTGATATTCGTCAATCAGCAGGTATTGCAGCTTGCGCTGCCATTTGTTCAGGGCTTCTTCATGCTGCTCAAACAGTTCAACCGGCAGTTTGATCAAGTCATCAAAATCTACCGCCTGGTAAGCCTTAAGGGTTTGCTGGTAGATTTGGTACACCTTGGCTGCGGCAACGGTCAGGTCTTCATCCGCCTGTGCTTTGGCCTGATCCGGATTGATGAAAGCATTTTTCCAGCTTGAGATCTGCCACTGGGTTTTGCGCAGCAATTGTTTATCGGTAGTCGCCAGCACGTCCGCCAGAATCTTGAAACTATCGGATGAATCAAGAATAGAGAACTGCGGCTTGTAACCAAGCAAGGCAGCCTCGGCGCGCAGCATTTGCAGGCCAAGCGAGTGGAACGTTGCGATGGTCAGGCCTTTTGTATTTTTGCCTTGCATCAGTTTGCCTACACGCTCCTGCATCTCCAGTGCGGCTTTATTGGTAAACGTAATCGCTGCAATTTCTTTGGGCTGATAGCCGGCTTCATTAATCAGGTAACTGATTTTCTGGGTGATCACGCGGGTTTTACCGCTACCGGCGCCGGCTAGCACTAACAGCGGTCCATCAAGATATTTCACTGCCTCGCGCTGAGGCGTATTCATTGAGTTAAGCATTGCAGGGTCTTACTGTGGTGTATCAGTTGTACTGTCGGTATTTGTGTTGTTGTCAGAGGTATCTGTTGGTTCGGGTTGTGCGTTTGCCATCATTTCGGCTCTGGAGCTCGGTGACTCCAGGCTCACGCGGCCAATCGCGCCGCTGCGGTAATCGGTAAGAAAAGCAACTGCCGTTTTTTCCATATCCCACAGGCCATCATGGCGTTTGTAAGAGCGGCGTTTGGCAATTGCTTCCAGCAGATCAACACCATCCATTTTAGTGACGTCCAGTTTCATGGCATCCAGCTTATAGCGTACATTCAGCAGGGCTGGGTAGCTTTTGAGCAGGTTGTTGGCTAAGAACGTTGCTACATCTTCATCAATGACAGCGTTGCGGCCAATAGCGTGGCTGGCTGCCAGCATGTAGCCATCGGATTCGTATGCAATTTTGGGCCACATCATACCGGGCGTGTCGGTAATGCTCATGGTGTCGTCAATGTCGAAACGCTGCTGGCTTTTTGTGACAGCCGGTTCATCGCCCACTTTTGCGATGCGGCGATTGAGCAGGGCATTCATGAGCGTGGATTTGCCGACGTTGGGGATGCCCATGATCATCATGCGCAATGGTTTCAAGTGCGTGCCGCGATGCGGTGCGATTTTGCGGCAGATTGCCGGAATCTTTTTGGCGTCGCCTGGTTTTTTGCAGGAGAGTGCTACCGCTTTGGTATTAGGCTGTGCGTTGAAATAATTGAGCCAGGCTTGCGTGACGGCAGGGTCGGCGAGGTCAGCCTTGTTTAAAATTTTGAGCTGCGGACGCTGGCGAAACAGGCGCATCTCGTCAATCATCGGGTTATGGCTGGCAGCAGGCACGCGCGCATCCAGCACCTCAATTACCATGTCGGTAAACTCCATGGTTTCTTCGGCTTTTTTGCGTGCTTGGGTCATATGCCCCGGATACCATTGAATCGCCATCTATTTCATTTCCTCATCAATTCTGACTTTGTTGCCTGCGCCTCGCCGTACTAAACGTACTGTCTTCGGCTTGTCGCCTCGTCATCTCTTGATGATGAAACGAAATTCAGGTTGTTACTATGGGCGTATTTTAGCATTTAGCGCCGCGATTCAAATTTTTATCTGCGTTAATCAGTGATAATCATCGGCCTGATTGTTTTTGATTTAAAATGCGCGTATGACACTGATCCCTGAAATAAAACCCAATCAATCCATAGAGCTGCTCAAGGAACTGCATATCCTGACGCGTGACGGCAAGTTGAATCAGGACAGTCGCCGCAAGCTCAAGCAGGTTTACCACCTGGTTAATTTTATTGAGCCTTTGTTTAACGATGTATTGGCTAATAACCCCAATCCGGTATTGGTTGATCATGGAGCAGGCAAGTCTTATCTTGGTTTTATCCTGTACGACTTGCTGTTAAAGCAGTTGAGCGCAGGTGAGGTGATTGGTATTGAAACACGTGCAGAACTGGTAGAGCGGTCGAGGACACTAGCCGACCAGCTTGGGTTCGAGCGCATGCGTTTTGAGCATCTGACGGTGGAGGAGTCAATTTCTTCGCCGACTATTCCTGAGCGTGTAGATATTGTAACGGCTTTGCATGCCTGTAATACTGCAACCGATGATGCCATTCAGTTTGGCTTGAAAAAGCATGCCAAATATATGGTGCTGGTGCCATGCTGTCAGGCCGAGGTGGCTGAGGTGTTAAGAAAACACAAAAACGAGAGTTTTGGCAAAACGCCGTTGAGTGAAATCTGGCGCCATCCTATTCATACGCGTGAATTCGGCAGCCAGATTACCAATGTATTGCGCTGTTTACAGCTGGAAAGTGCGGGTTACAGCCTGACCGTGACCGAGCTGGTAGGGTGGGAGCATTCAATGAAAAATGAACTGATTATCGCCAAATACATCGGCCAACCGCGTAAAAATGCGCAAGATAGATTGAATGCAATTCTGAATGAACTCAATCTGGAAGAGTTACATTGCCGTTTTTCGGTTTAACTTGGTTGTAGAGTCGTTTTTCAGCTTCCGTTGATCACAACTGAATCAACTTTGTTTGAGTCATAAAAGCAGACACGATTACGGCCTGCGCTTTTGGCTTGATACATGGCGTCATCAGCATTTCTCAAAATATCTTCAATAAAAGCACGTTCATCAATAAAAAGCGTGACCCCTATGCTTGCCGAGCAGTGATGCTCAATTGAAACGTGGGTGCCATCTTCATTTTTAATTTCAAACGCATAGACTTTCGCCAGTTCAACGCGAATTTTCTCGGCCAGCATTTCCGCTTGCTGTTTTGATTTGTTGTTATCCATATCCAGTTGTGCCAGTACAACTACAAATTCATCGCCACCCATACGCGCAACAGTATCTGTTTCTCGCACACAATGCTTTATCCGATTGGCTACCTCAATCAGCAGCAAGTCACCAGCTTCATGTCCGTGTGTATCATTTAGCGGTTTGAAATTGTCCAGGTCGAGAAACAGCAGTGCGCCGTGGTTGCCAGTACGTTTACTTGTAGACATCGCCTGCTTTAGACGGTCAACTAGCAGGCGGCGATTAGGCAGTTTTGTCAGCGGGTCATAGAGCGCCTGTTGACGTATGGTTTCTTCCATCTGTTTGCGATCAGTGATATTGGTATGCGTGCCGATTGCGCGCAGCGGCTTGCCATGTTCATCGCGGCTCACAACCAGGCCGCGGTCAAGTATCCATTTATAGCTGCCATCTTTGCATAGCAGACGGTGTTCATTAATATAGGCTGGTGTTTCTCCATCCAGATGTTTTTTTACAGCATTCATGGTGTCTGGCAGGTCATCAGGATGCACAAGCCGTTCCCACTCATTCAGGCTGTTGCTGATTTCTCCCTCATCATAGCCGAGCATTGACTTCCAGGTTTTTGAGAAATAGACAGTATTGTTGGTGATATTCCAGTCCCAGAGGCCATCTCCAGTGCCTTCAATTGCAAATTTCCAGCGAAACTCGCTTTCTTCCAGTGCATTTTCACGCTCCTGCAAGGCAGTAAGTAAGTGATTGAAGGCTTTGATCAACTCGTCAATTTCACCATGTTTGGTTTCGGGAACCAGTACACTATGCGTTTCCAGCCTGGATAAGATCGCCAGTTTTTTGATGGTTGAAAATATGGGGGATAGTTCGCGCCTTAACAACCACCAGATGAAAGTGCCCAGTATCGCTGTTAGCAGCAATGCAATTTCCATGATGTTTGATTGCATTTGTTTAATGGGGGCGAAAGCTTCTGCTGTTGGCGTCGCTACTACCATGACCCAGTCGGCTGCAGGAATGTGCTTGGCTGAGGATAACACTTCAACACCGAGACTGTTGGTGGTGACGCCGCTATCTTCAAAACCTTGTAAATGACGGTCGATCACACGGCTAACACCTGCTGGTAGCTGTTTTTGTAAAACCCGACGCTTATCAGTGCTGGTAATAATGGTTCTGGTTTTTTGGTCTTCCAGCAAGAAATATCCGGTTTTTCCGAAACGGTTCTCGGAAATCTTATCCATAAAATTGGGTTTTGTGAGGTCGATGCCGCCAACCAGCGCGCCTATTACTTTGTTTTGAGCATCTCGAATCGGAACCGCGATACCGAACACAGGGGTATGTGATAATTTGCCGATCAATATTTCGCTGATGGTGGAGTTGCCTTGATCCAGGGTAGTGGCGATATATGCTCTGTCTCTGTAATTAACGCCTACGCGCTTTGTTGTGTCCGGAACGGAGGCAATGACAGTGCCTTCAAAGTCAAGGATAGAGGCACCAGCGTTATAATCGCGCTTGATAATAAAACGGTCGTTTAAAAAAGATTGTAATTGCGTTTGATTGTCTAAGCCGATTTGACCTATTTTTTTAGCGAGACTTTCAAGCGTGGTTTGTCGCTCAAGCAGATCATGGTTAATCTGGTTTGCCAATATAGCCGCGGTGGATAGCTGTTGCTCGCTGATTTGTCTGGTGATATCTCTTTCAAGTTTTTGGCTAATGAAGTAGGAAGCTATCCAGATGCCTATCATGAAAACAGCAATCGCCAAGGCAGTTACCCTGGTTTTAATCGAGCTGATCCTGAAAGAAGTTGATGTCATTTGTAGTGTTTATAGATATGAACAATAACTAGCATTCACATCTATAACAATATGCGAATATTTGAAATCTTGCTATCGATTTTTTTGCTGCTGTCAGCAGCCATCCAGCCAAGCGAAAAGGCTATATATCAAAGCTGGGTATTTGTAGATTCTGGAGTTTAATTAAATTGATTTGAAAGACAGATTTGATAGAAACAGCGGGTCGCAAATATCTTAATAGCTGTTTGTGCAGCCATTCCAATCAAATACTACAAAAATCTATCCAGTAACCTTCTGGAGTGCTTATCCAGTTGCTCTGTATTATTGATCGTGAAATTAACACCATTCTTATCGGTGATAAGAATCCTGTTGTTTTTAAGCCGCCATATCTGGTCTTCCGCTTTAAGGATCAATTGCGTATTGCCTTTGTCCGTGACTACATCCCAGGTACTGGGTGTGGCAAAACTTGATACCTGCTGAATACGCTGAATTACCGGCATGAACTCGCGCTGGGCAAGCTCAGTTTCAATCAGTTCTTTAATTTGCGCTGGCATCTCTGACAAATTGTCGATCCACGCCAGTTCGTGGCCTTCCTTGTTAATAATGGAGAGTCCCTGGTCGGGTGCGGAGACAGGAAATGCGCGTACCGGATTAACACCTTCAAATATATTGCCATTGCCATCTGTAAATTGCAGCTGGCCAGCTTTGTTGCGTGTGAGTTTGAAATCTAAATCATAGTTGGTGTTTGCCATCGTTATGCACTCACTTCTTTGTTGGCGATTGATTGATTACTCATTACATCATCCAGATCAGTATCTACATTACGCGCTTGCGCCTGATACAGCCGGTAATAAGCGCCTTCGCTTGCCATCAGCTCATCGTGGTTGCCGACTTCAACAATCTGGCCTTTATCCATTACTACCAGTCGATTGGCTTTGTGCAGGGTAGACAGGCGGTGTGCAATCGCAATCGTGGTGCGGCCATGTACCAGGTTATCCAGGGCTTTCTGGATTTCCTTTTCAGTTTCTGTATCTACAGAGGCCGTAGCTTCATCCAGAATCAGAATGCGCGGGTCAATCAGCAGGGCGCGTGCAATCGAGATACGCTGGCGCTCGCCACCGGAGAGGCCGTGGCCGCGTTCACCTACCAGTGAGTCATAGCCGTGCGGCAGGCGCAGAATAAATTCATGCGCATGTGCAGCTCGGGCTGCCGCAATGATTTCTGCACGCGTAGCCTCCGGTTTGCCATAGGCGATATTTTCCGCAATGCTGCCAAAGAACAGGAACGGTTCCTGCAATACCAGGCCAATATTGCGTCTGTATTCGGAAATCGGCAAAGAGCGGATATTGACGCCATCGAGGCTGATGGAGCCTGTGCTGACATCATAAAAGCGGCACATCAGGTTCACCAGCGTGCTCTTGCCGGAACCGCTATGGCCAACCAGGCCGATCATTTCGCCCGGTGCTATGGTCAGGTTTAAATCCTTGATCACGGCGCGGTTGCCGTAACGGAAGCCGGCAGAGCGAATCTCGATTTTTCCGGATACTTTATTCAGGTGAACCGGATTGCTTGGTTCCGGTACGCTGGAAACATGATCAAGAATATCAAAAATACGTTTTGCGCCAGAGGCCGCTTTTTGCGTGACTGAAACAATACGGCTCATGGAATCAAGGCGTGTGTAGAAGCGGCTGATATAAGCCAGGAAGGCCGTCAGCACGCCGACGCTGATTTCATCTTTTGAAATTAGCCAGATGCCGAACGCCCATACCAGAAGCAGGCCGATTTCTGTGAGTAAAGTAACGCTGGGAGAGAATAGTGACCATATTTTGTTGATGCGGTCATTCACGGCCAGGTTATGCTGGTTGGCTTCGCGAAAGCGTGTCGATTCGCGTGCTTCCTGGGCAAAGGCTTTTACGACGCGTATGCCTGGAATGGTGTCGGCTAGCACGTTGCTGACCTCTGACCATACGCGGTCTATTTTTTCAAAGCCGGTGCGCAGCTTGTCGCGCACGATATGAATCATCCAGGCAATGAAAGGCAGCGGCAGTAACGTCACCAGCGCAAGTTCGGGGTTGATGGAGACCAGAATTGCCGCGGTCATGATGATCATGAGTACATCGGTTGCGAAGTCCAGAAGATGTAATGACAGGAATACGCAGATACGGTCAGACTCCGAACCAATACGCGCCATGAGGTCGCCGGTGCGTTTGCCGCCAAAATATTCGAGTGAAAGTTTGAGTAAATGGTCGTAAGTGATGGTGCGTAAATCAGCCCCGATGCGCTCGCTGACCAGTGCCAGTATGTAGGTTTTTGACCAGCCGAGTCCCCATGCCAGCAGGGCTGAGCCAAGCAGGCCACCAAGTAACATCGCAACCAGGCCGGTATCAATCGGTGTGCCGTTCTGATAAGGAATCAGCACCTTGTCCATGAGTGGAATGGTTAAGTAGGGAGGTACCAGGGTGGCAGCAGTAGAAGCCAGCATTAATAAAAAGCCCGCCAGCAGCTGCCATTGGTAGGGTTTAGCAAAGCGCCAAAGTCTGAACAGTGTCCAGGTAGATGGCGGCGTATCAATCCCGCTGTTGCATTGCGGACATTCATCATCTTCTGCTGTCAGCGGGTATCTGCATTTGGGGCAAGGTTCGGTCACTTCAACGGGTACCGGCTGGCCACTGATGAAGCTTGCGCACTGCTGCTCGAACTGCTTGATAAAGCGTGCAGATGAAGCGTCGCTGGTCAGTGTGTAACACCAGCTGGCGATACGCAGATTATGTTCAAGCAGGTCAAGCTTATAGACGCCTGCATGGTCATGCTGAACTAATTTCAGGTCTGCTCGATATGCGTATTCATGTACCGAAATATTCGCGATATCCGCATGTGCTCCAGCCGGGCAAAAATATACTAATCGCCGGTTGGTAATAACCAATAAATGTTCTGTAAAATGTAGCTGTTCATCAAGGTTAATCTCTAGCCAGGCCTTTGGTTCCTCAGCATTTTCAAGATGCGATTGAACGATTGATTGCCAGAAATTCGGCAGCAGTCTACTGGATGGGGTTGGGGGTAATATTTTGCTGTTCACAGTCGCTGAGTTTACTACATTCAGCATGCCTTACAAAATAGATAAAAAAATTGTTACTTGTAAGCATGCTGTAAGTTGCATTAAGTAAGCTGGCACACTTTATTTTGTTTTTTCATCTGGAAAGATTGATGAAGTTTTTAAAGATTTTAGCGCTGCGCGGGCCGAACATTTGGACATATCGTCCTGTGCTGGAGGTATGGCTCGACATTGGACCTCTGGAAGATTCACCTTCAAACCTTATTCCCGGATTTTACGAACGGCTGACGGCATGGTTGCCTTCACTGGCAGAGCATCGCTGCGGCATTGGCGAGCCGGGCGGATTTCTACAGCGCCTGCGTGAAGGTACCTGGCCGGGACACATTCTTGAGCACGTAACGCTCGAATTGCAAACGCTGGCAGGCATGCAGGGCGGTTTCGGCAAGGCGCGCAGCACTTCTGTGCGCGGGGTTTATAAAGTAGTTGTACGTTCGCGCAATGAAAAAGTAAGTATCGCAGCGCTGCACGCTGGCCGTGACCTGGTCATGGCGGCAATCGAAGATAAGCCGTTTGATGTAAAGGCTGCCATTCACCATTTGCGCGAACTGGTAGATAAACATTGTCTGGGCCCAAGCACAGCCTGTATTGTAGATGCGGCGACTGCACGCAATATTCCTTCAATTCGCCTGACGGATGGCAATCTGGTGCAGCTTGGTTACGGCGCACGCCAGCATCGGGTGTGGACTGCCGAAACTGACCGTACCAGTGCGATTGCCGAAGGGATTTCGCGCAATAAAGACCTGACTAAGCAGTTATTAACCAGTTGCGGCGTACCGGTGCCGGAAGGCAGGGTTGTAGATAGTCCGAAAGATGCCTGGGATGCCGCTGAAGATATCGGTGTGCCCGTGGTTGTGAAGCCAACAGACGCTAACCATGCGCGCGGTGTTTCTACCGAACTGATGACACGCGCCGAGATAGAGGCTGCTTATCATCTGGCAGAAGCTGAAGGCAGTGAGGTGCTGGTGGAGCGTTTTATACGTGGCAATGAGCATCGTTTGCTGGTAGTCGGCGGCAAACTTGCCGCCGCTGTACGCGGAGAAACGGTATCTGTACTAGGTGACGGCGTTGCAACGATTCGCGAGTTGATTGATCAGCAGATCAATTCAGACCCAAGGCGCGGTGAGGAAGAAGAGTTCCCGCTGGATATGCTGCTTGTAGATAAAAACCCGGCAGTAAAATTTGAAATTGAACGGCAGGGTTATACGGCCGATTCAATATTGCCAAAAGATGTTTCCATCATTGTTCAGCGTAGCGGTAACGTAGCGTTTGATGTCACTGATATTGTGCACCCGGAAGTTGCCGCGACGGTTTCACTGGCAGCGCGTGTTGTTGGTCTTGATATTGCAGGTATCGACCTGGTGGCGGAAGATATTTCCAAGCCGCTTGATGCTCAGGGCGGTGCGATTGTTGAAGTTAATGCCGGACCGGGCTTGCTCATGCACCTGAAACCGGCAGAAGGCCAACCGCGTCCGGTAGGCAAAGCCATTGTGGATCACTTGTTTGCAGATGATGAAACCGGCCGTATTCCTGTTGTTGGTGTCGCCGGCAGTAGCGGCAAAACCCAGGTTGCAAGGATTTTGGCAAAATTTATTCACTTAACAGGCAGCCACGTTGGCCTGGCTTGCAGTGATGGTTTATTTTCCGGAAAACGCCAGGTTGAGAAAGGCAATTGTGCTACCTGGACTGCCGCGCAAAAGTTACTGATGAATCGTAAAGTGGAAACTGCTGTAATAGAGAACAGTGTTTCGACTATTCTGGCCGAAGGCCTTGGCTATGACCGTTGCCAGGTAGGGATTGTCACGAATATTCAGCCTGAAAAACATTTTGGCGAATTTTATATCGAAACACCTGAACAGGTTTATAACGTGTTGCGCACGCAGGTTGATGTCGTGCTTGCCAATGGTGCTGCCGTGTTGAATGCAGAAGATCCGTTAGTGGCGCAGATGGCAGAGTTATGTGATGGCGAAGTGGTGTTTTTTGCTACCAATTCTGAACTGCCAGTTATCCGCAAGCACCTGAAGCAGGGTGGGCGCGCGGTGCTTAAAAAGGGTGATGGCCTGATTCTGGCGACATCGCTGTATAAGATTTTATTGACGAACCCAGCGGCCAGGCCGATTTCGGGGCAGAATATACAGCCCTTGCTGGCGGCAGTGGCTGCGGCATGGGCACTGGGTATTTCTCCGGACTTAATCAGTGCCGGGGTTAAAACATTCAGTCTGGAACAGGCAGATGCTTAAGGAAACGCTGATTAAATGGCTACGCGTGCGAATTGCTGCGTTGCGCGGTACTCGCAACCTCGCTGTATACCGCATACTATCTTGGTTTCTGCGTTCCGTGCGCCTTGCACTTCATCCCGCTCGCTCAATTAATCAGTGTTTCCTTAAAAACGCTGGTGCTGAACGCATTATTGGTTTTTTAACATCCGCTAATAATTACACAAGGAAAACTGTTTAATGGAAGTATCACGCGTACGTGCGCTACGTGGCCCAAATCTGTGGAGTCGTCACACGGCTATTGAAGCTGTTGTGTCCTGTAGCGATGAAGAATGCAGAATTGACAGTATTGATGGTTTTGAAGCCAGGTTGCGAGAGCGCTTTCCTGAAATAGGGGTATTGCAGTTAATGGGGCACACCGGGGCTGTGTCTATGGCGCATGTGCTGGAAGTCGCTTCGCTTGCGCTGCAGGCGCAGTCTGGCTGCCCGGTTACGTTCAGCCGTACAGCGGTTACGCAGGATTCCAATGTGTTTCAGGTGGTCATTGAATATACTGAAGAAGAAGTTGGCCGCCGTGCGCTGGAGCTGGCAGAACAGTTATGTCAGGCTGCAGTGGAAAATAAGCCTTTTGACCTTGTCGTGGCGATAGCAGAGCTTAAAGACTTGGATGAAGATGTACGGCTTGGCCCCAGTACCGGCGCAATTGTGGATGCGGCAGTGGCAAGAGGTATTCCATACCGTCGCTTGACGCAGGGCAGTCTGGTGCAGTTTGGCTGGGGTAGCCGTCAGCGTCGAATTCAGGCAGCAGAAACGGATCGCAGCAGCGCGATTGCAGAAGCTATTGCCCAGGATAAAGAGTTGACTAAAAAACTGCTGGATGCTGCCGGTGTGCCGGTACCGGTCGGGCGCGAAGTGTCAGATATCGAAGATGCGTGGCATGCCATGGTTGAGATTGCCGGCCCTGTGGTAGTCAAACCTAAAGATGGCAATCAGGGCAAGGGTGTTACTGTAAATATCAGCACGCGTGAGCAACTTGATGCTGCTTATGCAGCTGCCAGCGCAATCAGTGAAGAGGTGCTGGTAGAGAAATACATTCCCGGCAGTGATTTTCGCTTTCTGGTAGTTGGTAATCAGCTGGTTGCCGCAGCTAGGCGCGAGCCACCACTGGTGATCGGTGATGGCGTCAGTACCGTTCAGGCCTTGGTTGATCAGGTGAACAGTGACCCGCGCCGCGGTTCCGGGCATGCAACTTCGCTGACCAAGATTCGTATCGACGATATTGCCGTTTCGTGTCTGGCTGAACAGCATCTGACATTGGATTCTGTGCCCGGTAAAGGTGCGCGCGTCATATTGCGAAATAACGCTAATTTAAGTACCGGAGGTACGGCAACGGATGTAACCGATGATGTGCATCCGGATTTGGCAGCTAGTGCAGTAGCTGCGGCACAAATGGTAGGTTTGGATATCTGTGGCATTGACGTGGTGTGTGACAGTGTTTTACTGCCACTGGAGGAGCAGGGTGGCGGTATTGTTGAGGCAAATGCAGCGCCGGGCTTGCGCATGCATCTGCAGCCTTCTTTCGGTAAAGGTCGGCCTGTGGGCGAGGCGATTGTTTCGTCCATGTTTGCAGCAGGCGATAATGGGCGCATTCCTTTAGTCACTGTTGCGGGCACCAATGGCAAGACGACTACAGTGCGGCTGACCGCGCATATTCTGGGCTGCCTAGGTTTAAGGGTTGGCATGACCAATTCAGATGGCGTTTATATCCAGGGTAAACGTATCGATACCGGCGATTGCAGCGGACCGAAAAGTGCGCGTAATGTGCTGATGCATCCTGACGTGGATGCTGCGGTGTTTGAGACAGCACGCGGCGGTGTTCTGCGCGAGGGTTTGGCATTTGACCGCTGCAATGTTGCAGTCGTTACCAATATCGGTGTGGGCGATCATCTGGGTTTAAGTTTTATTACGACGGTTGAAGACTTGGCGGTTGTTAAACGTGTCGTGGTGCAGAATGTGGCGCCAGATGGCATGGCTGTTCTGAATGCAGCTGACCCGATGACGGTAGCGATGGCTGCCTCATGTCCAGGTAGCGTGACATTTTTTGCCTATGATCGTGAGCATCCGGTCATGGCAACGCACCGTGCACAGGGGTATCGTGTGGTTTATGTCGAAAACAACCAGATCGTAGCCGTCCAGAATCAGCAAGAGCAGCGTTTTGATCTCGCATCAATTCCAATTACCAGAAACGGTGTGATCGGTTTCCAGGTCGAAAATGCCATGGCGGCAATAGCTGCTGCCTGGGCTTTGAATGTGGATTGGAACACGATACAGACCGGCGTCAGTACCTTTGTCAATGACGCAGCGACGGCTCCCGGCAGATTTAACTTTTTTGAGTACCGCGGCGCAAATGTGATTGCGGATTATGGGCATAATCCCGATGCAATACTGGCCCTGGTGTCAGCGGTCGAGAATATTCCGGCAAAGAAACGTTTTGTTGTGATCAGCGGGGCAGGAGATCGTCGTGATGTGGATATTATGCGCCAGTCAGAAATCGTCGGTGACGCGTTTGACGAAGTGATTCTGTATCAGGATCAATGCCAGCGTGGTCGTGCCGATGGTGAAGTGCTGCAGCTTTTGCAAAAAGGCTTGTTAAATGCCAAACGTGCCAAGCAAATTGATGAAATTCGCGGTGAGTTCCTGGCGATTGATACGGCGCTGTCACGTTTAAATGAAGGCGATTTGTGCCTGATATTGATCGATCAGGTAGATGAGGCTCTGGCACATATCGCGCAGCGTGTAAAAGAAAGCTGAATTTACAGCTTTCGCATTTTTAGTGATCCATGAAATTACTAGTCTTCAAACAGTATTTATAAAGCTTTATAATGCACGACATGGGAGATTAGCTCAGTTGGTAGAGCAGCGGACTCTTAATCCGTTTGTCGCGAGTTCGAGCCTCGCATCTCCTACCAGTTAAATCAAGGGCTTGTGCTTACGCGCAGGCCTTTTGACTTTCTTGGCGTGATGAAACATGACTAAATCCATCATGTATGCCCGAGATCCTGAAACCTGAACACTCCTATTCTAACGCGGTGTTATTTATATCGCTCAAAACAGGTTGTCAGCTGGATTTTTTATAAATTGCCCCTCAAATGAATGTGTAGGACTATACTAAAAATACTTGGGTAAAACTTCATCAAAGGCTTCAATATATGGAAAAATCAGCGGTATTGTCTGAAGATGAGATTCGTTATCTAGAGATGGTTTTTAATGGAAAACTCACAAATGTCGCATCAGTTCCTGCTGATGTGGAGGCGATGGTTCTAAAAGGCTATATATCCAAAAAACCTTTGGCACTCATGCCCATGATGCCAATTAGATACGTGTATGAACTGACAGTTTATGGATTAATCTTATTGCGTGAATATCGCCCACAATACAGTTAAAGTGTCTGAGTTTATTATTGCAGGAAGCCTTTATATTTTTATGTGGAATATGTCATTGCAGTTATTAAGAAATGGCTTGCTAAACGCCCCAGTCAATGTATTGGGGCGTTTTTTATAATCACGCTTTTTGCTTTTTGTCGTCTTTAACATCCGACTCAAGCCCGATAATTTCTTGTATGGCCTGCTCCAACTTTTCTTGATTGGCAATTTTTTGAAATATACGTTTTGAATGTGGCAGCCAATGTGAAAATGCCGGATCATAGTCACTTTCAAACATCAAGTATAACGATGTGTGGTTAGAATAGTTCCTGACGATTGAAGTCATTTCTGTAATGACGCTACCATAACGTTTACGGAAATCAGCATCTATTACCAATAAAACAAACTGGTATTGCCGGGCCAGATAACTTGCAGCACCGAACATAGCCAGCACACCCAGTAAAGCAATCAGGCCCGCTGGGAAATGTGCATTTCTTAAAGCAGTTTCAAGTGTGCTATGCGCTAAAGAGCTATCTGAAACAATGAGGATTTCGTCCATTTTTTCTCCTTTTATATAATCAGTGACAGTCTTTTTAAACTGTACAGATGCTGATTCAGAAACTTTAGATTTAATTAAATTAGCCTGTAAACGAATGCAGACGTGTGAAAAACAAGAGATATTGCTGGAACTATGGTTGAATTGTTATTAGGGTGATTTGTTATAGCCAAAATTGTCGCACAGTTTTAAAAATTAGCCAAAACCGATCTGCAATAGGAGTCTGACAATGAAACGTATTGTGTTAGATTAAGCATTTAGAAATGTATAAGAAGGTCATCATTAACATGCAACTTTGGCTGGAATTGCTGACATGTCTCGTGGTGATAGCCTATGCTGGTTATTACCTCTCGCGCTACGGCGACATCATTGCAGAAAAAACCGGTATGTCTGCAAGTTGGGTTGGATTGGTTCTACTGGCCACCGCGACCTCCTTGCCAGAACTGGTCACGGGGATTACTTCAGTGACCATCGCGGATGCACCAAATATTGCTGTTGGTAACGCGTTAGGCAGCACAGTGTTTAATTTAGCCATTCTGGTAATGCTGGATGCACTGTACAAACGTGAAACCTTGTATAGCAGCGCAGCGCAGGGGCATATTCTATCCGCGGCATTAGGTGCCTTGCTGATTGCATTTTCCGGATTCAGCTTACTGCTGGATTCTGCTGGTATGAGTCCCGTGCTGGGGCATATCGGGCTTTATACCCCGTTTTTCGTGCTGGTCTATTTTATATCTGTTCGTGCCGTACATCGATATGAAAAGCGGATGCTTAATGAATATAGCGAAGCTTCGGCACAGCGTTATCCGCAAATCACATTGCAAAAAGCGATTGCCGGATTTTCAATTGCAGCTGTCGCTGTGATAGTTGCGGGCATCTGGCTACCTTTTGTTGCAAAAGAAATTGCTGAACTCATGGGATGGGGACAGAGCTTTGTCGGTACATTACTTGTCGCCGCGGTAACTTCGGCTCCCGAAATCGTGGTGACAGTATCAGCCCTGCGTATTGGTGCACTGGATATGGCAATCGCAAACATATTAGGCAGCAATCTGTTCAATATTATTTACCTGGCTGTGGATGACTTGTTTTACACTAAAGGCTCCTTATTGGCGAGTGTCAATAGCGCGCATGCCATCACCGCATTTACTTCAGTCATGATGAGTGCGTTAGTAATTGTGGGCTTTATTTTTCGTCCCCAGCAACGCGCCATTCTGAAGCTTACATGGATCAGCCTAGGTCTATTTATACTGTACATACTCAATGCATGGATACAATTTCAATATGGTCAATAGAGTAGGGATCAAGCACCGCCCATGACTCCATTGTTTAACAGGATCATTTTCAATGATTTAATAAACTTTGCATGTCGCTGAATGTATATAATAGCTAAATGGCATTCTCAGGAGCTACATCATGCAAACGCATTATGTTTTTATTGATTATGACAATACGCACGTGGGGAATTCTATCCTCATCAGCAAATGCTCGCAGAAACTGGTCATCAAGATTTATCTGGGGGCGCATCATAACGTGATTCCCCTCGCTCTGGCTTGCGCTTTACAGCCTTTAGGTACAGATGCCGAGTACATTCAGTTCGATAACGGGCGGCGCAATACAATTGATTTCAATATTGCCTTTCAGTTAGGTGAGTTGGCAATCCAGTATCCCAATGAGCAGTTTTCGATTCTGAGTAACGATCCGGGATTTGACAAGATTGTTACAAACTTGAGAGAAAAAGGCATCAATTGTGCAAGATTTTCCGATATGACGATTTTTTCAAAACACCTTACCGAGTCAGCTGTTGACACCAGAGATAAGTCTTTGCCTGATAAAGTGATTGACATCAAGGACACTCAAAAACGGTAATTATCTGTAGCTCAGCAGGGTTTTACTCATCAGTCTTTTTATTTTCGCCAAGTTCTTTCAGAAATTCTGCAATATCCCACTCGCAGCCGCCGCAGCCAGAGATCGCGCCCGTCCATCTGGAAATAGCGTCCATATCCATCCCTTGCTCAAACAGGCTTTGAATGTTGCTGCGTCTGGTGCCGCTGCATGGGCACATCACTTCGTCATCGGGGTTGGTAATCTTTGTGTTCATGAATTTATTTTTAACTTAGGTGTCTGTATTGATTGCATTTTTATTGACTAGTTTCATTGTAACACCGGCCATTTATAGCAAAGTAATTAACCAGGCGATTATTTATAGTGCTTAAAATTTGCCAATCTCGGTTTACAATGAGCCCAAAAGGCGCTTGGTAAAATATTCAACTTCTGAGCAATCCATTTCAAATTATCCGGAATCAATATGTCGCAACAGCAGCCATCACCTGATCAAACAGAAGGCATTATATATGCGCCATGGGAACGTGCTTTTAAACGAGTGCTAACCCCATTTGAAGAGTTTATCCATCGGCAGACAACAAGTGGCTTGTTGTTAATGAGCAGTGCAATTATTGCGCTGTTTTTAGCCAATAGTATTTTTGCTGAGAGTTATCTGCATTTTATTCACATGCCTGTGAATATCAGCGTAGGCGCTTGGGCAATCAACATGAGTCTGCATCATTGGGTCAATGATGGATTAATGGCGCTATTTTTCTTTGTTGTGGGCTTGGAGCTCAAACGTGAAATCATGGTGGGGGAATTGTCGGATATACGTCAGGCGGCATTACCCATCATTGCCGCTATTGGCGGTATGGCAGTCCCGGCGCTTATTTATCTTGCGTTTAATCCAGAAGGTGATGCTGCCCGCGGTTGGGGTGTGCCTATGGCGACTGATATTGCCTTTGCCGTAGGCGCATTGGTGTTACTGGCAAGCCGGGTACCTAAAGCCTTGATTACATTTCTCGTTGCACTGGCAATTGCAGATGACTTGGGTGCGGTATTGGTAATAGCATTATTTTATACACAGGATTTAGCTATTAACTGGCTGCTGGCTTCAACTGCGCTTGTGGCGCTGCTTTTTACCTTCAACTTTGCTGGCATCAGAAAAGTCATGCCTTATTTTCTGGTGGCGGTTTTGTTATGGTACACGCTACTGCAATCAGGTGTGCACGCCTCATTGGCTGGTGTGCTTGGTGCATTTACGGTACCTGCCAGATCTAAATATGATCCCAATCTGTTTATAGAGCGCATCAAAACACAAATTGCGCTCTTTATGGATAGTCGCCATCAGGATGACTCGCTAATGACCAATGAAAAACTTCATTCTATTGTTGATAATCTGGAAGAAGATGTGCGCGGTGTGCAAACGCCGCTGCAACGCCTGGAACACATCTGGCATTTGCCTGTAGCATTTATTGTGATTCCAATTTTTGCCTTGTTTAATGCCGGTATTCCTTTGCAGTTTAATTCAGTGGCTGATACTTTTACACATCCGGTGATGCTTGGTGTCATGTCTGGATTGTTTTTTGGTAAATTCTTGGGTATTACCGGGGCATGCTGGCTGGCGCTGCGCCTGGGAATAGGGCAATTACCCAGCGGTACGCGTTTCAGCCAGGTCGCAGCGGTTTCAGTGTTGGGTGGCATCGGATTTACCATGTCGATTTTTATTGCCGAGTTAGGGTTTGCCAGTCACCCTGAATACTTGCTGATGGCCAAGACTGGCGTACTGGCTGCGTCGCTTCTATCTGGCCTGATTGGCTTTATGTGGTTATGGTGGTTAGGGCGAAACCGGATTTAAAATTCAATCGTCTGGCTACTGTGATAGATCACTTGATTACAACGGTTAAGTAGGAAGTATACAGCCGACCATTAGTTAGTGGATGGTTCCAGCGATTTCAGCGAGTCCAGTTGTCAGTTGAGCGCTTTATTAATATTATGATTTTTCCAACTAACTAGAGTTGATTTAACGGCATGAAAGCACCTTTTTATACGCGGAATGACTTAGCCAGAATGGTGGGCCTGGCTTTATTTTATGCATTTCTTGCGAGGCTGGTGCTTACAGTATCCACGGCTAACGGTAATGCTACTATTTTCTGGATACCCGGTGGTTTGGCCTTGGCAGCCTTGCTGGTATGGGGCTTGAAATACTGGCCTGCTGTTTTTCTGGGGGCGATTGCTGCCGGATTAATGGTGAACGATCCACTTGCTGTTTCCTTTTTTCTCGCAACAGGCAACACGCTGGAAACATTATTAGCCGTCTGGTTATTTCATCAACTTTTGGGTGACAAGCTCAGTCTTAAACAACCGCGTGACTTTCTTTATCTGACTTTAATTGCTATTGCCAGTTCTGTGGTAAGTGCGTTGATTGGCCCATTGACCCTTTTAGCGGCGGGTTATATCAATTCGCAAGTGATCACAAGCAACATACTCCATTGGTGGCAAGCTGACACACTGGGGATTCTTCTGGGAACACCGCTTTTTTTAATCTGGCGTAGTTTTCCACATGACTGGTTTTCTGGTAAGGGCCTGGTTGAGACAGCCGCCTTAATCATTCTCACTTTACTTATTGGTGAGGCTGTATTTCTGAATTGGACCCCATTCTCGGGGCATACGGTACATGGATACTGGATTTTTCCGATTGTGGTTTGGGGTGCCGTGCGTCGCGGTCAGCATGGAGCCTCGCTTGTAATCTGTATCACCGCTGTTCTGGCATTATTCGGCGCTACTCAGGAAAAAGGTATGTTTGCAACCGATATGGCAGAAACCGGATTACAGAACTTCTGGTTTTATATGCTGGTGCTGACTTTTGTAGGCATTGCATTAGCGATTTTTGTCGAGTCACGGTCAAGGGCAAAAGATGCATTAAAAGATGCTGAAACCAAACTTAAAACAATCTTGAACACCATACCGGATTTAGTCTGGCTTAAAGATCCTGATGGGGTCTATCTCGCCTGTAACCCGCGTTTTGAAAGTTTTGTCGGTAAGAAAGAACATGAAATTATCGGTATGACCGATTATGATTTTTTTGATAGGGAGCTTGCTGATTTTTTTCGGCAACATGATCTTTCTGCTATCGAAAAGGGAAGTATCAACGCTAATGAGGAGGTCATTACTTTTGCAAGCGATAGGCATCAGGAGACATTGGAAACAACCAAAACCCCGGTGTACGACCATAGCGGGAATTTGATTGGTGTGCTCGGTATTGGCCATGACATTACTAAACGCAAGCAAGCCCTGGCAGAGATTCAGAATTATGCCAATTATGATCAGCTCACCCAACTCCCTAATCGCCGCTTGTTCCATGACCGCCTTGAGCAGGAAATTAAAAGAGCGCAGCGTGAACATTACCTTATTGCCCTGTTATTCATTGACCTTGATCGTTTCAAGGAAGTGAACGACACACTCGGTCATGAGATCGGTGACCAGCTATTGGTGGAGGCTGCAGCAAGAATCAGGCTTTGCGTGCGCGACTACGATACTGTTGCGCGCCTTGGCGGTGATGAATTTACGGTTGTTTTGTCAGAACTGCACAACATATCGGATATCGGCAGGATTGCACAGGACATCATTGACAAGCTAACTGAGCCTTTCATACTTATTGACCGTGAAGTTTACATTTCGGCCAGTATCGGCATTGCTATCTACCCGGACGATGCATCAAGTGTTGATGACTTGATCAAGCATGCCGACCAGACCATGTATGTGGCCAAGAGTGATGGCAGAAGCTGCTTTCGCTTTTTTATCAATACGATGCAAGTTGCAGCAGAGCGGCGTATGCGTCTTGGTAATGACCTGCGCAACGCTCTTGATGAGGGCCAGCTTAAAGTCTATTACCAGCCTATTGTTGAGTTGGCTACTGGTGATATTCATAAAGCTGAAGCATTGCTGCGCTGGCATCATCCAAAACTCGGCTATATTGATCCTGCCGAATTTATTTCGATTGCCGAAGATAATGGCACTATCCGCGAGATCGGTGACTGGGTGTTTACGCAGTCTGTCATGCAGGTTAAAAGGTTGAGTTTAGTTTATGGACTTGACTTGCAAATCAGCGTGAATAAGTCACCCGTGCAGTTTATGCGGGATGATCGCAATCACGATTACTGGATTAAGGAGCTGGAAGCAATGGGGCTGCCAGGCAGTGCTATTGTTGTTGAGATTACCGAGCGGCTGCTGATTAATAATGACACTAAAATCAACAAGAAACTGCGTGCATTCCATGAGGCTGGTATGCAGGTGTCGATTGATGACTTTGGCACCGGTTACTCATCTCTGGCTTATCTGATCAGGTTCGATATTGATTACCTCAAGATTGATTCTTCGTTCATCAGCAATCTTGCACCAGAGGCTGCCGAATATGCTTTGTGCGAGGCCATCGTGGTGATGGCGCACAAACTGGGGGTCAAGGTAATTGCTGAAGGCGTGGAAACGGAACAACAGCTTGATCTGCTTAAAAAAATTGGTTGCGATTATGGACAGGGCTATCTTTTCTCCAGACCTTTACCGGCTGAGAAATTGGAGGAAACGCTGCTGCAAGCCAGGTAACAATTCGCAACCGCACACATCGTTTAATGGTTTCAAACCGGTTTACGATTTGGCTATTAGCACCAGCATGCTGCCAGACATCATGACCAAACAGGCAAGCAGTTTTCTGGCGATATGTTTTTCATTAAATACTTGATGACCAACAAAAACCTGAATAATCATCCCTAATTGAAACAGCGCTAGTGCGTAGGCAACCAGCATTTTGGATAGCAGTAACAGCGTGCAATACTGCATCACGAACACCATGATGCCTATCATGAAAATAGTATTGATATGCTGTTTGGACGCTTTCAGGTTGATGCTGAATCCGTCAGCCAAAAATATCACATTGCTTAATAATATCAGTGGCAATCCTAGCAGTGACCAGAATGCCAATGTTGCTAGCGGTCCGCCATTAATCACCGAGTTTTTCAGAAAAATGGTACCGATTGAGAATAATGCAATGGATAGAAAACGTGCTTGAACGCCTTTATCTTTCAATAAGCTGAATATTCTGTTCGCGCTTGGCGTATTCGTTGCGGGGGTGAGGAAAAAGCTGCCGATAATGATGACAGCTACGCCAATTAACCCCAGAGTACTAGGAGTTTCGTGCAAAAATACAACTGCAAGTAACAGCGAGAAAATAACTTTGTAGGCGTTTAGCGGCCCAAATACGGAGAGATCTGTTTTAGATAAAGACACTACCAGAAACATCCAGCCGCCAACATCCAGCACCGATGCCAGCAGCACATTCAGCCAGAATGCATGGCTGAGTTCACCTGTGCTAATCACACTCAATAATGGAATAGCCAGCAGGCTTAAGATGAAATAAGTCGCGGCTACAATATAAAATGGATGCAGTCCGTTATGCGCTAACTTTTTTTGATAAACATTGGAGCTGATAGAAAATATTAAACGGCCAAATATATAAGCAAATTCCACTGCGATGAAGGTTTCCTGTATTTTTATGAAGGCCGGATTTTAAACCAGTACAGTGCTGATGATGTAATCAAATTTTGCTTGAGTACATCGGTTTGGGGAGAGATGACATTCTGTAGCTTGTCAAATAAAAGCGTTTAGCTATTGATGGTTAAATTTTCTACGATTGCCAGTTTCTTAACCAAGCCAGTCACTTAGGGTGGCTGTCCCCACCCAGCCCACAAAGTTATCCACAAAAATTGTGGAGTTCAGGCAATCTCGGTCAATGAATTTATCAGCGCTGGAATGGAGTATGATTAACGTACTCAACACATTGATATGGGAGAATTACCATGAAAATATTTGTAAGTATGTTGCTGGCTTTTGCTTTTTTCTCCAGCCCGGCTTTTGCTCAATATAATTGTCCGCCTGCTAGCAACACCGCTGGTGGCTGGCTGCCACCAGAGTGCCAGAACAATTTGAGTGGGGATGAAGGTGTGGTCGAGACGATCAATAAAACTGAGTCCGGTGACGCTTCTGGCGTTGGTGCTGTAGCCGGAGCAGTAGCCGGCGGTGCAATCGGCAATGTGGCAAGCAAGAAAAACAAAACCCTTGCTACCGTGATTGGTGCGGTTGCAGGCGGTGTTGCTGGCCATTATGGTGAAAAATACTTGAAAAAAACTGCACACTGGGAAGTCGTGGTGAAACTTAATTCAGGCACTACAAAAACATTCAAGCTTGATGCTGAACCTGACTTTAAGGCAGGTGACGCTGTGATTGTGAGCGGCGATTCTGTTTATAAAAAGCTGCAATAAGTTGCTTTCCGCATTTAGCTATCCCACCAAATAATCCGATGCAGTACTCCATAACATAAAACTGTCATACCGACGTACCAGCGATTGGCATCACCGCCCCACTAAAGAGCTAAAGCTCTAAGTGGAGCGCGAAAAGTCGGTATCCAGAGCCTTTAAGTCACTGGATTCCGTGTCAAGCACGGAATGACGCGGGTACGATTGTCTTTGTCGAAAATAGTAAGATCCTGCAAGCTTATACAGCGATAGCTTTTTTATTTTATAAGCCATTTAGCAGGGTGTCTGTACTGAAACTCAGCTGCTTAATGCGGCGCTGGCTAAACTGGAACAGCCAGGGATTTAATACTCTCGATAATATTTTCCTTGCCTATTTTTGGCGTCACACCGGAGCGTTCCATCTTTTCCATGATGTTGGGGCGCACTTCGCACAGCATAAGGCGAGTATGATTCCGCTCGCAATTCTTCACAAGTTCCTCAAAGGTTTGCAGGCCGGAAGCATCAATCACCGGCACGTTTTTCATGCGTAATACCAATATATCAGCATGGGTGTGCGCATGTTCGAGTGCGCTCATTAGCCGTTCTGTCACGCCAAAAAAGAACGGGCCTTCCATGCTGTAGACCGCTACATTTTCTGGCAGAATAAAATGCTTGTCACCGGTTTCCTGAACCAGTTCTTCGATAGTCTGATGTTTGATACTGACTGCTTCACTCATGCGTTTCATGAATAATAGCGCTGCCAGCATTACGCCAATATTGACTGCAGCTACCAGGTCGGTGAATATCGTGAGCAAAAAGGTAATCAGCAGCACCACGACATCTGCTCTAGGAGCTGTACGTGCCAAATGCCAGAAGCGATGCATCTCACTCATGTTGTAAGCGACCATAAATAAAATGGCAGAGAGTGCGCATAACGGAATATGTGCTGCCAGCGGTGCAAACACCAGCACGATGATCACCAGCGTCAAGGTATGCACGATGCCGGCCAATGGGCTGGTAGCGCCGTTGCGGATATTAGTTGCCGTGCGTGCGATGGCGCCGGTTGAGGCAAAGCCGCCAAATAACGGTGAGAAAATATTGGCAACACCCTGGCCGACCAGTTCCTGATTGGAATCATGTTTGGTGTTGGCCATGCTATCGGCAACGACTGCGGACAGCAGTGATTCAATCGCACCCAATAATGCAATGGTAAATGCCGGACCGATGAGCTGCAGCACTTGTGAAAAGCGTATCGGCAGGAATTCAAAACTGGGCAGGCTTTGCGGAATGCCGCCAAATGCAGAGCCTATAGTGGCAACGCCCTTGAATTCGAAGCTTGCCTGTATCACCGTCGCAACCACCATAGCGATTAATGGCGATGGAATGCGTTTGAAAATTCTTGGTGAATAAATGACCAGTAGCAACGTCAGTACAGCAAGTAATGTTGTTTCAAGATGCAGGCTAGGGAGGGCGACAGTTAAATCCCAGATTTTTTCATGAAAATGTTCCGCGCCCAGTTCGGGTTTCAGGCCAAAGAAATCTTTCCATTGCCCGACCCAGATAATGACGGCAATACCGCTAGTGAAGCCAACAATGACTGGATCTGGAATATATTTAATGACCGCGCCAAAACGTACCAGCCCCATCACTAGCAGGATGATGCCGGCCATCAAGGTCGCCATTTGCAGGCCGGCGATGCCGTACTTGGCCGTAATGCCTGCCAGGATGACAATAAATGCGCCGGTAGGGCCTGATATCTGCAAGCGGCTGCCGCCCATTAGTGAACTGATGCCGCCAGCAACAATTGCGGTATAAATACCTTGCTCCGGCTTGGCACCGCTGGCGATCGCAAACGCCATGGCCAGTGGCAGTGCCACGATACCGACAATAATCCCGGCTAACACATTGTTAGCCCAATGCGGTTTTTTAAATAAACCCGCGCGTTTGGCTTCCAGAAAAGCAATCATTGCTAAGACTCAATTTGGCGAATATCAAGCACTGATATTAGCACTCCGGGGCAATGACCTCAATTGCTGTAAGGCTTCGAGCCTTTATTTTTGTGTACCATGTACTTTTATTAAACCATGACACGATTCAGTAAAGCAGATGGTCATGGCATGATAAAATTCGCGCCTATGAACGAAAGTAAACCGCTACCGTTAATCCCCGCAAATTTTGATGCCGCATTGCAGGCTTGCATGCTGGCTGATCGTTTTCCCCTGCGTCGCAAGATGCAGGAAATAAAGACTTTGCAAAAAGCCGGGGATGAAAAATCACAGGCAAAAGCACAGCGCCTGATCAATGAAGTTGCCCAGAAACTGCATACTTCACAGCAAAAGTACCAGCAGCGTCTGTCAGCGTTGCCTAAACCTGAATATCCACTGGAGCTGCCGGTCAGCGGCAAGAAAGAAGAAATCTCTGCTGCCATCATCAAAAATCAGGTGGTCATTGTCTGTGGTGAGACCGGTTCCGGTAAAACTACGCAATTGCCTAAAATCTGCCTGGAGCTGGGTCGTGGCGTTTCCGGTTTAATTGGCCACACCCAGCCGCGCCGTATTGCAGCGCGTTCGGTAGCCAGCCGTATTGCGCAGGAACTCAACAGTCCATTAGGTGAAGTCGTCGGCTATAAAGTGCGTTTCAACGATAAGCTGTCAGAATCCAGTTACGTTAAACTCATGACAGACGGTATTCTGCTCGCAGAGACACAGGGCGATAAATTCCTCAATGCCTACGATACGATCATCATCGACGAGGCGCATGAACGCAGCCTCAATATCGATTTCCTGCTGGGCTACCTTAAGCAACTGTTACCTAAACGCCCGGATTTAAAAATCATTGTCACCTCTGCCACGATTGATGCAGACCGCTTCTCAAAACATTTTAACGGTGCGCCGGTGATCGAAGTGTCTGGTCGTACCTATCCAGTTGAAATCCGTTATCGCCCACTGGGTTCTGCCGGTTTCCGTGCCAGAGAAACTGCCGAAGCAGAAAATGCACAGTTCGATCTGGAAGACGAGACAGACTTACTGTCTGGAAATCTTTTGGGTATCCCACGTAAAGCAAAAACCGAAGCGCGCTGGCTGGAAGAAGATGATGAAGAGGAAGCCATTGAAGAAGCGATTCTGGACGCGGCCGACGATCTGCTGCGACAGGGTGACGGTGATATTCTGGTGTTTTTGCCGGGTGAGCGCGAGATTCGTGATGTTGCCGATCATTTGCGCAAATACCAGGGCCGTTCCGCTAAACTCAAGCATATTGAGGTATTGCCGCTGTTTGCGCGGTTGAGCATTGAAGACCAGCAGAAGATATTCAAAAGCCATAGCACACGCCGTATTGTGCTGGCGACCAACGTCGCGGAAACTTCACTTACTGTACCTTGTATCAAGTATGTGATCGATGCCGGTCTGGCACGTGTCAATCGTTACAGCACACGCGCCAAGGTTGAGCAGTTGCAGATCGAGAAGATCAGCCAGGCAGCTGCCAAACAACGTGCAGGGCGCTGCGGTCGTGTGTCAAATGGTATCTGTGTACGTTTGTATTCGGAACAGGATTTTGACGGACGTCCGGAATTTACCGAGCCGGAGATTCTGCGCAGCTCACTGGCTGCGGTCATTCTGCGCATGGCAGCATTGCGCTTGGGTGATGTGGCAGAGTTTCCGTTTATTGAAGCCCCAAGCTCCAGATTGATTGCAGATGGCTATTTGCTATTGCAGGAGCTGGGGGCAGTCGACGCACGACGCCAGATTACCGAAACCGGCTTGCAGTTAGCCAAGCTGCCACTGGATCCACGCGTCGGACGTATGATTCTGGCCGCTAAACGCGAGCATTGTTTAAGGGAAATCCTGATTATTGCCAGTGTCCTGAGCATACAGGATCCGCGTGAACGGCCAATGGACAAGCGTGAGGCGGCAGATAACGCGCATGCCAAGTTTGCAGGCGAGGGCTCCGATTTCATGAGCTATCTCAAGCTGTGGGACTTTTTCGAACAAGCACTGAAAACCAAAAAATCCAATAAAGACCTGCTCAACCAGTGCCACAGCAATTTTCTCTCATTCCTGCGCCTGAAAGAATGGCGTGAGCTGCATGGCCAGCTACTTGAAATCGTATCCGAAATGGAATTCAAGCTGAATGAGAAAGAAGCGAATTTTGAGCAGATTCATAAAGCGCTGCTCGCCGGTCTGCTAGGTAACATCGGGTTTAAGGATGGTGAAAGTGAATCTTACGCGGGCGCGCGTGGTATCCGTTTTCACATTGCGCCCGGTTCTACACTCAAAAAGCAGCGTCCGAAATGGGTCATTGCGGCAGAACTGGTAGATACCAGCAAGCTGTATGCACGTTGTGTCGCCAAAATCGAGCCCGACTGGATAGAACCGTTAGCGCGTGGCCTCACTGAAAGCCATTATTCTGACCCACGCTGGGATAGAAAAATGGGTATGGTAAATGCATGGGAGCGCGTTAGTCTGTACGGGTTGACGATTATCCCCAAGCGCCGTGTGCATTACGGGCCGATAAACCCTAAACAATCACGCGAGATTTTTATTCGCGAGGCGCTGGCCAATGGTGAGTTTGATACGCGCGCCGCTTTTTTTACCGCTAACGAACGTCTGATTGCCGAGGTGGAGGAACTGGAGCACAAGGCGCGCCGTCAGGATGTGCTGGTAGACGAGCATCAGTTGTTCACTTTCTACGATGCTAAAATTCCTGCCGATATTTACAACGCTGCCAGTTTTGAAAAATGGCGCACAGAGGCAGAAAAAACGAACCCTAAATTATTGTATTTGACGCGTGATGACCTCATGCGCCACGGCGCAGATGCGATTACTGCGGTGCAGTTCCCAGAAAAAATTGTGCTCGACGGTGTTGAAGTGACGCTTAAATACCGCTTTGAACCAGGGCATGTGCTCGATGGTGTTACGGCGACCATTCCGCTGGCATTGCTGAATCAGTTGAATCCGGTACAGACCGAGTGGCTGGTGCCGGGCATGCTGCGTGAAAAGCTCACTTATCTGATCAAGGCGCTGCCCAAGACTTTCCGCCGCGTATGTGTGCCGGTGCCTGAGTTTGTGACCGGTTTTCTGGAGTACATAGATCAGATGTCATTCCGACGGAAGTCGGAATCCAGAGACGTTATAAAAGAGACACTAGATTCCGACTTTCGTCGGAATGACGGAGGTAAGAATTTACCTTTACTCGAAACCCTGGCTACTTATATCCAGCAGAAAACCACGCTTAAAATTAGCAAAGAAGATTGGGATTTAAACGATATACCCTCGCACCATTTAATGAACTTTAGCGTTATCGATGATGCTGGACGTGAGCTGGCCATGGGGCGTGACTGGAATGCACTGAAAAAACAGTTGGGCTCAGCGGCACAGCTGACTTTCCGCAATGCTTCACCGGATATTGAAAAAACCGGCCTCAGGCAATGGGATTTCGGCGACCTGCCGCAAACCCTGAGTTTTGAGCGTGATGGTTTGAAAGTAACGGGTTATCCGGCGCTGGAAGATGATATCGATACGGTAGCAGTCAAGTTGTTTGATACTGAGCGTGAGGCAGCGCAAAGTCACCGCAAAGGCGTGTGCCGCCTCATGCGCTTTGAGCTTAAAGAGCAGATGAAACAGCTGGAAAAAAGCCTGCCGAATTTCAATCAGTATGCGCTGGTGCTGCGTAACGTGATGGCGCCGGATGATCTGCGCGAAGACATGATTGCTGCAATTGCCGACCGTGCCTTTATCGGTGAAGATGAGCTGCCGCGAACCAATGCCGACTTTATGAAGCTGAAGCAACGTGCCAGAACGCGCTTGCCGGCAGTGACTGAGGCCGTGGCAAGACAGGCGCAGGCGATTGCGACGGAGTATCAGTTGCTGACGCAGAAACAAGGCCAGATGGCGGCAACCGTGAACCGCCTGAGACGCGATCTGGAACAGCAGATCAGTCTGCTGGTGTATAAAGGCTGCTTTAGTCAGACGCCGTGGGAGCACCTGCAGCATATTCCGCGCTATCTGAAGGCGTTGCGCTTGCGCATAGAGAAACATCCGGCGAATCCGGAACGTGACGGCAAGAATGCCGGCAGCGTCGGTTTGATCTGGCAAAAATGGCAGGATAAAATCAACGCCATGAATCAGGCGCATCTGGATATTCCACAACAGCTGCTGGATTTTCGCTGGCTGATTGAAGAGCTGCGTGTGTCGCTGTTTGCTCAGGAACTAAAAACACCTTTCCCCGTCTCGATTAAACGCCTTGAAAAAATTTGGCAGGATATGCGTTTTTAGACATTCATGCGGCCTGATCACCACACTCAACATTCGAACCATAGCTTTGCTCATTTATCAGAACTGAGCTTAAAGGCGAGCCGCACTGATCAGCATTTCAATATCCGAATCAGCCGTAATACGCTGCTGGCGATTATTTTCTCGCTGTTGCTGCATGCCCTGGTTTTTTTTGCTGTGCCGCAGATCAAGTTCGATACGCCGCCATCCGCTCCGGCGACTGCTATTCAGGTCAGTTTGGCGCCACCCATAATACCTACGCAAGTGATTGAGCCAATACAAGAGCCCCAGCAGCCAAGTGCAGAACCGCTGCCACAGCTTATCCCGCCATCGCCCGTACCCAAAGTGCCTAAAGTCATTACACAGAAAGCACTACCGGATAAGAAACCGAGTTTCGTTGTACCTCAGTCACCCGAGCCAAAACCTGAACTGGATACGCGCCCGCTAAAAGAGCCACAAGCTAAAGAATCGCCTGTAGAGCAGCAATATACGGACATGGCCTCTTATGTAAAGGCAATGCAAGCTAAACGGCTGGATGCGGAGGCGGTCGCGGCGCAGATTAATGCCGAAGCGGCAGCACGTGAACGCGGTCCGACCGAAGCGCAATTACGTGAAGAGCGTATCAGGAAAAATCTCAAATATGGCACCAACGGTATTTTTGAAATTACCAGTATGGGGCAGCGTAATGCCACGTTTGCCTTCCGCGGCTGGACCAATGATTACCTGGGTTCAAGGCGAGAGTTTTACGAGGTGGAAGCAAGCGGCGGGCAAGATATACGCTTAATCATGATCCGGCGCATGATTGCACTGATACGTGAACACTACGACGGTAATTTTAACTGGGAGTCACATCGCCTTGGCCGGTCACTGGTGCTGTCAGCAAGGCCGGAGGATGGCGCAGGTCTTGAAGACTTTCTGATGATGGAGTTTTTTGGCTCCAATTACAAAAGTACCCAGTACTAACTTAAAGTACTTGAGTGTTTTGCACAAAACCAAGATAGGTTGAATTTTTATAAGATTGGTTTAATTTTTAATAAAAATATCAAAAAACCGTCATTCCGGCGCAGGCCGGAATCCAGGCAAGGCGGTATTTAGAGTGGTAGTTTTAGTGAATGTAATATAAGAGAATATTAACGTAATATATTGTTTTTAAAAGTAAATTAATATTTATCCTAACTTACACTGTTTTATTTAACTATGAAGCTCGTCTGGATTCCGGCCTGCGCCGGAATGACGAAATTAATAGGCCTTTAGGTTGAAAATACTTCGAGCAGAAGTTTCTACTTGGCTTGGTTTGCAGTGATCAGACAGCAAATCAACCTTTTTCTTTGCCTAAAGCTCGGCGATATTCTTCAAGTTTTTCTTCATAATTTTCAGCATCGCCATATTCAAGAAATCTTGCGTAGCGCGAGTGTGTGCCTAATATTTTTCTGGCATGTTTGATCGGGCAGAAATATTGCTCGGTTCGGGCAATCACTTCACTGACATACGCGATCATGCCATTGCCGTAGGCGCAGTAGGTGCAGTGGAATTTTTCGATAAAATTCAGATAGTTGAGCTGCTGTCTGTCATAAATAATATAGTTGCTGCGGCGCACCTTCTTAATGCCATAAATTGGAAAGCAGGTCCATTGATAAAAGGTGACAAAGAAATCCGTAATCAGCAGTGGAATAATCATCGAGTAAATGATCGGGCCGGTGACCAGGTTTTGTGGTCGATAGGTAACCAGCCAGCTAAAGAAATTTGTTTTTAATCGTTTATGAGTCTCTTTGATCGATTGCTCGAATTCGATTCGTTTACCTTTGATCTGGAAGAATATACTGGTTTGCTGTTCATTTAATGCGGTGCGCAAATCGTCTTCAAGCGCTGTGATTTGATTAAGTATTTGCTGAATACGATCGTCCATTTGCATTCCTTTGTTGTCTGTAGCTCAGTATAACCCTAACTTAAATATTACATATAGTGTGATGTGTATCTGCCGATTGCTACTATTATCTTTGTAATTGGCAAAGAGTATACAAATCGGTATACTCGACAATGAATATACAAATATTAACTGAAAGCCTTGGCAATGCTCAAATCAAAAAAATTGGTAAATTCTCTGCTGGCGTTGAGCGCTATCACCCTTGCCGCCTGTGCTGGAGTTAGCAGTAAACACAGCTCGGATAGCAAAGAGTGGCCAAGTTTCGGGCGCGATTATACAAACCAGCGCATGTCGCCATTGACGCAGATCAATACCCAGAATGCTAAAAATCTTGGTCTGGCATGGCAGTTCAAAACCGGTGTTGCTGCCAGTTTTCAGGCGACGCCGATCGTGACTGACGGCGTGATGTATGTGGCTTTGCCGTATAACCACGTAGCCGCGCTGGATGCCAAAACCGGCAAAGAACTTTGGCGCTATCAGCATGAACGTAAAGCGAACTGGAAAATGTGCTGTGGTCCGGCAAATAGAGGTGTTGCTGTCAGTGATGGCAAGGTGTTCATCGGTACGGTAGATGCACGTCTGATTGCGCTTGATGCCAAAACCGGCGCAAAAATCTGGGATATCAATGTGGCGGATGATACTGCGCGGACAGAAAGCATGGGTTCATTAAGCAAAGCCGATGTTAAAAGCCAGAAAGACAGTTATGGCGGTACCGGCATCGGCATTGCCATGGCGCCGGTGGTTTATCATGGCAAGGTGATTGTAGGCGTTACCGGTGTCGGTTACGGCTTGCATGTGGATACACCAAGACTTGATGCGCCATTGGGTGCTGTTATCGGCGTGAGCGGGCTTTATGGCCGCCCGGGTTTTCTTGCTGCGTTTGATGTGAATAGCGGTAACCGGGTCTGGCAGTTTGATACGATTCCATCACAAGGCTGGGAGGGGATTTTTGCCGCAACTACTTCTGATGGTATTTCGCTTAACCGGGACACTGCTGCCGAAAAAGCAAATCTAAAGAACCACCCGGATGCATGGCGCTATGGCGGTGGCTCAGCCTGGAGTACACCGGCAATCGATGTTAAGACCAATACATTATTCTTCGGTACCGGTAATCCATCGCCGCAGATGAATGATATCTCACGTCCGGGTGATAATTTATATACCGTTTCGCTGGTGGCATTGGATACGGAAACCGGCAAGCTAAAATGGCACTATCAGCAGGTGCCGCATGATGTCTGGGGTTACGATCTGGCAAGCCCGCCGGTGCTGTTTGATTATGTGAAAGATGGCAAGAAAACTCCTGCTGTTGGGCAGGCTGGTAAAACCGGCTGGTATTATGTGAATGACAGGGCAACGGGAGCTTTATTGATGAAGTCAGAAGCTTTTGTGCCGCAAAAGAACTTGTTTGCAAAGGCTACAAAAGAGGGCACCGTGCTGTACCCTGGCATTCTTGGCGGCTCCAACTGGAGTCCAAGTGCATTGGATGATCAAACGCAGACTGCTTACGTTGCAGGTATTCATGCGCCCATCAAATATACCTTGGTTGAAGAGCCTGCAAAAGATGGTTTGCCGCCAATTCGTTATGCATCTTCTGAACCTACCAAAGACCCAAGATGGGGTACAGTTTCAGCAATCAATCTGGCAACCGGTAAAATCCAGTGGCAGGTTAAAACAGAACAGCCATTGATGGGCGGCGTGCTGGCAACCCGTGGTGGCTTGCTATTCATGGGTGAGGGCGACGGCAGCTTTAATGCCTATAACAGCAGTACTGGAGATTTGTTGTGGCAGGATAAAACAGATGCCGGCGTGAACGCGCCGCCAATCAGTTATGAAGTTGATGGCGTGCAGTATGTGGCAGTTGTGGCTGGCGGTAATGCTATATTTGGTTTTACAGCCGGTGATAATATTCTGGTGTACGCATTAAAGAAATAGAGTTTGAAGATGACTTCAATGATGTTTAAACGCTGGTGTTTGCTGTGGTGTGTACTATTCGCAATGTCTGCGTGTGACCGCGACTATCAGCATACCCCGCTACCGAGTACATCAAACGTTGTGATTCTTGGCGACAGTCTCACATACGGCACCGGTGCCGGCAGCGGTGAGGATTACGCCAGCATACTTGCCAGCAATACCGGCTGGAATGTGATCAATGCCGGTGTGCCCGGCAATACTTCCTATGATGGTCTGGCGCGTTTGCCGCAGATTCTGGAAGCCCATGAAAGTGGAGATCAGAAGATTGATCTGCTGATTGTGGAACTGGGCGGCAATGACTTTTTAAGGCATGTGCCAGAGCCTGAAACAGTAAATAATCTGAAATCCATATTGAGTCAGGCTAAAGCCAAAAGTATTAATACGGCGTTGATTGCCATTCCCAAGTTTAGCCCGGTGGGTGCTGCATTCGGCGCGCTTTCAGATCATCCGCTGTATGAGGAATTGGCAGAAGAGACCGATACACCGCTGATTCAAGATCTGTTTTCAGATGTATTGGCAAAAAACAACCTCAAGGCGGACCCGATACACCCGAATGCTGAAGGTTATCGTATTGTGGCAGGCGAGTTACAAAATGCACTGATCGATTTAGGGTTTCTGCAAAAGAATTAGTGTTGCTTTAACGGTGTTTTATCTTGAGGTAAAGCACAGTACAAGCCAGTATCAGCGTAATGCAGTTGGCAACAATGATCGGCCAGCTGTCAATCATCAAACCATAAATCAGCCAGCCCAGTACGCCTAAACTGAACAGGCTGTACATGGGCAGTGAGATTCCTGATAAATCACGTGTTTTCAGTGAGTGCAGTGCCTGTGGTACGAATGCTATGGTGGTCAGCAATGCGGAGCTGTAGCCTATTAAATCAGTAGTATTCATTGAATTTCTTGCTATTAAGCATTGTTTTGAGAACTTTATTTGCGCGCGAGCAAACGCTGTGCCGGCACAAATATCATCAGCGCAAGTACGCCTGCTGCCACACCAAATAAACCATTGAGCAGTGTTGGCAGCAGCCATTGCATGAAGCCATTATCAATAGTGGTGGCAATGTGTTCGATCCAGTGGTGAACAACGGGTATGCCGTGCGTGAGTATGGCACCACCAACTAAAAACATTGCAGCCGTACCTACTACAGCCAGTGTTTTCATCATATAAGGTGCAAATTTCAGAATACCAAACCCGAACTTTCTTTTTAATGAAGCAGACAATGTTTCACCTTTGCATTGCGCTAAATACAGGCCGCCATCATCCAGCTTCACTATGCCTGCCACCAGGCCATAAACACCGACCGTCATAATGATTGCAATACCGGCGAGTACCATGACCTGATTGCTGAAAGTGGCTGTGGCAACCGTACCCAAGGTAATGACAATGATTTCTGCCGAGAGTACAAAGTCAGTGCGGATCGCACCTTTGATTTTATCCTGCTCTGTTTCTTCAGCCACGATTGCATTCGGATTGGTTGTCTGTTGCGGGTCCAGATGCTTGCCTTCTTCATGCAGGAATAGTTTGTGGTAGAGCTTCTCTACACCTTCAAAGCACAAAAATAAACCGCCCAGCATCAGAAGTGGCACAACCGCCCATGGTGCAAGTGCACTAATGGCGAGCGCCAGCGGCACCAGAATGACTTTATTTACCATGGAGCCTTTGGCTACAGCCCAGACGACTGGCAGTTCGCGGTCTGCGTTGACGCCATTTACCTGCTGCGCATTTAGTGCAAGGTCATCTCCAAGGACGCCAGCAGTCTTTTTGGCCGCAACTTTGGTCATCACGGAAACATCGTCCAGAATCGTTGCAATATCATCAATCAGGGTTAAAAGACTCGCGCCGGCCATAAGTAATATTTCCTGTTAAGGTGTTTTTTTGTGCTGAGAATTATAACCAATGAATGTTTAAACACGGCTTTAAGATCAAAAAAATATCTTATTAATGTTAACTATGATGCAAACATAAAGCGTGGACTATAATCAAAAGCATATGCAGCTTAAAAGAAAGTGCTTAACATGAAAGACCAAAATAGTGAGCAATTTACACTGGCAATTCAGGGCATGACCTGTGCCTCATGTGCAGGCCGCGTTGAAAAAAGCTTGCTGAAAGTACCGGGGGTGGTCACGGCAGAAGTGAATCTGGCACTTGAAACTGCGCAGGTGACCGGTTCTGCTAATGAAATTACATCGGACAAGCTTGTCGCGGCTGTGGTCGCCGCCGGCTATCAGGCGCAGCCGCTGAATCTGGATCAGGAGCAGCCGGCCAATATGACGGAGCGCCGGCAAACTGATTATAGCTGGTGGCCAACTGCAGTCGCTACCTTATTGTCATTTCCGCTGGTGCTGGGCATGGTTGCCGAGTGGTTGGGCTTAACTTTCTGGCAAGGGCATCTTTCCGGCTGGGTACAATGGGCACTGGCGACGCCAGTACAGTTCTGGCTCGGCTGGCGCTTTTATAAAGCAGGCTGGCATGCACTTAAAGCCGGTGCCGGCAACATGGATCTGCTGGTGGCAATCGGTACTTCTGCAGCTTATGGTTTGAGTGTTTACCTGCTTTTTAATGCGACTCATAACGGCATGGCGCATCTCTATTTTGAAACCTCGGCAATTGTCATCACCCTGGTTTTACTCGGGAAGTGGCTGGAAACCCGTGCCAAGTCAAAAACTACCGAAGCAATACGTGCACTCAATGCTTTGCGTCCGGAGCGAGCCAGCGTGATTCGTGATAACCAGGAACTGCAAGTTCCGATTGCATCCGTGAAATTGGGTGACCTGGTCATGATACGTCCGGGAGAGCGCGTGGCTGTCGATGGCGTGATCAAGCAAGGGGATAGCCAGATTGATGAGTCTTTGATCACAGGTGAAAGCCTGCCTGTTGTAAAGAAAACCGGTGATAAAGTGACAGGCGGCTCCATCAATGGTGAAGGGTTGTTATATGTCACAACAACTGCACTGGGCAATGAATCTGTGCTGGCGCGTATTGTACGTCTGGTCGAGTCGGCGCAGGCCAAAAAAGCACCTATACAGCGTCTGGTAGATAAAGTCAGCGAGGTTTTTGTCCCAGTAGTCATCGTGATTGCTTTCATTACATTGCTTGCCTGGGGTTTCATTGGCGGGGATTGGCAGGTGGCTATTCTTAATTCGGTGGCGGTACTGGTGATTGCCTGCCCGTGTGCGCTTGGTCTGGCAACGCCAACTGCGATTATGGTGGGTACCGGTATCGCAGCAAGGCACGGTATCTTGATTAAGGATGCCGAGGCACTGGAGTTGGCACATGCAGTAAAAACGGTGGCATTTGATAAAACCGGCACCTTGACAGAAGGTCACCCTAAATTGGTGGCAATGCGATCTGTTGCTGATAATGACAATCAAGTGCTGACACTGGCTGCCAGCCTGCAGGCTGGCAGTGAACACCCGTTGGCCAAAGCTGTGATCAATGCGGCAAGTGAACAAGGCCTGGTATTGCAGGCCGCAGAAGATGTGCATGCAGTTTCAGGTAAAGGCTTGAAGGGCAGCGTGGCTGGGTTTGAGCTGGCTTTAGGTAGCACCAGCCTGATGCAGGATCTTGCCATCGATATTTCCAGTATGCAGATGCAGGCTAATGCCTTGCAGACTGAAGGTTACAGTGTGTCATGGCTGTGTACATTAGATAGTCAGCCACGTTTGCTTGGTATGTTCGCTTTTGGTGATACATTGAAATCAACGGCAGTGACTGCTGTTACCAGATTGCAGCAGCAAGATATCTTGACCGTGCTGATTTCCGGTGACAATCAAGGTAGTGCAGCCAGTGTTGCCGCTAAGCTGGGAATCGACAAATTTTATGCACAGGTGTTGCCTGAAGACAAGGCGAACATCGTTAAAGAGTTAAAAGAAGGCGCAGGTTTGGTCGCAATGGTAGGGGATGGCATCAATGATGCGCCAGCTTTGGCTGAAGCGAATGTCGGTGTTGCCATGTCCAGCGGTACCGACGTTGCCATGCATGCTGCCGGTATTACCCTGATGCGCGGCAATCCGGCGCTGGTTTCTGATGCGATTGATGTTTCCAGGCGTACCTATGCCAAAATCCGGCAGAACCTGTTTTGGGCATTTGTTTATAACGTGGTGGGTATTCCACTCGCGGCACTGGGGTATTTGAATCCTGTGATTGCCGGGGCGGCAATGGCTTTGAGCAGCTTTAGTGTAGTATCCAATGCGTTGACGCTGAAATTATGGCGGCCAAAAGCGGATCAGTAGGTAGTACTTATAGCAGATGAGTTGTCTGCGCAGATTTTGTCATGATCAGGCAACGCATCAGGATGATGTTTGAATTGAAATTAATGCTTTTTCAGCGGCAGCATTCTTGTCAGCGTATTATCTTTACGGATGTGGTGGTGATATAGCGCTGCCAGTACGTGAATGCCAATCAGGTAATAACCTATCACACCAATCGTTTCGTGGATTTCCTTCAGGGACTTTGCCAGCTCCTTGTTTTCACCTATCAGCGCCGGTAACTCCAGGCCAAAAAACGGAATCGGCTTTGCGGCAGCACTGAGCAGCAGCCAGCCTAATATCGGCATGGCAATCATTAAACCGTAAAGTGCAAGATGCCCCAATTTTGCAGCCATATCCTGCACCGGTGTCAGTCCCGGCGTGATGATGGGGGTGACCGACGTTACTTTTGCATATACGCGCAATGCCACCAATAGCAGTACGCTTAAGCCCAGCATGAAATGTAAAGCTTTCAATGCCTCACGCGGGTCGCTGCCTTTGGGGAAAAGTTCGCGCAATTCAATGCTTGCATAAACCGCGGCCATTAACAAAAACATGACCCAGTGCAATAAAATAGCTAAGCTACCGTAGTGTGAATTTGTATTTTTCCAGGACATTATTACCTCACCTTAAATCATTAACATGGTTACGGGTATTATTATGCGAGCATAGAAAAATAATGACTACTGATTTTTATTTTTCTGACTTTATAAAGCGCTACAGTTCAACAGTGAATTATCGATCCAATTAAGTAGACCTGATAATCTAGTGGGGAAATTTAATAGTTGTTAAGATTGTAAATTAAAGACAGAATGATTTCTAATAAACGCTGGCTTAATATTGAGATATCAAGCATATCAATACTTAAATCCTATTTATAAAGATAAAACCTTGACGCGAGAAACAACACTGGTTCAAATACCCAAGGCGGGCGCTGATGCCCGACCTTACGTGTTTCTATTGAAAATCCTGGTACTTGCGCTGGCTTACTTTGTTACCGGTAAACTTGGTGCTTTTCTGGCAATTGAACCGGGCTACGCAACCACCATCTGGCCGCCATCAGGCATTGCATTGGCTGGTATTCTTCTGCTTGGTTATCGCGCATGGCCTGGCATATTGGCGGGTTCGATTCTGGTTAACCTGCATACGAGTTTAGCCGCCAGCAATTCTGCAGATATTACGGTTCCTGTGGCTATTGTTTTGATGATAGGAGCAGCTGCAGCTGCACAGGCTCTGATCGGCGCATATCTGGTGAAGCGATTTGGCAGGTTCCCCAACAACCTCACCAGCGAAAAAGAAGTATTTTCTTTCATGCTATATGGCGGTGTTTTAAGCACGTTAATCAACCCCACTATTGCAGTCGCTACACTCCATGTGTCCGGAAGAATTCCTCAAGACGATTTGCTGGTTAACTGGCTTACCTGGTGGGTAGGTGATGCGATCGGAGTATTTATATTTGCGCCGCTGGTTTTGGTCTGGATGCTGCGTCCTGTAGAAGCTTGGCGTAACAGGCGTGACGTCATCACTTTAGTATTAATTTCTGCATTTGCCTTAATCGAAGCCGTGATGGTGTATGCCGCGCAGCAAGATAAAAGGCAACTGGATTTCCAGTTTGAAAAAGACTCTGGCGTCATGATGCTTGAATTGGAAAAATCATTATCCATGCACTTGGGATTATTGAGCTCTGTAAAAAATTATTTTGCCGCTTCTGAAGAGGTGACCAGGCATGAATTTCATGTATTTGCGCAACATTCTTTGCGTGATTTACCCGGGGTCCATACATTGACGTGGAATCCGCGCATTCAATTTTCGCAAAGAGATGCGTTTGAAGAGAGGGTACGCAACGAGGGTCATAAAGACTTTCATATTACAGAACTGAATCAGGCAGGCGCATTAGTGAATGCAGAGCAGCGCGCCGAATACTTTCCGGTATTATTTTTTGATGCAAATAGCACCAATGATCAAGCGCTGGGATTTGATATCGCTTCTGATGCTGCTCGACGCGAAGCCATGGTTAAGTCAAGAGATAGCGGCAAAATAACAGTCAGTACCAGTGCAGTTACCAAGGCCGGTTCTAAAAATGAAAGCAGTGTGCTTGCATTCATCCCAACATATCGCCATGAGTCAGGCATTGCCACTATTGAATCGCGCAGGCAGGCTTTGACGGGTTATGTGGTTGCATCTTTGCATATGGCGGAGGTGATAAGCACTGCTTTTAAAGATATTGAAGCTTACCGATTGCCTTTGATCATTACCGACCAGGGTGCATTGCCTGATAATCGTTTGATTTTTAAAAGCGGTCAACCTGACGACACGGTAAGGTTATTCAGGGAAAAAGGGCTGACTGGTTGGGATGTACTGTCAGCAAAGAAAGTTGATATTTCTGTAGGTGGCCGTGTATGGCAACTGGAGATATTCCCGACACAAGCTTATGTGGCTGCAAATCGCTCCGGCAATGCCGCTTTTATTTTAATCATTGGTTTGTTGCTGTCTGGAGTTGTTGGTTCGCTGGTGATGATTCGCACCGGCCGCGACAATATGCTGCAAAAGCTGGTGGAGACGCGCACTTCTGAATTGCAGGCCAGTTATGACCAGCTGGATAAGTTATCCAGGCAGGTTCCTGGCGTTATCTACCAGTTCCAGCAGCATCCCGACGGTCATTTCAGTTTTCCTTATGCCAGTGAAGGTATCCGCGATATTTATGAAGTGACTCCTGAGCAAGTTAAAGAGGATGCATCGCCTGTATTTGCGGTACTTCATCCCAATGATTTCAGCAGGGTATCAGCATCAATTAAGGAATCCGCACAAAATCTGGCGCTCTGGCATTATGAGTATCGGGTTGATCTGCCTAAAAAGGGCGTGCGCTGGCTGCTGGGGCATGCAAATCCAGAGCGGCTGGAAGACGGCAGTGTGATATGGCATGGTTTTATTACCGATATCACAGCGCAGAAAGATGCTCAGATCAGGTTGCGCATGTTATCTGCGGCGATTGAGCAAAGCCCGACTTCGGTAATCATTGCTAATCTCAATGCCGAAATCGAGTATGTCAATCCATATTTCACCAAGGTCACGGGTTACACTCTGGACGAAGTGGCAGGTAAAAACCCGCGGGTGTTACAGTCAGGATTAACCGATAAAACCGTATATCCGGACATGTGGGCGAAAATCAGCAATGGTCGCAACTGGATTGGTCGTTTTGTAAATAAGCGTAAAAACGGGGAGGTATATTACGAAGAGGCTTATATCTCGCCAGTAAATGATATTGACGGCACACTTAGCCATTATGTGGCCGTGAAACTGGATATTACCGAACGTAAAAAACTGGAGGACTCCCTACAGGAAGCTGCGCGTTATACACGCAGTCTCATCGAGTCAACACTGGATCCGCTAGTCACGATCAGTGCGGAAGGAAAAATTACCGATGTCAATGCGGCGGCAGAGAATGTAACTGGGTTAAGCCGCACTGATTTAATCGGTACTGATTTTGCAATGCATTTTACAGATCCAAAGAGAGCGCGTGAAGGTTATGAGCTGGCGTTCTCGCAAGGGTCGGTCACGAACTATATGCTGGCAATTCAGCATGTAAGCGGATTTGTTACAGACGTACTCTACAACGCCAGTGTTTATCGCGATGAAAAGGGTAAAGTATTAGGTGTGATTGCTGCTGCGCGCGATGTGACTGATATCAAGCGCATGCAGGAGGAAATGCGCCAGCTTGCGTTTTATGACCCGCTTACCAGACTCGCGAATCGGCGCCTGCTCATTGATCGCATGGATCAGGTGATGGCTGCAAGCAAGCGCCATAGCTACTATGGCGCAGTCATGTTTCTTGATCTGGATAATTTCAAGCCGCTTAATGATACACATGGTCATGAAGTTGGTGATTTATTGCTGATGGATGTAGCCAAACGGCTTAAAGCGTGCGTCCGTAAAACGGATACCGTCGCGCGTATCGGTGGTGATGAGTTCGTTGTGATGTTATCAAAACTTGAAAATGATAAAACCGAATCAATAAAACATGCAGGTAGAATCGCGGAAAAAATCCGTACATCGATTGCAGAACCATACTTGTTGAAAGTTCGCAGTAAACAAAAGCTGCATAATAAACAGTTTTCAGAATTAACGGTTGAGCATCACTGTTCTGCCAGTATCGGCGTGGCAATGTTTTTCGGTGATGATTTAGGTCAGGACGACGTAATGCGCAGGGCAGATGATACGATGTATCAAGCCAAAGAAACCGGGCGTAATCGGGTGCTTTTTTATAATGATGTATAAGCAGTATGAAATCAGGCGATAGATGGGATTGAATACGATGTATGGTACGTTTGTTTTACGGTTGAATTATTTCTTAATTTTTGCGCTTGCCTGCCTGATGATTGCTTGTGGCAAGAGTGGTGATAATGCATACGAACCCGTTACCGAGTATAAGAACATTAGTGCGTCTGAAGAATATGTCATCGGGATACACCCGCTGCATAACCCGCAGCGATTGATTGAGGTATACGGGCCTATTATCGACTATATCAGCCATAACATTCCGGAGGCTCGTTTCAGGCTGGAGGCCTCCAGAAACTATGCGGAGTATGAAAAAAAGCTATATGCCGGTCATTTTGCATTTGCGATGCCTAATCCTTATCAAACCTTGCAGTCACTGAAGCATGGCTATCGTGTGTTTGGTAAGATGGGGGACGATGACGTGTTCCGCGGCATTATCCTGGTGCGCCGCGACAGCGGTATCAATGAGGTGACCGACCTGAAAGGCAAGGCGGTATCCTATCCGTCTGCTACCGCTTTGGCAGCGACCATGCTGCCGCAATATTATTTCCATACGCATGGTATCAATGTTAATCATGATATAGAAAACCGTTATGTAGGATCGCAGGAATCTTCGATTGAGAATGTGCTGCGCGGCCATGTAGCCGCCGGCGCAACCTGGCCGGTACCGTGGAATGCTTTTGCGGCTGAGCAGCCGGAGAAAGCCGCCCAGCTTGAGGTGAAGTGGGTAACGGAACCTCTCGTTAATAATGGCTGGGTGGTGCGTGATAATGTGCCTGCGCACATCACTGATCAATTTTCACGATTATTATTTGATTTACAAAATAGCAGTGATGGCAGGGTAATGCTGAGCAATGTACCGATTTCACGCTTTGAACCTGCTACCAATGCAACTTATCGTCCGGTTGACGTATTCCTTGAAAGGTTTTCTAGAACCGTGCGTGCCATTGATTATTGACCAGAAAGCGATCAATGAATCTTTTTAAAGCATTTTTTTCTCAATTACATCTGCAATGGAGCAAGTCCATTTACCGGCAGATGGCTTGGTCATTTTCATTTGTTTCCATGCTGATTATTTTAGGTTTGGGTTTGCTGGTTTACCTTTATGAGCGTGATGAGCAATATAAGCAAGGTGATCAAATTGCTTTTGATTTAGGCCGCAGCGTTGCTTACAGCAGTACCTCCTGGGTGCTTGCAAATGATTTGGCAGGCCTGCAGGAAGTTCTGCAAGGCGTTTCTCAGGCAAAAGACATCAAATTCGTTTCGGTGCATGCGCGTGATGGTGAAGTGTTGGCTTCTACCAGACCAGAGTATGTTGGTCATGTATTTGTTGATACTGTCAGCCAGCGTTTGCTTGCGCAGCCAATTGAGCAAAAAATGCTTTTGAATACATCCAACCTGGTTGATGTTGCTGTGCCAATAAAAGCCGGTAATCGCCATATAGGCTGGGTACGCGTTGAAATGACGCGGGACACCGTCAATGCGGATTTGCAAAAGCTTACTATTTCCGGCTTTATTATTGCGCTGTTTTTATTAATAGCAAAGATCACAATTGCAGCAAAATTAGCACGCAATATGACAAATGGGCTCGGCCATCTGGTGGATGTTGCCTACCATATAGAGCAAGGGTTTCCATATCAGCGCGAAGAAATTTACCGGCTCGATGAAATAGGTGTGCTGGCACGCCACCTCTACCGCATGCTGGATAAACTGGAACAGGAAAAAAATGCCAGGCTGGAAAAAGAAGCACAGTTAATGTCGTTTTATTCACTGGATCTGGTGGGGCTGGCAGTTACCTCACCGGATAGAGGCTGGATAAGAATTAATGATTGTTTATGCAGAATGCTGGGTTACACCGAGCAGGAGCTACACAAAATGACATGGTCGCAGCTGACACATCCTGATGATTTGGCTGCTGATGCAGAGCAGTTCAACCGTCTGCTCCAAAATGAAATCGATGGCTACAGCCTGGAAAAAAGATTCATCAGCCATTCCGGTAACGTTATCCCTACCAAACTGGTTGTGCGCTGTGTGCGCAAGCCAGATGGTGAGGTGGATTATGTCACGGCGATGGTTGAAGATATTACAGAGCGAAAACGCGCGGAAGAAGAGCTGATCAAGTATAAAGATCACCTTGAAGAAGAGGTGCAACAGCGCACTGTGGCATTGGTGTTGGCGCGTGAAGCTGCCGAGATGGCTAATCGTGCCAAGAGTACATTTTTAGCCAGCATGAGTCATGAACTGCGTACACCGTTAAACGCAATATTGGGTTTTTCCAGCCTGATGCGCAAAGAGCCTACACTGACTTCAACGCAGCTGGAAACGCTGAATATTATCAATCGCAGCGGTGAGCATTTGCTCAGTTTGATTAATGATGTGCTGGATATGGCTAAAATTGAAGCAGGTAATGTGCAGGTTGAGCATTTGCCGCTGGATCTGGGTTCACTCATGCGTGACGTGGTTGATTTGATGCACGTCAGAGCGCAGGAAAAAGGGCTGAAACTGGAAGTTGATCAGACCTCAAAATTCCCACGCTATATCAAAGGTGATGAAACCCGGCTGCGTCAGGTGCTGTTGAATCTGATAGGTAATGCAATCAAATTTACCAAACAAGGTTCCGTTACGCTGCATCTGGGTACCAGGGAAAATGAGCAGCCGCATCTGGTGATTAAGGTAGTCGATACCGGCATTGGTATCAAGCCTCAGGATCAGAAGGTGATATTTGATCCATTTGTTCAGGTCGGTGAACCCAGCACGCAAAAAGGTACCGGGCTGGGTTTGACGATTACGCGTCAATATGTCGAACTCATGGGTGGTCGAGTAAGTGTCAACAGTGCATTGGGTAAGGGGTCCACTTTCCAGTTTGAAATTCCATTGGATCTGGCAGATGAAGCGGATGTGGTTAAATTGTCAGGCACTGCGACTGGTGAAGTGATTGGTCTGGCTCCGGGGCAGCCTGAATACCGCATTCTGATAGTTGAAGACCAAAAAGAAAATCAAATATTACTCAGTCAGCTGATGACAACTGTTGGGTTCGCGGTCAAGATTGCCGATAACGGCGAGCAGGGCGTGCAGATTTTTCAGAACTGGCAGCCGCATTTGATCTGGATGGACAGGCGCATGCCGGTCATGGATGGGTTGGAGGCGACCAGGCGTATTCGCGAACTACCTGGCGGTAAAGACGTTAAAATTATCGCAGTGACTGCTTCGGCATTGCTTGAACAGCGTCAGGAAATTCTTGATGTTGGTATAGATGACTTTGTACTCAAGCCGTACCGATTCAATGACATCTATGACTGCCTGATTAAACATTTGAATGTACAGTACATTTATGCCGATGCGCAGGCTGAGATGGCCGCTCAGGATTGGACGCTGACTGCAGAGGCTTTCCACGTATTGCCGCAGCAGTTAAGAGCAGAGTTGCAGGCGGCATTGCAAAGTCTGGATAGTGAAAAGATCAATGCCGTGGTTGAACAGGTAGCGACTTATGATGCTGAATTACATAAAACACTGCAGCATCTGGTAGATAATTTTGATTACCCCACAATTCTGCAGGCTTTGAAAACTGATTAAGTGAAAATTGCATCATGGAAAAAATAATAAAAAACAAAGCAAAAATCCTTGTGGTCGATGATACCCCGGCCTCATTGAAGTTATTGACCGACATCATGAAGGCAGAAGGCTATGATGTGCGCTCTGCCATCAATGGCGAACTTGCGCTCAATGCTGCGTCAACTAATCCGCCAGATCTGATCTTGCTGGATATTCGCATGCCGGAGATGGATGGTTTTGAGGTTTGTAAGCGTCTCAAGTCCACGGTCGCGACACAGGATGTTCCTGTTATCTTTGTCACCGCCGCTTCCGAGACCGATGAAAAAGTACGTGGGTTTGAGTTGGGCGCAGTAGATTATGTTACCAAGCCTTATCAGCGTGATGAACTGCTGTCACGGGTGCGCGCGCATCTGGAATTGCACCAATTGCGTCACCATTTATCTGAAATGGTGGATGCGCAAACCGCGCAACTGGTTGAGAGCGAAAAGAAGCTTAAAAAGAATCTGCTGGATTCAGTAGCGGTACTAGCTGCGATTGTTGAAATGCGCGATCCTTATACGGCAGGCCATCAGCGCCGTGTGTCGGAAGTCGCCGTAGCTATCGCGAACATCATGCAATTGAATCAAACGCAAATCGAAGGTATTCATCTGGCGGGTATCGTTCATGATATTGGCAAGATTCAGGTGCCCGCTGAAATTCTGGTGAAGCCGGGTGCCCTTAGTGATCTTGAATACATGCTGATCAAGGCGCATTCGCAGAATGGTTTTGATTTGCTTAAAACAGTAGACTACCCGTGGCCGATAGCCCAGATTGTGCTGCAGCACCACGAAAGAATGGATGGTTCCGGATATCCGCAGGGACTGAAAGGCGAGGAGATTCTCCTCGAGGCCAGAATTATTTCGGTAGCCGATGTTGTGGAATCCATGACTTCGCATCGCCCATATCGCCCCAGTCTGGGCATAGATGCTGCTCTGGGAGAAATCGAGCATAATCGTGGGACCAAATATGATTCATTGGTCGTAGATGCTTGCGTTAAGCTGTTTCGTGAGCAAGGTTACAAGCTGGTTTAATCAGACAGGAATATAAGCGTGAAGATGGAACCGCATATCTGGAAAATAGAATGGAACGATGGGATGAGTGTGGGCATTCCAGAAGTGGATGAAGACCATAAGCGATTTGCCACACTTATCAATGCCTTCAATCAGTCAATCCTGGATCGTATGGATGCTAGTGAAATTAAAAAGCGTCTCGAGCAGGTGATTAATGATGCCGCTGAACATTTTGCACATGAGGAGCAGTTGTTTAGGGAGTGGCAGTATCCTGATGCAGAAGAACATGCAAACAAGCATGTAGAAACGATTGCCGCATATAAGTCGGTTTTGGAAAAGTTTGTATCTTATGATTTTGCATCTGAATGGATTGAGGCCGGGCAATATGTAAAAGATCTCCTGATTGGACATTTAATCAACGAAGATATGAAATACGCCGAGTTTTACCAGAAGCATCTTGCTGATAATAGCGGGCCCAAGTTTAAAGCGCAGCAAGACTAAAGCGTAGCAAAACTAAGTGCAGCAAGACTAGGGCACTACAAGACTAAGAAGGCAAACGAGCTTGAAAAATGAAAAAGCCCTGAGAATTCTCAGGGCTTGGAATTTTGGCTCCTCAACCTGGGCTCGAACCAGGGACCTACGGATTAACAGTCCGGCGC
>CAZUOQ010000011.1:49195-67587 GCA_964622195.1 uncultured Methylotenera sp. | reverse complement strand
CGATGCTGATGTTCGTGGTGGTTTAAATTGGAAGGCTTTTTGCGATATGCAATTACCGGTTCCAGCCATCACCAAACAAAAGGAAATTGTAAGAGAATACAACATTATCCAAAACCGTATAGCCCTTAACCAGCAACTAATACAAAAATTGGAAGATACCGCACAGGCTATTTATAAGCAATGGTTTATTGACTTTGAATTTTCTGACACACGCGGAAAGCCTTATAAAAGTAATGGTGGGGAGATGGTTTTTAATGAAGAATTAGAAAAAGAAATTCCGAAGGGATGGGAGGTAGATTGTTTGAGTGGAGTGGCAACGTACTTGAATGGACTTGCTATGCAAAAATTTCCATCCAAAAATGATGAATATATACCAGTAATTAAAATTAGAGAATTGACTATAGGTAAAACCGATGACTCAAGTGATAAGGCATCATTACAATTACCTCAACAGTACATTATTAAGAATGGCGATATTATTTTTTCTTGGTCTGGTACATTAAAGGTTGAAATTTGGGCTGGCGGCATTGGTGGCTTAAATCAACATTTATTTAAAGTTACATCGAAGAAATATGAAAAATGGTTTTACTACTTATGGACAGTATTTCATTTAAGGGAGTTTAAAAGAATTGCAGAGGGCAAAGCAACTTCATTGGGGCATATTAAAAGAGAGCATTTAGATGATGCAATTGTATTAGTTCCACTAAATTTTCAAATTGATAAAATGAACGAATTGATGAACCCAATTTTAAAATCAATGACAAATAAGAAAATTGAAATGCGAATATTAGAAAACATGAGTGACTTTCTTCTTTCTAAACTTACCACCATAGAAAATTAAGCCCATGAAATTCACCGAAGAAAAATTAGAAAAGGCTTTTATTGAATTGCTGGGGAACGAAGGATTTCATCATTACTTTGGCAATACTATTGTAAGAACGGCCGATGAAGTTTTGATTGAAGAGGATCTAGTCCACTACTTACTTGCCAAATACAAAAACAATCAGCTCACAGTTACCGAAGCCAAATCTATTGTTCTTCAACTTAAAACCTTACCATCCAGCGACCTGTACGAAAGCAATAAAACCATTTTGCAATGGCTTAGCGATGGTTTTATATTAAAACGAGAAGACCGTAATCAAAAAGACATTCTTATTGAACTGATTGATTATGAAGAATTAGATGGGTCAGCTCAAACTGACTGCAACATCTATAAATTTGTTAATCAGTTAGAAATCATCGGTAGTGAGAAACGCATACCTGATGGGTTAATTTACATCAACGGGCTACCTTTGGTAGTGTTTGAATTTAAAAGTGCGATACGTGAAGAAGCTACAGTTTTTGACGCCTACAACCAATTAACCGTTCGCTACCGCAGGGATATACCTGAACTGTTTAAGTACAATGCTTTTTGTGTAATTAGTGATGGTGTAAATAATAAGGCTGGTTCATTTTTTGCCCCTTACGAGTTTTATTATGCATGGCGCAGAGTGGCTGGTTTAGCAAAAGAAGTTGATGGTATAGATAGTATGTTTACCTTGGTTCAAGGCATGCTTAACCAGAATCGATTACGGGATATTATCCGCAATTTCATTTACATACCTGACACTTCAAAGAAGAACGAAAAAATAGTTTGTCGCTATCCTCAATACTACGCTGCCAGAAGGTTGTACGACAACATTAAGCTTACTCAAAAACCTAAAGGCGATGGCAAGGGTGGCACTTATTTTGGCGCAACAGGTTGTGGAAAAAGTTTTACCATGCTTTATTTAGCAAGGTTGCTTATGAAAAGCGAGTACTTTGCAAGCCCTACCATTATTATGATTACAGACCGCACTGATCTAGATGATCAGTTAGCTGGACAATTTACCAACGCCAAAAAATTTATTGGCGATAATACTATAGTAAGTGTAGAGAGCCGGGAAAATCTACGTGAATTGATGCAAGGGAGGCCAAGCGGTGGCGTATTCTTAACTACAATTCACAAGTTTACAGAAGATACTCAACTACTCAGCGATAGATTCAATATCATTTGCATTTCTGATGAGGCACACCGTAGCCAAGTAAACCTAGATCAAAAATTAAAAATCACTGACAAAGGTGTCACCAAGACGTTTGGGTTTGCTAAATACCTTCACGATTCACTTCCTAATGCCACTTTTGTTGGCTTTACAGGCACCCCGATAGATGCAACATTGGATGTATTTGGTAAGGTAGTTGATGCCTACACCATGACAGAGTCTGTAAAAGATGAAATCACTGTAAGGATTGTGTACGAAGGCAGAGCGGCAAAAGTAGCGTTAAACAATGGTGAATTAGAGAAAATTGAGCAGTATTACAAAGACGTTGCCGAAGAAGGTGCTAACGAATATCAAATAGAAAAGAGCAAACAAGAATCGGCAAAGTTACACGCCATTCTAGGTGATCCTAAGCGTTTGCAAGCATTGGCAGAAGACTTTGTAGCGCATTACGATAACAGAGTTTCTGAGGGAGCTACCGTCAAAGGCAAGGCAATGTTTGTCTGTAGTAGTCGCGATATTGCTTATGCGTTTTACAAAAACGTAATTGCTTTGCGACCTGAATGGAACGAAGTAAAAGTTGCAGCAGATAACGAGGATTTAAGCGAAGAAGAACAAAAGAAAATCAAGCCAATGGAACGTATCAAAATGATAATGACCAGAGGTAAAGACGATGACGAAACGCTTTACAATTTATTAGGCACTTCAGATTATCGCAAAATATTAGATACTGAGTTTAAGAACGAGAAATCCAACTTCAAAATTGCCATTGTGGTTGATATGTGGCTCACCGGCTTTGACGTGCCATTCTTGGATAGCATCTATATTGATAAACCAATCAAACAACATAACTTGATACAGACTATTTCGCGTGTTAACCGTAAGTTTGAAGGTAAGAACAAAGGTTTGGTAGTGGATTATATTGGCATCAAGAAGCAAATGAATCTAGCTTTAGCTCACTATAACAAGGGAGATAAAGATAACTTTGAAGATATTGCTGAGTCATTGATTATTGTCAGAAACCATTTAGACCTATTGGCAAAAATATTCCATCTGTTCGACTCCACGAAATACTTCAACGGTTCAGCAATTGAACAGCTAAACACACTGAATATGGCAGCCGAGTTTACACAAAAAACCAAAGATTTAGAAACCCGATTTATGGGATTGGTTCAGAGATTAAAAGCTGCCTATGATATATGTGTAGGAAGTGAAAACTTAACTCAAGCAGAGAGAGATCATACCCACTTTTATTTGGCTGTTCGTTCAATTGTATTCAAGCTCACCAAAGGCAATGCCCCAGACACCGCCCAAATGAACGCAAGGGTGCGGGAAATGATAAAAGAAGCTTTGCAAAGCGACGGAGTTCAAGAAATATTCAAACTAGGTGAGGAAGAAGAATCTGAGCAAGACCTTTTCGATGAAAACTATTTAGCCAAAATTGATAAAATTAAACTACCTAATACTAAAATTAAATTACTACAGCAGTTGTTAGCAAAAGTAATTGGCGAGATTAAAAAAGTTAACAAGGCTAAGGGTGTTGATTTTACAAAAAAAATGCAAGCCCTTGTAGAGCGTTACAACGAGCGAGACGAAAGTGATGTTTTGCGCAGTGAAGTTTATGAAGAAATGGCGGAGCAACTCACAAATTTAATTTGGGAAGTTCATAAAGAGTTTTCTGCTGGTGATGCATTAGGAATTGATTTTGAGGAAAAAGCTTTTTACGACATTCTCAAAGAGTTATGCGTTAAGTACGACTTTAAATATCCAGAAGATAAGCTTATTAGATTAGCAAAAGAAGTCAAAACATTGGTCGAAAGCCAAGCTAAATTCCCAGATTGGGATAAACGTGATGATATTAAATCTGCTTTAAAAGTTGGTTTAATTTTACTTTTAGATGAGTTTGGTTATCCACCAGTGGAAAGAGACGAAGTTTACTTAGAGATATTTGAACAGGCTGAGAATTTTAAGAAATACTCAACGATATAAATGTTAATGACGATTTTATTTACAACACATCTACTCGACTTACTAACCAATAATTAAAAAACTCTCGTCTAAAATAGACGTCATTAGGATTAAGATGAATAAAAATGATAAAGCCTGGAAAAAACTTTTAAATTCCAAAAGACGCAAACCTGATATTCCAACTAAACTTGTAGATGATACAAGAACACAAATTGAACGAGATTTTGACCGCATATTATTTTCAACACCGGTTAGGCGTTTAGCTGACAAAACGCAGGTATTTCCTTTAGATAAAAATGACAGTGTTAGAACTAGATTAACCCACTCTCACGAGGTATCTAATTTAGCTAGAAGTTTGGGTACAGCACTTGTATTTCACGACAATATAGCTTCCATTGTCCCTGAATCACAAAGAAACATACCGGCACTATTAGCTGCAGTTGGCTTAGCTCACGATTTAGGCAATCCTCCTTTTGGGCATCAAGGTGAATCGGCAATTCAAAGCTGGTTTATAGAACATGAGGATGTAGTATTAGGTCCCTTAAAAAACAATACCCAATGGGTCGAGGATTTTAAAAAATTTGAAGGCAATGCACAAGGATTCCGATTGCTAACAAAGCTACAATTGCTAAATGATAATTTCGGCCTTGATCTCACGTACTCAGTACTTGCTGCATTAATTAAGTATCCAACTTCATCAAATCAAACAGATGAAAAGAAAGTTGCAAAAAAGAAACATGGTTTTTTTGCTTCTGAGCAACATATTGTTGAGGAAGTATTAAGAGAAACTGGTTTATCTTTAGGAAAAAGACATCCTCTGACATACATTATGGAAGCTAGTGATGATATTGCATATGTTGTTTTAGACATTGAAGATGCTGTTAAAAAAGGGTTTGCATCATTCTCAGACCTTATGTCATATCTTAAACATCATTCAAATAATGACCCCGTAATTGATAAAGTTGTTAGTAATAGTAATATTAAACATGATGAGTATAGGAAAAGTGAAAGTGGTGAGAATCTCTCACCTGCAGAGCTTAATGATATTTCTATGCAAAGATTTAGGGTATATGCGATTAGTGAATTAATTACAATTGCAAGAAAAGCATTCGTAACTAATATAGATATTTTTATTAATGGTATGTCAGATAAAGGTCTTTTAGAAATCAGCGAAGGCGAGAATCTTAGAAAACACTTAAAAGAATTTGCTAAAAAAAATGCATATAAGAATAAAGAAGTGTTAAAAGTTGAATTAGGGGGATACAATGTAATTCGTGGTTTGATGGATATTTTCTGGGCTGCTATTGTTGATCGTAAGAAATTAAAAGAAGTAAACTCGCGTCGCAATAATCCATTTACAGAATTTGTTTATGGGCGTATTTCAGAAAACTATCGTAGAGTATTTGAGGATGAAAAAAATACTATGCCAATCCGCTATAAAGAATGTCAGCTTTTAACGGATATGATTTCCGGTATGACCGATTCTTATGCAATAAACCTTTTTGAAGAGCTTTCTGCAATGAGAGGCGATTTTGACCCAAAAAGTATGTTAAAAAAATCCAAAAAATATGTTAAAAAATGATTAAGCATAATAGGTTAACAAATCAGATAGCAAGTTATCTTAATTATGATTCGCCCGAAAGGCATATAATTAAGTCAACACTTCAGGATATTTCAACTAAATTACCTGAGACTGCTATCTTTGGGGGCATGCTAAGAGAATTTGCCTTAGGAAAAGCGCGCGAGTTCTCATCCGACATTGATTTGGTTTCTTATGCTAGTCAACATGAAATTTATTTAGCCATCAAGCAATATCACCCGAAAAAAAATAAATTTGGCGGATACAGATTTGCAATTGACCATCGTATGTATGACATTTGGTCATTAGATGACACATGGGCTTTCCGCGAAGGCATTATCAAAGGAACCCAATTTAAGGACTTATTAAATACTACTTTTTTCAACCTAGATTCAGCAATATTTCATTTGAGTAGCAATGAGTGTTATGTGCCTGATGACTATCAGGAATGGATTAAAAGATGCTTATTAGAAATAAACATGCTGGAAAACCCGTCTCCTGCAAACATGGCTAGACGCGCTATAAAAATGGCAACGAATAAACAACTCACTATTGGGCCAAAACTTAGTTCATTTATATTTAGTCAAGAAGCGGATCTATCAAAAGATTTAATTACTGAGTTATTTATTAAGGGACTCAAAATCCACTTAGATAAAAACCCAGAAGAAAAATATGTGTTTCAACCGCAAAAATCAATCTTTGCTACTTAATCTAAATTCTAACAGTTACAACAGATTCCATTACTTGACGGTATATTTGACGGTATATCCTATATTTAGCATGACAGAATCTATATTTAAAAAGGATTGCAGCTAGATGTTTGGTTGACTCTTTCACCACCAATAAAGACGCCCCTTTCGAGAGATTGGGGCGTTTTCTTTTCTACGACTTTCTCGATTAGTAGCCACCTAGTAGCCTTAGCTCACATATTAGTACTTAATTAAAGTATTTGAAATAGTTTGAAATTTTGTTTATTAGCTTAATATATAAGCACTGACACAATTTTTGAATCAAAAGCCGAAGAAACTTCATTACAAAGGGACTTTTTTATGATTGATCTTGAATATCTTGAAAGTGAAAGAAAAAAGTTATGGAGCAAGCTACTCGATATTGAAAATGACTTAAAAAAGAAAACCTCAGAATACGAAAGTGAAGCTAAACAAGCATCAAGAAAAGCTTCTGAATACAAAAATAAATGTGAATTAACAAAAAATGAAGCATTAACTATTCTTGAAAAGCTTAATTTGCTATCGGCTGAAATTGATAAATCAATTGTTTTTAATCAAATAAACGCCATCAAAGAGTTTGAGAGTTCAATTGAGGCAAGAAAAAGTGCGCTAGACACAAAAATCACTAGCCTTGAAACTTTATTCGTAGATTATGATGAATACTCAGAGAGAATTAATAATTTAGAAGATTTAGTTACAACTTCTGAAAGTTCAGCGACGAAGATTGATGCTGCATTTCTACAATTAACGAATAGAAAGAAAGAAATCGACCAATTCTATTATGAAATTTTTGGTTCCGTACAAACTGACGAGGCCACATCCAAAGAGATAAAAATTATTGGTAGACGTGAAGAGTTAAACAAGGCTTACGACACAATTAAAAGCAGTTTTGAAAATTTCAAAAAGAATGAGGTGGATGACAAGTTCGAAGAATGGGAAAAACGTTTCAATGCAATCACTCAGAAAGTTGAATCTTTACTTCCCAATGCGTTAACTGCGGGATTGAGTCACGCTCATTATGATAAAAAGAACGCTGAAATAGCAGAAAGAGCAACTTATGGAAAAACATTTCAATTCTGGGTCTACATACTAATAGTCATATCTTTGATCCCTTTTGGAGTCAGTGCATATATGATTTATACAGGCACAACATTGATTAAAATGTTCGAGTTACTTCCTCGACTTGTATTTGCAATACTACCTGTGTACATACCACCGCTTTGGGTAGCAATATCAGCGAGCAAAAAGATGAATCTTTCGAAAAGACTAATTGAAGAATATACACACAAAGAAGTAGTAGCTAAAACATTTGAAGGTCTCTCGAAACAGATTGAAGGCATCAAGGATCCCAAAACTTCCGCAGAACTAAAAGCCAAGCTACTTAACAATATATTGCAAATCAGCACGGATAATCCTGGCAATCTTATTTCGGATTACAACAAGTCTGATCACCCGATTATGGAAAAGATTAATAACTTTACTAATAAAAATAATATTGATGAACAAAAATCAACAAGCGAGAACAAATAAACCCTTAACTTTTCCTTTTGTACTCAAATGTCCTTTATATCTAGTCTAAGGACAAGGCGGCTGCACCGCTAGGAGCACGCTAAAGCGTGCACTACGCGGTGCTACCGCCTTTCCTAAAACGGCGTTGGCAAAGGATTGTTTTCAGTAGGCAAATATCTGAAAAATATCATCGCCGTATTTCGCTCTGTTATGTACAAACTATTATCTTTTGTAGCTTCAATCATTAAAGCCGGATCAAACCGCAGATAAAGCTCTTGGACGGCCTCAGCGATTGTTTCCGCCCTCATCCATTCACCCGTTCAAATAATAGGAGACAGACCACAATTTTCATTTAATACTTGTTCATCCCTAGACCTCCATATCTTTTCTTATAGTCAATGGGATCTGACTCTATTGATCTAGTCTTAATCAAAATAATCTATCAAGCAGCCTTGTGTTTAATGTTCTAAAAACGTCTATACATTGCTATAGTTATAACCAATAAATTAATAAAAAAGAATAAAAATGGCTAAAAGAAAAAATGATTCACCTTTAGAAGTCCTGCTTGATTTTGCAGCAAATGTTTCATGGAAAGTCAGCATTCCACTTGCTGTGATTAGCTATATTGGCTTTCATTATGTTGCAGGCTTGCCCTTAACTGCCCCAAAAGATTTGAACGCGTTTAGCGATTCCATTTACAGAACTTTTTTCGTTAGCTTTGCCAAAGCGCTTCAATACGTGCTTCCTTTAGTTTTTATTGCTGGCGCTGGTGTATCTATACTCAAAAGTAAGCGGCGCAGTAAGTTGCTTGACCATCAATCCAGCCTGGAAACAATTCGTTCAATGTCATGGCAGGAGTTTGAATTACTTGTAGGCGAGGCTTTTAAACGGAAAGGTTTTGAAGTTAAAGAAAATGGCGGTGGTGGTGCTGATGGCGGCATCGACCTTATTCTTAACAAAAATGGCAAAAAATCTATCGTGCAATGCAAACGGTGGAAAACATTCTCTATTGGTGTTCCGCTGATTCGCGAGCTGTATGGGGTAATGACAGCAGAGCGGGCGAATGACTGTATTTTTGTGAGTAGTGGCAACTACACTGCTGAGGCAAGACTATTTGCTGAAGGCAAACCGATATGGTTAATTGATGGCTCTGAACTATTGGATTTAGTATCAAGTGTTCAAGTGCAGTCTCACATCAGTCGTTCAAGCTCTATTAAACAATCTCAATCTGCGAATCAGAAATGCCCGCTATGTGGCTCAGAAATGGTTAAAAGAACAGCTAAGAAAGGTGCTAATGCAGGCAGTGAGTTTTGGGGATGCTCAAAATTCCCTAAGTGCAGAGGAACAGCTTGATCATCAATCATTAGAATCACACTCTATTCATAACAAAATCCGGGGCTAACACCACTACCCTCGCTGTCAAAATATGTATAGGCTCATATTGCATGAGCGATTGGTGTTATTTGATGCGCAAATGCCAGGCAACTTTAGTTAAGATGCGTTATCCAATTCTGCTAATCATTGATTCGACGACAAGACTGATTGTTTAATGTTACCAAGCTACGTTCTATTAGACCTGGAAACCACAGGCGCAACGCCATTGCGGGATCGCATTACCGAGATTGCACTCATCAAGTATGAAGGCGATCAGGAAGTGTCACGCTGGCAAACCCTGGTTAATCCGGAAGTGCCGATTTCCGGTTTCATTCAACAGCTCACCGGTATCAATAACGAAATGGTGGCAAACGCGCCAACCTTTAAGCAAATTGCTGGTGAATTACTAGACTATCTTAAAGACACGGTGCTATGTGCGCATAACGTCAGGTTTGACCATGGCTTTCTCAAAAATGAATTTAAGCGTATCGGCATCGATTTAAGACAAAAGGTGCTGTGCACCGTCAAGCTTTCCCGCAAACTTTATCCGCAGCATCGCAGCCATGGGCTGGATGCGATTATTGCCAGACATGAGCTTGTCTGTGCGTCCAGGCATCGGGCAATGGGTGATGTGGAAATGGTGGTTGCTTTCTTGGATGCGGCCCGGCAGGAACTGGGTAGTGTTGCAGTACGCAATGCCGCTGAAGCCCTGCTCAAGGGCTCTAGAAGTCTGCCATCCCATATTGATGCACATTTGATTGATGATCTTCCAGAGACGCCAGGGGTTTACATTTTCTACGGTGATACCAACTTGCCGCTGTATATCGGCAAGAGCGTCAACATCAGGGAACGCGTGCTATCCCATTTCAGCAGTGACCATGCATCCACTAAAGAAATGCGCATTAGTCAGGAAATCAGGCATATCGAGTGGATTGAAACTGCCGGCGAGTTCAGTGCCTTATTGCTTGAATCCAAACTCGTTAAAGAACGCCAGCCCATCTACAACCGCCAACTGCGACGCGAACGTCAGCTCTGCTCATGGCGGGTTGCCAAAAACCCCGCGCATGCGCCTGTCGTCACTTTACTGCAAATGGATGAGATAGAACCGGCCAGCATAGGGCAACTTTTTGGCACCTTCAGGTCAAAACGCCAGGCAACTGAGGTGCTGCGCAAGATTGCAGAAGATCATCAGCTGTGTCAGAAAATGTTAGGTCTTGAATCCGGCAAAGGTGCCTGCTTCGCACACCAGTTAAAACGCTGCAAAGGCGTGTGTACCGGTAAAGAATCAGCAGAACTACATCACCTTCGGTTACAGCAAGCCATGACAGCACATCAGCTTAAAACATGGCCGTTCAAAGGCAAGATTGGCATTCATGAGACACAGCGTTTCAATGGCAAGTCAGCACTGCATGTATTTGAACACTGGGTTTATCTGGGATCAATTGAAGATGAATCCGGGTTAGAAGATATTGCAAACGCCAAGTCAGATCTGGTGTTTGATCTGGATACCTACAAGCTGTTATTGAAAGAGCTGAATAAACCCAAGGTAAGAATCATCGAATTTGAATCAAACTTTTAGTTGATTACCGCTGTTGCTATTAGGTGACACTCAAAAATTAAATATAATGGGTAAACAACTTCAATATTAAAAATATGAAAAAACACTATCTTTCAGCAATGCCAAAATTGCTCGGCTACTTAGGCTTATTGCCTTTTTTGGTTCCTACAGCATTTTTGTTTTTTGACTATAACCATCTTGATATGTGGCGTCATTTTTTATTGAGTTATGGTGCAGTTATCCTGAGCTTCGTCGGCGCTTTGCACTGGTCGTTTGCAATGCTGTTGCATGAATTGCCAATCAACAAACAACGCTCATCATTTTTGTGGAGCGTTGTACCGTCATTAATCGCGTGGATTTCACTATCCATTCCAAAAAACTATGGATTTGTGTTGTTGGCTGTGTTTTTCGCTGTGGCTCTAATACGGGATAGGCAACTATATCATCATGCAGAGTTACCTTCCTGGTATATGCCCCTGCGTAGAAATCTAACCGTAGTTGCAATGACTTGTTTACTAATTGCTGCCTACCTGGGTAATGGCAGTAAGGTTAGCTATCTCATCTAACTAAAATTTAAAAATCCAGGTGAATGTGTGAGTTGAAAATTTGGCAAATGACCAACTAAAAAGCGCCCCGGCTGATTGGACCTATAAAGTCTATGTTGTGAAATCTATGGTGTGAAATCAGTAATGTGAAATCAATGGGGTCTGACTCCCATTGATTATGTATCAGCTATCGAGATTGAACTGGCTGCTGCCAATAATTGACTGAAAATACTTATGCAGAATAGGGTCTATCTTCTTTCCGCTGTCATTTTCAAGCGTTTCCAGAACCTGATAACAGGTTTGTGCAAAGTGATATGGCCGCGTTGTTGTCATTGCATCATAAGTATCAACAATAGAAATTATTCTGGAATTAATTGGAATATTCTCTCCAGAAAGCCCATCCGGGTAGCCAGACCCATCGAAATTTTCATGATGATGCCTTACGACAAACGATATTTTCTCTGCATCATCGTGGGCAATTGATGCGCAAATATGCTGCCCCAGTTCTGAATGCGTTTTCATCACTTCCCATTCATCTGCTTCAAAATGCCCGGCCTTAAGCAATATGCGATCAGGTATTCCGATTTTGCCAATATCATGCAATGTGGCCGCACCCCTGAGCAGTTGTAATTCATGACTACTCAATCCACATTTAATACCAAGCATATTTGACAAAATCTCCACGCGATTAGCGTGATCTTGTGTATATGAATCTCGCGCTCTTAAAGCAACGCCGAGGCAAGATACTTGCGTTAACAAATCCTGCATAATTTTAATCTTTCTTGTTTTTAATTTGATTAATAACTTGCAAAGTCATGCTACTACAAAACTATTCTTGAGTGCTACCCTTTACGTACTGTGAATCAATGAGGTCAGACTCCATTGATGTTATACCAGGCAATGTTGAACTTTCATGTCACGCTTTCCCAATAAAAACGCCCTTTTCGGGAGATTGAGGTGTTTTCGTTTTAGGCAGTCTTTTCTACGCCCTGCTCTACTCTAAATTTATTACTATTTTCCGGACCCAGGCGCCGGCCTTATGCCTGTTTTCAACAACCTTTTATGAAAACTGACCTATTAAAATAGTCTGAAAAGTTATATATTGATAAATATAGTAAAAGTGCTAAAAATAGTAAAATATGAATGCTTTAAACAATATTAACGCCTTATTACCACATGGCTTCTGTATCAAATGGACGCGGGAATTGTTGTGGCTGTATGTAGTTTCAGATGCCTTAATTGCACTGTCATACTTCTCAATTCCTTTCATGCTCGCTTATTTCGTATGGAAAAGAAAGGATCTGAAGTTTGCCTGGATATCTATTTGGTAAACCAATGCCAAACCATCTGCAACAATCTTCTAATAGAACTACACATAGCATACCCTCTTATCACATTTTTATCATTTTTGCACAAATATGATAAAAATGATATGAATATACATTTTATTTTGAGTACAAGATCAGCAGCATTATTTTTTATAATTAATCATAAAGAAGATATTGCATCAATGATCGACTTGGTCATTATCAATCAATGCGCATGCATAATTTTTGTTTTATTCACAAATGAAACAATTAGTTAACCATCTGAAATAATTCATTAATTATTCCTGAGTAATATGCTCACATATATTGATATGCAATATATTTTCTCCAAATTTATAAGCGCTTTTTTGCAGAGGCGCTATTTTTTTGTCTATTAAAAACGATTAGAGTTACTTCAACTCGACTAAGTATCTTGATGTTTCGGGTTGTTGCAGATTGTGATTTATTGCCCCCCCCCTCCAATATCGTAATTAACGATGGAGAACAATCATGCGGAATGCAATTAGTGTATAAAATCGTTACATATTGACATTCAGTAACAAGCTACTAGAATGGAAATGCTTTTTTTGATGAGCAAACTGTACAAAGGGGATGGTATGAAACATAAGGAATTGGTTCAAGCGCTATCAGCATCAGCTGCTTTAATGGCAATCAGCACAGAAGTATTGGCCGGCATGCCTGTGCCTGGTCCTATCGTGGGAGCAACAGGACCATATGGAATTGGTGCAGCAGTCATTGGCTATGGCGGTTACAAGCTGTACAAACACATTAAATCCAAACGTAAGTGAATGCATTGAATAACTCTGCGGGGCTTACCCGCAGAGTGTCTTTTTTAAATACATCCAATCTTTCCAGAACTGAAATCTATTTATATGTAGCTTGGGGCTTAATGCTCAGCTACATTTTAGCGGCGCTGGATTTCAGATCTGTCACTGATTTTAAAATCAGCCTAGGTTCACTTAATCTTATTATCTTATTTGCCTGGTTTGTCACGCTAAGAAAATTGCTGCATGACCAAACATCGCCCGATGCCAATACCGCTGATATTGTCTTCGGTCTAGGCTTACTGCTCATAAACACTGTATTTAAGATAATCTGGAATCAGTTCTTTATCGGCTTTACAATTTTTGTCCTAGCTTGCTATATTTTCCGAAAAACAAAAACTGGAGAACATTCAAGAGCTGCAAGCATTGTACTGTTTGCAATTTCCGGCAACACTTTTTTCAGCCCGATTTTTTACCAACTCACGCTACCCGAACTCATTCATGCCGATGCTTTTCTGCTCGGTAACTTACTAAAAATTATTCGACCAGATATATTATGGTCCGGTGCAGTATTCAAATCTGCTGATGGCATGGCCATCGCTCTGGTAGGCGCCTGCTCGTCATTCCAGAACATTTCTCTAGCCTTTGTGGCTTATATCGCCATCGCAATATATATGCGCAACTTTTTAGTAAGAAAAGACATTGTTTTCATTTTTATCATCGGCCTGCTAATGATTGCCTTAAATGATATCAGGCTGATTCTAACCACCTGGAATAAAGCGTATTATCTATATTGGCATGACGGTAATGGGGCTGTTATCTATCAAAACATCGCTAATCTGGTAATAGTGATCACCGCAGTTTGGGGCGTAAAAATTGCTGCTCCAAAAAAATAGCATCATCAGACTGGTTTTTCTGCTGTTTCTGATACTGAGTATTATTATCAGTATCAACGCATCGCTGTATCGGAAAAAACATGGTGCAGACTGGCATGCTAAATTGATTCAGTCTGAAGTAAATGCGTTGCTGCAAAATAATCAATACGTCATCATTCCCAATACTGCACCAGCCAGCAGCATTTTATCCCTAGCGGTTTTTTTTAAGACTTCAAGCTGCCAGGCTCGCTATATTCTGATTCCTGTTTCGATCAACATGGAAGCAGAAGGCTATTTATCCAGAATAGTGCCCGCTAACTATAAGATTAAATACATCTTCTACGAATATGAGTCTGAAAAGAAAAACAAATTAAGATTTATCCTGATATACCTAAAACATTTAATTTATAACAAATTGGGTTACAGTAAATCCTGGCCTTCAATAACTGCGCTAGTTCTGGCAACACCGCATAATTGCAAAGCAGAACAAATAGACTGGAGCCCGATCTGGAATGCCAATTTAAATGAGACATCTAAATAGTAAAGTAAATTAATGCACCCGATTTCAGATAAATTTCAATGGATGTTATTAATTGGCTTCCCGCTTTTCTTCTGCATGATTGAAAGGGTTTTGCCTGCCATATCTAACAAGAACACACTGCATAGATGGCCAACGAATTTCAGCCTGGGGCTTTTTAACACCCTGATTATTTCATCTGTTTCTATGCTGACCCCGATTGCAGTTGCTATTTATGGCAGCATTAATCAATGGGGACTTTTCCGTTTATGGCCAATACCGGCATTTTATGAATTGATTTTTTTAATTCTGATCAAGACATTTATGCAGTATGTATATCACTACAGCCTGCATCAATACGCTTTTTTATGGCGCATCCATAAAGTACATCATTCAGACGAATTTCTCGATACGTCTTCAAGTTACAGGTTTCATCCGCTGGAAATCATTTTATTCAGACTGTTTTTTATTCCTGTAATACTGATTGCCGGGTTTTCAGCATGGAGCATTGCAATTGCTGAAATCATTCAATCGATTGGTTCATTAGCGACACATTCCAATACCAGACTGCACCCAAAACTTGAAAAGATCCTGCGTCTTTTGCTTATTACGCCGACACTGCATCGATACCACCATTCAAAAAACATCAGTGAGAGCAACACAAATTTTGGCGATTTACTCGTTATCTGGGACAGATTATTTAAGACCTTACATATCCCAAAAGGAAACAGTCTTGGCCCTAACAAATACGGTGTTGATGGAGAAAGACATAATTCAGTCATAGATCTGATCGAAGCCCCATTCACAAAAACAAGTTCATCATCATAAACACAGAAAAAATTAATACTTCAGCCGCTAAAGCTGGCATGTTCAACATCAATCTTTTTAATTAAACTGACCACCCACCACCTTGGTAATTCATAGCCTGCACACTTAATAACAGGGTTGAACAAAGCCATTCCAAGCGTTGCAGATTCTATGCATTAAGCGCACAATAAACCTACAGTTATTTCAATTTCATAAAGGGATTTTTAAAATGGCTACGGCACGTACAAAAAAAACCAAAGAAGAATTGTTAAAAGAAGCTGAAGCAAAAGTTAAAACTATCAGGCAGCAAATCAAAATCGAGAAAGATAAGCAAAAGGCGGCATTAAGCAAAGATAGCGAAGGCATGGCTGTTGCAATAGCTGCCGTTGAAAGTGTTGCAAAGGCAAATAAAGTTAAGGTCGCTGATGTAATCAGAGCGATTGCAAAAATCAAACGTGCCGGTTTAAAAATTGAAAGTTCACGCGAATCAGGCCACTACTTTTACGACTAAAGTTACATCATGTCAGCAAGCTATTACAAGGCTATTATGAACGTGATTGGTGTTTGCATCGATCGTTATTGCTCAAGTCGGGAATGTTAAAGCGATGAATTTTAACCTTGTGAACTTTCACCTAACAAAATCAATAATACATTCATTAACGGCTGCCACACTAGCACTCTCGTTAGGCAGCTTAACATTCAGCAGCCTGGCTTTTGCAGAGGGTCAGGCTGGCTATGACACCGCGCGCGGCAAGTTGCTTTACTCGTTGCATTGTATTTCCTGCCATAACGAACAGGTACATTGGCTAGCCAATAAAAAAGCTTCTGACTGGCCCAGTCTGGTGGCTCAAGTCAATCTATGGCAGAACATTTCCAACCTCAAATGGGACAATAACGATATTGAAAATGTTGCCAGACATTTAAATACTGTTTATTACCACTATCCCGTTCCCAATACTGTTGCCCGCAAGAAATAAATCGCTGATTTCTATTATGGTACCTCTGAATTTCTCCACAAAAACTGTGGATAACTTTGTGATTACTTGTGCAACAAAACTGTAACTTACAGATTTATAACGATTTTTTAAAATCGTATAAATTTTAAACCATAAAATAAATCATTTAAAATCAATATGTTACAAAACAACCGTTGATTGATAAGGCTTTTTTAACTAATTTTGCTTTTAACATCAAATTTTGTGCATAACACTCCCATTTCAGTTTCCTAAATTACACATATTGCAAGCGCTTTTACCTAACTTTATAAATCTTTACAATTTGTAACAAACCCAATACTGGACTCAATCTGCTTGTGTTAACAGCTAAATATTGATTGCTTAAACAAGAGTCAAAGCAATTATTAAAGCAAATTCTGTTTAATATTATTCATTAATAGTATTAAATTGATACAATATTTCAATAATTATTGTATTATTAAAACCATGGATAAAATTACAGCAACAACTGCATTTGAATCCCTGTCATCAGGGATACGTCTGGATGTGTACAGGCTTTTAGTAAAACAAGGACTTGAAGGCATGGTGGCTGGGGAAATCGCCTCTACACTTGCCATACCGCCCACTAATCTTTCTTTTCATCTGAAAGCCATGACAAATGCCCGCATGCTTACTGTTGAACAAGAGGGCAGATTTCAGCGCTATCGCGCCAATTTACCGCTAATGCTGGATTTAATTGCTTACCTTACAGAAGAGTGCTGCTCAGGCAATCCGGAGCAATGCGCAGACATGCTAAATGAATCCAAATGTTCATCTAGCTTAATACCCACAATATCCCCCTCTAAAGAAGCGAAATAGTATGAACGTATTGTTTTTATGTACCGGAAATTCCTGCCGATCCATTTTAGGTGAGGCAACATTCAACCATCTCGCACCTGCCGGCTGGCATGCAATGAGTGCAGGCAGCAAACCCGCAGGTTATGTACATCCGCGCTCACTGGCATTACTGGCAAAGGAAGGCATAGCAACCGAAGGCTACCATAGCAAATCCTGGGAGAACTTGCCAACCACACCCGATATTGTAATTACCGTATGCGGCAGTGCGGCCGGAGAAACTTGCCCGGCTTACCTTGGCCCCGTGATCAGAACACATTGGGGTGTGGAGGATCCTGCACATGCCACAGGAACCGATGCGGAAATCGACGCAGCCTTTGTCAAGGCTTACAGTATTCTGCGCAGACGTATCGAGGCTTTCTTAGCGTTGCCGCTGGAGCAGCTTAAACATGACAAGACTGTTCTAAAGGCAGAAATGGACAACATAGCGAACACGATCGCTTAAAGGAGAAAATAATGGCTAAGTCTATACAAATTTATGACCCAGCCCTGTGTTGCAGCACAGGGGTATGCGGTACTGAAGTGGATCAACAGTTAGTAAACTTTTCTGCAGACGCTGACTGGGCGAAAAAAAATGGCGCACAAATTGAGCGTTTCAACCTTGCACAGCAACCCATGGAGTTTGCCAATAATAAAGTAGTGCGTGATTTCCTTGAACGCTCCGGTCAGGAAGCGCTGCCACTGATTCTGGTAGATGGCGAATTTGCCCTAGCTGGCCGTTACCCTAACCGCACCGAGTTGGCACGCTGGGCTGGATTGACCTCTGCCATTGAGATTCAGCCAGTCACCAGTTGCTGCAGTGGCGGTAAATGCTGCTGATTGATGTGATAACGGAATAGTAAGGATCGAATCAATGCAGTTTCTTGACCAGCCACCACGCTTTCTGTTTTTTACCGGTAAAGGCGGCGTGGGTAAAACCTCAATATCATGTGCAACCGCGATTCATCTGGCGGAGTCTGGCAGAAATGTGCT
>CAZUOQ010000011.1:0-49185 GCA_964622195.1 uncultured Methylotenera sp. | reverse complement strand
TGCTGCTGGTCAGTACTGATCCCGCATCCAATGTTGGCCAGGTGTTTGGTATCACGATCGGCAATCACATCACTGGTGTTACGGCTGTAAAGAATCTGGATGCGCTTGAAATAGACCCGCAGGCAGCGGCACAGGGCTACCGTGACCGTATTGTAAATCCAGTGCGCGGCCTGCTGCCGGATGATGTGGTCAGAGGTATAGAGGAACAGCTGTCAGGTGCCTGCACCACTGAAATCGCAGCCTTTGATGAGTTCACAACACTGCTGATTGACTCACCAATCACCGAGAACTACGACCATATTATCTTTGACACTGCACCTACTGGTCACACCATTCGCCTGCTGCAGCTAGCTGGTGCATGGAGCGGATTTCTTGAACAAGGCAAAGGTGATGCTTCATGCCTGGGGCCATTAGCCGGGCTGGAAAAACAACGTGAACAATACAAAGCAGCCGTGGACGCACTTGCCGATGGTGAGCGAACCAGGTTGATTCTGGTTGCCCGTGCTCAGCAATCCACCCTACGTGAAGTGGCCCGTACCCATGAAGAACTTGCCGCTATCGGTCTGAAACAGCAGTATCTGGTAATTAACGGCATTCTGCCAAAAGTGGAAGCAGAGCACGATGCGTTAGCCAGTGCAATTCACCAACGAGAACAGGCGGCCCTAGAGTCAATCCCTGCTGTATTGAAATTACTGCCTCAGGATAAGGTTTCACTGAAAGCCTTTGATCTGGTTGGTTTGGATGCTTTACGCATGCTGTTAACAGACGCCCCATACCAACCACGCAGTGAAAGCGGCGCAACCGTTGTAGTGAATAAACCCAACTTATCTAGTCTGGTAGACAGCATCGCGACAGACGGCCATGGTTTAGTCATGACCATGGGTAAAGGCGGTGTGGGTAAAACCACTGTGGCGGCAGCGGTAGCTGTTGAACTTGCTCGCCGTGGACTTCCGGTTCACCTGACCACCTCAGATCCGGCGGCTCATTTATCCGATACGCTCAATGGTGCTCTAAATAGTTCACTGGACAATCTGACGGTCAGCCGCATTGACCCCCATGAAGAAACCGAGCGTTACCGCAATCACGTTCTCGAAACCAAAGGCGCACAGCTGGATACGGAAGGTCGTGCACTATTGGAAGAAGACTTGCGTTCACCTTGCACAGAGGAAATCGCAGTGTTCCAGGCATTCTCACGCATCATTCGTGAAGCAGGCAAAAAGTTCGTGGTCATGGATACTGCACCGACCGGACATACTCTGCTATTACTCGATGCCACCGGCGCCTACCATCGTGAGGTTGCGCGGCAAATGGATAAGGCACATATGCACTTCACAACGCCGATGATGCAACTGCAAGACCCAAAACGTACCAAGATACTTATCGTAACGCTGGCAGAAAAAACCCCGGTGCTGGAAGCCGCCAACCTGCAATCAGACCTGCGTCGTGCGGGCATTGAACCTTGGGCCTGGGTAATTAACAACAGTGTAGCAGCAACCAACACCACATCATCACTGCTGCATCAACGGGCGCTGAATGAGTTAGTGGAAATTGACGCGATTGCAAAAGTGCATTCAGACCGATATGCAGTTGTACCCATGATGCAAGTTGAACCCATCGGCGTTCAGCGCCTATTAGACTTGGCTGCCGGTTAATACCCCAACAAATTTTAATCACGAATAAAAATCATGACATCTAACGCTAACACTACTTCCATGAGTATTTTCGAACGCTACCTCACACTATGGGTTGCCATCTGCATTGTAACTGGCATTGCACTCGGCCAACTTCTGCCAAGTTTATTCCAGGCTATTGGCAAACTGGAATATGCGCAAGTCAATCTGCCAGTTGGCTTGCTCATCTGGATCATGATCATCCCGATGTTAGTAAAAGTGGATTTTGGTGCCTTGCATGAGGTCAGGATGCACATCAAAGGCATAGGTGTAACGCTGTTCGTGAACTGGCTGGTTAAGCCATTCACCATGGCTTTGCTGGCCTGGTTGTTCATCCGCAATCTATTTGCACCCATGCTGCCGCCAGACCAGATTGACAGCTACATTGCTGGCCTGATATTACTGGCCGCCGCGCCGTGCACAGCGATGGTTTTTGTATGGAGCCGCCTCACTCATGGTGACCCGCTGTTTACGCTATCGCAGGTCGCATTGAATGACACCATCATGATTTTTGCGTTTGCCCCTATTGTAGCGTTGCTGCTCGGCATATCGGCAATCACGGTGCCTTGGGCAACCTTGTTTACTTCTGTTGTGCTATATATTCTGATCCCGGTATTAATTGCGCAACTGTGGCGCAAAGCGTTACTGCAAAAAGGACAGCACGCTTTTGATGCGGCAATGCAAAAAATTGGCCCATGGTCAATCAGTGCACTGCTGCTAACCCTGGTACTGCTGTTTGCTTTTCAGGGAGAAGCAATTTTAAAACAACCTCTGGTGATTGCGCTGCTGGCAGTACCCATCCTGATTCAAGTGTTTTTTAACTCGGCGCTGGCTTACTGGCTAAATAAGAAAGTCGGTGAAAAACACAATATCGCCTGCCCGTCAGCGCTGATCGGTGCCAGCAATTTCTTTGAGCTGGCAGTAGCAGCGGCAATCAGCCTGTTTGGCTTTCATTCCGGCGCAGCGCTGGCAACAGTCGTCGGCGTGTTAATTGAAGTGCCAGTCATGCTGCTGGTTGTACGCGTAGTGAATCAAAGCCGTGGTTGGTACGAAAATAATTAATCAGCAAGTACACCTTATCAGGCTTGCATACGTTGTAGCTATCACAGAAAGCAAAACATAAATATTATGAACTTAGGCTTCTATTCTTTAATCATAGTGATATCGTTTTATGCAGTTGCACTATTCTTTAACTAAAGGACATATTATGAAAACATTACAAATTCTCGCAATCTCTTCATTACTATTGGGCTTGTCGCAAGCTGCGAATGCAGACCATCATGAAATGGGACATAACCATGCCGGTGCTCATGAGCACAGCTGGCAAGATGCTGACGCAAACAAGGACGGCGTTGTGAGCAAAGATGAATTCATGGCAAAACATCAGCAGCGCGCTGAAAAAATGTTTTCAAAAATGGATGCAAACAAAGATGGCAAAGTGGATGAAGCTGAACGCAAAGCCATGCATGACAAATGTGAGCGCCATGCCAAATAATTAAACGATTGGTTTAAATTAAAACCAGTCAGGTATTGAACCAATAATTCAGGTTTTAAACCAGTAAAAGGGTGACTGCATAGATTGATGCAGCCACCCTTTTTGATTCCGAATCTCCAGATGTTATCACTTAGCTGCTAAACATTGATTGAGGAACTCTGGCGTTAATCTTCAAGTCTACTTACAGAATTTCAATTTTGAGGACTACGTTATGCGCCTTGCTTTAGCCACGATCACAACCTTGCTGCTATCTATCAGCACTTTCACCGCTCAGGCAGCATGTCTGGATGCTGATGCGCTACAGAAACTCCAGAATAATGAAATTGCATATATGCTGGGTAGAATTCCACCCGCGTTTTCCGATGCTGTTACGGACAAGAAGATAACTTTCAAAATGGACATCGCAGAAGCCAGTGCCTGCAAAGTTAACTTTGAAGTCACGCTGCCGGAAAGTGATGTGAAGGAAGCCAATTCAATACTGGCGGCTGATCCGGCTAAAAAAATCATACTATTTTCACAAGGTTATGTGCTGCCTGAAACGAGCACATTGAATGCAGTGTTCACCGTTGACCCGGTTTCATTACAAGCTAGCCATGCAGACATCCTGCAGTCAGGAGAACTTGGAAAGCTGCGGGCCAGCATAGAGATGATGTACGCAATGCTTACCCAGCAACGTGCGAATATTGATGAAAAAATGCAGAATAGTGAGCCATGGAGTGCTGAATTTCGCCAGCAGCAACTGGCAAAATGCACGAAACAATTTGAATTAATCCCGCAGGCAGCAGCCGGCTGCGAATGCCAGATCAGTAAAACATCAGCAATCGCCAGCGAACGGCAGATGCGTTATGTGGAATACGTAGATTCCAATCCTTATGCCCAGGCAACAGGCGCAAGTAAAAACTTTGCCTCGGTAAAAAGTCAGATACAGCTAGCCTGCGGTTTGACAAAAACAGGTAACTGATCGACTACTCTATCATTGTTTTAAAGGGCGCACGTTCCTCTAATTCATTGGTATAAGCTTCGACGCCTGCTGACTCTCGACGCACAAAATCTTCAATAGCCCGCGCAAATTGAGGATGCGCGATTTTATGATACGAACAGGTTGGCCTGGGCTTGAAGCCGCGCGCCAGTTTGTGCTCACCCTGCGCACCGCCCTCAAAATATTCAATATTTTGAGCAATGCAAAACTCCTGCGCCTGATAGTAGCAAAGCTCAAAATGCAGATTGGGCACATATTTTACGGCACCCCAATAACGTCCATAGAGTGCTGCTTGATGATAGATATTCAATGCGGCAGCCACAGGCTCATTACCGGCATATGCCAATATCAGCAAGATATTCTGCGGCATTGCTGTACCAATCTGCTGAAAAAACGATAGCGTTAAATAAGGTGATGATCGGTGCTCAAAATAAGTATTTTCATAACACCGGTAAAAAAATGCCCATTGCTCTTCTGTAATGTCAGCGCCTTTAATGTGCTTACACACAATGCCTGACGCCGCAACTTTCTTACGTTCCTGACGGATTTTTTTGCGCTTGTCATGGCTTAAAGTATTTAAAAATGCATCAAAATTTTGAAAGCTTTCATTCTGCCAGCGGAATTGCACCCCGCTACGTTTCAGCCAGCCAGCATGGTCGAAAGCCTCCGCGCTGCCTTGATCCGGAAACAGCACATGTACTGAAGACAACTGTTGCCTGCCCATCATCTGCGTCAACGCATTGATCATCAAATCCCGAACTTGCGGCAGATGAGTCAGCAAGCGCTGGCTGGTAATTGGCGTAAATGGAATAGCTGACAAAAGCTTGGGATAATACTGCAAGCCATTATGGGCATAAGCTTCTGCCCACGCCCAGTCAAACACATATTCACCGTAGGAGTGTTTCTTGAGATAAAGCGGCATAGCACCAACTAGCTGCGCATGATCATACACAAGCAGGTGGTTAGGTAGCCAGCCTGCACCATCACCTACCGAAGCAGATGTTTCAAATGCCGCCAGAAAGGCATGGCTTAATAAAGGCACATCACCGGCTAGCGCATTCCAGTCGTCAGGATTCAGCACCGTAATGCTGTCTGTAATTTGCAGTGTTAAATGCATCAATACCTTATAAGCGAGAGCGATACTACAAGCTTAAGAGTATAAATCAATAGAGAAGTTTATTACGGTTAACCATCATCAGGCAGTAGCTACATCAGTGGCTAAAGTGAATAGATCCGGGCAAACCTAATTCCCGTTGAATTAATTTTTTTTTGGGGGGGGTACTACTTTTAGAGTGACTTCTTTTTGGAGTTGTTATTGGCTTGCTTGCCTTTAGGTTTAGCAATAGCTGGCACTGCGGCTTCAGTTTCCAACAGCTTTTGCTGTTTTTGCTGCTCAAGCACCAGATCCGCAGCCTTTCGACGCTCAAGTATGCGCGCTTGCGCTTCAACCAGTTCACCCAGGGAAATCAGATTATCCTGATTCGTATCAACAGTATTGAAGTGTCGTGCAATCTGCGGCAGCTTTTCCGTTGCCTCTTGCCGGTCTAGCGTGCTATCACCATCGGTATCTGCTTCAAAAAAACGGCTTTCAATGCTTTCCTGCATGGCACGGCGACGCTCTTCAATCTGGTCATGACTGGGGTCTACTGAACGCGCATATTCATCTAAAGCTTTTCGAAGTTTTTCTCTATGTTCAGGGCTAAAATTCAGATTAAGAGTTTGCTGCAAACCATCGTTCTTAACATTCTCTTCTGCTTGCTGGTCTTCATCTACAATACGCTTTGCTTTGTCAGCAGGCGGGACCAGGTTGCTTCTGCCGCCAGCGGTTACGCTGAATGACAGTCCTAAACCTAAGCACATCGCCAGACATACGACTTTAGATATAGACATATTGTTTTGCAAAATTAAATTCAAAGAATCAACTTTCCAATATTAACCATCGCAGTTTTAGAGTACGTAATCATGAATGACGATTGTAAATTGAATGTTTCATTTACACGCCAAATTGTAAGCAATTGTAATAAAACCGATATATTTGTTTCATCAGAAAGCTAGCATGATTGATAACAAAACTTTAATATTCAGCGCAATTGGCTTACACTTCGTTTACTGCAGAATTTAAGGTGTATGACTTAAGAATTGCAAAAAAATTCTATTAAAAGTTAGGGTTAAATTACATTATGACAGACCAGAACAAAAGAATCTTGGTGGTAGATGATGACGTGCGCTTGCGCGAACTTTTGCAACGCTATTTAACTGAACAGGGCTTTACGGTAAAAGTGGCGAACGATGCAAAAGAAATGGACGCAACTTTGGCAAACGAGTCTATTGATTTGCTGGTTTTAGACCTGATGCTGCCGGGTGAAGATGGACTGTCTATCTGCCGCAGAATAAGAGGCGGCGCCACCATGCTGCCGATCGTGATGTTAACCGCCCGCGGTGATGAGGTTGATAGAATCATCGGCCTGGAAATGGGGGCAGATGATTACTTGCCTAAACCTTTTAATCCAAGAGAATTATTAGCCAGGATCAATGCCGTGCTGCGCAGGCATGAGCGTGTAGTGCCAAGCGCGCCTGCCAGCAATACCGAGAATGTTACCATCGGCGATTTTGTTTTTAATGCATCGACACGCTCACTTACCCACAATGGAAACAGCATTGCCATTACCAGCGGCGAGTTTGCTTTACTCAAGGTATTTGTTGATCACCCGCGCCAGCCACTGTCCAGAGACAGGCTTATGCAACTGGCGCGCGGACGTGAACTGGACGTATTTGACCGCAGCATAGACGTACAGGTATCGCGTCTACGCAAGCTTATTGAGCCTGATCCGACACATCCACGCTATTTGCAGACCATGTGGGGGTTTGGCTATGTGTTCATCCCGGATGGTGAGGTAGATTAAAGGCTGACACTGACATTCAATTTTTATATTGAATGCTGCACTCCATATAACCAACGTTTTTTTCAGGTTGATCATTGCGACTTTTACCTAAAACCCTGCTTGCCAGAATCATGCTGCTTATCGCCGTTTTACTGGCGATAGGCCAATTTGCATCCCTAAAAATATTCGAGTATTTTGAACGCGAACCACGTGCCGAAGCCACCGCACTGCAAGCCGTGACTGTCGTCAACTACACCCGCGCCTCACTCATTGCTTCGCAGGAAAACCTGCGACTGGCATTATTATCAGAACTCACCGGCAAAGAAGGTGTGCGTATTTATTATGCAGACTTTATGGAAGAAATTGAGCCGCTGCCAGATGACCCGTTTATTAAAATGGTGGCTGAAAAAATACGCGAGCGTTTGGGCGCGGAGACAATCATCACCGTCAAACACTATGGCATTGAAGGGCTCTGGGTAAGCTTTGGCATTGGTCAGGATGACTTCTGGGTTGTAATTCCGCGCATACACGTAGAACGTCCTTTCCCCTGGCAGTGGTTAGGCTGGGGCGCACTCGTGCTGGCACTTTCACTTGCCGGTGGCTATTTGCTTGCTGCACGTATCAACAGGCCGCTCAATTTGCTAGTAAAGGCAGCAAACAGGCTGCGCAGCGGCGAACAACCGGAAAAACTGCCGGAAGACAGCGTGACTGAATTACGTGAAGTAAGCAGCACTTTTAACAAAATGGCTGACTCCTTAGCAGAACTTGATGCCGAAAGAACGCTGATCCTGGCTGGTGTTTCCCATGACATTCGTACCCCCTTAGCCAGGCTACGACTAGCCGTAGAAATGCTGCCTGACCAAGATTGCGGCTATCTTAAGCATGGCATGGTGGAAGACATCGCCGATATGGATAACATCATCAACCAGTTTCTGGACTTTGTGCGTGGTGCCGAAGGCGAGCATACACAAATGGTGGATATCAACACCCTGCTGCAGGCACTGCATGACCGTCAGGCCAGAGCTGGTCGTGATCTAGTCATACAGTTGGCACCCACCTACTCGGTGCCTATCAAACCGCTGGCAATGCAGCGCCTGCTCGATAATCTGGTAGGCAATGCCTACGCCTATGGCGGCGGCCAGGTGCGTGTTGCCAGCAGAATCGAAGCTGATAACATTGTCATTAGCGTATTCGATAACGGCCCAGGCATACCGGAAACACACCTCAAAAAGATTCTGCGGCCGTTTGAGCGCCTTGATAAAGCGCGCAGCAACGTCGGCGGCAGTGGACTTGGTCTCGCGATTGCCGAACGTATCGCAAAGCTGCACCACGGTAGTTTGGAACTGATTAACCGGCCGGAAGGTGGGTTGGAAGCCAGGCTCAGCATTCCAATCAAGAATGCTTGACCTAGGAAAACTTCAAGCAGGCTATTGTATGAAGTCAGTTATTTTAGACTGATTGATCAGACACGACGCAAAGCTGCACAATATTAGCCAGCAGCCCCTGGCTCAAACCAGTTAAGTTTTTCACGCAAATGAACAACTTCGCCGATAATCGTCAAACATGGTGCTTTTATGCCGGCTTCAGACACTTTCTGCGCCAGGTCACGCAGGGTTGCCGTGACCACTTTCTGCCTTTGCGTTGTACCCTGCTGCACTACGGCTGCCGGCATATCTGGCGACACGCCATGTTCAATCAGTTTTTCACAGATCTGCGCCATGCCGACCAGTCCCATATAAATTACCACGGTCTGTTTCGGGCGTGCCATCGACGCCCAGTCCAGATCCAGCGTGCCATCCTTAAGATGCCCGGTAATGAACAGGCAGGCTTGCGAGTAATCACGGTGCGTTAATGGAATACCGGCGTAACTGGAAACACCGTTCGCTGCGGTGATGCCGGGCACCACCTGAAACGGCACGCCGTGCTGCATCAAGGTTTCAATTTCCTCGCCACCGCGGCCGAAAATGAACGGATCGCCACCTTTGAGGCGCAATACCCGCTTACCCTGTAACGCCAGCCTGGCCAGCAGCTCATTGATTTCTTCCTGCGGCATGGTGTGCTGGTCACGCGCTTTGCCCACATATATCAATTCGGCATCACGTCGCACCAGCTCCATCACCTCCGGGCTGACGAGCTTGTCATACACACAGACATCACATTGCTGCATCAGGCGCAATGCGCGGAATGTCAGCAAGTCCGGATCACCCGGCCCACCACCTACCAGAAACACTTCGCCTTTATTGGCTGGCTTATCCTGGTTATCGATCAGATTCTGTAACAAATTCCTTGCCGCCTGCTCCTGTCCTGCCAGCACACGCTCGACCACAGGCCCCTGGAATGCATCTTCCCAGAAGCGGCGGCGCTCCTGCGTTGTCGCGAACTTCGCTTTAACTTTATCCCTGAACTCACCGGCAATACCGGCAATACGCCCATAACCGGCTGGCAGCATGGTCTCGATCTTGGTACGGATATAGCGTGCCAGCACCGGCGCATTGCCCTCGCTCGACACGGCAATCACAACCGGACTGCGGTCAATAATCGAACCCATCGTAAACGTACATAAATCCGGCGCATCTACGACATTAACCGGGATATTCAAGGCTTTGGCATCGCGTGAAACTGCCTCATTCACAGCCTCGTCATCTGTAGCGGCAACGACCATGCAGGCGCCTTCAAGCTGCGCTGCGGCATACACTGCCTGTACAAACATGATTCGGCCTGCATCAACCAGCGCCTGCAACTCAGGGCAGATTTCAGGTGAAATTAACGTAATAGCGGCGTTGGCTTTAAGCAACATATTCACTTTACGCGTCGCTACATCGCCACCGCCGATCACGACACATAAGCGATTGGTAATATTGAAAAAAATGGGTAGTGCCTGCATATAGGGTACTTCAAGGAGTATTGGGGTTATTTTACCTTAGCAATCAGCAATTTTCGTGAGGGGATTGCCCAAATACGCTAAAATTACATTTTGCATGCTGGTTAAGACATTGAACACACCCAAGAAATCCACCCCTAAAAAAGTATTCATCAAAACATTTGGCTGCCAGATGAATGAATACGATTCATCGCGCATGGCCGATATGCTGTCATCTTCTGATGGCATGGTGGAAACGCAGACACCGGAAGATGCCGATGTGATCCTGCTCAACACGTGCTCGGTGCGTGAAAAAGCGGAAGATAAAGTCTACAGCCACCTCGGGCGCTTTATTCCGCTCAAGGAAAAGAATCCAAATCTTGTCATCGGCGTGGGTGGCTGTGTCGCATCGCAGGAAGGTGACAACATCATCAAGCGTGCGCCTTATGTAGATATTGTATTTGGCCCGCAAACACTGCATCGCCTGCCGGACATGATCAAAACTTCTCAGCAAAGCCGCGCTTCCCAAGTCGATGTCAGCTTTCCTGAAATTGAGAAGTTCGACCATCTGCCGCCACCGCGTGTAGAGGGCGCATCGGCATTTCTGAGCATCATGGAAGGCTGCAGCAAATACTGCAGCTTCTGTGTAGTACCTTACACGCGCGGTGAAGAAGTGTCGCGCCCGTTTGCCGACATTCTGACCGAAGCCGTGCAACTCGCTGAACAGGGCATCAAGGAAATCACGCTGCTCGGCCAGAACGTCAATGCCTACCGTACCGAATACGAAGGTGTGGAAGCGGACTTAGCGATGTTGATTGAAACTATTGCCGAAATTCCGCAAATCGAGCGCATCCGCTTCACGACTAGCCATCCAAACGAAATGAATGAGCGCCTGATTGCCTGCTTTGCCACGGTGCCAAAACTCGCAGCACAGCTGCATTTACCGGTACAGGCCGGCAGCGACCGCATACTGATGGCGATGAAGCGCAACTACACCGCGCTGCAATACAAATCCATCATCCGCAAGCTGCGGGCGGCCAACCCTAACCTCACATTCACCTCGGATTTTATTGTCGGCTTTCCCGGCGAAACCGAAGCGGATTTTGAAGCCACGGTTAAACTCATGACTGATGTCGGTTTTGATGCCAGTTTCAGCTTTTTATACAGCCCACGCCCAGGCACACCCGCCGCGTTCCTGAACGACGACACACCAGAGCAAGTTAAGCTTGAGCGTCTGAGCAAGTTACAGGCAATTAACGAAGCACAGGCCAAAGCCATCTCCGAAGCCATGCTAGGCACTATACAGCGCGTGCTGATAGAAGGCCCGTCCTGGAAAAATAATACATTGCTCGCAGGCAAAACCGACAACGGCCGCGTGGTGGATATTGCAGGCGATGCCAGCCTGAAACATCAATTTGTTAACGTCAGGATCACTGATGTTTCAAACCCCAGACGCTTGGCCGGTGAAATAATTTAAGGTACTCATCATGGAATTTACGCTACAACCCGAAGACAACGCCCGCCTCGCCAACTTGTGCGGTGCGCTGGATGAAAACATCAAGCAGATCGAGACCGCGCTGGAGGTCAATATTAACCGTCGCGGCGGCACTTTCAGCATCAGCGGCAAACAGGACAATGTTCGCCTGGCAGCGCAGCTGATCGAAAACTTTTATATCCGCGCCAAAAAACCGATTGAGCTGGAAGACATTCAATTAGGCTTGGTAGAAATTGATAAACTGAAACCAGAAGATGTGACCACGACTGCCATGCCGGTACTCATGACGCGCCGTGGCGACCTGCACGGCCGTACGCCACGCCAGGTGGCTTATCTGCAGCAGATTCAGGATCATGACATTACCTTCGGCATTGGCCCCGCCGGTACTGGCAAAACTTATCTGGCCGTTGCCAGCGCGGTGGATGCAATGACACGCGACCGCGTGAAGCGCATAGTTCTGGTGCGCCCGGCTGTTGAAGCCGGCGAGCGTTTAGGCTTTTTACCCGGCGATTTGAACCAGAAAGTAGACCCCTACCTGCGCCCCTTGTATGATGCACTTTATGACTTGGCAGGTTACGATACCGTGAATAAAATGTTCGAACGCGGTGCGATTGAGGTTGCACCATTGGCCTACATGCGCGGCCGCACGTTGAACCAGAGCTTTATTATTCTGGATGAAGCGCAGAACACGACACCAGAACAGATGAAAATGTTTCTAACCCGTATCGGCTTTGGCACCAAAGCCGTGATTACGGGTGACGTGACGCAGATCGACTTGCAGCGCCACCAGAAAAGCGGCCTCGTAGAAGCGCAAAAAGTGCTGAAAGACATCAAGGGTATCGCCATGACACACTTTTTATCCGGTGATGTCGTACGTCACCCATTAGTACAGAAAATCGTGAATGCTTATGAAGCCTATGAGCAGAATCATAAAGACTAATCATTTAATCTAAGAACTAGGACAACAACATGTCACCTGAAAGATTTAAATTCACCAAGTTAATGCAGCGCATTCTGGGTGTGGTTGAGCAGACGGTGCTCATTATTATCGGGCTGGCCACCGTTTTTGCGGTGTTTCAGGCTGTTGGCCACATCTGGCAGGCACGCACCATTACCGTCGGCGACATCCTGCTGTTGTTCCTTTACCTGGAAGTGATGACCATGCTCAATCACTATCTGAGCGCAGGCACGCTGCCGGTCAGGTATCCGCTGTATATCGGTATTATCGCCCTGGCGCGCTTTCTGGTACTCGACATCAAGGAACTGGATGCGATGACGATGTTCGCGCTATCCGGTTCTATCCTGCTGATCTCCATCTCCATCCTGATTGTACGTTACGGTCATGTGCGCTTCCCCTATACCGATGGCACAGACCTGCAATCCAAAATAGATAAATAAACGCCATGCCTAAATTACACGCCAGCATTCAATTCGCAAGTGACGATAAAAACCTGCCTACGCCCGCCCAGTTTCGCAAATGGGCTAAGGCAGCGCTGCGCGTCGACACCGAAGTCACGATCCGCATCGTGGATGAAGCCGAAGGCCGCGCTCTGAACCATGACTACCGAGGTAAGGATTACGCAACCAATGTGCTGACATTTCCGCTTACAGAAGAACCGCACCTGATGGGTGACATCATCATCTGCGCGCCGGTCGTCGCAAAAGAAGCGAAAGAACAGCACAAGGATTTGTTCGCACATTATGCACATTTAACCGTGCACGGCATTCTGCACCTGCATGGCTACGACCACGAAACCGATGCGCAGGCAGAACTCATGGAAGGTCTGGAGACTGCAATTGTCACAAAATTAGGGTATGCTTCGCCTTATCTCATTACAGAGGGTGCCTAAATGGCCGCCGACTCGGAAAAACCTGGTAATTCTAAGTTAAGTAACAAGCCAAGCTTGTTGGAACGCTTAAGTCACTTCTTACTTCGCGAACCTGAAGATCGCGAACAACTGGTAGAACTGCTACACAGCGCCTACGAAAACAACCTGATGGACGCAGACTCGCTCTCCATGATTGAAGGCGTGCTGCAAGTGAGTGAAATGCAGGTGCGCGACATCATGATTCCGCGCTCGCAGATGGATGTCATCGACATCACCGACCCTCCCGAAGTATTTATTCCGCACGTGATTGAAACCGCGCACTCACGCTTTCCGGTCATTGAAGACAACAAAAATGATGTGATCGGCATTTTACTGGCTAAAGACCTGCTGCGTTACTACGCTGGCGAAGAGTTTGAAGTACGCGACATGCTGCGCCCGGCAGTATTCATCCCGGAAGCGAAGCGCCTCAATGTGCTGCTCAAAGAATTCCGCAGCAACCGTAACCATATTGCGATTGTTGTCGATGAATACGGCGGCGTAGCCGGTATGGTGACGATTGAAGATGTGCTGGAGCAGATTGTCGGCGATATCGAGGACGAATATGACTACGACGAAGATGAAGATAACATCATTCAAAATGCCGATGGCCAGTATCGCGTTAAAGCACTCACGGAAATTCCCGACTTTAATGAAATTATCGGCACCAATCTTAGTGACGAAGAGTTTTCTACAATTGGCGGACTCGTTGTAAGCCAATTTGGTCATTTACCGAAACGCGACGATGAAATTACATTTAACGGATTGCATGTGAAAGTCTTGCGTGCCGACAGCCGGCGCCTGCACAGCATGCTGGTAGAAGTGCTAACGGAAACAACCGAAGAAGATAAGGATTAACTCACACACTCAGGCTCCTGCAGCATAGTTTCAGCATATGAAAAAAGTTGGAACTAAATTGTTATCCATATGCTCATAGAAAGTAATAAATTCAGATATTTATGTCTTTCAATAAACCGTATTGGAGCCTGTAATGAAATATATCGTCTTTTTTTACCTGGCAATTTTGCAAGCATGTTTCATACAAGCAGCGGTTGCAGAAGAGTCACCTAGCAACACCAACGAAATTCCAACACTTGAGCAGGACTTTGTGAACTCAATCAACAAGTTCACAAAAGAGCAGATCATCGCCCAGTTTGGCGAACCGGCAAAAGCGGATGATGTAAAAATCAAGACCACCGGCAAAATCGTGGCTTCAATCTGGCAATATCATTTTATTAACACGGCAGCTGATGGCAGCTATTACGAAACTACCGAGCTCGATTTCATTGATGACAAAGTTGTAATGGTCGCTTTCATGAATAACGATGGCGCAGAAGGGCCAGACAACGCACAGCAGTACCAAGTTCCAGGTCAGTAGAAATCAGGAAAACAACAACCAATAGAAAAGGGCCTTACGGCCCTTTTCTATTGGTAGAATTATTGATTATTTCTTCAACGCGTCACGAATTTCACGCAGCAGTAGAATATCTTCTGCTGTTGGTGCAGGCGGCGGTGCCGGCTCCGCTTTTTTCAAACGGTTCATCTGTTTAACCAGCATAAAAATCACAAACGCCAGGATAATGAAATTAATCAGGATTGTTAAAAAGTTGCCATAAGCCAGCATCGGTATGCCTGCCGCCTTCAGCGCTGCATAAGTACCGACATTGCCCTCCGGAATTGGCGCCAGCGCAACGAACATATTAGTGAAATCTACACTACCAATCACTTTACCGATTAACGGCATAATAATATCGCCAACCAGCGAATCGACGATCTTGCCGAATGCCGCACCGATGATGACACCTACTGCCAAATCCATCACATTGCCTCTTAAGGCAAAGGCTTTAAATTCCGATGCAATACTCATAAATTATCCTTTTTTTAAAGTTGGTTATCAGGTCATTCCCCACACACGATATAAATATAGAAGTTATACGCGGCTCATGTCAATCAAATAAATAGATACTACGTTGGCTAACAAACAAACTGTCATTTTCTGTTATCAGCAGTCATATCAGGCTACAATTCGTGCCATGCCAAAACTAACAAGAAATCTATTCATTAAAACGCTTTTAATGCCAGCATTAGGCGCACTCGGCGTACTCGGTTTCGCCCCGTTTTATTTCTATCCTGTCAGCATCGCTTCACTCGTTGGTTTAATTTATGTCTGGCGCGCATGCGAGACGCCTAAACAGGCTGCATTTGTCGGCTTCATGTACGGTTTGGGATTATTCGGTATCGGCTTTTACTGGATTTATATCAGCCTGCACACTTATGGCGGCATGCCTGCCATCATGGCTGGCTTATGCACATTCTTACTGGCAGCATTCATGTCCCTGTTTCCGGCTGCCACAGGCGCGCTCAGCAAGCGCATCTCAGCTAACCAGAAACACGCATTCCTGATCGCAGTACCGGTATTGTGGGCACTGTCTGACTGGGTCAGAAGCTGGATTTTCACTGGCTTCCCCTGGCTGACCATCGGCTACAGCCAATTGCCGCACAGTCCCCTTGCAGGCTACATACCGCTGATTGGCGTTTACGGCGTTTCGCTGATTACGGTGCTGATAGCCAGCCTGATTAATGCCTTATTAATCAATGCCCTGCCTGCTTCCTGCGAACGCGGTGCACTATTTGCACTACTGGCGATCATCATGACCGGCGGGTTATTAAAACTGGTTGAATGGTCAACGCCAGCCAATCCGCCAGTCAGTGTCAGCCTGTTGCAAGGCAATATAGACCAGACCATTAAATGGGCACCGGAAATTGCGGAACACACTTTAAATCAATATCTTGGCATGGCCGAGCAAAGCACATCGAAGCTGATCATCATGCCGGAAACCGCGATGCCGGTTTTATCCAGCAACATGCCGCCAGAGATGATAACGCGCCTGAAACAGCACGCAATCAAGAATAAAGGCGACATTCTGGTTGGCATGGTAGAACGCGAGAACGGCGAATATTTCAATAGCGTGCTAAGTTTCGGCACCGCAGATACCGTGGTTTACCGTAAATCGCATCTGGTACCGTTTGGCGAGTTCATCCCGTTCAAAATGGTATTTGGCTGGATCTACCGTGACTGGCTGAATATGCCGCTAAGCGATTTATCGCGCGGCGACATTCATCAACAGCCCATGCAGGTTGCCGGCGAAAAAGTAGCGGTCAATATCTGTTATGAAGATGTATTCGGCGAAGAAATCATTCGCCAGCTGCCGGCCGCAACCCTGCTGGTCAACGTCAGCAACGATGCCTGGTATGGCGACTCTTATGCGGCAGAGCAGCATATGCAATTCTCACAGGCGCGCGCGCTGGAAACCGGCCGCATGATGCTGCGTGCCACCAATACCGGCGCCACTGCCATCATTGACCGCAAGGGCCATGTCATCGCCCATGCGCCGCACTTTGTACAAACAACGCTGGATGGCACGGTACAAGGTTACACCGGCACTACGCCCTATGTACGCTGGGGTAATTGGCCGTTTGTACTATTCAGCTTAATCATCATTATTCTGGTATGGCGACGCAATGCCATTACTCATAAACAGTCCGCAAGTAATGTTCACAAGTGATGTTGATAAGTAAAGCCTATTGCTAGAGCGCAAAACAAAGTAAAATTGCATTTTTTGCCAACGCTAACCAATAAATCATGGCTTTAACATTTCAAGAGATCATTCTCACCCTGCAAAAATACTGGAGCGACAAAGGCTGTGCGCTGCTGCAGCCTTACGACATGGAAGTCGGCGCAGGCACTTCACACACAGCTACATTTCTGCGCTCATTAGGCCCGGAGCCATGGAAAGCTGCTTATGTGCAACCCAGCCGCCGCCCCAAAGACGGCCGCTACGGCGAGAACCCGAACCGTCTGCAGCATTACTACCAGTTTCAGGTGGTGCTAAAACCGGCACCGGACAATATTCTTGAACTGTATCTCGGCTCACTGGAAGCACTCGGCTTTGATCTGAAAAAGAACGATATCCGCTTTGTGGAAGATGATTGGGAAAACCCGACACTCGGCGCTTGGGGTCTGGGCTGGGAAGTCTGGCTGAACGGCATGGAAGTCACCCAGTTCACCTACTTCCAGCAAGTCGGCGGGATTGACTGCAAACCGATCACCGGTGAAATCACCTACGGCCTGGAGCGCCTGGCCATGTACCTGCAAGGGGTAGACAATGTTTACAACCTGACCTGGACAGAAGGCCTGAGCTACGGCGACGTATACCTGCAAAACGAGCAGGAACAAAGTGCCTACAATTTCGAGCATTCAGATGCTGACTTCCTGTTCACCGCTTTCAACGCGCATGAGAAACAGGCCAAGCACCTGATGGAAAGCCAATTGGCGCTACCGGCCTACGAGCAGGTTCTTAAAGCCGCACACACCTTTAACCTGCTGGATGCCCGCGGCGCAATCTCCGTCACCGAACGTGCGGGCTACATTGGTCGCATCCGCAACCTGGCACGCTCTGTTGCCGCCAGCTACCTGGATAGCCGCGCAAGACTTGGCTTCCCGATGGCAAGCAAAGAGCATGCAGCAGAGGTGCTGGAAGCTTTAGCAAAAAAAGCGGCTTAATTAAGTCATTCCGACGTAAGTCGGAATCTAGCGACTTGAAGTCAGCGAATTTAAAGACTCAGGATTCCGTGTCAAGCACGGAATGACGGTCAAGATAATATGGAAATGCAATGAATACGCAAAATTTATTAGTAGAACTATTCGTAGAAGAACTGCCGCCAAAAGCACTCAAAAAGCTGGGCGAAGCTTTCAGCAGCACATTGTTTGAAACTTTAAAAGCGCAAGGCCTCACCGCTGAAAACTCAGTCACCACTTCATTTGCATCCCCCCGCCGTTTGGCTGCGCACATTACCGCGGTTGCTGTGCAAGCTGCAGATAAACAAATTTCGCAAAAACTGATGCCAGTGAGCGTAGGTTTGAATGCTGATGGCAATGCCACCCCTGCTTTAATTAAGCGCCTGAACGGCATGGGCTTAGATGAGTCTGCTGTTGCACAACTCACCAGACAAATGGATGGCAAAAACGAAGCCTTGTTTTTAGACGTTACACAAAAAGGCGCCGCGCTGAACGAAGGTTTGCAGAAAGCATTAGAAGATGCAATCCAGAAGCTACCAATCCCTAAAGTCATGAGCTATCAGTTACAGGACGGCTGGACGAGTGTGAATTTTGTACGTCCTGCACACGGCTTGGTTGCGCTGCATGGTAACAATGTCGTTGCGATCAGCGCACTAGGCCTAAGCGCTGGCAACACCACACAAGGCCACCGCTTTGAAGCAACAAACCCTACTGTTACCATTACCAACGCTGACACCTACGCCGAGCAACTCAAAACAGAAGGCGCAGTGATTGCAAGTTTTGCCGAGCGCCGCGCTGAAATTGAACGTCAATTAACCGCAGCAGCAGCTAAACAGAACCTGAAACCGATTGAAGATGATGCGCTGCTGGATGAAGTCACCGCGCTGGTAGAACGCCCGAATGTACTTCTGGGTCAGTTTGAAGAAGTTTATTTGGAGGTTCCGCAGGAATGCCTGATTCTGACCATGAAGGCGAACCAGAAGTATTTCCCGCTGCTGGATTCAAACGGCAAGCTGACTAACAAGTTCCTGATCGTGTCCAACATCAATCCGGCAGATCCCTCAGCCGTCATTGGCGGTAACGAGCGTGTAGTGCGCCCACGCCTGGCCGACGCCAAGTTCTTCTTTGACCAGGACCGCAAAAAGACGCTGGAGTCACGCATCACCAGCCTGGACAAAGTGGTTTACCACAACAAGCTGGGTTCACAAGGCCAGCGTACCGAGCGTGTAGGTGCAATTGCAATTGCAATTGGCAATAAACTTGGTGGCGCTGATCTGGCTTCAAAAGCAGGTTTGGCTGCTCAGCTGGCAAAAACCGACCTGATTACCGACATGGTAGGTGAATTCCCTGAACTGCAAGGCATTATGGGGCGCTATTACGCCCAGCATGAAGGCTTGGACAACGACGTCGCTTTTGCGATTGAAGACCATTACAAACCGCGTTTTGCCGGTGACGACCTGCCGCGCAATCCTGTGGGCATCACAGTGGCATTAGCTGACAAACTGGAAACACTGGTTGGCCTGTTCAGTATCGGTGAAAAGCCGACTGGCGACAAAGACCCATTTGCATTGCGCCGACAGGCTTTGGGCATTATCCGCATGCTGATCGAAAACAAGCTGCCGTTACCATTTGAGCAGCTGATTCAGGATGTATTGTCTGCATTCGACAACCAATCTGACAGCGCAGCTACTGTTACCGCGATTAAAGAGTTCTGCTTTGACCGTTTAAGCGTGAACCTGCGCGAGAACGGTGCATCGGCACAGGAAGTGGATGCAGTACTGTCGCTTGACCCGGCTTTGCTGAGCGAAATACCGCAGCGCCTGACTGCAGTACGCACCTTCGCAGCACTGGCCGAAGCACCGGCACTTGCTGCTGCCAACAAACGCGTCAGCAATATCCTGAAAAAAGTGGAAGGCGAAGTTCAGGCACAAGTCAATACAAGCCTGTTGCAGGAACCGGCGGAAATCGCACTGAACAATGCTTTGAGCAAAGTAAAACCGGAAGCTGATACACTGTTTGAAAACGGTGATTACACAGCCTCACTGAAAGCGCTGGCTGCACTGAAAGCGCCAGTTGATGACTTCTTTGACAATGTCATGGTTAACGCAGATGACCCTGCGCTGAAAGCAAATCGCCTGGGCTTGCTGGCAACGCTGCATCAAGCGATGAACCGCGTAGCGGATTTATCTAAACTGGCGGGTTAAAGTAATCTCTGTATTAATACAGCAGCCTCACAACATAAGCGTCATACCGGCGTCTTGTGCGAGCAGGTAATTTTGAAAGTCACTGGATTCCGTGTCAGGCACGGAATGACGAGGTTAGTGCATCATGAAACTGGTTATTTTAGATAGAGACGGCGTTATTAACGAAGATAGCGCCAATTTCATTAAAAACCCTAACGAGTGGATTCCTATCCCCGGCAGTCTGGAAGCTATCGCCCTGCTCAATCAATCCGGCTACCGGGTGGCGATTGCCACCAACCAGTCCGGCGTCAGCCGCGGTTTGTTTGATATGGCAACGCTCAACAGCATACACGACAAGATGCATCGCGAGCTGGCCACAGTCGGCGGCCGTATTGATGCCGTGTTTTACTGCCCGCACTCGGCCGATGACAACTGCGATTGCCGTAAACCTAAAACCGGCATGATCAAGGAAATCGCCAAACGTTTTTCAGTGGAACTGGACCGCGTATTTGCCGTTGGCGATGCTTTACGTGATATTCAGGCTTTCTCCAATTCAGGCTGCCGGACAATTCTGGTACGTACCGGCAAAGGGGAATTGACACTTGCCAATGGTGGCTTGCCTGAAAATATCACCATATGCGCGGACTTAACCGAGGCCGTACAGCATATTATTTCAGCAGATAATTGATGCCATCTTTTATGTTATTTCTACGTTCAAGCCTATTTTTTCTGGGTCAGGTAATCACCGCCCCGATATTCACGCTGATTGCATTTCTCGCATTGCCGCTCAATCCGGTCACTCGCAACGTGCTGATTTCCGGCTGGGCGCGCAGCATGATCTGGTGGCTACGCATCACCTGCAATATCCGCCATGAAGTAACCGGGCTGGAAAACCTGCCTGAATCACCAAGCATTATCCTGAGCAAACACCAGTCCGCATGGGAAACCCTGGCTTTCCAGGCCATTTTTCCTACCCAGGTTTATGTGCTTAAACGCGAGCTGTTGTGGATTCCAATATTCGGCTGGGGCTTGGCCATGTCTTCACCGATCGCGATTGACCGCAGTGCTGGCCGTGAAGCACTGAAAAAACTGGTGTCCAACGGTGCAGCAAGGCTCAAAAAAGGCTTATGGGTCGTGATTTTCCCTGAAGGCACCCGCAAAGCGCCCGGTGAAAAAGGCAAATACCAGATTGGCGGCGCCTGGCTCGCCACGCATACCCAAACACAGGTAGTGCCGGTCGCGCACAATGCCGGCAGATACTGGGCCAAAAATTCATTCATCAAAAAACCGGGCTTGATCAAGCTTCATATCGGCAAACCGATTCAATCTGCCGGATTAAAAGCCGATGCATTAAACCAGCAGGTGGAACAATGGATCGAGTCTGAAATGGCTGTGCTGGACGAATGAGCCATACGCTGACGCTGCCATCCGGCGTTCAATTGCACTACCAGCTGGAACGCCGCCAACGCCGAACCGTCGGCCTGAAAATCACGGCTGATGGCCTGGTTGTGCATGCACCGAAACGCCTTTCACAATCACTGCTGGACAGCCTGATTACGCAGAAAGCAGACTGGATTTTAAAAAAACTCAACACACGTAATGAGAACAGGATGCCTGCGCTGCAATGGCAGGATGGTGAGCAATTATTGCTGCTAGGCAATTCCGTTACTCTATCAGTAAGACATGACGCCAGATCCAAGGCGGTAAGCCATCAGCCCGGCCTTCTGGAGCTGGCGATGCCTAACCACGATGAATCAGCAGCGGTCGCTCGCAAGGTGCTGCAATGGTACAAAAAACAGGCACTCGCCGACTTTGCCAGACGGCTGGAAATATTTTCAGCCAGACTCGGTGTAACGCTGCCCAAATTGCTAATATCCAATGCACGCACGCGCTGGGGCAGTTGCAATTCAAAACGAGAAATCCGCCTCAACTGGCGGTTGCTGCAGGCGCCACCACACCTGATCAATTATGTGGTCTGCCACGAACTGGCACACCTCAAGGAAATGAATCATTCAGCCAAATTCTGGGCAGTGGTGGCGAGTATTTACCCTGATTACAAAACCGCAGAAAAAGAACTCAAGGTATGGTCACCACGATTGCATGTGATGTAAGATGAGCTCTGGCAATGCAGATGCAGCTTGCATTTATTAGTGGCTTATCGGCGTTCCGTAACAATAACTAAATCAGGGGGAATACATAGATGGACTTTCAGGAATCAATCAAACAGTGTTTTCAGAAGTATGCCGATTTTAATGGCAGAGCCAAACGGCCTGAGTATTGGTGGTTTGCCTTATTTTGCTTTATCGGCTCATTGGCTTTAGGTGTAGTCGGTGACAGTATTTCACTGGCATTTTCGCTGGTTACACTATTGCCATCGCTTGCTGCTGGTACGCGCCGCCTGCATGACCTGAACAAAAGCGGCTGGTTGCAACTGCTGTGGCTGATTCCGATTTTGGGTTGGATTCCGCTTATTTACTTTCTTGCACAAGCGGGAAATACGGAAACTAATCAATACGGTGAAACACCTGCAAATTAATCATTAAAAAAACAAAAAAGGGGCATTAGCCCCTTTTTTAATTTCAACACCTCTAAAGCAGCTTTTCAATATCTGCCGCAATCACTGCCGGCTTTTCACCGTAAGCGACATACAGCCTGATTTTTCCGGTTTTATCGTATAAGTAAAGCCCCGCACTGTGGTCGATGGTGTAACCGCTTCTGCCGCTATTCTCGACCTTGGACGCAAAAATCTTGAAATCATTGGTTGCCTTGGCAGTCTCTTCTTTTGTACCAAACAAGCCGATAAAACGTTTGTCAAAGCTTGGCACATACTGCGCCAGCACTTCTTGCGTATCGCGCTCAGGGTCCAGCGTTACGAACAAAACCTGTAACTCATCCGCACGTGAGCCCAGCAGTTTCATGACCTGCTTCATATCTGCCATCGTGGTCGGGCACACATCCGGGCAGTGTGTATAGCCAAAAAATATAGCAACTACCTTGCCTTTAAAATCAGCAAGCGAACGTGGCTTGCCGGTATGGTCAGTTAAATTGAGCGTTTGTGCAAAGTCAGCACCTGTCACATCAGTTGCCGAGAACTGGTTTTGCTGGGCCGCAGGTTTGCAGGCTGAAATAACAAGCAGCAACAGCGCGATTAAAAAATATCTGGTTTTCATATGAGTTAATGTCATCACTATAATTGCATTGATTCTATCATGCATAATAAATTCAACACCTTGCAATAAAAAATTATGCGTAATACACACAAATTACTGCAAAGAGAACACTGTGTCGTTTACAATAATGGTTTTGCATTATTTCAAGCATTTTAAGGATAGAGCATGGCAAACCCTGCAGTAACTTCTGGCGGTATGGCAGACCGCGACGGCGTAATCTGGTATGACGGTGAAATGGTCAACTGGCGCGATGCCACGACTCACGTTTTAACGCACACACTGCACTACGGCATGGGCGTATTTGAAGGCGTGCGTGCATACAAAACCGACAAGGGCACCGCTATCTTCCGTTTGCAAGATCATACTGACAGATTATTCCGCTCTGCGCACATTCTGGGTATGAAAATGCCTTACAGCAAAGAAGAAATCTCAGCCGCGCAATTAGCCGCCGTACGTGATAACAAGCTCGAATCAGCTTACCTGCGCCCGATGGCATTCTACGGTGCTGAAGCGATGGGCATTTCTGCAAAAACACTGTCAACCCACGTAATTGTTGCCGCCTGGAAATGGGGCGCTTACATGGGCCAGGAAGCACTTGACCACGGTATCCGTGTAAAAACTTCATCATTCTCTCGTCACCACGTCAACGTAACCATGTGTAAAGCCAAAGCGAACGGCAACTACATGAACAGCATCCTTGCACACCAGGAAGCGCATAACGACGGTTACGAAGAAGCACTACTGCTGGATGTTGACGGCTTTGTGGCCGAAGGTTCAGGCGAGAATGTATTCGTCGTACGTAACGGCAAGCTCTACACACCGGACCTGACAGCAGCACTGGAAGGCATCACGCGCGATACGATTGTACAGCTGGCAAAAGAAAGCGGCCTGGAAGTGATCGAAAAACGCATCACACGTGATGAAGTGTATAGCGCAGACGAAGCATTCTTTACAGGTACTGCTGCTGAAGTGACGCCGATCCGTGAACTTGATCGCCGCAGCATCGGCGAAGGTACTGCCGGCCCGATCACCAAGCAATTACAGAAACTGTACTTTGATGTGGTACACGGCAGATCTGCTAAACATGCAGATTGGTTAACACTGGTATAAGCTACATGCCGCCATTTCTGCTCAGGCAGAAATGGCGAATAAAAGGAAGTTTAAGAAATGTCCGAATCAAAAGTAATCGAAGTCTCTGCAAAAGACCTGCCATTGCACTGTCCGACCAAAGCTGTTGAGTTGTGGGCATCGCACCCGCGCGTGTTTTTAGATATCGCACAAACCGGCTATGTCGCATGCCCATATTGCGGCACCCAATACAAATTAAAAGAAGGTGAAGTTGCAGGCCATCACTAATGGTTCAAGTTCAAATGGTTCAAGTTCGAAACTGAACAGTCACCGGTGAAAAAATCCAAACCTGAAACAGCTGTCGAAGACGCTGTAAAAGAAACCAAGCTCACCTCTTTCTGCGGCTGGGATAGCGATACGCTGATTCTCAATGTACTTGGCACCCCCAGTGCAAAAAAGACCGTGATTGGCAAACCCAAGGGCAATCAACTCAAAATCAGTGTGACCGCCACCCCCGAAAACGGCAAGGCGACTGATTTTATGGTGAAATTTCTTGCGGGGGAATTTGGGGTATCAAGCAAAGACATCACCGTGGTGTTTGGTCAGTTCAATGTCAATAAACAACTGCGCATCAAAGCACCGAAAAAGCTGCCGCCGGTCATTGCTAAAGCATTAGCTTAGCCAAACTAAAACTATCCGCTAAAAAACTCCACTACAGCAGTTTTACCCCACAGCGCCTCAATCACCTGCTTTGCGTCTGCTGCCTGACTATTGCTCCAGAACATGACAGAGCCAGCCTGATGTTGCTTTGTGAGCAGATCTAGTATGGCTAATCGTTTCTGCAGTTGCTTGGCTACTGCAGCCCCAGTATCAATCAAGATCACATCACCCCCGACAACCTGCCTGATAAGCGGCTTTACAAACGGGTAATGAGTGCAACCCAAGACAATAGTATCCGCGCCCTCCTCCAGCAGCGGCTGGCAATACTGCTCCAGCAGATTAAGCGTATTGTCACTGCGCAATTCACCGCGCTCTATACATTCAACCAAGCCTACGCAACCCTGCGTCACTACTTTGACGTTGCGTCCGTAGCTTTCAAGCAGACCTGCAAACTGAGCGCTTTTCAGCGTACCAACAGTTGCCAGCACGCCTATCACGCCGTTTTTAGAAGCTTCAGCAGCAGGTTTTACTGCGGGCTCCATGCCAATAATCGGCAAGTTATATTTCTCACGCATCTTATCAATCGCTGCGGCGGTAGCGGTATTGCAGGCTACCACAATCGCCTTGACGCCTTTAGCGATTAAAAAATCTGCAATTTCAAAGCATCTTGATTGAATTTCTTGTGGGGTTTTATTGCCATAGGGAGCGTATCTGCTATCTGCCACATATAGTAGTTGTTCATGAGGCAGCAAGGCATGAATATGCTGCAATACCGAAATACCGCCAACACCAGAATCAAATACACCAATCGGGGCCTCGGCTGATACAGTCGGCTGAATCGGGATTGTTTTAATTTCCAGTGTCATGGTTTGATCGGTCATTGCAAAGGCTTCATCAGTTACAATAACCCAATTATAAAGGATTTAATTTAGGTAAGTTTATGGGCAACAGATTAAGTAAAATTTACACGCGCACCGGTGATGACGGCACGACTGGCCTGGGTGACGGCAGCCGCATCAATAAAGACAGCCCGCGCGTTAATTCCATGGGCGATGTCGATGAACTGAACTCGGTCATCGGCATGATACTGACCGAAAATATTCCTGACACGATCAGAAAATCACTGACGCAGATTCAGCACGACTTGTTCAATATCGGCGGCGAGCTTTCCATCCCCGGTTATGTGCTGCTGAAACAAGCGCGAATTGATGATCTGGAAGAAGCCATCGATCGACTCAATGCTGAACTCACGCCATTGAAAGAATTTATACTGCCCGGCGGTACTAAAGCAGCCGCTTACTGCCATCTGGCACGCACAGTCTGCCGCCGCGCAGAACGTGAGCTCATGCAACTGCATCACGCCGAGAATGTCACAGAAACCTCAAGAAAATACCTGAACCGCTTATCCGATCTTTTGTTTGTCATGTGCCGTATCATTAATAAAGAAGCCGGCGTCAGCGATGTGCTATGGGATCACTCAGCTAAATAGCATTGAGATTGCCTGTTCATTGAAATACGAACTTAAGGGCACTTCTATAAATACATTTTTTGGGCACATTACTGCGTTGCGCGGTACTCGCAACCTCGCTGTATACCGCATACTACCTCGGCTCCTGCGTTCCGTGCGCCTTGTACTGTATCCCAAACTCTGCATTTATAGAAGTACCCTTAAATACAGGATTAAATTTAAGCTATAATTTCGCATGATCAAAAAACTGCTAGATAAAATTTTCAGGCCCAGAAACAAAAAAACGGAGCATGAAAAGCCTACTCGTCACTCATCTGAAGCCTCTAAATCGCAGCCTCCCAAAAACCGTCCGATACTGGGCACAAAGAAAACCGCTAAACGCAACACCGGCAATAGAGATAAAGCAGAAGTTATCCCGTTCAAAAAACACCAGATTGATCGCAGCCTGTTGAGCAATGCGGCAATGCGCACAATAGACGGCCTGCAGAAAGCTGGCTTTGAAGCCTATATTGTCGGTGGCGCGGTACGTGACTTGCTGCTGAACCGTAACCCCAAGGATTTTGATGTAGCGACCGATGCCACGCCGGAAGAAGTGAACCGTATCTTCAGGCGCTCACGCATAATCGGCAAGCGCTTCCGTTTGGTACATGTACTGTTCGGTGATGAAACCATTGAGGTTTCCACTTTCCGCGGCCATCACCAATCTCAAGGTGATGCACATACCAACGAATCAGGCCGCATCACGCGTGACAACGTATTCGGAAGTCTGGAAGAAGATGCAACACGCCGTGACTTTACCGCCAACGCACTGTATTACGACCCGACCAGTCAGGAAGTGCTCGACTTCCATAGCGGCTTTGCCGATATTCAATCTGGTATTTTACGCATTATAGGCAATCCGGAAACACGCTACGCAGAAGATCCGGTGCGCATGCTTCGCGCTGTGCGCTTATCAGCCAAACTAGGCCTCAGCATCGACTCTGCGACCAAGGCACCCATTGCCAAAATGGCAGAGCTGCTGGGGGACGTGCCGCCTAGCCGTTTATTCGACGAAATGCTGAAACTGTTTTTGTCCGGTCATGCGATTGAAAGCGTTACCGCCCTGCGCAAGCAGCATTTGCATCATGGCTTACTGCCGATGCTGGATGTGGTGCTGGAACAGCCGATGGGCGAACGCTTCGTCATGCTGGCACTCAAAAATACCGATGACCGCATTCTTTCCGGCAAATCTGCCAACCCGAGCTTTTTATTTGCAACCTTACTCTGGCACGAAGTTCTAGCTGCCTGGAATAACTACAAAAAAGACAACCCACCGATTCCAGCGCTGCACATGGCCATGAATGACGTCATTGCCACGCAGGCTGAAAAACTCGCAATACACAACCGCTACACTGCTGCCATGAAAGAAATCTGGGGCTTGCAACCACGGTTTGAACAGCGTGCGGGTAAACGTCCATTTGGCCTGCTAACCAATCCGCGCTACCGCGCCGGCTATGACTTCTTGCTGCTACGCTGCGAATCCGGCGAGACGCCTGCCGAACTGGGTGAGTGGTGGACAAAATTTGCAGATGCAGAAGGCGAAGAACGTAATGCCATGCTGCAAGCTGACACCGCGCCCAAAAAACGTAAAAGAAGAAAACCCAGAAAACCCGGCACTGGCACACCGGCAGCATCATGATGCATCAGGCATTTGTTGCACTGGGAAGCAATTTGCAAGACCCTGTTTTCCAGGTTGAAAAAGCATTGACGGCACTATCCAGCCTGCCAAAAACAAAACTGCTTAAGAAGTCATCCTTATACAAAACTGCGCCGGTAGATTGTCCGCATGATGCTGAAAATAAGCCAGTGCCGGACTTTATTAACGCAGTTGCCGAGGTACAGACAGAGCTTTCTCCACAGGAACTGCTGCTGGCATTGCACGCCATTGAGAACGAAGCCGGCCGTGAACGTCCGTATATCAACGCGCCCCGCGTGCTCGACTGTGACTTACTGCTGTATGAAAATATGGTAATTCAAAGCGATACACTGATATTGCCGCACCCGAGAATGCACAGCAGAGGATTCGTCCTGCTACCTTTATATGAAATCGCACCGCAATTATCAATGCCTATCTATGGCAAAATAGAATCATTAATCAGCCCGGAATTATCAAAAGATATTCAAAAAATAAGCTAAACCTGACTATGACCATTTTTAACAAATATCCCTACATCGTTGTAGAAGGCCCGATAGGCAGCGGCAAGACGACACTGGCAAAAATGCTGGCTGACCAGTTTCCTGTAGATTACCTGTCAGAAAAAGCGGAAACCAACCCATTCCTGCCGCGCTTTTATCAGGATGCGCAGCGCTACGGCTTGCCTACCCAGCTGTTTTTCTTATTCCAGCGTGCCAACCAAATTAAAGACCTGAGCCAGCGCGACATGTTTGCAAAGCCGATTGTTGCTGACTTTTTTCTAGAAAAAGACCCGATCTTCGCACGACTGAATCTGGATGACGAAGAATATGCTTTGTATCACCAGATTTACCAGCATTTACAGATCAAAGCGCCGAAACCTGACCTGGTCATTTACCTGCAAACGCCGATTGATGCGCTGATGGAGCGCATTGAAGAACGCAGCATCAGTTACGAGCAGGAAATTCCGCGTGAATATATTGAGCGTCTGGCAAATGCTTACAGCGAGTTTTTCCATAGCTATGATGCCTCACCGGTATTGATTGTAAATAACGAAAAACTCAATATTCTGAAAAACAAAAGCGCATTTGATTTGCTGCTGAGCCGCATTGAGCAGATCAAAGGCCAGCGCGAGTTTTTTAATCCGAACTTTGAAGAATAATGCCCAAACCGACACTTGATCAATTAATAGCATCCGGCGAAAAAATCGCCATGCTCACCTGCTATGACGCCACATTTGCAAAAGTGTCTGCCGCGACAGGTGTCGATGTACTATTGGTCGGCGACTCACTGGGCATGGTACTGCAAGGTGCAGAAAACACACTGCAAGTAACGATGCAGGACATGATCTACCACACCCGATGTGTCGCAGCTGGTGCGCCGGATACGTTAATCATGGCTGACATGCCGTATGGCAGCTATGAACATAATATTGAAGACGCCTGCAGCAATGCGCAAGCGCTGATTGATGCCGGTGCAGACATTATTAAAATCGAGGGCGGTGAATTTTCAGCAGCTGTGCGTCGCATGGTTGAACGCGGCATTCCGGTTTGCGCGCATCTGGGCTTTACACCGCAATCGGTCAAGCAACTGGGCGGCTACAAAATTCAAGGCAAGACCGAAGAAAGTGCAAAAAAAATTACGCAAGATGCCATCAATATGTATGCAGCCGGCGCTTGCTTAATTCTGCTGGAAATGGTGCCTGCTGCACTTGCCAGACAAATTACAGAGCAATTTAAAATACCGACTATCGGCATTGGTGCCGGGCCAGACTGCAGCGGTCAGGTATTGGTCATTCAGGACTTACTGGGCATTTACACCGGCGTTGCCAGCAAAAGCCCAGGCGATTACAAAGCACCGCGTTTTGCCAAAAATTTTCTGGCTGAAAGTGGCAGCATCCAGCAAGCCATTACTAATTATGTACACGCGGTAAAAAACAAAACATTTCCTGCAGCCGAACACAGCTATTAAAAAAAACCAGCTCTCGTCGAACTCAATATTATGCAAATCATCCATACCGTAGCTGAATTAAGAAGCGCACTGAAATCTAAAACTGCTGTTGCGCTGGTGCCTACCATGGGTAACCTGCATGCCGGCCATATTCATCTGGCAACACTGGCAAAACAACATGCGCAATGTGTTGTCGTGAGTATATTTGTAAATCCGCTGCAATTTGGCGCGAATGAAGATCTGGCGAGTTACCCGCGCACGCTGGATGCTGACTGTGAAAAACTCGAAGCTGCCGGTGTCGACATTGTGTTTGCTCCCAACGTTCAGGAGATGTACCCGGACTTTAATGCCGCGACTAATGATCTGGGGCAAACCATGATAATAAGCGCCCCGCCGATCGCAAAAGCGCTGTGCGGTGCAAGCAGACCCGGGCATTTTGACGGCGTGGCCACTGTTGTCATGAAGCTATTCAATATCGTGATGCCGCAAACTGCCGTATTTGGCAGAAAAGATTTTCAGCAATTATTTATCATTCGCGAACTGGTGAGGCAATTTAACCTGCCAATCGAGATTATTGCCGGTGAAACAGTGCGCGAAGCCAGCGGCCTCGCCATGAGTTCACGTAACGGCTACCTGACGTCTGAACAGAAATCGCATGCCTCCATGCTGCATACCTGCCTGAAAGAAATCGTTGCCAGCGTTCAGCAAGGCTCCGTTGACTATGCCGCATTGGAACAGGTGACAGCTCAGACTTTGAACAATAACGGTTGGTTAACCGATTATATTTCCGTACGCTCCGCGCGCACCCTGTTACCGGCAACTCAAGAAGATTCGGCGCTGGTTGTGCTGGCAGCAGCCAAAATAGGCAATACGCGGCTCATAGACAATATTGAATTTACCCGAACCTGAACTAACAGGCCCGCATTCAATTAATTTCCTGCACAAATTCCATTAACAACTCGGTACTGACTCAACAGGGTACTGCAAACCATGCAAGACATAATAATGTATGGTCAACACATCATTATTGATTAATAATTGGAATAAGTGTTTGAAAAGACTATAATACGTTCCCTTTTCAGAATTGGTTAAGCACATGCAAAGAATCATGCTTAAATCTAAATTGCACCGCGTACATGTGACGCACTCAGAGCTTCACTATGAAGGTAGCTGTGCAATCGACGAAGAACTGCTGGAAGCAGCAAATATCTGTGAATACGAGCAGATCAGTATTTACAATGTGACCAACGGCCAACGTTTTACCACGTACGCAATCCGTGCTGAACGCCATTCCGGCATCATCTCCGTGAACGGTGCAGCCGCGCATAAGGCACATCCGCAAGACATTATTATTATTGCCAGCTTCGCCAATTACGACGAGGCAGAACTTAAAACATACAGTCCGCAACTCGTGTATGTTGACAGTCACAACCGCATACAATCACAACGCAACGCAATTCCAGCACAGGCCGCATAAATGACACAAACAACACAGAACATCGCCTCTAACAACGATCAGCTGGAGGCGATGAAACTCGCCGTGATTGACGCGATTGAAGACATCAAAGGTTTCGATATCAGCGTAATGGACGTACGCAAGCTTACCAGCATGACTAACTACATGATTGTGGCATCTGCCAACTCCAGCCGTCAGGCTAAGGCTGTTGCCGATAATGTACGTGAAAAGCTCAAGGAAAAAGGCTTTGCCATCCGCGGCACCGAAGGTGAAAAAGAAGGTGAATGGGTACTGGTCGACCTGGATGACATCGTTGTGCACATCATGGTGCCTGCGACCCGCGCCTACTACAATCTGGAACAACTGTGGGGCGAGGCAGAAAGCCGCCGCAGCCACATTAAAGCAGAAGAGTAATCCTCATCATGACGGATGCTGATTTCAATTAAATGGCATCCGTTATTCATATACAGCGCATTCAAGTTGAAATTACGAATCATTAGCGTTGGTCACAAGATGCCGGGCTGGGTTGAAACCGCCTGCGCTGATTTCACCAAACGCATGCCACGCGAGTTATCAGTTGAAATCATTGATATCAAACCTGAGAAACGCGCCGCCGGCAACAGCACGGAAAATATCCAGCTGATTGAAGCAAAAAGAATTCTGGAAGCAGCAGGCCGCGATTACCTGATTGCCTGTGATGAACGCGGGCAGGAGGTCACCACGCTGCAGCTTGCCGATAAAATGAAATCCTGGCAAACATTGGGGCGCGATGTCAGCATCGCCATTGGCGGCGCTGATGGCCTGCACGCCAGCCTCAAACAGCAGGCGGACTGGTTATGGGGTCTTTCCAAGCTCACCCTGCCTCATGCCTTTGTACGCGTACTGCTGGCAGAGCAGCTTTACCGCGCGCACTCTGTCATTCAGAACCACCCCTACCACCGCGAATAAACCTGCCGCAATAAAACTGGCATAGTAAATGCTAATCCTTATGTAAAGGCCACATTTAGTGCCTAGTATGGCGGTGGTATGCACCACAACCTTACTTACAACAAAAAATTGCACTTTTTTGGCAAATCTATTTTGCAAACGTAATTTAAAAACTGTAATTTTAAAAACTAAGGGGGAGCTAGTTTCTATGGATAACCAGTGTTTAATTCTTTTATCAAAATTTTCGGTCGCTGCCAGAAAATTTATAGGTTCGGTTAATTCCGCAAAAATGATCCGCGACAGCCACTATGCCAGTGATATTTTTCAGCAAATTGATGAAATTGGTGACGAAGAGCTTATTTTATTATCTTTAGACTTACAAAACGTTCTGGGAATGCTAAAACTGCCAGAACTGGAAAAAGCAACCGCACACGAAAGCGCTAAAGAAAAATATGTATTTGGTGCCAGAGGCTAAAGCTATTTAATGAATGGCGATTAAGCCCTGGTTGATTAAATTCAGGATAGATTCTGGATAAAAAAGCTGATCGCCAAATTTTTCTAAACTATTTGCTAAACTGTAAGACTAACCTGCGGAGTCTTACAGCCTATGCAAAATACAGTACCTCAATATACAAAATCTCTAGTCTGGTTTCGCCGCGACCTGCGTGATTACGATCACGCAGCGCTTTATCATGCCCTAAAACACTCCACCCAGGTATTTTGCACATTTATTTTTGATACGGAAATTCTGGATCATCTGACCGACAAACATGACCGCCGGGTTGAATTTATCTGGGAAAGCATCCAGGAACTTAAATCGGCACTGCAAGCAAAAGGCGGCGACCTGATCGTACTGCACGGCAATGCAAAGGATGAAATTCCAAATCTGGCAACAGCACTGCGAGTAGAAGCGGTATTTACCAACCATGACTATGAGCCGGGTGCGATAGCCCGTGACGCGCACGTAGCAGATCAGTTAAAAAATAATGGCATTGCGTTTCATCACTACAAAGATCAGGTGATTTTTGAAAAAGATGAAATTCTGAGCATGACAGGAAAGCCTTACAGCGTATTCACACCGTATAAAAATATGTGGCTCAAAACCATCAATGACTTTTTCCTGAGAGCCTACCCGATTGATGCATATATTGGAAATCTAGCCAAAATTGATGGCACTCATGATTCCGGTGAGCTCATGAGCCTAGAATCACTAGGATTTGAACGTACCAATCTTTCACAAATGCGCCTGCCTACCGGCATGAGCGGTGGCAATCTGCTATTCGCCGACTTCACAGAGCGTATACAGCGCTACAAAGAAGTGCGTGACTTTCCTGGCATCAAAGGTGTTTCATATCTCTCTGTACACCTGCGCTTTGGTACGGTATCCATCCGCCATCTGGCGCGCACTGCCATGCAGATGGGCGGTGCCGGTGCCGAAACCTGGTTATCAGAACTGATCTGGCGTGATTTTTATTTTCAGATTTTGCACCATCATCCACAAATTGCCGCTGGAAAAGCCTTCAAGGCTGAATTTGAAACCCTGCCATTTCCTAACAATCCCGATCACTTCCAAGCCTGGTGTGATGGGAAAACCGGCTATCCACTGGTGGATGCTGCCATGCGCCAGCTTAACAATACTGGTTTTATGCACAACCGCTTGCGCATGGTTGCCGCCAGCTTTCTGGTGAAAGACCTGCTCATAGACTGGCGCTGGGGTGAACGTTACTTTGCAGAAAAGTTGATCGATTTTGATTTTAGTGCCAATAACGGTGGCTGGCAGTGGGCGGCATCTACAGGCTGCGATGCACAACCCTGGTTCAGGATTTTCAACCCGATCACACAAAGTGAGCGCTTTGACGCCAACGGCCGCTTCATCCGCAAATATGTCACCGAACTAGGGAAATGCAATGATAAGGAAATCCATGCCCCCTGGTTAATGCCTGCTGCACGGCAATCCGCCATTAACACAATCATAGGCCGTGATTACCCGCTACCGATTGTAGACCACAGCATACAGCGTGGACTGGCGCTAGAGTTGTATAAAAATCAGAACCACACTCCCGTTTAAATAATGCATGAAATACCTGGATAAAATTAGGCAATACCTTACGTCCCATAATCACTTGCACACGCGCTGCAAACCATTAAAAACATGTTGCATTTAAACAACATATCGTTTATTTTACATTTTGTAACAAATTATATTGATAGACAGAAATGCCCGGCTCATGAATAATTGCAGACTGGAAGAGTACAAGTTACTGCTAAAGTATAAATTTCTAAAAAACCAAAAAAACCATCTATAAGAAATTCAATATGCATACAAAATTACTTAAATTAATTACAGTCTGCCTGTTTGGCCTGTTATTGGCCGGTTGCGCGTCGCAAGCGAACAAAGACCCTTTGGAAGGTATTAATCGCGGCATTTATAAATTTAACGACGTTACCGACAAGGCTGTGTTTAAACCCGTGGCCAAAGGCTACAAGGCTATTGCGCCAACACCAGTACGTACCGGCATCAATAACTTTTTCAATAACCTGCGCACAGTCACCAGTATTTTGAACAATCTGCTGCAATTTAAATTTGCAGATGCGTTCAGTGAAACCGGTCGCTTTGTCATTAACACCACTTTTGGTATTGCGGGTTTTATTGACGTGGCAGGCATGGATAAGATACCGGTAAACAAAGAAGACTTTGGTCAAACATTAGGATACTGGGGTGTTGGAAACGGTGCCTATCTTGTGCTTCCCTTCCTGGGCCCATCTACCTTACGTGATACTACAGGTTTGGTATTTGATACAGCTACGACTGACCCTATTCACTACACACACAACATCGGTGAAATCCGTCTGCACAATCAATTGCGTGCTGCGCAATTTATTGACAAGCGCACCGAGCTGCTTGATGCAACTGACCTCGTGGATGAAGCGTCACTTGATCCTTATGCATTCATGCGCGATGCCTATCTACAGCATAGAGCTACTGCAGTGGAAGATGGTTTAAATACAAAAGATGAACCTGTCGCCAGTGATGATTTTGACGAAGTAGACGCTGAAAACAAAAAATAGTATTCAGCAAAAATAATGTTCAATAAAAAGGCCCCGAGATCCGGGGCCTTTTTATTTGCGGGCAATTCACGCAGCCTATGTATTCACTTCCTAATCCGATGCTACTGTCATACGCTCAATCAAAATAGAGCCAACCTGTTTTGAACCTTGCACCAGCACATCATTGCCAATGCCGATGATCATTTTCAACATATCGGCCATATTGCCGGCAATCGTAATTTCTTCCACCGGGTGCACAATAACGCCATTCTCGACCCAGAATCCAGCAGCACCTCTGGAGTAGTCGCCAGTCACCATATTCATACCGTGACCTAATAACTCAGTGACCACCAAACCGGTACCCATTTGCTTCAATAGCCCGGCAAAATCATGCTCACCCGGCTGTATAATCAGATTATGATTGCCACCCGCATTACCGGTCGTTTTCATACCGAGTTTACGTGCTGAGTAGCTGGAAAGAACATACCCATGCAGCACACCATTTTCTACCAGCTGGCGCGCGCTTGTTGCGACACCCTCATTATCAAAGGGACTGCTCGCAAGTCCTTTTTTAATAAATGGATCTTCATAAATATTGAGTAATGGTGACGCAATCTGCTTACCCAGGCTATCCAGCAGGAAAGAAGATTTACGATAAAGATTACCGCCGGATATGGCACTGATCAAGGTTGAGATTAAACCACTGGCAAGCGGCGCTTCAAACAACACTGGCACCTGACAGGTTTTAATCTTTTTTGCATCCAGCCGGCGCACCGCACGCTCGCCGGCAACTCTGCCGATATCAACTGCCGACTCTAAATCTTGTGCGGCGCGCGCAGTACTGTACCAATAGTCGCGCTGCATATTACTATCGGACTCGGCAATCACAGAACAGCTAATACCATGGCGCGAGCTGGCATAACCTCCGGTAAAGCCATGACTATTGCTGTAGGAGAAAAATCCGGTGCCGGTTGAGACGCTGGCGCCTTCTGAATTGGTGATGCGTGGATCCACATGCAGCGCAGCAGCCTCACAGGTTTTTGCAATTGCGATGGCTTCGTCTACGGATATATCCCAAGGGTGATTCAGATCCAGGTCCTGAATCTCGGTTGCCATCAACTCCGCATCCGCCAAGCCACAAAATTCATCTTTTGCTGTATATTTGGCAATATTGCAGGCAGCAGCAACCGTATCGGCCAACGCTTGCGGACTCAGGTCTGAAGTGCTGGCATGGCCTTTCTGTTTATCAAAATACACCGTGACAGACATTCCTTTATCACGGTTGTATTCAATATGCTCGACATCACCCATGCGCACGGAAATATTCTGACCGATACTCAGACTTAACTCCGCCTCGGCAGAACTTGCGCCTAAACGCTTGGCGACCTTAAGCACATCCTCGGACATCTCTTTAATCTGGTCAAATGAATAACTGAAACCTGAATCTGACATAACGCTTTCTTCTAATAAAAATGTACGCTAAAAACTATAAGGCGCTTCATAAATGCAAGACTGTTATAATACCGCAGTATGAAACCTAAAAAGACAACTAAAGAGGCTGAATTAGCCAAAGAGGCAATTTCAGAGGCTGATTTACCCCCCAGTAAAACCAGATTAAAAGCTGAAGCAGACGCCCAGCAGGCGCTTGGTGTGCGCTTAACCGAGCTGCCCAAGGATAAACTGCTTAAACTGAACCTGCCTGAAGATTTAGTCACGGCTGTTCTGGAAACAAAAAAAATCACCGCCAATGGTGCTATACGGCGGCACCGCCAATATCTGGGCAGACTCATGCGTGAGATTGATACTGCACCGATCACCGAGCAGCTGGCTCGCTGGGATGGCAAACACACTGCAGAGAATGCGTATTTTCATGGGCTGGAGCGCTGGCGTGACCGTTTAATTAACGATGCCAATGCCTTATCAGAATTCATGGCACTGCACCCGTCTACCGATAGCCAGCAGTTACGCACATTGATTCGCAATGCCCAGAAAGAGCATGCCGCCAATAAGCCGCCCAAAAGCAGCCGTGAAATTTTCAAGTTACTGCGCGAAATTACCAGCCCGGAAAATAAAGATGAGTCCGGCGAAGATTTCGAATCGGCAGATACAGGCGAATAGAAAGATCGCAGCATGAAAGCTTTTTTCAGCTTGCTGATGGCAAGCTTTTTTATCCCCGATCTGGCAATAGCATCTGAACATGGTCCGCATATCGACCTCACCGGCCATTGGGTAGGCATCACCGCACTGTTGTTATTCTTCATGGCCTATCTGTTCGTGATGGCAGAAGAGTTTATTCACCTGCGCAAATCGAAACCCGTCATCCTGGCTGCGGGTATTATTTGGGCTTTAATCGCCTGGTATTATCAATCACAAGGGATTCCGCATGAAGTGGAAGCGGCCTTTAAACACAATCTGGAAGAATATGCCGAGCTGCTTTTATTCCTGATTGTGGCAATGACCTACATCATTGCTATGGAAGAACGACAAGTATTTGAAGCGCTGCGCACCTGGCTGATACGCAAAGGGCTCAGTTACCGCGCCCTGTTCTGGACTACCGGACTGCTCGCCTTTTTCATTTCCCCGATCGCTGACAACATGACGACCGCATTACTGATGGGCGCGGTAGTGATGGCAGTAGGCGGCAGCAATCAGAAATTCGTCCTGCTCTCATGCATCAATTTGGTAGTCGCAGCGAATGCAGGCGGCGCATTCAGCCCCTTTGGCGACATCACAACACTGATGGTCTGGCAGAAGAATATTATGGCAACCAATGGCCCGGTAACATTCTGGACATTTTTCAGCCTGTTCATACCCGCGCTTGTGAACTGGCTGGTACCAGCCGCCATCATGAGCTTTGCCGTGCCTGATGAAAAACCAAAAGGCAATAGCATCCAGCTGCCGCTAAGACGCGGTGCATTGGTCATTATCGGTTTATTTTTTATTACGATTACCATGGCAGTGCTTGCACATAGCCTGCTGCAGTTACCGCCAGTGATCGGCATGTTGTTTGGGCTGGGCTTGTTACAGCTTTACGCATACAAACTTAAAACTTCAGGTGAAAAATCACACTTGCCGAAAACCGCAGATAACAGCTTTAACAACCCGGTGCCTTATGACATTTACAGCAAAGTGGCACGCGCCGAATGGGACACCCTGTTTTTCTTTTACGGTGTCATTATTTGCGTGGGAGGCTTGGGGTTCTTAGGTTACTTGACGCTGGTATCGCAAACCATTTACGGCGGATGGGGTCCAACCAACGCCAATATTGCAATAGGACTCATCTCGGCGTTAGTGGATAACATTCCTGTCATGTTTGCGGTGCTTTCCATGATGCCGGAGATGTCGACCGGGCAATGGATGCTGGTCACGATGACGGCTGGTGTCGGCGGCTCATTGTTATCAATCGGCTCCGCAGCCGGCGTGGCACTGATGGGGCAAGCGCGCGGCAGCTACACGTTCTTCGGCCACCTTAAATGGACACCTGCCGTTGCCTTGGGTTATGCCGCAAGCATTGCTGTGCACATGCTACTCAACCAGCATATGTTTTAAATCAAGAAGGAGTAAATAATGAGCCATCACTACGACGTGCTGCTTGATGTACGCCACGAAGATAGCCCGATACCGACCATTCGCGCTAAAGAAGTGCTGGATGGGCTTGCCCGCGGCCAAATTCTCAAAGTCATCACCAGCAAGGAAAGTACGGTTAAAAATATCCGTACCCTCATTGCCAATAATCCGTTTGATTTAGTTGAACACAATAAAGACCATGAAGGCTTTGTGTTTCTTATTAAGAAACTATAGGTTAAATATATTTAACTCTAACAACTTCACATTTACAGCGTTGATAAAACTAAAGCATCACCTCATTAAAATAAGCGATAGCTATTTTCGTGAGTTGATGGCAACAGAGACTTTTGTTGGCTCACCTTTGCGTTCAAGTTCAACATCAACAGTCTGACCGGCATATTTCTTTACTGCTGCAAAAAGGTCGTCGGCTTCTGCCAATGCCATGTCGCCTATTTTTAATACCGTATCACCTCTGACAATACCTGCTTTGGCAGCTGGCGACTCCTTGATCACGGCAATAATTTTCAAACCAGGCAAGGCCTGAACGCCATCAGCACTTTCATCTGTATTCTTTTTTAACTTGATAATATGCACACCTAGCAGCGGCATGGGCAATTTTGCCCAATAGCTGGCATAAAAATAGTACATCGTCGGCTCTTCAACCAAATCGTTAGGATCAATCGCTTCACCTTTTTTGGCAGCTTCTTTCACCAGTTGCAGTTGGGAGCTGGCCGTTTTTGCTGACTCGTATTTTTTATAAATCAGCACCGTATCAGCCTTGACTGATTTGGCATGCTGCAAGGCAAGGTCTGGCGAGGCTTCAGTAGCGCTGAAACCTGACGAACCTATCATGTCATAACCATCTTCCAGCATCGTGATGTTGTCATCCTCCTTATGATTACTGACAAATATCTTGGTATCAGGGTTAGGGTTCAATGATTTCAGATTGTAGGTATTCTGTTCTTTATAGTTTTTGGCATAAGGATTTTCTTCCGCCGCTTGCACCATATTAGTAAAAGCAAACAACACCAGACTTAAGCTTAAAAAGCCGGTTACCAGCACTTTTTTAAGCTGATTTTTATTTGTAATGGCTGCTGAAACAGCCAGTGTTCTACCCGAATAATGCTGCTGATTACGCATGAAGGAATCCTTTATGGTTGGTAATGGTATGATTTAGCCTTAACTCAGTACTAATGACCTAACAATGACGAAACAATTCATTAAAATTGGATTAATTTCCATCAGCGACCGTGCAAGCAGCGGTGTTTATGAAGATAAAGGTATTCCCAGCCTTAAAGAATGGCTGACCAATGCACTGCTTACGCCATTTTCACTGGAAACGCGTTTAATTGCCGACGAGCAGAGTGAAATTGAATCTACGCTGATAGATCTGGTGGATTTTCAAGGCTGTCATCTTATCCTCACCACCGGCGGCACTGGCCCTGCCCTGCGAGACGTGACACCTGAAGCCACACTTGCCGTAGCTGATAAAGAAATGCCGGGATTCGGCGAACAGATGCGCCAGATCAGCCTGAATTTTGTTCCCACTGCCATTCTGTCACGGCAAGTTGCCGTAGTGCGTAAACAATGCCTGATTATCAACCTGCCAGGCCAACCCAAAGCTATCGCGCAGACACTGGAAGGTTTAAAAGATGAATCCGGCAAAACCCTGGTACATGGTATTTTTGCGGCAGTGCCCTATTGCCTGGATTTACTGGCGACACCCGATCAGCCTATGCCGTTCATGGAAACAAATGAGGCTATTGTAAAAGCATTCAGGCCCAAATCAGCCAGCAAAAGCTAAATACTCAGCCATGTCACCGGAATTTAATTTAATCGCCAAATACTTTACGCGCGCTACACCAAGTGCTGATTTAGGCGTGGGTGATGATGCCGCGCTATTGCAAGTAAGTGCAGGGCATCAGCTCGCTATTTCGGTGGACATGCTGGTAGCAGGCACTCACTTTTTTCATGATGCTGCACCGTATGCTATCGGCTGGAAATCAATGGCCGTGAACATCTCGGATATGGCCGCGATGGGCGCAATACCCAAATGGGCAACGCTGGCAATCGCGCTGCCGGAAATCAACGAACCCTGGCTTGCAGAATTCTCACGCGGCCTGTTTGCCTGCACCGATCAATTCAAAGTAGATTTAATCGGCGGCGATACTACACGCGGCCCATTGAACATCAGCGTACAGATCATGGGCGAAGTACCGACCGGTCAGGCGCTGCGTCGCGACGGTGCCAAACTTGACGATGACATCTGGGTGTCCGGCAACCTGGGGAGCGCTGCGCTGGGTCTGGCACACTTGCAAGGCAAAATCACGCTTGAGAATGAAATGGCTGAACTTTTCATGCAAACGCTGCATACGCCCATACCACGCACCGCACTGGGATTGGCTTTGCGCAGCATAGCCAATAGCTGCATTGACGTTTCAGATGGCCTGCTTGCTGACCTGGGGCATATACTGAAGGCTTCTAATCTAGGTGCCACTGTGGCGCTGGATGATATAAGCTGTCATGACTATTTGCACTCACATCTGGATGAATCCATGATTCAGCAATGCATACTTGCCGGTGGCGATGACTACGAACTGGCATTTACCGCCCCCAAATCACAACGGCAGGCTATTCAGCGATTAAGCCAGCAACTAAACTTGCCATTAAGCTTGATCGGCAAAACCACAGAAAATTTGGGTATACAAGTAACGTATAAGCAGCAAGTGCTGGATATATCAAAAAAAGGCTTTGATCATTTTGGCTAACAAAACTCAACCTGACGTCAAATTATTGCTATCGCACCCAGCCCACTTCTGCGCGCTGGGTTTTGGCACCGGCCTCGCAAAAAAGGCCCCGGGTACATTTGGCACTATAGCCGGGCTACCGCTGTTCTGGCTGATGTCAGGGCTAGACATTTACAGCCAGCTTGCCATTATTTTCGCAATGTTTTTGATCGGTATTTATTTCTGTGACAGAACCGGCAAAGCATTAGGCGTATCAGATCACGGCGGGATTGTCTGGGACGAGATCGTGGCCATAATGTTAGTACTCACTGTCACGCCGTATCAATGGCAATGGTGGTTGGCAGCATTCTTGCTATTTCGCCTGTTTGATATCTGGAAACCTGCCCCCATACGCCAATGCGATGCCAGAGTGAAAGGCGGTTTCGGTGTGATGCTGGATGATCTGCTCGCCGCAGTTTACGCAATGATCAGTTTAAAAATTCTAATATGGCTAAGCACGCAAATCTAACCATCTCAGATGCCGCAGTTCAACTTGGTCAGGCTCTTAAGGCACGCGGTTTTATGCTGGCCTTGGCTGAATCATGTACCGGCGGCATGGTTGCAGAAGCGATTACCAGCATCGCCGGCAGCTCGGCATGGTTTGACCGCGGCTTTATCACTTACAGCAATGCCGCAAAAATAGACATGCTTGATGTATCGAGTACAACTTTAGAGAAATTTGGTGCAGTGAGTGAACAGACCGCTACCGAGATGGCAATCGGCGCATTGAAAAACAGTGACGCACAAATTGCCGGCAGCATTACCGGTATCGCCGGCCCTGACGGCGGCTCACCTGAAAAACCTGTGGGCACAGTGTGTTTTGCATGGGCAGGTAAAAACATGCCGGTAAGCGCATGCACACATTGGTTCAACGGCAATCGTGATAGCGTACGCAAGCAAGCCGCCATCTTTATGATAGCGGGCCTGATTGAAAGATTAAAACTAGAAGCCTAAAACCTTATCTATGGTGACCATGATGACCGTGACCGCGATGGCCAGGGTCATCATAGCCGCCATGATGTCTTTGACCTGAAAAGTGATGGCGAGGTGCGCCATAATACACATCACGATAGCCAATCACAGGCGCGCGGTAATAGGCATGCGGTGCAGGGTAATAAACTCTGGGAGCGTCGTAATAAACCACCTGCGGAACCGCATGGTAAGCTACCGCTGGAGCGCCATAATAGCCATGCCCCCCATGACCACCAAAACTGATACCAATATTAAATGAATCATGCGCTTGCGCAACCGACGCAGAAGCTCCTAAAGCCAGAGCAATCAATAAAGAACGCAGCATTTTCATCATTAATCTCCATTTCAAATTTACTGTTGTGTAATGATGAAAACGCACATAAAACAATTAAGTTGACCTGATTATTAAAACTCCCTGATACTTTAAAAAAAGTCCTCATAAATACATGCGGATAACACCTCGCGACGCTTACGTTAAACCTTAAATTATGGAATAATTGACAGTTAATTTAAGCACTTCAAAATAAAGGTAAAAACCCATGGATGACAACAAAGCTAAAGCACTCTCCGCAGCTCTTTCGCAAATTGAAAAACAGTTTGGCAAAGGCTCCATCATGCGTATGGGTGATAGTGATATTGGCGAAGATATTCAAGCCGTTTCTACCGGTTCGCTCGGCCTTGATATCGCTCTAGGTATTGGTGGCTTGCCACGCGGCCGCATTGTTGAAATCTACGGTCCTGAATCATCAGGTAAAACCACGCTGACACTCTCTGTGATTGCAGAAATGCAGAAAATGGGTGGCACCGCTGCTTTTATTGATGCTGAACATGCACTAGATCCACAATATGCAGCAAAACTTGGCGTCAACGTGCCAGAGTTACTGATCTCACAGCCAGACACTGGCGAACAGGCGCTTGAAATCGCCGACATGCTGGTGCGCTCCGGCTCTGTAGATATCGTAGTGGTTGACTCCGTGGCAGCACTGACACCACGTGCCGAGATTGAAGGCGAAATGGGCGACTCACACATGGGTCTGCAAGCACGCTTGATGAGTCAGGCATTGCGCAAACTGACCGGTAACATCAAACGTACCAATACCCTGGTGATTTTCATCAACCAGATCCGCATGAAGATTGGCGTCATGTTCGGCAACCCGGAAACCACCACCGGCGGTAACGCACTGAAATTCTATGCTTCTGTACGCCTGGATATCCGCCGTACCGGTGCGATTAAGAAAGGCGATGAAATTACCGGTTCTGAGACCCGCGTAAAAGTTATCAAGAACAAGGTTGCCCCTCCGTTCAAACAAGCTGAATTTGACATCATGTACGGTGAAGGCATTTCACGCCTGGGCGAAATTATTGAATTGGGCACCAACATCAAACTCATTGAAAAAGCCGGCGCATGGTACAGCTATAACGGTGAAAAAATCGGCCAGGGCAAGGAAAACGCCAAGGAGTTCCTGCGCGAGCATCCGGAAATTGCCAAAGACCTGGAAGATAAAATCCGCGCTAATGCCAAGCAGTTGAATGAAGTGATGGCAGCACCGCGCAGCGAGGATGACTGAGTCACATAATTGAAAACACCGCTGGAAAAATCTCTGCGGCAGCGTGCGCTGGAATATCTGGGCAAACGTGAGTATTCATCTGCCGAACTTGGGCAAAAACTCAAAGCTTATGCAGATGAAAACGATGATATTCCTGCGCTGCTGGAAGACTTTAAAGCAAAAGGCTGGCTTTCAGACACGCGCTTTACCGAGCAAATTGTCAATGCGCGACAGTCTAAATTCGGCAGTGCAAAAATTGCACACGAATTACGCGAAAAAGGCGTAGCAGACCACTTGATTGCTGATGCTATTGAACAGGTCAAAGATAACGAGCTGGATAATGCCACTGAAGTGTGGCGTAAGAAATTTAAGACCGGTCCGAAAAGCCGCGAAGAATGGGCAAAACAAGCACGTTTTTTACAAAGCCGTGGCTTTGGTTTTGACATGATTAAAAAAGTATTAAGTAATAACAATGAAGATGACTTGTAGTCGTCATTCCCGCGCAGGCGGGAATGACGGAAATAAAGACTTTTACTGCTTAATTCTATAATCGGTAAATTAAAGATAATTTTGTTTAAGCGTGATAAAACACGTAAATTGATTGAAACTAAAGAATGACAATTAAACTAAGCAACAACCCAAGCAGTAACGAAATCCGCCAGGCTTTCCTGGACTTTTTTGCCTCCAAAGGCCATGAAATCGTTTCATCCAGTTCACTGGTGCCGCATGGCGACCCTACCCTGCTCTTCACCAACGCGGGCATGAACCAGTTCAAGGATGTGTTTCTGGGTTTTGACAAGCGCCCATATACACGCGCCACCTCCAGCCAGAAATGCGTGCGCGCCGGCGGCAAGCACAATGACCTTGAAAACGTAGGTTACACCGCACGCCACCATACCTTCTTTGAAATGCTGGGCAATTTCAGCTTTGGTGATTATTTCAAAAAAGATGCGATCAGCTACGCATGGGAACTCTTAACCGAAGTTTTCAAACTGCCTAAAGAAAAACTGACCGTCACCGTTTATGCCGAAGATGATGAGGCTTACAACATCTGGCTCAATGACATCGGCGTGCCGGCTGAACGCATTATCCGCATTGGCGACAACAAAGGCGCACGCTACGCTTCAGATAACTTCTGGATGATGGGCGACACCGGCCCATGCGGCCCATGTACCGAGATTTTCTATGACCACGGCGCACACCATTTTGGCGGCCCCCCAGGCAGCCCAGATGAAGATGGCGACCGCTATATCGAGATCTGGAACAACGTGTTCATGCAGTTCAACCGTGATGAAGCCGGTGTCATGCACCCGCTGCCAAAACCATCCGTTGATACCGGCATGGGTCTGGAGCGCATCTCTGCTGTTCTGCAACACGTGCATGCCAACTACGAAATTGACCTGTTCCAGTCACTCATCGCTGCCGCTGCGCGTGAAACCAAAGCTGCTGATTTAAACAGCCCGTCACTCAAGGTGCTGGCTGACCACATCCGCGCTTGCAGCTTCTTGGTTGCCGATGGCGTGATTCCGGGCAACGAAGGCCGCGGTTATGTATTACGCCGCATCATTCGACGCGCGATTCGTCATGGTTACAAACTTGGCGTACGCAGTGCGTTCTTTAATAAAATCGTGCCGGATTTAGTCGCAGCAATGGGCAGCGCTTACCCTGAGCTGGTAAGCAACCAGGCGCGCATTACAGATATCCTGAAACAGGAAGAAGACCGTTTCTTTGAAACCATTGAAAACGGCATGGCGATTCTGGAAACAGAGCTGACCAATACTAAAGAAGTATTCAACGGCGAAACGGCTTTTAAACTGCACGATACCTATGGCTTCCCGCTAGACTTAACCGCCGACATCTGCCGCGAGCGCGATGTGAAAGTAGATACCGCAGCTTTTGATGCCGCGATGGCGCGCCAGAAAGAGCAGGCACGCTCTGCCGGTAAATTCAAAATGGCAGCCAACCTTGAATACGATGGCATTGCGACCACATTCTACGGCTACGAAAAACTGGAAACCGCAGGCCAGGTGACCGCACTTTATAAAGACGGTGTAGCAGTCACAAAACTAAATGAAGGCGACCAAGGCGTAGTGGTATTGAATAACACACCGTTTTACGCTGAATCAGGCGGCCAGATTGGTGATTGCGGCGAAGTACGTAGTGCTAACGGCATTTTTGCCGTAGAAGATACACAAAAAATCCAGGCAACTGTATTCGGTCATCATGGCGTGCTCAAAACCGGCACTTTAAATGTGGGCGACCATATCAGCGCCCGCGTTAACGTGCAGGCGCGTACCAACACCATGCGCAACCACTCCGCCACCCACCTGATGCACAAGGCATTGCGCGAAGTGCTGGGTGAGCATGTGCAGCAAAAAGGTTCTTTGGTGGATGCTGACAAAACCCGTTTTGACTTTGTGCATAACGCACCAATGACCGATGACGAAATCGCCAGAGTCGAGCAAATCGTGAATGCCGAAATTCTGGCCAACGCCGCCTGCCAGGCGCGCGTAATGGATATTGAATCCGCACAGAAAACCGGTGCCATGATGCTGTTTGGTGAGAAATATGGTGATGAAGTACGTGTACTGGATATTGGCAGTTCACGCGAATTGTGCGGCGGCACCCACGTCAGCCGCACCGGCGACATCGGCCTGTTCAAGATCACCTCAGAAAGCGGTGTTGCCTCTGGTGTGCGCCGTGTTGAAGCGACTACCGGCGAAGGCGCACTGAAACTTATCAGCGCCCAACAGCATCTGATTACACAACTCGCCAGCGAGCTTAAGGCACCGGCAGGCGAAGTGGCGGCGAAGGTCAGTCAATTGGCTGAGTATGCAAAATCACTGGAAAAAGAACTGGCACGTTTGAAATCCAAACTGGCGTCTTCGCAAGGTGATGATCTCGCAACGCAGGCAATTGAAATCTCTGGCGTGAAAGTACTGGCAGCAACACTGGATGGTGCAGATGCCAATACGCTACGCGAAACCATGGACAAATTGAAAGACAAACTCAAATCTGCCACCATCGTACTTGCAAGTACAAACGATGGCAAAGTAAGTCTCGCAGCAGGGGTAACAACAGATTTAATAGGCAAAGTAAAAGCTGGCGAACTGGTGAACTTTGTAGCTGGCCAGGTTGGCGGTAAAGGCGGCGGCAAACCGGATATGGCCATGGCGGGCGGTACCGATGCAAGCAGCTTGCCAAAAGCATTAGCAAGTGTTGAAAACTGGGTAAAGGAAAAACTAAATTAACCACAGATACACACGGATGAACACAGATATTAAACTTTAATATTCTGGTTTTTCTGAGTACTGTGACTTTTTAACCAACAGCCATTTTTAAAAGCTTTACACGGGGTTTGATTTTATCTGTGTATATCTGCGTTTATCTGTGGCTAAATTTTAGACTTTAAAATATATGGCACTTATCGTACAAAAATACGGCGGCACTTCAGTCGCCAATCCAGATCGCATTCGCAACCTGGCACGCCGCGTTGCGCGCTACAAGGCAATGGGGCACAAAATTGTGGTGGTAGTTTCTGCAATGTCAGGCGAAACCAACCGCCTGGTCGCACTGGCTAAAGAAATCATGCCGGAACCGGACCCGCGCGAATTAGACGTAATGCTTTCTACCGGCGAGCAAGTCACCATCGGCATGACCGCTTTAGCGCTGATGGAACTTGGCATTAAAGCAAAAAGCTACACCGGCACACAAGTCAAAATCCTGACCGATGACGCCTTCACCAAAGCGCGCATCTTGAGCATTGATGAAGGCAACATCAAACGCGATCTCGATAACGGCTATGTGGTGGTTGTGGCAGGTTTCCAAGGTGTGGATGCCAACGGCAATATCACAACCTTGGGCCGTGGCGGCTCTGATACAACAGGCGTTGCCTTGGCTGCAGCTTTAAAAGCGGACGAATGCCAGATCTATACTGACGTTGACGGCGTTTACACCACCGACCCGCGCGTGGTGCCGGAAGCGCGTCGACTGGATAAGATTACATTTGAAGAAATGCTTGAGCTGGCCTCACAGGGCAGCAAAGTACTGCAAATTCGTTCAGTGGAATTTGCCGGTAAATACAAAGTTAAATTACGCGTGCTTTCCAGCTTCGATGAAGAAGGCGAAGGCACACTGATTACATTTGAGGAAGAAAAAGATATGGAACAACCCGTCATTTCAGGCATTGCATTTAATCGCGACGAAGCCAAAATTACCGTATTAGGCGTGCCAGACAAACCAGGCATCGCCTACCAGATTTTAGGCCCGATCGCCGAAGCCAATGTCGATGTGGATATGATTATCCAAAACACCGGCGCAGACGGCACCACTGACTTCACTTTCACCGTGCATAAAAACGAAATGAACAAAGCACTGAGCATTCTGCGCGACAAAGTGCAGGCTCACATCGGCGCACGTGAAATTAATGGTGACGATAAAATCGCTAAAGTTTCCATCGTTGGTGTCGGCATGAAATCTCACGTCGGCATCGCCAGCAAAATGTTCCGCATTCTGGCTGAAGAAGGCATCAACATTCAAATGATCTCAACTTCAGAAATCAAAATCGCCGTAGTGATTGACGAGAAGTATCTGGAACTGGCTGTACGCGTACTGCACAAAGCATTTGAGCTGGATGCTGAATAATTTCAGCAAATGCAGCAAGTTATCGTTGATTTTTAAAAGGGTTTCGCGTACTATCACGCCCTCGCAATAAGCGAAAAGAAGTAATCAGAAACTCTGATAAGCACTACAAAGCCAGCAAGCTGGCAAGTATAGCTAATCAGGAAAACTGATAAGCGCTACTAAACCAGTAAACTGGTAAGTATCGCTAAAAACGGAGAGCTGGCCGAGTGGTCGAAGGCACTTCCCTGCTAAGGAAGCATACG
>CAZUOQ010000010.1:0-71986 GCA_964622195.1 uncultured Methylotenera sp. | reverse complement strand
TGGGAAACCGGCAATGACCGTTTGATCGGTTATATCAAACGTACGTTCTAGTTAAGATATTTCAGAAATAAACATTGGTTTAATTTCTAAAAATATCAAAACTCGTCATTCCGGCGGAGGCCGGAATCCAGGCAGGGCGGTTCTTAGAGTGGAAATTTTAGTGAGGATAATGTAGAAAATTTCAATGCAAACTATGATTTACAATGAAAACAAACGTTTATTCTTGTTTATACCATTTACTTAATCATGAAGTTTGTCTGGACTCCGGCCTTCGCCGGGATGACAAAATTGGTAGGATTTTGGTTGAAAATACTTTGCGCAGGGGCCATTAGTCTTATTATTTGATATTGTTTTGTAAGCCCGCAGGTACTTAAGGTACCTGCGGGCTTATGTAGTGGTTGACCATCTGTTCTTGCTATTTGTATTCATGAGCACAAATAGTGTTTATGAATACAAATAGCATCAACATTAGTGTACGGAGATGGTCACGTTATGGTGCTTTTCAGGAATTTCGGTGATGAAGCCTTCAAGTGCCAGCAGTTCACCGGTACTTGAGAATATGCCGCGCCCATGTTCCTGTACAAATTTAATATCGCCTTTACGTGTAATAATCCTGTAAATGACATTGAATTTCTCATCTTTAATAACTTGTTGATTAATGGAGTCCCAGACCGCATTTCTGTCACTCGGGTGAATGATCAGATTGTAGGTAAGACTCGGGTCGTGCAGTAATTCCAGGGAGTCATATCCGGTGATGTCTATGCAGCCCTCGCTGACGAACTCGAATGACCATGACCGGTCATGTCTGCAGCGGTATACCATGCCTGGAATATGGTTGATAAGCGCATTGGCAGCACGCCTGTTGGCTGCACCCAATGCTTCCGCATCTTTAATATCCTGAATGTCAGTGATAGTGCCGATAACGCTGGCTCTTTCCCCTACAACATTCGAGGATGATTTTGCGCGAATGCGGAACCAGTTAGAGGTGCCCTGAAGCGAGATCAGGCGTAAATCAATCGTGAAGCTTGGTTTCCTGCCATAGGCAACAGAGTCAAGCCTGGATTCGATCATGAGCTTGTCTTCTGGGTGCGCGTAGGTTGATATTGTTTGATTAAGGCTGTCTTTAATTTTAAACTCGAGAAAATGTTCCCAGGCTGGATTTAAAAAGATAATTTTTCCTTCGGTATCCAGCTGGAAAACAATTTGTTCAAGCTTGTCGATAATGAAATGGTAGTTAAATTGCGGTTCAAAATTACTGCTGAGTGCATGTTCCGCAGAGAGTGGCGTAAACTGGAACAGCGTCAGATTGCCGTCACCGTGATCGCGCATTTTTGTAAGGCTGGCATGTGATGGTATTGCTGAACCATCCAGGCCAACCATGCGGATTTTAGTGGCTTCATTTTTTGTTTTGCCGGTAACGGCTTCGGCGTTCAGTTCTGCAAATATCTGGTGATCGGCGGGATGGATGATGTTGGTTAAAGGCATGTCTTTAATTTGGTCTTCCAAACCAACCAGGCCTAAAGTCTGCAAGAATGGGGTATTGACGAATTTGACTGTTAAGCCGTCAAGTACCACTGCCGGTGAAGATAGAGCGTTTGATGCTTCTCTTAACCAGGTTGCTTGCTGAGATGATTCTTTTTTATGTTGGGTATTTCTTTTTGTCAGTAAAGGTTGAATGATAAAAACGAGCGCCGCGGTGAAAATTGCAACCACGGCAGAGATTAAAATCACAAGATGCGATAGAAAAGGACCTTCAATGCTGTACCATGAGCTAAGTATTGCTAAAAAAATAATACTTATGATCAGTATTGCAAAGATAAACACACTCATGACTATGAGCCTTAATTTGACAAAATATGAGTATAAGAAGAACTAGTTAAAATATGCAAAATATTTTAAAAATCTTTAAGACATTACGCCGTTACGTCATTAACCATAAGCTTTATGCGAATTTGCATCTGCTGGTGGTTTCACTGGTTTTGTCTGTGATACTTATTCAGGCGAGTTCTTTGTTCCTCTACGATTACGTTCCGAATCATCTGGATACGATTAATCGGGCATACAAAGAACAGTCGCTGTGGAAACTCGAGCTGTATAAACTGGAAAATAGCGCTGAGTTGAATAGTGCAGATTTTACTAATTTGAATAATAGCTTAAGTAACTTTAATGACCGCGCTTATGTGTGGAGTAAAAATCAACACGATACCAAACTGGCAAATGCCTACAATAAACTTTATCAGGCACATCACAAGTTTTCTACAGCGCGTGTGCATGGTGCCGCAAAAGGCCAAACGCTGGAAAATGTGCGTAATGTCATTAAAGCTTATGACGAATTTATCGATGCGTCACAAAACGATGTGGTTATCAAACAGTCTGTTGTACAGATTATGCAATTGGCATGCGTTTTTATCGCCATTTCCATCGGGGCATGCATCATGTTTGTTGCATGGCGAATATTGATCACGCGACTGGGCAGGATTTATGAACTGCTGCCGGAAGACCTGCTGCTGGAAGATAAGAATTATCAGTATGAAGATGAATTGGAGCGGCTGGAAAAGTTAACTGCAGAAATGTCGGCCCGGCTTGAGGGCTATCAGGTCGAGAGCACATGGACCAATAAAAACAGTATGGAAAGAATGCGAAAGATGCTTATTTCGCAGGACTTCCTATTTAAACTGGCGAAGCTGGTAGCAAAGTCGGATTTAAGTGAAATGACCATCAGGAAAGTACTCTATTCGATGGAGAGTACACTGGCTGCTAAGAATGTTGCCCTGGTTTTTAGTGAAAACGGCACGCGTATCACTACGCAGCGCGCCTTATACTCAAGCAACTGGCCATTATCTTTTGATGAAAGCATGTTTGACAAGAGTTTGCATATCCTTGCTGTTAATCATGAAACCAAGCTCATAAAAGGCGAGTGCATACAATGCGTGACGATTCCGCTGCCTGGGCCAAGTGGCTGGTTAGGGATACTGCTGATTGAAACCGAAGCCAATCATTATTTTGAAGATACCGAGATTCAGTTAATTGAGGTTACTTCGCAGATGCTGGCGCTGTCGATGGGTTTCCAGGCCAGAGAGCAGGAAGGCCGGCGTGTCGCGTTACTGGAAGAGCGTGCCGTAATCGCAAGGGAGCTGCATGATTCTCTGGCACAGTCGCTATCGTATATGAAGTTCCAGTTGGCGCGTTTGCAGAGCAATTATGGCCCTGGGCTGCTTGAGTCTGGCGCTTCAGTGATTGTTGATGATATGCGCGAGGGGCTGGATAATGCCTATCGTGAACTAAGGGAGTTGCTAACGACGTTCAGGGTGCAGATGGATGTGCGTGGGCTTGATCACGTGCTTGAGGAAACCATCAGTGAGTTTTCCAATCGTTCAAATTTATCTATCACGCTTGATAACAGGTTGCAGGAATGCAGGCTCACCGTGAATGAAGAGTTCCATTTGCTGCATGTGATACGAGAAGCTTTATCCAATATCGTGCGGCATTCCGGCGCTGATCAAGTGACGATTTCTCTGGTATTGCAATCTACAGGGGATGTGGTGGTGACCGTTGATGATAACGGCATTGGTTCTGCTTTTGCTGAGTCCAAGCCGCACCATTATGGATTAGCCATCATGACAGAACGCGCCCATTGTTTGGGCGGCAGTATTGATATTACACCTCGCCGTATCGGTGGAACGCGTGTGCGTTTGCAGTTCCGGCCAAAGATCGATGGTGTTTAATTAAGCAGGCGTAGGAGGCCAAGATGCAAACAACTACAGTAGTTATTATTGATGATCATGCGCTGTTTCGCAGAGGGGTCAGGCAGATGATCTCATCCGACCCTGAGTTCACAGTTCTGGGCGAGGCCGCATCAGGCTTGGAGGGCTTGGCGCTGGTTGAAGAGCTCAAGCCCGGCCTGGTACTGGTCGACCTGAATATGAAAGGCATGAACGGCATAGAAACCGTGGCGCGCATTAAGGAGGCCAAGCTGGAATCGAAATGTATCATGCTGACCGTGTCCGATGCCGAGGCTGATCTGCTGGAGGCATTACGCGCTGGCGCAGATGGCTATCTGCTGAAAGACATGGAGCCTGAAGACTTATGTGCAAACCTTAAAAAAGCCATGTCCGGCATGACGGTGCTGCATGAGAGCCTGACCGAAATCCTGAAAAATGCGCTGATTCATCCGACCTTGAATAAAAAAGATGAAGATGTTTCGCTGACCGAGCGTGAGCGTGAAATTCTTGAGTGCCTGGCAAAAGGTTTGAATAATAAAACCATTGCCAGAGCGTTAGGCATCAGTGACACCACGGTAAAAGTGCATATCAAGCACCTGCTGAGCAAGCTCAAGCTCACAAGTCGTCTTGAAGCGGCTGTGTGGGCGCACAGTAAAAAGTAGTTTTAAGCTACTGGGGTCAGTTACTGAGGTGCTGGCATAAAGCAGGTCCAGCCCCTATTCAATAAGGGCCTGGGCTTTCAGGTATTTATAAAGCCCTGATCAGGTTGCACATTTCAACAGCGACCTGAGCAGCTTCTGCCCCTTTGATATGCATGCGTGCAATTGCCTGATCGTCATCTTCAGTTGTTAAAATTGCATTGGCAACCGGAACGCCTGTGTTCAGCTGTACTTCTGAAACCCCACGTGCAGACTCATTGGAGACCACTTCAAAATGATAGGTCTCACCGCGAATAATGGCGCCAAGGGCTATCAAGGCATCATATCTTTCACTTAAGGCCATATGCTGCAATATCAGCGGCGCTTCGAGTGCGCCAGGTACTGTAGCAAGCGTAATATAGTTGCTGTCTACCCCGAGCTTGGTTAATTCATCTTTACAGGCGCTGAGCAAGCCATCGCCGATGTTGCTGTTAAATCTACATAGCACGATACCGATTTGCATACCTTTGCCATTCAAGTTCTTATCAAGTTCTCTCATGTTTTCAACTTTCTCAAATATTCAAATTTAATCGATATGGTTTTTATCGATATGCTCGGGAATACATTACAAACAGTGTGGCTGACATGTCTTGATACAACATCCGGGCCATAGTCTTTTCGCATTTAGCCAATATGCAGCTCTGACTTGCTGGCATTACGAATTGTCATCATAGGTTAATTCGAATATTTATATCATTCTCATCAAGTACTACTACCTATGTGGTAAGCCCAAGTGGTAATAGTAAGTAAATTATGCTGTGGTTATGATGCATCACGATGTGACGGGTGGGAATCAGCTTCACTTTCCCGCACCCAATCGATTTAGGGTATTTCTTTATAACTATATAGCATGTGAATTGGCCTACACTGTTGTGACGCCTTCGTAACTAAAGGTGTTGTGACTTGGAATCAAGGCATTTCATCTAGAGGAGGTTGAAGTGAAAAAAGACGAAGAAGTATTGGACGCCGTCACCGCAGATATGTGTGACGATGTAGTAGCAGGCAATGCCTCACTGCATCGTACCATTAACTGGACTGGGGCGTTTTGGGTAGCAAGTGGTGTGCCGGCTTTGGTGTTATTCTCGATGGGTGCAATTGCAGCCACCGTAGGTAAACCGGCTTGGCTGGTGTGGATGATTTCCATCGGATTTGGCTTTATACAGGCATTTACTTATGCTGAAATCGCCGGTCTGTTTCCACATAAAACAGGGGGGGCTTCAGTATATGGTGCCGTAGCATGGGTAAGGTACAGCAAGTTTGTAGCGCCACTTTCAATCTGGTGTAACTGGGTTGCGTGGTCTCCGGTGCTTTCCATCGGTTCGGGCTTGGCGGCGGGTTATATTCTGACCGCGATGTTCGCACCGGATGCAGCTATCAATACCTGGCAACTGACATTGCTGGATTTGGGGATGCTGAAAGAAGGCTTAACACTGCGTATCAACGCGACCTTTGTGATTGGTGCAGCGTTGCTGATGCTGGTCTACATGATTCAGAACGGCGGTATTCTGCGCTCTGCCAAAACCACCATGGTGCTTGGCCTTGCAGCGTTGATTCCTCTGATACTGATCGGTTTGGTACCTTTGGTTACCGGTGATATGCCTGTTGCACATTTCTTCCCGTTATCACCTTTAGCTTATGACAGTGTAGGTAATGTTATCGATGGGCTGTGGGACTTGAATGGATGGGTTCTGATGGCAGGTGGCTTGTTTATTGCAGCCTGGTCTACTTACGGTTTTGAAACTGCAGTTTGCTATACACGTGAATTTAAAGATCCGAAAAAAGATACTTTTAAAGCAATCTTTTACTCTGGATTACTGTGCGTTGCAGTGTTCACGTTAGTTCCGTTAGCATTCCAGGGTCATCTCGGTTTAGGCCAATTGGTTACACCTGCAGTGACTGACGCTGCTGGCGCTGTAACCAGTGCTGCGGTATACGATGGTATGCTGGCACCTGATATTTACAGTGGCATGGGTGTTGCAAAAGCATTATCAGATATTCTTGGAACCAGTGCGTTTATTGCCAATGTGGTTGTGGTGATGCTGGTGCTGGCACTGTTGTTGGCAATTATGACAACGATGTCTGGCGCTTCACGTACGCTTTACCAGGGTTCAGCCGATGGCCTGTTGCCTAAGTTCCTGTCAAAAGTAAATGAAAACGGCGCACCTACCAGTGCAATGTGGGCTAATCTGGGTGTTAACCTGGTGTTGCTGATGATGTCTGACTATATGTTCCTGCTTGCAGCAGCAAACGTCAGCTACATTATTTTCAACTTCCTGAACCTGAATGCCGGCTGGATTCACCGTATGGATCGCCCAAACTGGGAAAGACCATATAAAGCACCGACAATTCTGATTGTACTTGGCACGTTCCTGGCGTTTGTCAATATTACAGTGATGGGTCTGGGTGCCAATATCTGGGGTGCCGGTACTTTGATGAGCGGCCTGGTAATGGCTGGTGCCGTGATTCCAATCTTCATGTGGCGCCATTATGTCGTAGATAAAGGCGTATTCCCTAAAGAAATGTTAGAGGATATGTTCTTGGCTACGGATGATAATGGTAAGTCATCAAAAGCGGGTGTGTTGCCTTACCTGGCATTGGCAGCTGCGGTGGTGATCGTGTACGTAACCAGTCAAATAGCCTCATAAGGGTGATTGAAATACTCTAAGGGTAAACCGCCCAAGAGTAACAGGTGCGGGTGGCTAAATCAGCCACCCGTTTTTATTTGTGCGCACTATTCAATGGCCTTGAATTTCAAAGTAAGATATCAGGCTGAAATAATCTGGATGCATTAGATTAACCTGGAGTGATTGTCGATGAGCCTACCCCTTAATTCGCCGGTTGTAGAATTGTTACAGCGTGAAAATATTGCTTATGATGTGATAGAAATACCATTAACCGAGGATAAAAAGCCGGTTAGAAATCTCGAAGAGCTACTGATAAAACAAGGCTTGAATCCGCAATCCGTGGTCAGGAGCGTGCTGTTTAAAACAGCCTCGGACAAATTTGTATTATTAGCCGTTGCAGGCGGCGGCCGTGCTGACTGGGGTGTGCTGCGTAAGCATTTGAATGAGCGTAAGTGCCGCATGGCAGAGTTTGATGAAGTGCCGGCAGCCACAGGCTATGTTGTTGGTGCCGTGCCGCCTGTCGCGCTGCCGGAAAATATCCAAATGCTGGTCGATAACAGCGTCAAGGACTATGAAACGGTGGTGATCGGCAGTGGTGTGCTTGGGTTTGCCCTGTCGCTTAAAAGTGCTGATTTACTTAAGCTGTTTGGCGATGCTGATCAGGGTGTGTTTGTAAGTAGTGGCAGTTAAGAGCTTAACTCACCTAAAGCATTTGTAATCGAGGCTATGTCAGCAGGGCGCACCAAGCGGTTTATCTCGATACCGTCTTTTAAAAAAATCAGGGTCGGCCAGAGCTTTACTGCATAGGTGCGGCCAAGGCGCTGCCCTTTGCCATCTTCAATCCTGATATGGTTGATGTCTGGATATTTACTCAAGGCAGCAGCAATCATTGGCTGCGCTGTCTGGCAGTACCCGCACCAGCTTGCACCAAACTCAACAACTGCAGGCCCTTTTAACGTGTCAAGGTCTGCCCGGTTTAACTGATTGGCTGCGTCCATGTTGTTTGACTCCATTATGTTGCATGCAATTTGAAAATTAATCTTAGCTTACACACTTGTGGTTTTATTGTTTGATAGTGCTCAATGTTTCTACGATAGGCATTTGCCTAACCATGCCAGCCACTTAGCGCTTATATCCCCACGCAGTTCACAACGTTATCCACAGAAATTGTGGAATCAATAATTACAGCTGTATCATTTAGTTGATGTCAGGCCGCTAATCATGGCGTTTGAATATATGACTTGCTACGAACAGTGGTTTTGCGAAGGTTTTGGCAGATTAGTCTTTAGTCAGCGCAATACAATTTGATAATTTGTTTTATAACGGCAGCTGATTTACAGCATAATTATATGTAATAAATAAGGACACAGGTTTCAGAATGATATTAGATGCAGCGCGCTTCGGTCAGGCTATCGCAAGTTTTGACGCTTTGAACAGGCAAGATCCGAGTTTGGAAGATGCTGAAGGTAAAACTTATCCGAAGGAGCTTCTTTACTCGGAACGTATGAGTGCCATGCTCCGGCGTTATGCACCAGAGGCCTCCGAGGCGCTGCAGCTGGCGGCCAGATGCCAGCATATCCAGCGCTGGAAGATCGCCCGAGCCAGTTACCCGATGACCAAAGCGGGATATTACCAATGGCGCACTGAACTGAAATCTTTTCATGCCGATATTGCACGCCAGGTGCTTGCCGATGCAGGCTATGATGACGCTACGGTAGCGCATGTCTGTGCTTTGGTCAAAAAAGCTTTGCCGGCAGACGATGCTGAGGCGCAGATTCTGGAAGATGTAGTCGTGCTGGTATTCCTGGAAAGCTACCTTGAGCAGTTTGTGGCCAGCCACGCTGATTACGATGCAGCAAAATTTGCAGATATTTTGAATAAAACGTTAAGAAAGACCTCAGCAAAAGCCCGTAGCGCCGCGCAGACCATGATTACTCTGCCGGCAGGTTTACGGCCGCTGCTTGCATCGCTGTTAAAGCAATTCGACGTGTCCTGATTGTTGGCTATGGCTTAAATCGTACTTCTACACGCAAGCCGCCCAATGCGGCGGACCTGCCAAAAGTCAGGTCTGCGCCATAACTGTTGGCAATATCATAAACAATCGCAAGGCCGAGCCCGCTGCCTGGCTTGGATTCATCGGCGCGGAAGCCGCGGCGGGTGAGCATATTCAGTTCAGGTTCAGCACATCCCGGGCCGTCATCTTCAATAATAAATACCGGAGCCTCTGTGCCGCTGACAGTCAGTGATACATTGCGGCGACACCATTTGCAGGCGTTATCCAGCAGGTTGCCCAGCATTTCCAGCAGGTCTTCCTGGTCTCCATGGAATTGTGCGTTGCCGGCAATCTCCCAGGTAATATTCACGGCTTTATCCGCGTACATCTGGCGCAGTGTATGTGTAAGCTGGGCGATCTCGGTTTTTAAATCCACTCTGCGCATCGGGTGTGTGTCGCCGATTAGGCGTGCGCGTTTCAGCTCCCGTTCTATACTTTGGCTGATGGCCTCTGTTGCAGCATAGATGTTATTGCGGATTTCTGGCTGCGCATGAAGCTCCGGGCGTTCTGCTGCCTGATTAAGCAGGGTCAGCCTGGTTTTGAGCGCATGTGCCAGATTACCTAATGATTCGCGCGACCGGCGCGACTTGTCTTGCATGGCGATTAACAGGCGGTTGAGTTCTTCAATCAGCGGCGTAACTTCTGCTGGACCGTTAGTTTCAACCTGGCTGATTTCACCGCGTCCCAGTTTTGCAATATTGTCCTGCATTGCGCGTAACGGCATTAGTGCATGCGCGACAATCAGCCGCTGAATGATTAAAAGCGCAATCAGGCCAGCCAGGGAAACTAGCGCATAGAGGATCTGAAAGCGGGTCATGCTTGCCTGCAATGCAGTCAGGTTTTCCGCAATGGCTATTGTAATAAGCTGCTGCTGTTTTTTATAACCGTGGACGACAACCACTAAAGGCTGCTGCTCAGGGCCTTGTAGATAGAGCGTTTCCTGATCACCTGCTTGCAGGGCGTCAAGTTTCAGCTCGCTATCCCACAGCGAACGGGAAATCTGGCGTTGCTTAGTCGAGATGATGACATAGTAGTGCCCGGAGAAGGGCCGTTGATAGGTTGCGCTTAGGCGTCTGGTATCCAGCGTCAGTTGTCCGTCAGCATCAAAGTGAGTGCCTGCCAGCAGCGTTTCCCCTTCGCGTTGCAGGCGCTGTATAAGCTGAGTTTCGGTCAATTTGTTAATCGCATAGGTGACCACCGCCCACTGTAATGTGAGCAATGTAATCAGGCTCAACATCAGTCCCCAGGTCAGGCGTCCTTTAAGTGATGCCATTATTGATCGGCCCCGAAAACATAGCCTTGGCCGCGCCTGGTCTGAATCAAGTCGGTGCCAATCTTCTGCCGCAATCGATTGACATACACTTCGATCACATTGCTGTCTTTGTCTTCATCGTACTCATAAACATGTTCGGTCAGAACGGTTTTAGACAGTACATGGCCTGGATGCAGCATGAAATATCGCAGCAGACGGAATTCTGTACCGGTTAATTGATGATGCTCGCCAGTGTTGAGGATGATGCTTTGTGTCTGCTCATCCAGTTTGAAATGTGAGGTATGCAACTCACCGATGACATTAGCGGTGCTGCGTTTTAAAACTGCATTGATGCGTGCCAGCAGTTCTTCTATCTGAAATGGCTTACCTACATAATCATCCGCACCGGCATTAAAGCCGGCTACTTTTTCCTGCCACCCTGCACGCGCGGTGAGGATAATCACCGGCGTGTGCAGTTTTTTATTGCGCCAGTTACCTAGCACTTCAAGGCCGGAGCGTTTGGGTAAGCCCAGATCCAATACGATTAAATCATACGGTTCTAGTTCGCCTGCGGCTTCTGCTTCGATGCCGTCTGTAGCTAAATCAGCTGCATAACCGGCGCGCTGCAGGGCGGCCTGTAGCTGCGGGCCGAGATCAACATCATCTTCTACCAGCAATAAGCGCATAATCAGTCTTCAAGCTCCAGTTTGATCAGTTTGCCGGTTTTTGCATCCAGTTTGAGTTCCCAAACCTGGCTTTTATTATCCAGAATCTCGACTTCGTAGATATAGACCCCTTGTTTCAGTTCAAGCTCGGTTTCCAGAATCTGACCGGCTTTGATAGTTTTTGCCGCCTTGGTGATTTTTTCCAGTGGCAGGATCAGTCCGGCGTCAGAGAGTTTGCGGGCAGTGAGCTGGCTTTCATCAGCGTTAACAAAAGAAACCGCTGATATGCAAAGTAATGTTATTGCGGCAGCCAGCAAAGCTGCAACAGAAGAAAGTTTCAGAATATTGGGTTTAAACGTCATTGTGATATCAATTCAAGTGGTTGATGGCATCACGGTTCATGATGTTTAAGTAATACTAGAATAGAAAACTTAACTCAAGCTGAAAATCAATTAAACAGACTAAGTATTATCCTGGCTTTTTTGAAATCAATTAAGGTAGTCAATGTTTAGGCTACGCTCAAGTACACGCGGTGCTAACTGATTTTAATGGCGCTGATAGCACGCGTGACTGCCAGATATGAGCCTAGCCAGCCGATAGTGACCGCCAGGCCGATTATTGCGAGGTACAGGTTGATATTCAGCAGGTCTAAACTGAAGTCACTGCTATAGAGTTTTGATATTTCCATAACAGAAAAGTTGAAAGTCTGGATGATGCCGGCAATCATCAGCACCGAGAGCAAGCCGCCTAGCAGCCCGTATAAAATACCTGCATAGAGGAAAGGTATTCTGATAAAGCTGTTGGTCGCACCTATCAGGTAACTCACCTGAATTTCGTCTTTCTGCGAGAGTATCTGCATGCGTACGGTATTGCCGATAATGACCAGCAGTACAATAGCAAGCAGCACAGTAATAAAAAAGATCAGTTTTTTACCAATGCTGAGCAATGTGGCAAGGCGTTTTGCCCAGTCTGCATTCAGAACGGCCTGCTCCACGCCGGGAATGCTCTGCAAGGTGTTTTTCAAAGTTTCCAATGTTTCAGGATCGGTAGACTTTGCCTGAATAAAGAATGCATCAGGCAGCGGGTTTTTACCAAGTTGCTCGATTGCACTGCTGATATTCTGGTTGTCTCTCGATTTTGCCTGTAATTGCTGCCAGGCCTCATCTTTCGTAACCAGGTGATATTCGCTGATCGCTATGTTTTTGGCTAATACCGCATCAATTTCGCTGATGTTGTCAGGAGTTGCATCCAGTTTGAGAAACAGGCTGATTTCTGTTTCACTCTTCATCTGCTCTGTCAGTTTGGACAAGTTATCTACGCCAAGGTAAAACAAACTTGGCAAACACATGGCCACAGCTATCACCAGGCAAATCATGAATGTTGAGAGCAAGTTGGCGTGCATACGTGACAGTACGAGTTTAATTGCCTGCAAATGATGATTCAGCCAGGTACTCATGATCAAAATGTTCCCGTAGGCGTTGTGTTCAGGTTTAATGTCTTTTGCATGAACGGATTCTCTGTAAGCTGGCCATGATCCAGATGCAATACCCGGCTTTGGTCTGCACTCATGCCTAATGCGTCATGTGTAGACATGATCACGGTGACGCCTACCTGGTTGAATGCCTGGAAAATAGCCATGATGTCAGCGGCATAACTGGCGTCCAGATTGCCGGTTGGCTCGTCAGCGAGCAGTATCGACGGACGGCTTACGACAGCCCGCGCAATTGCAAGGCGCTGCTGTTCTCCGCCGGAGAGCGTGATCGGCATGACTTTTTCTTTATTGAGTAACCCAACCTTATCCAGCGCAGCGCGTACCCGTTTGGCAGCTTCCTGCTCGGAGACGCCGTTGATACGCAATGGTAATATTACATTCTCGAAACAGTTGCGGTCATACAGCAGTTTGTGATCCTGAAAAATCAGCCCGAAACGGCGGCGCAGAAAAGGTATCGCGGAGGGTTTGAGTTTGCTGACGTTCTGGTTGGCAATCAGCACCGTACCGCTGGTAGGCAGTTCGGTGGCTGCAATCAATTTAAGCAGTGTACTTTTGCCAGCGCCGGAATGACCGGTGACATAAACAAATTCGCCAGCCTCAATACTGAAGCTGACGTTTTTTAATATCTGGTCACTACCCGGGTAGCGTTTGCTGACTTGGTCAAATTGAATCATGCCGTTATTCTAGCGCTATTGTCTCTTAATTATCCAAATGGGGTTGCATCAATAGATTTAATCGATCATTGCGTCTATGAACTCTGTGGCATTAAACGGACGCAGATCATCAATCGCTTCACCAATACCGATATAACGTATGGGAATAGGGCGCGCCTGCGCAATCGCTGCAATCACGCCACCTTTGGCGGTGCCATCCAGCTTGCTCAGCACCAAGCCGGTAACACCAAGCGCATCGTCAAAAATCCTGACCTGGTTTACCGCATTCTGCCCGGTATTGGAATCCAGCACCAGCAGCACTTCATGTGGTGCGCCTGGCAGGGCTTTATCCATGACACGTTTTACTTTGGCAATTTCTTCCATCAGGTGTAATTGTGTAGGCAGGCGTCCGGCCGTATCAGCCAGAACGACATCAATATTTTTGGCTACAGCTGAATTAATTGCATCGAACATGACTGCAGCCGGGTCACCGCTGGTTTGGGCCACGACGTGCACATTGTTACGCTCACCCCAAACCTGTAGCTGTTCACGTGCTGCGGCCCTGAAGGTATCACCAGCCGCAATCAGCACGCTTTTTCCCTGCGCTTGAAAGTGTTTCGCCAGCTTGCCGATAGTTGTAGTTTTGCCAGCACCATTGACACCGGCGAGCATGATGATGAAGGGTTTGTGTGTAGAGGTTTCCAGCGGCTTCTGCAATGGCAGCAACAGGTCAGAGAGTGCTTCTTTCAGTGCTATTTTGAGCTGCGCCGTATCATCGAGACTTTGGCGTTTTACACGGTTTTTGATGTCATCAAGCAGGAACTCTGTTGCGCTGATGCCAACGTCTGCGGTCAGGAGAATGCTTTCCAGATCTTCGTAAACTTCAGCATCAATTTTACCGCCGCCAAACAATCCCGCAAGCTGGCTGCCGAGCTGGTTACGGGTTTTGGCAAGTCCCTGTTTCAGTCGCTCGGCCCAGCTTTTATTAAGCGCTGGCTGGCTGGCGTCTTCAGGTGCTTTTTCCTTGGCTGGCGGTTTGTCTTTTTTGAAAAAATCGAACATAAATAAACAACTTAGTTGAGTTGCATTATTTTAGCTTAATTTTGCCTGGCCCAAGTTTAAATTTCCCCAAGCCGTAACGTGAATTTATGACTCGGGTGGCACGTTTTCTGGTTTTTTGAGATTTTCAAGCAACTCAAACACTGCCATGCCCAGCATCATGGATACGGTAAAAATCAGGCCTTTGCCACTGCCTGTACCAACCAACACAAATGCCGGGGCAGGGCATATGCCAACCAGCCCCCAGCCAATGCCGAAGGCGAGGCTGCCAAGAACCAGGCGCTTGTCGATAATGCGGTTGGTTGGCAGTTGGATTGCGAAACCCAGATAACTGAGGTTACGTCTTTTTGCGATAGCGAATGCAATCAGGCCAATGCCGATTGCACCAGCCATGACCAGGCCTAAAGATGGATCCCACAGGCCGGCGATGTCTAGGAATGCGAGCACTTTAGCTGGGTTAGCCATGCCTGCCAGAATCAGGCCAATGCCGAATATCAGGCCGGAAAGCAAGGAGAATGTCAGCGCGGCAGTATTGCTGATGTGGTTTTTCATAGACTTAAGCTCCTAACACATGACGCACAACATAAACAGTGAGCACGCCGGTTGCCATAAATGCGACAGTGGCGATGATGGACCGTGGCGACAGGCGTGAAATGCCGCAAACACCGTGACCACTGGTGCAGCCGGAACCGTAGCGGGTGCCGATGCCGACAATCAGCCCGGCAACAGCAAGTAATGTGTTGCTGGCGTCGATTTGAATTTCAGGCAGCGGTGCAAACAGCAACCATGTAAATGGTGCTGCAACCAAACCGATGATGAATGCCAGCCTCCAGCCGATATCGCGCAGTTTTGGCCTTAGCAAGCCGCCCAAAATGCCGGTGATGCCGGCGATACGGCCATTAAAAAGCACGAACAGTGCAGAAGCGATGCCGATCAGTGCGCCGCCAGCGAGTGCTGTCCATGGGGTGAAGTTATTCCAGTCGATTAACATAGGTTCAATTCAGCTATAAATGAAAAGAGGTCGCGTACATGTGTACGCGACCTTTGTAAGATAAATTATATCTTAAATTACAGTTTCCAGCCGTAGGCAATGCCCAATGAGTCTTCGTACATTTTCAGGTTGGCTTCGCCACCGCCGAAACCTGCTGGAATAGAGCCGGAGCCACGTACTTTTTCTTCAAACGCATGCATGTAAGAGAAAGAGAGCTCTGACTGGTTTGGCAATACATAGGTTGCACCTAAGGTTACGTGATCCTGCACCACGCCTGGCGCTAGAATATTAAACAGTGTTTCGCTGCTGCGAATAGGTTGTGATGAATGGTTATAACCTGCGCGTACCGTTAAGTTTTCACTCCAGGCATAGCTGGCACCAACTTTAACTGCGGTCACATCTTTCCATGCAAAGCCAGGACCATTTTTTGAACCAAGTTGCTGACCATTAACAAACAGATTATTAACTGAGTTGCCAACGGAATCTACATCACTATAGTTGATACGTTGCACGTCAGCGGCAACGGTCAATGCTGGAGTCGCTTTTACTGCAATCCCTAAACCGTAGGTTTCCGGAATATCAAAGTCGCCGCTTTCAGCAAACAAACCTTTGTATTTATCAAACTTGCTCATATAGGTTTTGCTCTGGTATGTTGCGCCCAGAGTAACAGTATCGTTTACCTGACCGATCCAGCCGATGTGCACACCGGCACCATAAGAGGAATCGTAACCCTTATTGGTTACATTGTTTGGATGGGCTGAGGCCGGGCTTGCGAAAAATTCCAGACCTTTCATTTCAAAACGTTGGTAGGCCAGATTAACTGCAACACCAATTGTATTGGACTCATTGATTTTCCAGGTGGCAGTTGGTGCAATAAACAGCTGTGCTAAATCCATGCGTGGTGCTGTAGTGCCGAAGTATGGGATCGCTTTCTTATAGTCGGTGTTCATGCCGCCGTTGCCGTAGACACTTACACCAAGTGTAACATCAGGATTGATAATGCGGTTATAACCGAACTCAGGAATGAAGAAGTTTTCAGAATCATTTGCATCGTATTTACCGTCTGCAAATCCGAAGGGGGTGCCGGTAATCTCAGTCTCACGCTGCGGCCTGAACCAGGTCACGCCAAAATCAACACGGTCACCAATCAAACCCATGCCGGCAGGGTTGGCGGCCGCTGCAAGTGCATCTTGTGGCAAGGCGATTCCAACACCGCCCATGCCTTGAGATTTTACGCCGTAGCCATGGGCAAAATAGCCGTCAGTAGCGTTAGCATTGGTGGCTGCTAGAACGGCAAGAAGCGGTAAGAGTTTACGTGTTAATTTCATTCGGGTGACTTTCTGATCGCGTTAAATTAAAAACTTGCGGCATTCTATCTAATTGTCTTAATTTCTAAAAATAATTAATCCATATATCGATATAAATTTCTGGAATAAACGATTTTGAGTTAGTGATTGTGTTGGCATGCCGTCGTGATGAACTAACAAAGTGTTATCCTTGTCTCAAATGCCAGTTCAGGTAAGCAATATATAAATTATTGGCCGCGCCAATCGAAAATACCGCTAAAAACAAAAAAGGAGATTAGTACAGTGCGTACAAAAAGCTTTTTAATTCTTTTGTTGGTGATGCCGTTAACGGCATTTGCTAACGCAGCCATTCAGGAATTTAAACTGGATAATGGTTTAAAACTGATTGTGCAGGAAGACCATCGCTCACCGGTTGTAGTATCGCAGGTATGGTACCGCGCCGGCAGTCTGGATGAAGTGAATGGCAAGACCGGTGTCGCCCATGTGCTGGAACACATGATGTTCAAGGGCACCAAACAGGTTAAAGCCGGCCAGTTTTCACGTCTGATTGCGGCCGCTGGCGGTAAGGAGAATGCCTTTACCAGCACCGACTATACCTGTTATTTTCAACAGCTTGAAAAATCACACTTACCTTTATCATTTAAACTGGAAGCAGACCGCATGGCTAACTTGCAGTTAACGGATGAAGAGTTTGCTAAAGAAATCAAGGTGGTGATGGAGGAGCGCCGCTGGCGCACGGACGATAAACCGCAATCCAAAGTAAATGAAGCATTTCAGGGCGCGGTGTATCGTGCGCACCCATATTCACGGCCGGTCATTGGTTTTATGAATGATCTTGAAAATATGACAGCGGATGATGCGCGTGAGTGGTACAACAACTGGTACGCGCCTAATAATGCAACGCTTGTGGTGGTAGGCGATGTCAAAGCTGAAGAAGTTTATAAACTGGCCAAGCAGTATTTCGGAAAATTGAAACCTAAAGTGTTGCCTGTGCGTAAACCGCAAGTGGAGCCGGAACAGCTCGGCGAGCGCCGCGTAGTGGTAAAAGCGCCGGCTAAATTACCGTATTTGTTGATGGGCTACCATGTGCCTGCTTTAAATAACCCTGACACTGACTGGGAACCGTATGCGCTGGAGGTGCTTGCTGGTGTGCTAAGCGGCAACCCTGCGGCACGTTTGAATCAGCGGCTGGTACGTGAATCCAAGCTGGCAATAGATGCCAGTGCCGGCTATGACCTGATGTCACGCGGTCGTCAAAGTGTATTTGCCCTCGATGCCACACCGAGTGAAGGTAAAACTGTAGCTGAGCTGGAAGCAGCACTGATCCAGCAGATAGAGGCAATCAAGGAATCTGGTGTGACCGCGGAAGAGCTTGAACGTGTGAAGGCTGGCGTGATTGCAGCAGATGTTTACAAGCGTGATTCCATGTTCTACCAAGGCATGCAGATCGGTACTATTGAAACCATCGGTTTTCCGTGGAAAATCCTGGAAGATTACCCGAATAAACTGCGTGCCGTTACACCGGAGCAGGTGCAGGCCGTAGCTAAAAAATATCTGCTTCCTGACAACCTGACCGTGGCAACCCTTGATCCGCAGCCGATTGACCCGAACGCAAAACCACAGGGTAAACCACACGTACATTAAGTCATCGTTCGTTTGAGTACTGTGTATGAATTTTTATAGTCAGAAATCACTTCATCGTGATTCCGGCGGAGGCCAGAATTCAGGCAGGCTTCATGACTATGGAAACAGACCAATGCTCATAATTCTCTATATTTTATTAGGGTAAAAAATAATGCGTATGCAATACATAAGAAAAACATTCACAGCAGGTTTGGCATTGCTGGCCGCAGGGTTCATGGTATTTAGCAGTGCGGCTCAGGCTGGTGTTAAAATCCAGCAATGGCAGACTGCATCAGGTTCTGAGGTTTATTTTGTAGAAAATCATGACTTGCCGATTGTAGACATCAGCGTCAATTTTGCTGCAGGCAGCGCGCGTGACAGTGCCGAAAAGTCAGGCATAGCGGGTGTTACCAGATACATGATGACGTTAGGCGCTGCCGGTATGTCTGACGAAAAAATCGCTAATAAAATGGCCGATGTGGGCGCAATTCTTGGCGGCAGTTTTGATGCTGACCGCGCCGGATTCAAATTGCGCACCCTGAGCAGTGAACGCGAAAAAGCGCAGGCGCTGGAGGTGTTTACTAAAATCCTGCAACAGCCTGATTTTCCTGAAGAGGTGCTGGCGCGTGAAAAAGCACGCATTATTTCCGGCCTGCAGGAATCAGCCACTCAGCCGGAAAGCATATCCAATAAAGCGTTTATGAAAGCGCTGTATGGCAGCCACCCTTACAGCCTCGATGAATCTGGTGAAGAAGATACTGTTGCCAAGATTACGCGTGATGATCTGCAAAACTTCTACAAACAGTATTATGGCGCGCAGGGTGCGGTCATTGCGATGATTGGAGATATGACGCGTGAGCAGGCAGCCATCATTGCCGAGAGCATCAGCAGCGGCTTGCCTAAGTCCGCTGCGCCAAATCCAATTCAGTCAGTAGCACTGCCAACGCAGCCGCTGGAAAAACGTATTGCACATCCAGCTTCGCAATCGCATATCCTGCTCGGCTACCCAGGTATCAAACGCGGTGACGCTGACTTGTTTCCGCTCTACGTGGGTAACTATGTTTTAGGTGGCGGCGGTTTCGTGTCACGACTCACTGAAGAAGTCCGCGAGAAGCGCGGCTTGGTTTACAGCGTATATAGCTACTTTATGCCGATGGCAGAAGCCGGGCCTTTCCAGCTTGGACTGCAAACCAAGAAAGAGCAGGCAGAAGATGCACTCAAACTGGTGAAAGAAACCCTGGATAACTTCATCAAGAACGGCATTACCGAGGCTGAACTGAAAGCCGCTAAAGCCAATATCATCGGCGGTTTCCCGATGCGCATTGACAGCAACAGCAAGATTCTGGATTACCTTGCGGTGATTGGCTTCTACAAGCTGCCGCTGAATTATCTGGATGAATATAACAGCAACGTAGAAAAAGTGACTGTGGCGCAGATTAAGGATGCATTTGCCCGCCGCCTTAAACCTGAAAATTTTGTAACGATTATCGTAGGCGATCCTGGCGCAAAATAGTGCTGCATAAGCACAAATTTGTATTGCGGAGTGTGTGGTAGCGTGGCAATCTACGCGCTTAACAGAATTTAATTGAGACGATAGATTGCCGCGCAATACAAGTAATAGCAAAAAGCAGAATACAGTACGTATCAATGCGGGTGAGTGGCGCAGCCGCTTGCTGAAATTTCCGGATGCAGAGGGGTTGCGGCCTACACCCGAGCGCGTGCGCCAGACCGTATTCAACTGGCTCGGGCAGGATTTAACCGGCTTGCATTGCCTTGACCTGTTTGCCGGCACTGGCGTGATGGGGTTTGAAGCGCTGTCGCGTAATGCCAAATCAGCTGTGCTGGTCGAAAAAACATCTGCGGTATATAAAGCGATTTTAGAGAATAAAGCGAGTCTTAAGGCAGATGCTGTGCAGGTGTTCAATACCGATGCTGTAAGCTTTTTGGCTCAAAACCAGCAGTTGTTTGATGTGATTTTTCTGGATCCACCTTACAATCAGGGCTGGCTGGCGAAAGTTCTCCCATTATTGCCAGCGCACTTGAATCCCGATGGCTTTGTGTATGCCGAGGCGGAGTATGCCATTCAAGCGGATGATATCTGGCAATTGGTGAAACAAAGCAAAGCGGGTAATGTTTTTTATCATCTGTTAAAATTGCGTGAGAATTGAGAGCAAAAACATGACCGAAGCTAAAAAACGCATCGCTGTTTACCCCGGTACCTTTGACCCTATCACCCTCGGGCATGAAGATCTTGTGCGCCGCGCCGCACATCTGTTTGATGAAGTGATCGTTGCGGTTGCCGGCAGCACCAATAAAACCACTTTGTTCAGCCTGGATGAGCGGGTTCAGCTTGCGCAACAAGTTTTTGGCGGTTACGACAATGTAAAGGTAGTGGGTTTTGGCGGTTTGTTGATGCAGTTTGTGCAAGAACAGCAGGCGCAGATTGTCATCCGTGGCTTGCGTGCAGCTTCTGATTTTGAATATGAATTTCAGCTGGCGGGCATGAACCGCAAACTATACCCCAAGCTCGAAACGATGTTTTTAACCCCCTCTGACGAGTATATGTTCGTGTCCTCCAGCTTGGTCCGCGAAGTAGCTAAGCTCGGCGGAGAGGTGGATCAGTTTGTGTCGAAAATAGTAGAGACCGCGATTAAAAAGAAATTGAGTTAAGTATGAAATTGAAACATTCTCCAAAAATCCATCGACTCGGGTTGCAGTGCAAGGCGCACAGCGCACAGCAGCCGAGACAGTACGTAGTTGTACGGCGAGGTTGCGAGCACTGCGCAACGCAGCAATGTGCCCGAGGAATGGATTTTTAATATGGCGTTGATGATTACCGACGAATGCATAAATTGCGACGTCTGCGAGCCGGCATGTCCGAATGAGGCGATCTTCCAGGGTGAAGAGATCTATGAAATTGACCCAGACAAATGCACTGAATGTGTGGGTCACTATGACAAGCCGCAGTGTCAGCAGGTGTGCCCGATTGATTGCATCCCATTCAATCCGGAAGTGGTAGAAACCAAAGATCAGCTGATGGAAAAGTATTATCGTCTAACAGCAGCCAAATAAATCAAATTTCCAAACAAATCAAATTTAAGGAATAACAAAATGCGCATGCTACATACCATGCTCCGTGTCGGCAATCTGGAGCGTTCAATCAAGTTTTACACAGAAGTGCTGGGTATGAAAGTGCTGCGTCAGCACGATTATCCGGATGGTAAGTTTACACTCGCGTTTGTTGGCTATGGCGATGAAAGCGATCATACTGTGCTCGAGCTGACTTACAACTACGGCGTTGAGAGTTACGATATGGGCAAGGCTTATGGTCACATTGCAATTGAAGTGGATGACGCCTATAAGGCCTGTGATGCAGTGCGCAATGCCGGTGGCAAAGTCATCCGTGAGGCTGGCCCGATGATGCATGGCACGACTGTGATTGCATTTATTGAAGATCCGGATGGTTATAAGGTTGAATTCATCCAGGCCGGTACTTACTGATCCCTTAAAAATGGACTGGGTGTTATACCTGCTGGAATGCAAGAATGGTGCTTTTTATGCAGGGATTACCAATAATCTGGAGCAGCGCTATGCCGCCCATCTTTCTGGCAAGGGTGCACGTTATACCCGTGCCAACCCGCCCGTCAGAATCCTGGCATCGAAATTATATACAGACCGCTCTGCGGCGAGTGTTGCAGAGGCACAGTTGAAACAGCTGCCCCGGCATAAAAAACTTAACTTCTTTAATGACCCGGTATGAATAAAGATGCGTTATTAACAGCTGTGAAACTTGCTTTGGATGGCGACTGGGATGCTTCGCATAAGATTGCCCAGGATTACAGTGACACCACAGCTAACTGGATACATGCTGTGCTGCACAAGATTGAAGGTGACGTATGGAACAGCAAATACTGGTATGCGCGTACTGCTGGCAGAAAGTATGAAGACTTTGATAGTACGCAGGATGAACTGATTACCATACAACGGCATTTAGCCTAATCAACTCTTAGGTAGTGCATAAAAATACCCGGCATCGCCGGGTTTTGTGTTTTTAGGCTCATATTGGCTTCATCACATGAAGCCATCTGTAGGGTTGATATAGAACATTTTTTTCCAGCCCTGCACTTGCGTTGAATATCTCCATGGGTAGGGAATAATCGAAAGCACGCTGTAGTGTAAATGCGGTGGCTTTCCAATAGCATTGCCTGAGTCGCCTACCGTCCCAATCATTTCGCCACGCGATGCCCAGCGTATGCCATGTGTATTGACTGTAGCGAGATGTGCATAGTAGTGGATGCGCCATTTGGGCCCCATGATGGCAATCACGTTGCCTCCTCGCTCAATGTTGCCGGTAAATAGCACTAGACCGCTTACATTGGCTTGTACTGGTGTGCCGTGCTTTGCAAAAATGTCGATGCCTTTATGTACACCGGACTTTCCCCATGGGGCATACCAGTAGCTTTGTCTGTGCCAGTCTTTCTTACTGGCATTTTGTACTGGGATTACACCGTGTTGCGGAATAAGTAACCCCAGTGTAAGCATAATGGCTATAAATTTAATGCTGCCATGCATGATGCTTATGCGCCTTGGTAGCCATGGTGTTGCGATATGGCATCTTTGCTGTTGATTTGATACCAGTCTACTTTTCTGGTGATGATCATGGTCAGGGCCAATAGGCCAAACACCAGCAGTGAGCCCATCAGTAGCGCGTTATCTTCTGAAGCCAGTATGCCATACAGGGCGCTGTATAACGCCGTTAATAGTCCGGCAAACATGATGCCGTTAGATTTGCTTTTTAATGCATGCGTCAGGTAATAGCCTAGCAGGATAACGCAGGCCAGGCTGGCAACAAGGTATGCTGTGGCAAAGCCAATATGTTCTGATAGTGAAATCAGTAACAGATAGAATAATGCCATTGCCAGCCCGACCAGTGTGTATTGGGCTGGGTGAATGCGCAGGTTTTTCAATACTTCAAAAATGAAAAAACCAGCAAAGGTTAGCCCGATAAACAGCAGGCCGTATTTGGTTGCACGGTCTGATTGGCTATATACATTGATAGGCTCTACAAATCCGATTGATAGAGACTCCAGTGAGCTAGCCGCTTGTGCTGCCGCAGGGTAAGCTGCATTAGTAGGGTTTTGGGATGCGGCGGTGTTCCACTGCTGGTTGAGTAAATTGTTTAGTGTAGCTTGGTTGCTGCTGGATAATGATGATATCGCCCATTGTGCTTCAAATCCGGCGGGCGTGATTTTCTGTGTTGAGGCGTCAGGTAAGAAGCTGCCGTTAAAATGCGGGTGTTGCCAGCTTGATTGCAGGGCAATTTTATTGTTTTCTGCAATGGGCGTGAAATTGAAATTTTCCATGCCGCGCAGGTTGAGTTTGAATTCAAACGGGATAAGTTGCTCAGTCTCGGCGGCGATATCGCCCAGCATTACATGAATACCATTGCCTAAAGCGGAAATGCTGCTGCCCTGTTCAAATTTGAATGACTGCTTATTCCAAGTGAAATCAGGCTTGCCATTGATGCCGCGAGTATCGCTGATGCCTATGCTCACATAAGCTGCGTGATAGGTGATTTTTCCATCTTTATGTGCCGGATTGATGTTGAAGTTGGCAGGTATGCGGAAGTCTCCCTTGATATTTCCCCCGAGCTGATACATCAATGCCTTATAAATACCTAACTTTTTGTATTCGTTGGAAAATCCACCGTTTAACTCAAGAGTCTCTGGCAGGTAATACCGTGTGAATGTGTCACGCCTGATGACTGGCTTTTTGACTTTCTGCCCTGAATTTGTCTGCTCTTCAGCATATTCAACATATTCCTCGGTATAGGGCACAGCCAAAATGGGCCCGACAATCGATTGGCCGCCGGCAGAGCTACGGGCAATATCCTGCTTGGTTTGCTGCTGCCGTGACTGGCGTTCAAGAATAATTGAGTTGATATAACTCACCGCCCATGACATCAGGGTGATAAGAAGAAATACGCCAAGTACTTTAATGATAAATGGACGGTTCACAATAAGCTCCTAATTGATTTAAGAGCTTGCAGAATAGTTTGCTAACGTGAAGTGTTGATGCGCTTGTGTGAAGTGAGTGTGAAGAGGTGTCTAAGTGGGTAATGAAATTGTAGCCACGGTTCCGCCCATTTCATGGTTCTTGAGGCTTATGCCGCCATTGTGCAGTTTAAGCACCTCCTGCACGAAATTTAAGCCTAGACCAGTGCTTTTCTGGCCGGTAGCCGGGCGGGGCAGTGAATAGAATTTATCAAAGATTTTATTCAATGCATATTCGGGAATGCCTGTGCCCTGGTCTTGAATCGTTAAAGTGATGTCAGCCGCCTGCTGGCGGATGCTGACCATGATGGTAGTGTCTTTGTGGCTAAAGTCCAGCGCATTCTCCAGCACGTTATAAATGGCCTGCCCGAGAATAAACGCCTCAGCTTTGAGGTGTATGGATTCACCACTGATAATGTTGAACTGGACGTTTTTTTGGCTGGCCTTGTCGGCCAAGTGTGCAATTTGTGTGCGTACCAATTCAGTCAGGTTGATGTCTGCCAAGTGGGTCAAATGCTGCTGATGTTCAAGGGCAGCAAGCCCTAGCATGTTGTGGATGATAGTTTGTACGCGCTCAGACTGGGCTTTAATCTGCTTCAGAAAATGCGCCTGATCAGTGGCAGGCATATCGGGGGAGATAAGCTCCAGTGCCCCCTGAATGGCCGTCATGGGGCTTTTTAACTCATGTGTAAGATGCTGGACTGAATCCTGCACGTATTGCTTGCCATCCAGCTCATCGCGCATGGTCTGCATCGCATTGGCCAGTTCTGCTAATTCATCATTGCTTGATTCCGGCTTGCTGGATTTTTTACCGCGAGATACGGCCAGCGCATAATCGCGCAGTCTGTGAATGGCACGGGTAAAGCGCCAGGTAAACAAAATGCCTATTGCCACAGATAGCGCGAACAACAAGGCGCCCCATCTGATGATTTTGCTCTGGGCTCGCTCAATAAATGGCAGTAGGGTGCGATTAGCTTTGGCGACTGTAAGTGAGCCTATGATTTTTTTACCATCATGTACTGGGGCGGCAATATACATAATCGTGTCACCGTTTTTGTCGCCGGCAATCACAGGACTGGAGCGCGCGCCGTATTTGCCACGCAGTGTAAGGTACACATCGTTCCATCGGGAGTAGTCTTGCCCCAAAGCAAGATTTGCCGAGTCAAAAATCACAATGCCTCGTGCATCAGTAATATAGACGCGATAATCTGCGGATTGTTTTTGTATACCCCAGATGTTGGCGCGGTTGGCATTCGCCTGATAGCGTGCCAGACTGTTGGCAAAGCTGCCGTTCTGAATAGTGCCTGATTTCACATCAGTCGCTGCCAGTTCTGCCAGCAGGCTGGCGGTGTCTACCAAGGTATCTTCCATCGCTTGACGTACGCCTGGTTTTACTTCGTCTACAAAAATCGTCAATACAAACCATGCAGCAAGCCCAACCAAGGCAAAATAACCAAGAAAAATCTTCAGGCTGATATTAAATTTGAACGGTAGCTTCATGCTAGCAGGCTATAGCCCATCCCGCGATGTGTCACGATCAAGTCTGAATTTTCATCAATCTTGCGTAATTTGGAGCGCAAGGTTTTGATGTGTGCATCTACCGTGCGTTCCAGCGTATCTTCGGCATTTACCCAAACGGTATCCATCAATTGGCTGCGCGAGAATACACGTTGAGGTTGCTGAGCCAGCGTTTTGAGTAGCAGAAATTCATAACGCGTCAGCTCTAAAAACTCGCCATGATATTGAATACGATTAGCAACTTCATCAACTACAAAATTGGTGGTGCCTTTTGCCGGTCTGGCGGCAGTGCTATGGTTTTCTATACGACGTAAAATAGTTTTCACGCGGGTAACCACCTCACGAGGGCTGAATGGCTTGGTCACATAGTCGTCTGCACCAATTTCAAGCCCTACGATGCGGTCAATCTCATGGTTGCGAGCTGTTAAAAACAAGAGTGGGATTTGTGAGGATTCACGGATTTTTTTGCATACATCAAAGCCGGAAATATCCGGCAGCCCAACGTCTAGCAATACAAAGTCGTAAGGTGTTTTATTGAGCTCATGCAACGCCTCGCCACCTAATTGTTTATGCGTGGTTTGGATGCCCATCTCCTTGAAAGCATAAATAAGCGTTTCAGCAATAGCAGGCTCGTCTTCAATAATCAGTACGTGTGGCATAGAGTTATTTTAGTCGAGAATGCAAATAAAAAGGCTCGCATCGCGAGCCTTTTTATTTCAAAACTTAAGATTTAGCCAAAAAAATCTTTAGCCTTATCTACCCAGCTTTTATTTTTCGGACTGTGTTTGCCGGCATCAGCCTGTGTGCTTTCTTCAAACTCACGCAGCAGTTCTTTCTGACGAGTCGTCAGTTTTACCGGGGTTTCTACTACTACATGTACCATCAGGTCGCCATGCTCGCTTGAGCGTAAAGGTTTGATGCCTTTGCCGCGCAATCTGAATACGCCGCCGGTTTGTGTTTCCGCCGGAATCTTCATTTTGGCTGAACCATCCAGTGTCGGCACTTCAATTTCGCCGCCCAGTGCCGCAGTCGTAAAGCTGATCGGCATTTCACAGTGCAGGTTGCCGCCATCACGCTGGAAGATCTGGTGCGGTTTTAAATGTACGACAACATACAGGTCGCCGGTTGGGCCGCCGTTCACACCAGCCTCACCTTCGCCGCTAAGCCTGATTCTATCGCCTTCATCCACGCCTGCCGGAATCTTGACTGACAGCGTCTTGTTTTGTTTGGTGCGGCCTGCACCGTTGCAGCTCGGACACTTATCTTCATCTTTAATCATCTGGCCAGCACCATGACATTTCGGACAAGTCTGCTGTACAGAGAAGAAACCTTGCTGCATACGTACCTGGCCATGGCCGCCGCAAGTTGTACAGGTAACCGGTGTTTTGCCAGATTTTGCACCGGTACCGTTACATGGTTCACATTTAGCCTGCACCGGAATGCGGATCTTGGTTTCAGTGCCTTTGGCTGCATCTTCCAGTGAAATTTCCATGTTGTAGCGCAGGTCTGCGCCACGGTAGACATTGCTGCGCTGACCGCGTGCACCACCGCCGAAGATGTCACCGAAGATGTCGCCGAACGCATCTGCAAAGCCTGCGCCGCCAAAACCGCCCGCGCCGCCACCCATGCTTGGGTCTACGCCGGCATGGCCATATTGGTCATAAGCGGCACGTTTCTGGCTATCTGACAGCATCTCATAAGCTTCTTTCGCTTCCTTGAACTGCTCCTCAGCTTTCGGGTTGTCCGGGTTGCGGTCAGGGTGGTACTTCATCGCAAGTTTGCGATAAGCTTTTTTAATTTCCTCTTCCGAGGCATCCTTATTCACGCCAAGGACTTCGTAGTAATCTTTTTTGCTTGTTGCCATAATTGTTTAAGTCTAACAGCTTGAGTTTTAAGGGGTAGTTTAAAGACTAAAGGCTGAGTGCAGGTTTTAGTCCTGTGCTCAGCCTTGTGCCTCTAATACATTTTTAGTCTTTCTTCACTTCTTCAAACTCGGCATCTACTACATCGCCATCCACAGTTTTTTCACCTTGTGGCTGGGCGCTTTCAGTATTCGCTTCAGCTTGTTGTGCAGCGTACACTTTTTCACCCAATTTTTGTGATGCGGTAGTCAAGGCTTCTGTTTTGGCTTCAATTGCAGCTTTGTCGTCTGATTTCAGTGCTTCTTCAACATCCTTGATCGCTGCTTCAATCGCTTCTTTTTCAGCAGCATCCAGTTTGTCGCCGTGCTCAGTCAGTGATTTTTTCACTGAGTGCACCATGCCGTCTGCTGCATTGCGCGCATCTACTAATTCACGCAGTTTGCGGTCTTCGTCGGCATATTTGATCGCATCTTCTTCCATCTTCTTGATTTCTTCTTCACTCAAGCCAGAATTTGCCTTGATCGTGATCTTGTTTTCTTTGCCGGTTGCCTTGTCTTTTGCCGACACGTGCAGGATACCGTTGGCATCGATGTCAAAAGTGACTTCAATCTGTGGCATGCCGCGTGGTGCAGGTGGAATGTCGCTCAGGTTAAACTGGCCGAGTGATTTGTTGGCAGAAGCCATTTCACGCTCACCTTGCAGTACTTGAATCGTTACTGCATTCTGGTTGTCTTCAGCAGTTGAGAACACTTGTGATGCCTTGGTCGGAATCGTGGTGTTTTTCTTGATGAGCTTGGTCATCACGCCACCCAGTGTTTCAATACCCAGTGACAATGGTGTCACGTCCAGCAGCAATACGTCTTTCACGTCACCTTGCAATACGCCGCCCTGGATTGCAGCACCCACTGCTACCGCCTCATCAGGGTTTACGTCTTTGCGTGGCTCACGACCGAAAATTTCTTTTACTTTTTCCTGTACTTTTGGCATACGGCTTTGACCGCCCACCAGAATCACGTCAGAAATATCTGAGGCTGAAACACCAGCGTCTTTCAATGCCGTACGGCAAGGCGCGATTGTGCGCTCAATCAGGTCATCCACTAAAGATTCCAGTTTTGCACGCGTGATTTTTACGACCAAATGCTTCGGACCTGATGCATCAGCGGTGATGTATGGCAAGTTAACTTCAGTTTGCTGTGCGCCTGACAATTCAATCTTCGCTTTTTCAGCCGCTTCTTTCAAACGCTGTTTGGCCAGCAAGTCATTGCGCAAGTCCAGGCCGTTTTCTTTCTTGAACTCATCTGCCAAAAAGTCGATCAAGCGGTTATCGAAGTCTTCACCACCCAGGAATGTATCACCGTTGGTTGAGAGCACTTCAAACTGGTGTTCGCCGTCGATGCTTGAAATTTCAATGATAGAAACGTCGAATGTACCGCCGCCCAAGTCATACACAGCAATCTTGCGGTCGCCTTCCTGTTTGTCCAGACCAAAAGCCAATGCAGCTGCTGTAGGCTCGTTGATGATACGTTTCACTTCCAGACCGGCAATACGGCCTGCATCTTTAGTGGCCTGGCGCTGGCTGTCGTTGAAGTAGGCAGGTACTGTAATCACGGCCTCTGTCACTTCTTCACCCAGGTAGTCTTCCGCGGTTTTTTTCATTTTGCGCAGAACTTCAGCAGAGATTTGCGGCGGTGCCATTTTCTGGCCACGTACTTCCACCCATGCATCGCCGTTGTCTGCTTTAGCAATGGTGTAAGGCATCAGGTTGATGTCTTTTTGTACTTCTTTTTCGTCAAAACGACGGCCAATCAAACGTTTTACCGCGTAAAGTGTATTTTTCGGGTTGGTCACGGCCTGGCGTTTTGCCGGTGCACCAGCCAAGATTTCGCCATCTTCCTGATAAGCGATAATAGAAGGTGTGGTACGTGCGCCTTCAGCGTTTTCAATCACGCGCGGTTTGCCGCCTTCCATTACGGCAACGCAAGAGTTTGTTGTACCTAAGTCAATACCAATAATTTTACCCATAGTTTATTTCCTTTTACTTTTAATTTTGTTTAACCGCTCGTTTACTATACGCACTCAGAATTGATAGTAAGGCAGTTGAATTTTTAACCTTGTTTGCTAGATGGTGATTGTTTTTATAAATTCAAGTATCTGAATTTAAAAACTATAAAAAAATTAAATCATTAACTAGCACAACGACTATTTGGCAACCATGACTAAAGCCGGGCGTAATACGCGCTCATTCAGGGTGTAGCCTTTTTGTAATACATTAATCACGGTGTTTGGCTCGCCGCTGTTTTCCAGCATGGAAATGGCCTGATGTTTATTCGGGTCAAATTTCTCGCCAACCGGATTAATCTCGGCAATATTGAATTTATCGAACACGCTGGCCAGTTGTTTGGCAGTGAGTTCTACACCGTCTTTGTAGCTCTTGACGTCTGTCGCTTCAATCAGCAGTGCGGCATCCAAACTATCTTTGACCGCTAACAGTTCGTTTGAAAATTTTTCCAAAGCAAATTTGCGCGCTTTATCGATATCATCCATGGCACGGCGGCGGATATTTTCACCTTCTGCCTTGGTGTAAAGAACGCTTGCTTTTGCTTCTTCCAGCGCAGCTTCCAGTTCTGCGATCCTGGCTTCTGGCGTCACTGGTGTATTTTGTTCTGCCGTTACATCTTCTGTTGCCAGTTCTGGTTGCTGGTTTTCTTGATCTTGCTGCATAACTATCCTTTGATTTTTCTAGTAGTCAGGTAATTTTGAATCGGGAATGGAGTTGTAATGGGGGTGGTGCAGCGGCTTTTCAATAGCCTTAAAGCAAAAAATTAAAAATATTCACTTTTTCTTTGTGGGTATTTTTTGGGTATTGCTTGAGGCTGTTATCGTCCAGCTTGTTCCCATGCCCAGGCATGCGCGATGATTTGGGTAAGGTCAGTGTACTGAGGTTGCCAGCCGAGCACTTTTTTAGCAAGTGAGGCATCGGCAACCAAGATTGCTGGGTCGCCAGGGCGTCTTGGGGCGTACGTCAGCGGTACGGTTTGGTCTGTGACTTGTGCTGCAGTCTGGATAACCTCATTAACACTATAGCCGTGATTGCTGCCTAGATTAAACACTGCAGATTCGCCGCCGTTATTGAGATGATTAATCGCGAGTATGTGTGCGCTAGCCAGATCGTCGACGTGAATGTAGTCGCGGATGCAGGTGCCATCCGGCGTATCGTAGTCCTGCCCGAATAACTGTAATGGCGGGCGTTTTCCGGTAATGGCCTGTAGTGCGAGCGGGATCAGATGCGTTTCTGGGTCATGTCTTTCACCGATGCGTGCCTGTGGATCTGCGCCGGCAGCATTGAAATAGCGCAGAGCAATGTATTTCTGGCCGTAGGCGCTGGCAAAGTCTGCCAGCATATGTTCAACCATGAGCTTGCTGCGGCCATACGGGTTAAGCGGATTGGTGGGGTGCTGCTCATCAATCGGCGTGTATAACGGCTCGCCATAAACCGCGGCGGTTGATGAAAACACTAAAGGCCCCACTTTGTGGTCGCGCATCGCTTCCAGAAGCGTGAGCGTGGCAGCGGTATTCGCACGATAGTATTTGCCAGGGTCCTTTACGGATTCGCTCACGACAATCTGTGACGCGAAGTGGAAAACGCCATCGAATTTAGTCTTGCTGAACAGATTGTCTAAAAATTCACGGTCATCAAAGTCGTGAATAATCAGCTCTCCACCGAGCACCGCAGATGCTGCCCCGGCTGACAGGTTGTCGACGATGATGACCTGTTGCTGCTGTTCAACAAGCGCTTTGACCAGATGCGATCCAATGTAACCCGCGCCGCCAATGACTAAAAATGTGGATTTTTTCATAGATTATCTTTAATCATCTTTCTGTATAAAGCCTGAGGCGAGCTGGAACACATCATCTGCGCTCGGAATCTGCGCTTTGCCACCGATGTTGATGGCCAGATTCTCTATACTAGGCAGCACGCCGGTAAAAACGGGGTTGGTATCGGTGTAGATGGCAATGCTCGGTTTATTCAATGCGGTAGATAGATGCATCAGCCCGGTATCTACGCCGATATTCAATCTGGAGTCGGCTAAAATGCCTACAAGTGCCGTTAATTTGAGTTTGGGCAACACTTGTACATTGCTGCTTTGTGCTGCAATGTTTTTTGCGCGATTTTCTTCACTAGAGTTTGACCAGGGCAATAAAACCTGTAGATTAAATTGTTTAAGTTTTTCTGCCAGCGCTACCCAGTGTGAAGCTGGCCACAACTTTGAGTCACGGCTGGTACCGTGCAGAAATACCACGTAATTGTCCGGTAATCCCAGGTTGTTTTGCTGACTGCTTAAGTTACCCAAGCCATAATCAGGAAGCGACTTAGGTATTGGGTACTGCAATGCCAGCGCTGCAAGTGCGCGATTGCGCTGTACTGCGTGCTGATTACGGTCTACAGGATATTTATGACTATAGAACAAGCTTGCAAGCGGCTCGCGGGCAGAATCGTAATTCATGCCGTGAAGCTTACCCTGGGCAAACTTTGCCAGAACCGCGCTTTTTAACAAGCCCTGTGTGTCGATGATTGCGTCGTAATGTGTATGCCTGAGCCGGGTTTTCAAGTCGCGTATCTCATGCCACGTTTTACGGCTGAAGATGGACTTACGCCAGCGCCTGACCGCAACAGGGATGACGTTTCTGACGTTCGGGTGCAGTCTGGGGATTTCAGCAAAGCCTTCTTCTACCATCCAGTCAAATTGTGTCTGTGGATAGTGGGCGAGAATGTCCGAAATGACGGGCAGATTATGAATGACATCGCCCATGGACGAGGTTTTAACAAGCAATATTTGCAGCATAGGCGGCATTTTCGCATACAATTAGTTTTTTTTGGCTAGTTAGCATTCAGATTGAAATTTGCATTCATTATCTTCAAGTATTTTCCTTATGGCGGTATGCAGCGCGATATGCTTCGGACCGCAAACGAGCTGCTCAAGCGCGGACATCAGGTAGAAATCTTTACGATGTCATGGGATGGTGATTTTGCGCCAGGTGTTAAAGTACATGTTCTGCCGCAAAGTGGGCTGTTCAATTATTCCCGTTATCAAAAGTTTATTGATGCGGTGTTTGCGCAAATCAAGAGCCAGCACTTTGACTATGTGTTCGGTTATAACCGCATGGCAGGGCTGGATGCGCATTTTGCAGCAGACCCATGTTTTATTGAGCGTGCACATAAGCAACGCAGTTTTCTATATCGTCTGCTGCCAAGATCCAGATGGTTTGCGGCTTGCGAGAAAGCCATTTTCTCGCATGACAGTAAAACCGAGATCCTCGCTGTTTCCCTGGTTGAAAAAGAAAACTTCCAAAAATGGTATGGCACGCAAAGTGAGCGTTTCCATTACATACCGCCGTTCCTGTCGCCTGAGCGTTTTGTGCTGCAGGATAAACAGGCCATGCGTACACATCTGCGTAAAGCCTTTGGTTTTGCGGAAAATGATTTTGTTTTCCTGTTGACCGGTTCCGGGTTTGCCATGAAAGGGCTGGATCGCGCCATTCTCGCTGTAGCTGCGCTACCGGAAAATATGCGCGCTAATGTCAGGCTGGTTGCGGTAGGGCAGGATAACCCGAAAAATTTCAGCAGCATGGCCAAAAAGCTGGGGCTGGAGAAAAATGTGGTGATTTCAAAAGGACGGCCGGATATTCCGCAACTGATGCAGGGCGCCGATGTCTGCATTCATCCGGCTTACCGCGAAAATACCGGGCTGGTGATTCTGGAAGCGCTGGCCTGTGGTGCACCAGTGCTGGTGACTGCAAGCTGCGGTTATGCGCATCACGTAGCGGATGCCAACGCGGGTATTGTCAGCGAGCTGCCGTTTGATCAGGAGAGGTTTAACCAACAGTTCCTGACAATGATGCAATCAGAGCAGAAAGCACAATGGTCGGCAAATGGTTTGAAATATGTGCAGGCGATTATGCAGGCCAATGACGGCAGTGCCGAGGCGAATATACTGATCGATCTGGCACAAAGAAAACTGCAATCATGATGTGCAAAAATATTCTTGTCGTGCCCAATGCTGTTCAGCAATCACTTGGCAGTGAGGATACATTTAACGCATTGATGCAGTTACAGGGCAAAGCATTCCGCGATGTAAAGGGGCGCAAAACCATACAGGTGCAGCTGGCCGGTAAAAGTTATTTTCTCAAGCAGCATTTTGGCGTAGGCTGGCGCGAGATTGTTAAAAACCTGCTGACTTTTAAAAAGCCGATTCTGGGTGCCATGACCGAAGTGCACGCAATAGAAAAGCTGGATGAGCTGGGTATTGCCACCACACCTTTAATTGCTTACGGACAGCAGGGTAGCAACCCGGCTAAGTTACAATCATTCGTGCTGACGCAGGATTTGGGCGATATTACCTCACTCGAGGATTTGTGCGCAGGCTGGAAACAATCGCCACCCGATGCGAAATTTAAACGCCGGCTGATTATGCAGGTTGCAGAGATTGCGAAGAAGCTGCACGAAAATGGCGTCAATCATCGAGATTTCTATATCTGCCATTTTTGTCTGGATAACACAGCGCTGCCGGCAATCAGGCTTTACCTGATTGACCTGCACCGGGTACTGATTCATCCAAGTCCCTCATTTGGCGCCAACGTCAAAGATATTGCCGCTTTATATTTTTCCAGCATGGATATCGGCTTAACTGCGCGTGATTATTTGCGTTTTAAACGACATTACCGGCAACAGGATGCAAATTTCTGGCAGCAGGTTGAAGCCCGTGCACATAAGCTTTATGCCAAGTTCAATAGTGCAAAGTTTCAGGATAGATTGGCTAAAGAAAAGTCGCTTATTCGCTAGGGGCAGATTGCGGCTTGGCCTTGCGGCTTACTTTGTAGCGATGGTAACTCCAGTAGTATTGTGACGGGCACTGCCTGATTTGTGCTTCAATTGCCTGGTTCAGCAAGGCCGGGGTGGCAATCGCATGATCTTCCAGTTTTGAAAAATGCACGATAAAGCCCTTGCCGTCGGGCAGTCTTTCCCCGTACACCATAATGATTGTGGCACCGGTTTTTTCAGCGAGCTTGCTCGCCAGTGACATGGTGTAAGCCGGTTTGCCAAAGAACGGCGCCCATTCGCCTTCTCCGGCAGCAGGGTTCTGGTCGGGCAAAATGCCAATCGCTTCATTATTCTTGAGTGCCTGCATGAGCAAGCGCACGCCGGCAGTGTTTGCCGGCGCAAGCTTAACCTTGCCCTTGGTGCGTCCACTGTTGATCAGTGGTGCAATCCAGGATTTCTTTGGCGGGCGGAACAGGACGGTAATCGGGTGGTGGTGACCGTAGTAAATCGAGGTGATTTCGAAGCAGCCGAGGTGCGGGGTTAAGAAAATCAGCCCTTTGCCGCGCGCCAATGCCTCGTCAATCAGATGCCAGTTGGTAGCGGACTGCACTTTGCTGAGTGCTTCCTGTTCTGACCACTCCCAGATGGCGAGTGTTTCCAGTATGGACTTGCCTGTTTCAGCGATATTTTCTTTAATTATCCGCTCAAAATCGGCTTCGTTTTTGTATAGCCCGCTCTGGCGAAGGTTCTCGCGCTGTATGCGAGCCGTGTTGGGCGTGAATAAATGTAAAAGTGCACCAAGTATCTTACCTATGCGGTGAATCGCCGGTAAGGATAGGTGTGACAGTAATTTAGATAGAATTTTCAGCATGCTTGTTCGATATTTTATCTCGTAACGGCATTTATAGTTGCTGAAATGTGTGAATTTATTATTCTGCCAATTTAGCGCTTAAAGCCTGATAAAATGGCTGCAGTCAAAATTTAGTTATTGGAGTAGGTTTTTGCTTGCTTTTATTTCTGCAAAACATGCACATGTTCTGGAGCAGTGTCAGCTGCATACGTTTGAACAGCTTTGGGATCGCCCCATAGAATGGTTTGAGGCTCCGAATGAGCGACGCGGAGGCTGGAGTGGAGTAGGCCGCTTGCAGTTGGAGGTGGGCGGTGGCAAACCACTGTGCCTGTTTGTTAAAAAACAGCAGAACCATGGGCGCTTGACATTACGCCATCCCGTCAGGGGCGAGCCAACTTTCAGGCGTGAATATCAGCGTCTGCAATATCTAGCCGATCACGAAATTGGCGCGCCCGAAGTAGTTTTTTATGGCGAAAAGGTGGTTGAGAACAAACTTTGTGCAATCCTGGTGACTGAGGAGCTGGATGGTTATCTGCCGCTGGATAGCCTGACTGCGAGCTGGTTCGCAGAAAATAAGCTGACACGTGCACATCGGCAGCAATTGCTCAAAGTGATTGCTGCATCGCTGCGGAACTTTCATCAGCTTGGATTAGTCCACCGTGCGCTGTACCCTAAGCATATTTTTGTAAAACATGCAGGCGGGCCAGTACAAGTGGCATTGATCGATCTGGAAAAAGCACGTTTCAGTCCGCTGTTCTGGTACCGAGCTTATTTTGATCTCGCAGCCTTAAATCGCCATGCGGAGTTCTGGCAAGCAACTGATCGCCTGTATTTCTTTAAGCAATATTGCCAGCTTCAGCGCCTGGGTAAGTTCAGTAAATGGTTCTGCCGCCAGCTAATTAAACGCTCTCAGCGTAAATAATAAAAATTCTAATTGGGAATACATCTTGATGGTATCAAAACAAATCTTGTCCAATATCGGTTCCAATCCAGATGCCGGATCTAGTACAGACTGGAAAGCCGTCTTTAAACTATATTTATTCTTCGCATATTTCTCGGTTTTACCGCAGCTGCTTCTGTATGCAACAGATTCAACGGTATTTGTCGGGTTAAGGCAAGCCATCGTCATGAGCGTGTTCTGGTTTATTCCGGTGCTGTTGCTGCCGCGCTTTTTCAAATCTATTGTCGCAAGTGTCGGTGTACTTCTTTGGCTGACCTCATTGGTGAGCATTGCGTATTTCTGTATATACGGTCAGGAGTTTTCGCAAGGCGTTATCTTTACGATCTTTGAATCCAACCCTGCAGAAAGTCAGGAGTTTATTGCCCAATATTTTGTCTGGTGGATGATCCCGGTCTTTGTGGCACATACGCTGGTGGCGTGGCTGCTATGGCGCAATGTCAGGCCGGTTGTTGTTCCGCTTAAGAAATCACTGCTGGTGAGCGTCCTTATCCTGGTGGTGTTGCTGGTTTTTCCATTCCTGAAATATAAATATATCGACAATAAACCGATGGGGGATGTGATTGAAAAGCTGCAATTAAAAATTGAACCGGCAGTGCCATGGCAATTGGTGATTGGTTATGTGCAGTATCGTGAGCAACTGGCTAACATGCACGACCTGCTGGAAGGTAATGCACAAATTCCGCCGCTGGAGAATCTGCAGGATAAAAATGCGGATTTTCCGGCAACTTTAGTGCTGGTGATCGGCGAGTCTACCAATCGCCAGCATATGAGCTTGTACGGTTATCCGCGCAATACCACACCGCTGCTGGATGCAATGAAAGATGATTTGCTGGTTTTTCAGCAGGTCATTGGGCCCAGGCCGTATACGATAGAAGCGTTGCAGCAAGTACTTACTTTTGCCGATCAGGAAAATCCGGAGTTATACCTTACCAAGCCATCCATCATGAATATGATGAAGCAGGCTGGTTATAAGTCTTTCTGGATTACCAATCAGCAAACCATGACGCGCCGTAACACGATGCTGACCACGTTTTCCAAATACACCGATAAACAGGTGTATTTGAATAATACGCGCCTGCAGAATTCGCGGCAGTATGATGGCGATGTACTGGCGCCATTTGCCGAGGCGCTGCAGGATCCTGCGCCACGCAAGCTGATTGTGCTCCATCTGCTGGGTACGCACATGAAATACAAATATCGTTATCCGGACGAGTATATTCATTTTAAAGACAACTCAAACCTGGCTCCGGCATTGGATGGCGATAAAGTTGAAGTGATCAACAGTTACGATAATGCTGTTCTGTACAATGACTTTGTCGTTGCCAACATCATTAAAAAATATCAGGCCAGTCAGCAAAATGGCTTCTTGGTGTATTTCTCTGACCACGGTGAAGATGTTTATGAAGCCCCTGGCTACAATGTGCTGGGTCGCAATGAAGCAAGCCCGACCTTGCCGATGTATGCGGTGCCGTTCCTGCTATGGATGACGCCGGAGTGGAAAGCCAAGCTGCCTGAGATTACAGAGGATGTACGCGAACGTCCATACAGCACCTCGCACTTTATTCACACCTGGGCTGATCTGGCTGGGTTGAAATTCGATGGTTTTGAGCCGCATAAAAGTTTGATTAACCCTGACTTTAAACCATTGCCGTTGCTGGTTGGTGATCCTAACAATCCAAAATCACTTAAAACTCTGCCTAAGGCAAAGTGAATCTCTGTATACATAAACCAGTTGGAACCTCAGTGTTAAGCCTGCTTAATGCTGAGGTTGAGCAAGAACTGTTATGTACGGAATTTATGTTAAAGTTTGTTGGCTGAAGTTTTAGCTAAGCGTCTTTGCTGATCTATTTTTAAATGTGCTTTAAGGTAAGATATTCATCAAATTAATATCGATTGGGATTGCAATTGAACGCAGATATTTCTCAAAAACTACCCAGATTCAGTATTGGCTTAGTCAACTATAAAACGCTGGAACTGACCAGGATAGCTTTGGAGTTATTAAAAAAGCACATCGATAATGGCGAGCTGGGCGAAGGCAGGGTGGAAGTCTGGGTGGTAGATAATGATTCGCAGGATAAAAGTACCGAGTATCTGCGTTCTCTAGACTGGATTCACCTGATTGAGCGGGTGCCAGCAGGCCATGAAGAAGGTTTTGAAGCGCATGGCAGAGGGCTGGATTTGATTCTGGAGTCCATTAATACCGATTATTTGTTTTTGTTGCATACGGATACCTTTATTTATGATCCTGATGTTTTCGACTGGATGCTGTCGTTCTGCCTGGCAGACAGTAAAATAGCCGCTGTAGGTTGTCTGGAACAAATCAACCGCGGTTACCTGCGAACCGCATGGCGCATCAGTTCCCGGTTTATCAAGCACTATTCACGAAGATTCAGGCGCTTCATAGGCATTGATGCAAAAATGCCCAAGCCTTATCTGGAGCAATATATCAAGAGCTTCTGTGCTTTATGGAATGTGCGCTTAATGAAACAGTATGGGTATCAGTTTTTTATGGCTGGCCGCATCCCGGGTTATGAGCTTCAGGACAGAATAAAGGCAGATGGCTACAAGTTGGTCACTTTATCGCCGATGAAGCTGTTTCAATATCTCGATCATGTAGAAGCAGGCACTGTTGGTCTGCGTGCTGACTACGCGGATACAAATCGTCGTGTAAAAAGAAAAAAATCCATTTTGGAAAAGATTGGAAGTTAATTAATGAACGCGATCAAATCTGTTTTGCCTGTTGACTGTTCCGATGGTTTTCAGCTGGATATGGTTAAGGCGCGTCAGGCTGGCGAGGAACTTATGGGCGAATACGCCTTTGCTGAGCCGTTTCCCCATATGGTGATTGATAACTTTCTGCCACAGGAAATGGCAGAGGCAATACTCGCGCATTTTCCGGAGGAGCCTAAGTCGCACGATAAGGTGTATGAAAAAGGGTATGGCGGCACCCATAAGCGACAAATATTGCCTTATGATTGTGATCACTACGTGCGTAGTGCTTTTGCGTTTTTTAACTCGGCACCTATGCTGCAGTTTCTTGAAGGGATTACCAATATCCGCGGTTTACTGCCAGATCCTTATTTTGCCGGCGGTGGTTTTCATGAGACCAAAGCCGGAGGTTTATTGGGAATACATGCAGACTTCAGGGTGAATGAGTCTTTGCAGGTATTAAGGCGTGTCAATGTCATCATTTATTTGAATAAGGATTGGCAGGACTCATACGGCGGTCACCTCGAACTGTGGGACAAGGAAATGAAAAACAAGGTCAGCAGCGTGCTGCCAATTTTTAACCGCTGTGTGATTTTCAATACTGATGAAGACAGTTTTCATGGGCATCCTGACCCATTAACAACGCCGGATGGTATTTCAAGAAAATCGATCGCACTTTATTACTACACGGCAAATGAAATCAAGAACGACTCGGGCCAGTCACGGCATACAAATTATGTGGCGAGACCATACGACAGTCCGCAAGTAAAGGCACAAGCAAAAAAACTGGCAAAGAAACGTGATAAACGCGCAAAGAAAATGTTTAAAACCAGCAATCAATCATCATTGAAGCAGACGCTGCTTGGTATTAAAGACAGGCTGCTGAGTTTTTTCCGATAATGCACGCAATATATACACGGGTTTGTTCAGCGTGATGGCCGTCACCGAAAATACACTGCAGCAGTTAGCTGCATTCGGGTTTAATGCCTGCACATTACGCTTGGTTGATGGCAGCCAGCTTGAAGTGCTTGATGTGGTGAGGACGGTGCCAGGCAAGCGCCTGGTTTGCCGCTGTGTTTGGAATTCGCAAAACGTTTACGCCAAAATCTTTGTAGGTAAAAATGCAGAGCGCCATGCCGGCAGGGATGCTCGTGGCGTAACTTGGTTGAGTCAGGCAGGCATTGCCACGCCAGCTTTACTCTGTGCGAATGCATTGGTCGATAGGCCCGCTAAAGTACTTGTCTTTGCAGAAGTCGCAGATGCCATGAATGCAGAACAGCAGCTGCCCAGCCTCGATGCATCACAAAAATTCGAGTTTGCAGGGTTACTGGTGCAGGAGGTCGCGGCACATCATCGCTGTAACCTGATCCAGACAGACTTGTATCTCAAGAACTTCCTGATCAAAGCAAATACAGTATATACGCTTGATGGGGATGGCATTCGTCAATTGTCCGGCTTTTGCCGAAAGCGCAAAAAGTTAGCAAATCTTGCGACTTTGCTCTCGAAGTTTGATGCTTTGGATGATGGCTGGATTAAAGACTTGTATGCCCGTTATTGTTCACATGCCGGCATGCTGAATAAAGCCCCTGATGAAGTCAGGCTAATCGGCCTCACACAAAGGATTCGTCAGTCGCAGGCAAGTGCTTATGCAGATAAAAAGGTATTTCGGAATTGCACAGACGTGAAAGTTTCGCAAACGTTTAGCCGTTTTAAGGCGACAGCTGCCGGTTCTGGGATTGACTATGTGGATGCCAGGTTTCTGGATACATTCTTAATCAATCCTGAACGAAATATTAAAAACGGCAATACCTGCACGGTTGGTACTGCAGAACTTGCAGGCAAAAAGGTGGTTGTTAAACGCTACAATATCAAGAGCTTATGGCATGGACTTGGCAGGGCTTTTCGCATAAGCCGGGCTGCGCAGTCCTGGGCAAATGCACACAGGCTGCTGATTTCAAATATCGCGACAGCAAAGCCTTTGGCGCTGGTCGAAGAGCGTTGGGGTATTTTGCGCAGGCGCGCGTATTATCTCAGTGAGTATGTCGACGCGCCGGATGCCAGGCAGTTTTTTGCACAGTGCACCAGTGCTGATGACAGGCTGGTGGTGGTGTGTCACTTGGCGGCCTTGCTGCATAAATTGTATTTACTGCGATATACGCATGGCGATTTCAAGGCGACAAATATCAAGATTGTTGATTTGAACCCGTTGCTGATTGATCTGGATGCGATGCAGGCACATCGGTTTGGGTTTTGTTCTGATTGGTGGTTCGAGCGCAAGCATGTCAAGGATCTCAGGCGGCTCATGCAAAACTGGAAAAATGATGCGCAAACAACGCAATTATTAGCGCAGGCTTTACGCACGGAATATGCATCTGCGCACATAAAAGCGGGTGACAATATCTTAATTCGCGCAGGCATTGCCTAAACTAAAGTAAAATAACGAAAAATGAATTATTTGAGAGTACAGGCATGATAGTTTTAGGTTTATCTGGTGCGTTGGGTCACGATGCTTCGGCGGCGATTCTGGTCGATGGCAAAATCATAGCAGCGGCTGAAGAAGAGCGTTTTATCCGTGATAAGCACGCTAAAAATCAGTTTCCTTATGAGGCAGCCAAGTTTTGCATGAAGCAAGCCGGCGTTAAACCGGAGGATGTGGATATTGTGGCTTTCCCTTATGCGGAAATTCCATTAAGTACCAATGCGCGTTGGCATTATGCCAAGCGTCACTGGTACGCGCCGGATCGCGCACTGGATGCGATTTTCAACGGCAATCGCCGTTTCCGCCGCAACCGTGATAAGTCATTGAAACTGATGGCGGATTTAGGCTTGAGCAATGCCAAATTTGTGCCGGTTGAGCATCATCTGGCGCATGCATCCAGTGCTTATCACCTGAGCGGATTCAAGGAAAAAACCGCGATTGTCGGTATTGATGGCAAGGGTGAATACGCAACGACATTCTTCGGCTATGGTGAAAACGGCAAGATCCATAAAATCAAAGAGTTTTATGATCCGGACTCACTGGGCGGCATGTATGGTGCCATTACAGAATATCTCGGTTTCGAAATGCTGGATGGCGAGTTCAAAGTCATGGGCATGGCACCTTACGGCGATGCCAGCAAGTATGATTTATCCAGACTGGTGACTTTTGAAGACGGCGAACTGCGCGTGAATACCAAACTGGTGAATGTGGTGGGTTTGCGTCGTTACAAAGAAAACGGCAAAGGCTACTATTTCACGCCGGAACTGATTGAATGGCTGGGCCCGAAACGCCATGGTGATGAAATTGACGACCCATATATTCATTACGCCGCATCGGTGCAGCAGTTGCTGGAAGATGTCGCGCTGAAGATGATTGATTATTATCTAGGCGATATCATCAAGGAAACCGGCCGCATTGCAATGGCGGGCGGCGTTGCGCTGAACGTGAAGCTGAACCAGCGTATTATTGCGATGCCGCATGTAAAAGAATTATTCGTGCAGCCCGCTTCAGGCGATAACGGTACTTCACTGGGCGCGGCCACTTATGCCGCGCATCTGGCGGGTGACACGATCCAAAAGATGGAGCATGCCTATCTTGGGCCTGCATTCACGAGTGAAGAGTGTATTGCTGCCTGCGAAGCACATCCGGCAAAACCGGTATTTACGCGTGTGGAAAATGCCGCGCAAAAAGGCGCTGAATTGCTCGCAAGCGGTAACCCGTTGGCATGGCTGCAAGGCCGTATGGAGTTTGGGCCGCGCGCGCTGGGCTGCCGCAGTATTCTGGGTGACCCGAGCTATCCGGGCGTGGCCGATAGAATCAATGCGCAAATCAAATACCGCGAGCGCTGGCGCCCGTTCTGCCCGAGCATGCTGGACCGGGTTGCTGTAGATATATTGCAGACCGAGCATCCGGCACCATACATGACATTTACGTTTGATGTCGCCGAGCATTGGAAATCAAAAATTCCTGAAGTGGTGCATGAAGATGGCACCGCCCGTGCACAAGTGGTTACGCGCGAGACTAATCCGCGCTATTACGAACTGATTGAGCATCTGGAGCAGTTGCGTGGTGTGCCGGTGGTATTGAATACATCATTGAACAGAAGGGGTGAGCCGATGATCTGTTCACCTAAGGATGCACTGGATATGTTCTATGGCTGTGACCTGGAATATCTGATGATGGAAGACGTGCTGGTGACGAAAAAATGAATTGATTTATAGGGCTTGGCACAGGCTATTCTTGGTATAAATATCTATCAATTTCGTCATTCCAGCGGAGGCTGGAATCCAGTCAAGGTTGCAGTCACGAATGGTTCTTTATTGAGACAAGGCTTGTATTCACGTGGTCTGGATTCCGGCCTTCGCCGGAATGACGAATAAGCGGAATTGCTACATCATCGGATTATTTAATGGAACAAGTATAGATTAATTACTCGTCTGTTTACCTTAAACAAAAGCCGCTCCATCAGCGGCTTTTGTTTGACGATAAGGCCGACTTTAGCGATAATCGGGGTTAGTGTTTTTTCTTAACCATGTAATAAACATCACGTAGCAAAACATTATGCGATGTCATATTATCTGGTTCCGCTATTGAGTCAGTTATCTGAATAGAGTATCTAATTATGAAACAATCCCATATAGAAGTTACTGAACGTATCATAGAGAAAAGCCGTCCTACGCGTACAGCTTATCTACAGCGCATTGATGACATTGTGAATCGTCCAAGAGGCGCTGATCGCCTCGGCTGTGCCAACGTGGCGCATGCTTTCGCAGCAATGCCGGCTAACGATAAACTGCGCGTGGTGGTGGAGAAGGCGCCTAATATCGGGATTATTACCGCATACAATGATATGCTTTCAGCACATCAGCCTTATGTAAATTACCCTGACATTATCCGTGACGAAGCCCATAAACATGGTGCTACGGTGCAAGTCGCCGGTGGTGTGCCGGCCATGTGTGACGGTATTACACAGGGCGAGCCTGGCATGGAGCTGTCATTATTCAGCCGTGACACGATCGCGATGGGTACAGCGATTGGTTTATCCCACGATGTGTTTGATGCTGCGCTGTTATTAGGCGTGTGCGACAAGATTGTGCCGGGTCTTTTAATTGGCGCCTTGAAATTTGGCCATCTGCCATGTGTGTTCGTGCCGTCCGGCCCGATGAGCACAGGTATCGACAACACCACAAAATCAAAAGTACGTGAACAATATGCGCAGGGTAAGGTAGGCCGTCAGGAGTTGCTGGATTCAGAGTCTGCTGCCTATCACGGCGCTGGCACCTGTACTTTCTACGGTACTGCCAACAGTAATCAGATGCTGATGGAAGCCATGGGTTTACATGTGCCAGGCGCTGCATTCGTACATCCACATGATGGCTTGCGTGAACTGCTCACGCGTGAAGCCGTGAAAATGGTGCTGGCGAATGTGAAGAGCAAAAACTTCACGCCAATCGGCCGCATGGTGGATGAGCATGTGATTGTGAATGCGATGGTGGCATTGTTGGCAACCGGCGGTTCAACCAACCACTTGATCCACTGGGTGGCGATTGCGCGCGCAGCAGGTATTATCATTGACTGGACTGACTTCTACCATCTTGCTAAAACTACACCATTGCTGGCGAGTGTTTATCCTAACGGCAAAGCTGATGTGAATGAATTCCAGGCTGCGGGTGGTCCAGCTTTTGTGATTCGTGAGTTGATTGATGCGGGTTATATGTTCCCGGATGTGCTGACAGTGGCACATGGCGGCTTGCGCGAATATGGTAAATTGCCGGTTAAGGAAGACAATAAAATTGTCTGGAAAGACCTGCCAAAAGAAAGCAGTGATGAAACGATTGTGCGCACTGCACAGTTCCCGTTCAATGAATCCGGCGGTTTACGTTTGCTCAAAGGTAACCTTGGCCGCAGCGTCATTAAGATTTCAGCGGTACCGGAAGACCGTCACATTATTGAGGCACCGGCAATTGTGTTTGATGCACAGGAAGAGCTGCTGGCCGCATTTGACCGTGGCGAGCTGGAAAAAGACTTTGTTGCCGTTGTGCGTTTCCAGGGCCCTAAAGCGAACGGTATGCCTGAATTGCATAAACTGACACCACCAATGGCAGTGCTGCAAAATAAAGGTTTTAAAGTTGCCATTGTTACAGATGGCCGCATGAGTGGCGCGTCCGGCAAGATTCCGGCAGCAATCCATCTGACGCCAGAAGCTTCAGCAGGCGGCCCAATTGCCAAGATACGTGATGGTGATATTGTTCGTTTGAATGCAACGGTCGGTATGGTAAACGTACTGGTAGATGAAGATGAGTGGGCTGAACGTGAAGTAGCAGAACTCTCTGATAACAAACGTCATAATAATTCACATGGCATGGGGCGTGAGTTGTTTGGCGGTATGCGTAAGAACGTTTTATCTGCCGAAGAAGGCGCCGTCACCTGGCTGTAAACTTTGCAAATCAAACGATAACCGCGTTGCATTCGCTTGCCGTACTAGTTGTACTGTCTGCACTCATGCGCCTTGTTTTCGTTTGATTATCAAAGTTTTTGTAGGGAGTTTTGAAATATATTTATCCTGCGTTATTTAACCTCGCCGTACTAAACGTACTATCTTCGGTTAAATGTCTTGCCTAAATGTGTTTTGAAACCGAATAGGTTTAACTATGATTAGGTTCGATTGTAAAAATACGAACTTAACAAAAAAACTTAAAATTTATTAAATAGGTAGAAAAAATGAGTACATTAGATTTAGCCAACCATGGCCCGGTAATTCCAGTAATCGTGATTAACAAAGTTGAAGATGCTGTGCCGATGGCTGAAGCGCTGCTTGAAGGCGGCATTAAAGTATTGGAAGTGACTTTGCGTACTTCATGCGCATTGGCCGGTATGGAAGAAATCGCCAAACGTGTTCCAGATGCGATTCTGGGTTCAGGTACTGTGCGTAACCTTAAAGACGCGCAAGCTTCTAAAGATGTAGGCTGTCAGTTCGCGGTTAGCCCAGGCTACACCACTGAGTTGGGCAAGTTTGCACGTCAAATCGGTTTGCCATTGTTGCCAGGTGTTTCAACCGGCTCTGAAATCATGATGGCGAATGCTGATGATTACTACTTCCTGAAACTGTTCCCGGCAGTGGCTGTTGGCGGCATCAATTTATTAAAAGGTTTTGCCGGCCCGTTTGCTGATGTTAAATTCTGCCCGACCGGTGGCGTTACTGTAGAAAGCGCCCCACAATTTCTGGCATTGCCAAACGTAGTGGTTTGCGGCGGTACCTGGTTAACGCCGGCTGATGCAGTGGCACGTAAAGATTGGGCGCATATTACCAAGCTGGCGAAAGAGGCGAGTGCGATTACGGCAGCAAAATAAGGTAATTAGTTCAAGGTGAATCAAGGCTTGCAGGTCTCGGCAAGCCTTTTTTATTGTGAGGATGATGAGTGCGTATTGAGCTGACACAATATAAAACATTGGTGCTGGATTGTGATGGTGTTGTATTAAACAGCAACAAAACCAAGGTCAATGCCTATTTTGAAGTGGCTAAGCGCAATGGCGCAACAGACGCGCAGGCACAGGCTTTGGTGGATCACCATATTCAAAAAGGCAGTTTTCCGCGAAATGGCAAGATTGAGTATTACTTGAAAGAAATCCTCAAGCAGGAAGTGACGGATGAGGTGATGCAGCAGTATATGCATACCTTTGACGAGATTCTGGACAGGACACTCATGGATTGTGAGGTTTCACCCGGTCTGCTGCCTTTGCGGGAGGCAAGCCGAAACAGCAAATGGATGCTGTTATCCGGCGGAGACCAGCGGGAATTACGCACTATTTTTGCCAGACGCAATCTGGCTGATTTGTTTGATGCGGGTATTTTTGGCGGGCCAGATACTAAAGACGTGGTGCTGGCACGTGAGAAGGCTAATGGTAATCTGCAATTGCCTGCTTTATTTATAGGCGACAGCAAATATGATTATGAAGCGGCGACACGTGCCGGTTTGGACTTTGTTTTTTTGAGTGACTGGACTGAAGTTGCTGATTGGCAGAATTTTTGTACAACGAATAAAATTGCAGTAGCTAAAAATTTACTGGAATTATTATGAGTGATTGGCTGGGTAAACGGAGACGGCCGAGCGAGTTGTTAAGTGCAGATGCGTTGCAAAGCATGCTCGCAGGCGGTGATGTGCTGGAACAGGACGAGCGTGGCTACAAAGTGGTCAGGTTACAGAGCGGTGACATGCTCAAGATATTCAGGGTGCGGCACAAAATCAGCGGCGCGCGAATTTACTCACATGCACGCCGCTTTATGCGGAACGCAGAAAGACTGCACAAACTTGGGGTGAGTACTGTAGCGTGCAAGCATCTGTATCATTTCGCCAATTCAACTGATACCGCAGTACTCTATACCCCTTTGGCTGGCTATACTGTAAAAAAACTGGTGGATGGCCATCTGTTGAATCAGGAAATGGCAACAGCCTTAGGTGTTTTTATTGCCAGCTTACATCAATTGGGTATTCACTTTCGGTCCCTGCATATGGGTAACATTCTGGTAATGCCTGATGGGCAATACGGCCTGATCGATATATCCGATATGAGTATTTATCCGTGGCCGTTATTTTGCAATACCAGAATGCGTAATTTCAGGCACCTATGCCGTTACCCGGATGATATAGCAAGATTAGGAAAATTGTGCTGGGAAAGCCTGCTGCAAGGCTATTTTGCAAGCAGTCAGTTGGGAACTGCATGTGAGTCCACGCTGCGTAGCAAGCTGGCAAAAGCCGTTGTTTTTAATGATTAACATGGCCGCAAGCCAGGAGAGAAAAACTTTGCAAGTATTACAGATCTGCCACTGTTATTACCCACCTTTTCTTGACTGCGCACGACAATATTCAAAGCTGTTTGCAGGCACAGAATATAAGGTTGTCACGGTATACCTGACCGGTGAGGCTAATGAAGAAGTTGCACAGGCTACGTGTTCTGATGAAGTGATTTTTCTTGGGTATAAAAGCAGCCAGGTACGTGGCTTAAAGCTGAAAGCAATTGCTGAAATCAGGAAAATCCTGGCGCACGGAACATTCAAGTTCTGTATTGCACATCGTTCCAAACCGACTTATGTGGCTTTGCTTGCCAGCCAGCTGCCGGTAATCAGCATTCACCACAATTATGATGACTTTGGCAGATTCACACGGCGCTTGCTGGTTAACCTGTTCCGTAAAAGACTGTTATTGCTCGGCGTTTCTGATTCAGTACGTGACGAAATGCGCGCAAGCTTGCCTGCTTGGCCACATGAACAAATCGAAACGCTCTACAACCGCATAGACGTTGCTGCGGTACAGGCGCAATTTGTCACTAAAGAAGCTGCAAGAACATTTCTAGAATTGCCGCAGGATAGCTGGATTGCAGGCAATGTCGGCAGGCTGCATCATGATAAAGATCAGGCAACGTTATTACGCGGCTTCAAGAAGGCTTTGCCTCGGTTGCCAGCCAACAGCCTGCTTGTCATCATGGGCAAAGGTCCGTTGGAAAAAGAGTTGAAGCAACTGGCTCGTGATCTGGAGATTGCGGAATCCGTTATATTTACCGGCAATGTCCCGGATGGCAAAAGGTACTTCAAGGCTTTTGATGTGTTTGCACTGACATCAGATCATGAACCGTTCGGCATGGTGCTGCTGGAAGCGATGGCGGCCAATATTCCGCTAATTTGTTCTGATTGTGGCGGCGGTGCTGAAGTGGCACGTGATGTTGGCCAGCTATTTCCTTTAGGTGACGCTGAAGCTCTTGCCAAATGCCTAGTGAACGAATTAGAAAATAACCATGATATGGAAGCTACGGCAATGAATGCAAAATTGAATGCGTTCTTTAGCGATGAGGCTGCCAGAAAACGCTTTTGGGATCTAAACTTTGTTAAGCATTTGATAAGTCATTGATATTGATATCCTTGTAGAGAAAAATAAAATCATCCAGATATATGGAGCAATCACATGACCAAGGTATTGGTACTTGATGGAATAAGTGGCGTGCCACTGGCAAAAGAGCTATGTGAAGCGTTTGCCAGCATTGGTACAGCAGTAAGCTATGCTGATTTACGCAAATTTGAGCCCTTGATGTTTTACGGGCTGAAATCTGCCTTTCGTAAAGCGTTAAATAAGCGCGAAAATGCAGATGGCTTTTATCATTTGCCTAAACTTAACGAGGCGGTTTTTGAGGCTTATCTCAAGCAGCAACAGCCAACGGTAATTCTTGTTATCGGGTTTGTGTATAAATATTTAACGCCGGAGTTTTTACTAAGGTTGAAGAAAGAACATGGTATCAAGTTGTTCCTGTATGACACCGATAGCTGTAACCTGTATTCCAAGCGCCGTGAATTTGTTTTCTTCATTGAACAAGAACTGCCTATATATGATGAAATATTTTCATTTTCCAAGATTACAACCCGCTTTTTTAAGGATACGAGAAAGCTGAATGCCAGTTTCCTGCCGTTTGGGGCAAAGAAGCTGGCATTGCCTGCACAGCCGGATCAGGATATTGATGTGCTTTTCATAGGCAGCGGCGATTTGCGTCGGGTGTTTATGCTTGAAACCATACGTAGTCATGTCACGGTGTATGGCGATCGTTGGTCAAGAAACTATCCTTTAATGTCTGATGAATTGAAGGCTCGAGTGATCGATCATTCAGTATGGGGTGAGCAACTGCATCAATTGTTATTTTCTTCCAGGATCGTACTTAATATTACCAGATCCCATTTCTATGGCGCCGAGACCGGGATCAACCTCAGAATATTTGAAGCTTTGGCCGCAGGTGCTTTTTTGTTGACGGATTACTGTGATGAATTGGCAGAGCTTTTTGTGCTGGGCGAAGAAATCGAGGTTTTCCGCAGTTCTGCAGAATTGGTCGAGAAAGTTGAATATTATCTTGCTCACCCGGAAAAACGCTTGGAAATTGCGCGCCGTGGTCATCAGAAATTCCTTGAACTTTATACATGGGATGCTAATGCTGGTTTCCTGGCCAAGAAGTTCTCAGAAGCTTAATGCATGAGTGAGTTTATGAATATGGATTCTCAACAGTTCGTTCATGATGTAAATAAAAATAGGGCAATCAAGATAGCCGTCGTTTCGTTTGATTCGTTGGGCGATAGTCTTTTATATTTGTTGCTGGCTTATAACTTACATCAGAACAACTTCGATGTTACTTATGTAGGGAATGTAGGCCATCAATTATCCGGGTGGATGCCTGTTTTAAAAACCTTACCTTATCCTGATGTAGACCAAATAGAGGACGCGCTGGCAGATTATGATCTTGTGATCAAGAGTCCCAGGAAGCTTGTCAGAAGTCGGTTGGAGCAAGATCCTGAATATCTGGCACACCTCAAAAGCAAGTATATATTAGTCTGTCAGAAGGCTCCGGTATCCTGGGTTTGTGATCATACGCAAAGATTGCGGGCAACGCTGCCGCCAGACCAACTTGAATGCGTCAATGCGTTAGCCAAGGCATCAGGTTCTATAAGATTTAGATGTTTTGAAGATGAAAGTACCGTAGATATTTTATGTGCTTACATGCGCGAGAAAATGCAATTAGGTGTTATAAGCCGGCAGGTTGCGATTACGCCGCCGCCACATTTAAGGTTTAGACGTTTTAAGAAAAGAATTATAGTGAGCCCTGATTCGGCTGGGCCAGAAGACAAAAATTGGGGTAAGCAACAATTTTTGGGTTTGTGTCGACAATTGAAAAAGATTGGCTATCAACCGGTAATTGTTGTTTCACCAGTCAATTATAGTGAATGGCAGTTGCTTAATCGTGATGAGTTTGAAATGCCATTATTTAATCACATCGGAGATCTCGCTGCTTATATTTTTGAGTCTGCGGTGATGGTTGCTAATGATTCCGGTAATGGGCATCTGGCATCTTTCCTGGGCGTGCCCGTCGTTACAATATATAAAAAACGCAATCCTAAATTCCATTGGCGGCCAGACTGGTCTTTAGGTAAGGTGGTTTGTCCCAAGCTGGTAGTAAAGTTTTTTAACTACAGGGTATGGCGACCTTTTGTTTCAATCAGGCAGGTGTTGTCAGCTATTTTTGAATTGCTGGATAAGTCAAAAAATTTAGAAGGTAAGAAACTTAGCAGTTAAAAGATAGCTAATTTCCTGCATGGTTTGCAGATACAGCTTCCCCTTGGTCAGCTTTGTTTTGGCTAGCTTCACTTTGATTTGCTTTATTTTGGGCTGGCGCCTCAGATAATCCATAAATTACAACATGTTTGCTTGCTTTCCCATTTGAGAATCGCTTGATTTCGCGATACTCAGGCAGTTTTTCGCGGACAAAAATTTCACTCTTTGTGTTTTTATTGGTACTGGATATGACAAGTATTGAATGTTGATAGATAGATTTATCTTCGTAATATTTTTTCAATTCCGATAAATTACTTTGCTGCATTCTGAACGATTGGCCAGCGTAATAGCGCAGACGTGAGTCATCTATAAATATATTTTCCTGTTTTTTGTGAGTATTTATCCAGGTTATTGCATCTTGCTGGTAGTTATAGCCTTCCGATTTAGGAAAAATATTTTTAACTATACTGAGCGACATAAATACGATCAGTAAAATAGATAGCCATTTATATTTTTTTTCCGCACTTACAGGGTTACATTGCAGTACTTTTGCGAACTGGAATGCGGCCAATATCATGAGAATAAATGCAAGCCCGACAACATATCTGCTGGACAAGACAAATACTTTGGTAATAATCAGCGCCATATTCATCAGGCTGATGAGTGCGACTGTGCTCAGCGCGTGAAACGTTTTTGATTCCAGCAGAGTGCTTCTGTTTTTAATGGCAAAAACTGCCATGATGAAATTGACGAGACCTGTAGTGGAAATGGTTTTTACAATGATGACATATACAAATGTCAGCAATAATCCCTGTACGGCAAACTCTTCCAGATACTTGCCTAGCACTAATTCTGACATGACTGCAGCATTTTCAAATAGATTGCGCGTTAACTCGTTAAATAGATTCAGCGTAAATACTTCCTGCAGGCGGCCAAAGTTTTTCATGGATAAATCACCATGCAACGCTATTGCCAGAACCAAGACTAGCGCCAAAAAGATATTCAGTGCATGGCTGGCAAGCAGGTAGCGGACACGCTCTTTAACGCTGATATTGGAGCTGAACAGAAACAGAAATGGCAGCAGCACCAGATAGGTGATGGCTTCAATTCTGAACAGTGTTGCGGTAATCGCGCATAGTTGCCACAACAGCGCGTCACGGAAATGCAAGTGCTGATAAAAGCGTATGAAGAACACAAGTCCGGTCAGGTAAAACGCCCAGAAGCCCTCATCACGCATCAGCATTTCCAGCACGTCGCCCACGATATATTGCGAGCTGAATAATATGAGTGCACCGGCAACCATCGTCATTTGTTTGCCACCGGCAAGGCGAATGATGTGGGTAAAACTGAATGCAGTTACCCCAAAAAATAATACATTTAAGATTTGTGCAGAAGTTTGGACACCCAGGCTGGTGATCTTATGCACAGCTGCAATGCATAGCGGATAAAGCGGCCAGTTCCACACCTGTAGTGCTTCTTTCCATTGGCCCGCAGTAAGAAGCCTCGCAGATTCAAAATAAAGCACGCTGTCCGGATTGATCCAGCCATGCTGGATATACTGCATTTGTGCGGCAAGCAGCATGGCTAACAAAGCAATGATTGCATGCAGTTTATTGATAGGACTTTGTTCTATTTTTCGAATTAAAGATTGCATATTTAAGATTGTACTTGCTCGATATTCAGGTGAGAGGCGACGCTGAGCGGAGAAATCTGTTTTAGGCAGTTCAGATGGCCTAATGGGCATTCGCGTTTGAAGCATGGACTGCAATCCAGACCGAGATATTCCACGACTGCGTCCGGATGCATCGGCGGCGTGTGGTGCGGATCCGAAGAGCCGTAAATTGCAATCAGTTTTTTATCAAGTGCTGCTGCGACATGCATGAGGCCAGAGTCATTGCTGATCACAGTATCGCAGAGCGACATCAGGTCGATAGCTTCGCCCAGATTGGTCTTGCCGCCCCAGTCCTGACAGCGGCCACGGACCAGGTCGTTGATAGTGGTCGTGACCGGGACATCTTTATCCGAGCCAAATAACCACACCTGCCAGCCGTGGTTAAGCGCCTTGTTGGCGACTTCAGCATAATACTCGGCTGGCCAGCGCTTGGCTGTGCCATATTCAGCACCCGGGCATAAACCGAGGACTTTTTGCGTGGGTTTGTTGATGCCATTTTTTTCTAAAACGCGCAGTGCATTATTCTGATCGGCAATTAATTTTGGATCGACAATCCGAGGTAATGCCTGATCTTGATTCCCCATCCCCAAGGCGACAAATCTATCAATGGTTCGTGGCAGTTTGGTTTTATCTAACGGACGAATATCATTGAGCAAACCATGGCGGAATTCACCGAGAAAACCTGTGCGCTGCGGGATGCTTGCAGCCAACGGCAGTATTGCGGATTTGAATGAATTGACGAGCAGAATCGCCTGCGCATAACCTTTATGTTTAAGGCTGCGTCCAAAGCGAATGCGCTCGAGCAATGCCAGCTGGCCGTGTTTGAACGGCAACGCTATCGCTTCATGAATTTCCGGCATGCGTGCCAGCAAGGGTAAGGTCCATGCGGGTGCGGCCACATCTATGATGGTATCGGGATTCTGGGCTTTTAACGATTGAAACAGGCTGTGCGCCAGTACCATGTCGCCTACCCAGGAGGGGCCGATAATCAGGATTTTTTTAGCAGGCATGTTATTACTAACTTAACTGTTCATCTTTTTGATGATGTTGCTGGTGCTGCGTCCGGCAACGAGGTCAATCAGCGCAATCTCTCCACCCCAGGATTCAACTTCGCGACCACCGACCACTTGGTCGGCAGTGTAATCACTGCCTTTGGCGATGACCTCAGGTTTGATGGCATTGATCAGGTTCAGCGGCGTATCTTCATCAAAAAGGATGACCGCATCTACCGATTCAAGCGCTGCGAGTACGCGTGCGCGATCATTTTCATTGACGACAGGACGCGTTGGGCCTTTCAGCGCACTCACGGAGCGGTCTGTGTTTAAACCTAAAATGAGCTTGTCACCGCGTTTTTTTGCAGCTTCCAGATAGGTCACATGCCCTGCATGCAGCAGGTCAAAACAGCCGTTGGTGAATACGATCTTTTGCTTGTTTTTTCTCCAGCTTGCTACTTTTTGCTGTAGTTGAGCCAGGTCACACACTTTATGAGCCTGCTCTGAAGACTGTTCGCTGGTTAAAGCTTCAATCAAATCATCACGGGTAATTGGCACAGTGCCTACTTTGCCAACGACAACGCCGGCAGCCACATTTGCGAGCTGCAGGCTTTCCAGCGGGCTTAAGTCGTGCATCAGGCCCGCTGCAAGCGTTGCGATTACGGTATCGCCAGCGCCGGAAACATCAAAAACCTGTTTGGCAGTCGCTGGCAGCAAGTGGGCGTGATCATCTATCAGCGAGATACCTTCATCACCGCGCGTCACGACAAAAAATTGCAGGTCGAGTTTATCTTTGAGTACAGCCGCCTTATCAATCAAGTCTGGATCATGCGTGGTTGTGGCGCAAGCTTCTGCCGCCTCTTTTTTATTCGGGGTCAGTGCGGTAGCGTGACTGTATTTGCTGTAATCATGGCCTTTAGGGTCAACCAGCACCGGGATTTTGAGTTCATTGCATTGTGCAATGACCTGCTGGCATACTTCGCTGCTGAGCAGCCCTTTTGCATAGTCTGACAAAATAACAATGGCCGGCTTGAGTGCAAGCTGCTGCTGAATCGCGTTCATAAGCTGTGCATTTTCAGCTGCTGTAAACGCCGCATTGTTTTCCTGGTCCAGTCGCATCATTTGCTGATGGCCGCTTAAAATACGGGTCTTGGCAATGGTCGGCCGCTGGTTCGAATGTATCATGCCGCTATGATCAATACCGGTTTTGGCAATCAGGTCTACCAGAATGGTCGCTTCGCCATCATTGCCCACACAGCCGATGATATGCGTCTTGATGCCTAAAAGTGCCAGGTTGGCCGCCACGTTGGCTGCGCCGCCTGCACGGTCATGCTGGTTTTTGAGCAGTACAACCGGCACCGGAGCTTCCGGTGAAATGCGGCTGACATCGCCGATCAGGTAACGGTCCAGCATTACGTCGCCTATGACTAACGCGTGTTGTTTTATATTGCCGAAATTTATAGCGGTATCGAGTAGTTTGTGTTGCATAGATGATCAGGATTCCAGAATTTCACAAAGCGAATGCCCGATAAAGATATGCGCTTCCTGAATGCGTGCGGTGACGCTGGAAGGCACCACAATGTTGTATTTGCACAAGGCATTCAGTTTACCGCCACTGCCACCAGTGAGGCCAACGGTCAGCGCGCCTGCATCATTAGCCGCTTCAATAGCGCGCACTACGTTGGCGCTGTTGCCGCTGGTGGTGATGCCGATCACCATGTCCTCCGGGCGGCATAACGCTTCAATCTGGCGTGCAAAAATATAATCGTAACCGTAGTCGTTGCCTACAGAAGTCAGAATCGAGGTGTCGGTAGTTAGTGCAATTGCCGGCAAGCCCTTGCGCTCTTTTTTGAAGCGGCCGACAATCTCGGCTGCGATATGCTGGCTATCTGCGGCACTGCCGCCGTTGCCCATGATCAGGATCTTGCCGCCGTTTTTAATCGTGTTCTGCATGGCAATGCCAACATCACTGATTAACGGGAATAGCGGTTCCAGCGCATTGAACATGGCCATATGGGCAGCATGTTCGCCTTTCAGATATTCAACATACTTCATCAGCAGTATTTATCCTCTTGCATTAAGTAATTCTGTACGTAGTCGTGAACACCTTCTTCAAGACTGTGAAATGGCTGGTTGTAGCCGATCCCTGCGAGCTTGCTCATGGTGGCTTCGGTAAAGTACTGGTATTTGCCTTGCAGGTCCAGCGGCATGTCAATAAACGTAATATGCGGCTCACGCGCCATGCCGGTCATGACGGCAGTTGCCAGATCCTTGAAACTGCGCGCTTTACCGGTGCCAATGTTATAGATGCCGCTTGGTGCCGGTTTGTTGCCTGTCGCTGATTCGACAAAGAAGCTCACTACAGAGGCGGCATCTTTCACGTAAACGAAATCACGCATCTGCATACCGTCTTCCACACCTGGTTTTGTGCCTTTAAACAGTTTCATGGTGCCAGTCTGGCTGAACTGGTTGAAGGTGTGGAATGCCACACTTGCCATGCGTTCCTTGTGATATTCATTCGGGCCGTACACATTGAAAAACTTGAAGCCAGCCCAGCTTGGCGGAGTAGGCAGTTTATTGCGTACCTGACGTAACGCCCACTGGTCAAAAAAGTGTTTTGAATAACCATAGCCATTGAGCGGACGCAGATTGTCGATGCTGGCATCATCGTAACCATTGTTGCCGTCGCCATAGGTCGCCGCTGAACTCGCGTAGAAAAATGGCACGTTATTATCTGCACACCATGTCCATAAGTTCTGTGAATACTGGATGTTGGTTTCTACCAGTTTATTGAAGTCGCGCTCGGTTGTCGCACTGATAGCCCCCATATGAATGACCGCTTCAATGTCGGTTCGACCTTGCAGCCAGTTCATGAGCTGGTCTTTGTCCAGATAATTTGCGTACTTGCGGTGCGCAAGGTTTTGCCACTGTTCCTCATGCGTAATGCGGTCGACAATGACAATGTCGTCACGGTTAAGCTTGGTATTGAGATGCCAGGCGATGATAGAGCCTATCATGCCTGCGCCGCCGGTAATTACTATCATGTGTCGCAGCCTAATAACATTGTTTGATATCAGCTGTTAAACGATATGCGCTGATATCAAAACGTATAATCAAATAAGTGTGAAAGTATAACCCTTATTGGCTTGCACCCAAACTCTGCGCCCTTAATTTTGTCATTTCCGCCTGTTTCTTTGCCTCAGCGCCATCCCATTCCTGTGTCACCCAGCCGTGCAGGTTTTCCAGCGTGATTGCGGTCATCGCGTGAATCCAGGCATCGTTCTCATTGAGTGCCGGAATATAGTGGTATTCTCCACCGCCATTGCTCTGGAAAATGTGTTTGCCTTCCATTGCAATTTCTTCCAGTGTTTCCAGGCAGTCACTGGAAAAGCCGGGGCAAATGACATCAATGCGTTTGGTTTTTGCTTTGCCTAAATCTTCCAATGTGCTTGCCAGATAAGGCTTCAGCCATTCCTGTTTGCCGAAGCGTGACTGAAAAGCAACCATATATTCATCTTTATTCAGTTCCAACGTTTCTGCCAGCAGGCGCGCTGTTTTATGGCACTCGCAATGATAAGGGTCACCATTCAGCAGGTGCGCTTTAGGTACACCATGAAAGCTCATGACCAGTTTGCTGGGTTTGCCGCCATTGATACGCCAGTGTTCGCGTACGCTTTGTGCCAAGGCGGCAATATAGGCCGGATGGTCGTGGTAGTGATTGATCGTGCGAATTGCGGGCATATTGCGTGTTTTAAGCAGCACACGCCACACCGCATCCAATGCACTCGCTGTGCTGGATGCCGCATATTGCGGATACAGAGGAAAAACCAGAATGCGATTGCAATGCTGCGCTTTGAGTTTTTCAATCGCGGAAGCCATGGAAGGGTTACCATAACTCATGCCCAGCTCAACCGCAAACGGCGATTTGATTTTCTGCCCGAGAAAACCGCGCAGCAATGTTGTCTGCTTTTGCGCGTGAACCATCAGTGGCGAGCCTTCTTTTGTCCACACGCTGGCGTATTTTTCGGCGGATTTTTTGGGCCTGATAACTAAAATAATACAGTTCAGTATCAGCCACCAGATCAGGCGTGGGATTTCTACAATGCGGCGGTCACTCAGGAACTGACGCAGGTAAGGGCGTAAAGCTTTTGCCGTAGGTGCATCCGGGGTGCCCAGATTGGCAAGCAGAATGCCGACTTTTAGTTGATTGCCATGTTCGTATTTTGGTTCTGAATTGTAATAAGCCATAAAGTGCGATTAGTTTTTCCAGTAAATTAATTGGAGGACAGTGCGTTTGAAAGCAGTTTGGCCGTGATATCGACAATCGGGATCACTCGTTCATAGGCCATGCGTGTCGGCCCGATGACACCCAGCGTGCCTACAATCTGGCCGTCCGCTTCATAAGGGGAAGTGACCATGCTGCACTCATCCAATGGTAGATAGTGGCTTTCGCCACCGATGAATATCTGGATGCCATCCGCTTTCTGGCTGCTGTCTAGGAGCTGCATCAACTGTGTACGACGCTCAAACAGCTCAAAAAGTTTTCGAAGGCTTGCTACATTTGATGATAAGTCGTCGGCTTGCAGCAAGTTGCGCTCGCCGGCAATCACGACATGATCTTTGTCCGTATTGTTCGCTTTGTCGCTAATTTCGAGCGCCGCGGCCATCAGGCGATTAATGTCGGATTGCATCTGCTGTAATTCTGCATGCAGTTTCTGGTGCACTTCATCGAAGGTGTAGCCTGCAAAATGATGGTTAAAGTAGTTGGTCGCCTGTACCAGATCAGAGGCGCTATATGGCTTGTCAGCCATGATAATGCGGTTCTGTACGTTGCCATCGGTAGTTACAATAATGACCAGAATTCGTTTTTCACTTAACGGCAGAAATTCAAGATGCTTGAAGATAATGGCTTTGCGCTTCGGAATCATGACCACGCCGGCAAACTGCGAAAGCTGTGACAGCATGTCGGCGGCGCTGCTGATTAGTTCTTGTGGATCCGGAGAGGAAAGCTCATGCTTGATCAGCTGAATTTCCTTGGTTTGCAGCGGTTTGATGGTGAGCAGTGAGTCTACAAAAAAACGGTAACCCTTTTGCGTCGGGATGCGCCCGGCCGATGTATGCGGGCTGGCAATGAAACCTAGTCGCTCCAGGTCACTCATGACATTGCGGATGGTCGCTGGGCTGACATCGAGTCCGGAGTGCTGCAGTAGCGTACGAGAGCCGATTGGCTGACCATCACTGATGTAATGTTCAACCAATGTCTTGAGTAGAATTTGCGCGCGTTTATCCATGATTAGCCTTCACGCGCAAATTATCGGTTAGTTATGATGAATAGGCAATGCTAAATGGCATTTGTTGGCGTTGCGGAATGTGCGACGACGTCTGATTTTTTAAAAAATTTACTCAAGTCCAGTGCCAGCTGCACAATTTCGGCTGTCTTTTTACTCAAAAGCGAGTCACGCTCGGATTTTGATAATTTTTTATCATCGCCAGCAGTGGCTTTGGCAAATGCAATACTTAATCCATTGACTGGCTCGGTAATTTTAACTTCCCCGTCTACGTAAGCAACTTTGTTCCAGTCAGCAATATAGGTATGAGTACGTTTCTCACCGGCTAGCAGGTTGTATCCAATGGCATAGTCACTACTTGGGTTCTTTACCCCGAGCAGAGGCATGATTGTTGGAATCACATCCATATGGCTTGTCATCTGCTCTTCAATAAATGGCTTCATACCCGGTTTGTAGATCACCAGAGGCGTGCGTACCTGCGGATCGGCAAATGTCGAGTTATGTCCCCAGTATCCGTTTTCCATGAACTCTTCACCATGGTCGCCGATTAAAACTACAATCGTATTGTCCAGTAACTGGTTTTTCTTCATGTATTCAAAGATACGGCCATACTGCATATCCAAATGATGTACCGAGTTGATGTAGCGGTTTTTGATTAGCCCTATATCTTTCGCCAGCGCTTCTTTACTGAGCGTGGCATAGTTCAGGTCGTCACGGTAAGGTTTGGCAATCACGCTATTAGCCGGGAAGTAATAGCGTGCATGCGGTGACTCAAAAAACATGAATGTAAAAAACGGTTTGTTCGGATCGCGTTTATCAATGAATGACAGCAAGTCGGTGACGTTGTCACGGTCATTCTCCCAGCCGGATTTCGGCACTCTGGTTTCCTGAAGCTGATCTTTTGGTACTTGTGAAAAAATGGTCTGATTAAATTCCGGGTAGGTAAAACGCGCGCTGGTAAACAGGCGCATCTGGTAATGCTGTTGTTTTAAAACATCAATTAAGTAGGCACCGCGATGTTCTGCCAGAAATGGAAACCAGTAGCTGCCGGGCAGGCCGGTAAACATTGAGAACACGCCCATGCGCGTACCATTGCCGCCGCTATAGTTTTTGGTGAAGCGTGCCGCATTCTTGGCAAATTCCCAGCTGTTTGGCATCACTTTTTCGTTCAATGTGTCTGCGCGCCAGGATTCTGATGTGAGCCAGATAATGTTGTATGGCTTTGCCGGGGCTTCCACTTGTATGGCTGCCAATGGATAATTCAGTTTGCCCTTGACCCTTATATTAGCCGCTTCTTTTGTACCCAGGCCCAAAACCTTCAGGAAGCGGCGTGCGGAAACTGTCTGGTAAAACGGTATGGATTCGCCAGTAATGACTAACTGGTTTTTGGTCTGGTGATCAACAGCAAACCACATGTGCACAATAATCGTTGCCATGATTGCAGTGACTGGTACAAATTTTAATCGCAGCTTAAAGTTGCCGGTATTTGTATAAAAGCGATGGCTCAGCCAGAGTATGGCGGCCTGTAGCGTAAAAAAGCCCAGGGCAATCAGTGCGAAGCCGATATCAGACGCGCCGCTGCCACCTAAAGACTCTATGCCGCCAGGTGTGACAATGAGGTTGAGTATGAATCCATTAAAAAACATGCCATACAGTGAAAATATCTTTGCATTTGCGTAAAGCAGCAGAGTTGTTATGCCGCCCGTGATAACTGCAGTTGCGTATACGGTCCTTGCGCCTGTTTTTTTGAAATACTCTGCGCTCAGGCTCGCCAGTTTGGTGATGGCAAGTGCTGGCAGAATGTAGTACATGCCGTAGAGCAGGAATGTAACGATCGTATAGCCAAAAGTGATGCGATTCTCTTCATAGATGCTGGCGAACGGAATAGAGTCCGACACTAACCAGAGCGCAACAACATAAGTGATTAAAAAGTAGAGTCTTAAAATATTTTTCTGTAATTGAGGTGTCATGCGCCGCTTTGGGTTATTTAGTAGTAATCGTAAATACAGCGCAATTAAGGTGCCAGAAATTTGACTTGAGACTCCGTTTTTTATGTAATTGATTTCATTAATATTATTTGTTCCTAATAGATTGCCGCATGTGTCAGTGCTCACAACTTTCCGCAGAATACGTAGGATTCAGACAATTTTTGCAGTAAGTTGGCTAGAACTCGCTTTGCCAAGATTTCCGGACTATGCTTTAATTCTGCCGTGCATACTAAATTCAAAAAAATAGCCCTTATTGGCAAATACATGAACAAGTCAGCTTTGCAGCTCATGCAAAATGACCTGTCAGATTTGGCACAATATTTGACCGCTAAAAACATAGAAGTGTGGGTTGAGGAGAATACCGCTCAGCACACGCAGCTTTCCCAATATAAAACACTCTCCATAGAAGAAATCGGCAACACCGCAGATCTGGCGATCGTGATGGGTGGTGACGGCACCATGCTCACAGTCGCACGCAGCCTGATTGAAGCTGATGTCCCGCTGGTAGGTGTCAATCGTGGCCGTTTTGGGTTTTTAACGGATTTACGTGCTGAGGATATGCTGGTCGAGATTGACCGTATCATTGCCGGCAACTATATTCGGGAGCCGCGTATGCTGCTCTCTACGCAGGTAATCCGAAACAATCAACTTATACACAGCAGTTACGCATTGAATGATGTGGTGATTAAAAGTGGTCTGCGCTTGATTGAGCTTGAGGTTGAAATTGATGGCAAGTTTGTTTACAAGCAACGCAGTGATGGGTTGATTTTAAGTACGCCTACCGGAACCACGGCTTATGCTTTATCTGCTGGCGGTCCGATTCTGCATCCCAATCTGGAAGCAATTTCCCTGGTGCCGATTTGTCCGCACACGCTCAGTAACCGGCCAATCGCAGTAAACAGCAGTAGCAAGATTGAGGTGACGCTGGTGCAGTTTAATGAAGCGCAGCTCAGTATGGATGGCCAGTCTCAGGAAACGCTGGAGGTTGGTGACAAAATTATCGTGCAACGCTCCGAGCGAAATATCTTTTTGCTTCACCCCAGTGATTATTGTTATTTTGACATGCTGCGTAATAAGCTAAATTGGGGATAGATTGATGCTGCAAAGTCTGTCTATTCGTGATTTTGTCATTGTCAGTAAACTCGATTTGGAGTTCCAGCCGGGGTTTACAGTGCTAACCGGCGAAACTGGCGCCGGTAAATCGATTCTGATTGATGCCTTGTCGCTTGCTCTGGGTGCAAGAGCGGAAGGCGGCGTAACCCGTGTTGGCTGCGATAAAGCTGAAATCAGCGTGATGTACGATATCAGCACGCATGAGCCAGCGCAGTCGTGGCTGCGTGAAGCCGAGCTGGAGAGTGAAAGTGGTGAGCTTATGCTGCGCCGAGTCATGTATGCCGATGGGCGCTCGCGCGGTTTTATCAACGGTACGCCGGTCACTGTGCAGCAACTCAAGGATATCGGTGAGCTGCTGGTCGATATTTATAGCCAGAATGCGCATCATTCTTTGCTCAAGCTGGCAACACAGCGGCAGATTCTGGATGAGTTTGGCGGTTTGAGCGCGACCGCAAACGAAGTTGCGGTTAAATACAGACATTGGCATCACCTGCACGAAATGCGCCTGTCACTGGAAAAAAATGCAGCCGCTTACGCAGATGAATTGGCAGAGTTGCGCGACAGTACGCGTGAGTTAGTGCAACTTGCCTTTGCTGAATCCGAGTGGGATGAGTTGCAGCAGGAACATGCCCGTTTATCGAATGGCGCCGAGTTAATCAAGAGCGGCGAAGCTTGCCTTGAGTTGCTGAGCGAAAGCGATTTGTCAGCCTTGAGCCAACTGGCGCAGATTCAGCATAAATTGCAGGCCATGCATGAGTACGATGCCAGCCTGGCCGAGGTAGTGGAAACTCTGGATTCCGGCATTATCCAATTGCAGGAAGCCAGTCGCTCGATCAGTCGTTATGTTCAGCATGTGGATCTGGATCCGTCACGTTTGGGTGAGGTGGAAGCACGCATTCAGGCGATACATGCGGCAGGGCGCAAGTACCGGGTCCCGGTCGAAGATTTGCCTGATTTGCTACTGACTTTTCAGGCACGTATGGCTGAACTCGCTGAAGTTGAGGATGGCGCGGCGCTGGCCGAGCAGGAAGCGCGGGCATTAAAAGAATATACGCAGCTTGCCGAGCAGCTAAGTGCTGGCAGAAAGCTTGCCGCAGTATCGCTGCATGAAAAGATCACGGCTGAAATGCAGCGTCTTTCATTAAGCGGTGGTAAATTTGTGGTGGAGTTAACTCCGCAACAGCCTGGTGGTAATGGTCTTGAACAGGTTGAGTTTATGGTGGCGGGGCATGCCGGTGTTATGCCACGTCCACTGAATAAGGTTGCTTCAGGCGGCGAACTGTCACGTATCAGCCTTGCAATTCGGGTGGTCACTGCGCAGCAGGGTATCGTGCCAACCATGATCTTTGATGAGGTGGATGTTGGCATTGGCGGTGGCGTCGCTGAAGTGGTAGGTAACCTGCTGAAGCAATTGGGGGGCGAGCGCCAAGTGCTGGTGATTACCCACCTGCCGCAAGTGGCAGCGCTTGGCCAGCACCATCTGCGAGTCAGCAAGTCATTGGTCAATGGGCAAACGCTTAGCAATATCAGTGCGCTAAATGACGCGCAGCGTATTGAAGAAATCGCGCGCATGCTTGGCGGTTTGGAAATTACGGATACCACACGCAAGCATGCTACGGAAATGCTAGGGTTTGTCTGATGGATTTATGAAGCCAGATTTTATATCTGGTTCTGGGTTAATGAGTGCGCGGCAATTTTGTGGATTGGTTAGCTTTTTCTATCGCAAGGATTTTTTGAGCAGTCTGCATAGATATATAGAGAGTGCTCGCGGATATTAAAGCCTCGATCTTTTGCAATCGCCTGCTGGCGTTTTTCAATCTCGTCGTCACAGAACTCTTCAACATGGCCGCATTGCAGGCAAACAATATGGTCGTGATGCCCGCTTTCATTTAATTCAAATACCGCTTTACCACTCTCAAAGTGGTGGCGTACCAGCAGACCTGCCTGTTCAAATTGCGTCAGTACACGGTAAACAGTTGCCAAACCTACATCTTCATCAGATGTGATCAGGATTTTATAAACGTCTTCAGCGGACAGGTGTCGCTCTTTACTGTTTTCAAACAGTTCCAGAATTTTGAGTCTGGGCAGGGTGGCTTTCAGTCCAGCGTTTTTTAAGTCTTTTTGGTCATGCATGCTTTAGGTACTCACAGATTTACAATCTTGCTGTTTTGACGTTCCCATTGTTTTTGGTTCACGGTCTACGTGTTATATTAACGCTAATTCAAACTAAAGTCATAATATGCGTTATTTATTCATCTTGCTGGCGTTCTTGTGTGTGTCATGTGGCACAGCGTTGCCTTCCATAAAACCATACAAACTTGATGTGCAGCAGGGTAATGTTGTCACTTCTAAAATGCTGCTGCAGTTGCGTCCTGGCATGACTAAGTCTCAGGTACGTTTCATTATGGGCACGCCACTGATTCAAGACAGCTTTCATGGCAATCGCTGGGATTATGTTTATCAGATGCGTGAAGGCGGCAAACTTAAGGAGCAGCGTCGCGTCATTATGGATTTTGAAAATGAATTATTGAAATCAGTGCGCGGCGATGTTATTCCATCTGGCAGCGATCAGTCTAAAGCGGGTGAGGCAGAAGGCCCCACGGGCACGCGCATAGTTACACCGATTAAAAAGCCTGAAGAAAAAGGCTTGCTGAACAAGCTTAAATTCTGGGAAAAAGATGAGGCTGAACTGGCAAAAGAGGCCGCAGAAAAAGAAGCCGCAGCTAAAGCCAAGCTGGAAGCTGAAGAGGCTGCCAAAAACGCTGCTGCGAAACAATCTCAGGATAAGCCTGCCGTAGATGTGCCAGCTGAAGCTGCATCAGCTGCTGAAGAGCCTAAGTCATTACTGGCAGTGCCGATTCAAGTGCCTGACGTAACTGGGGGGGCTGCTGTTACGCCATCTGCTACTGAAGTGCCTGCAAGCCCGGCATCAGTTGATGCGCCCAAGGTTGAAGCCGCGCCGATTGAAGCCGTGGCACCTGTAGTGGTGCCAGCTGTTGCTGCAGAGCCTCAGTCAGTTGAACCTGCTCCGGTTAGCGCTCAACCTGCTGCGGCCCCTGCGCCAGCAGAGCCTCCGGCCCAATCTCAGTCTTATGATTCATCATCAGGCATGCAGTTTGATAGAAAATTGCGGTTAGAAGCCGAAGAGGCGGATGAGCCTGCACCGCAGCCTGCAGTAACGCAGCCGCGTGCCGGCAATAAAGTGCCGCCAACCCCTAAAGACCTGCCGCCAGAAGGCGATACCAGCTACTTTGATCGTATTCTGGAGCAGATAGGTTTCTAGTCATGAGTTGTTTATGGTTCTAATCGCATAAGTTTTAATCGTACAAGTATAGAAAGTTACAGGTTTCATAGATATGGCAAGTCCGTTAAAAGTTGTTATTGCTGGTTGTTCAGGCCGTATGGGTCACGCATTGTTGGAAGCGGTGTTTGCTGATGCTGAGTTGGTTTTGCATGCGGCGCTGGATCGTGCTGACAATCCGCATTTGGAGCGCGACGCTGGTGAACAATTCGGAAAATTATCTGGCGTGAAAGTCACTGCTGATGTGGTTGCAGCATTAAAGGGTGCTGATGTGTTGGTTGATTTTACGCGCCCGGAAGCCAGTATGCAGTATCTGGAGGCCTGCCAAAAAGCTAATGTAAGTATGGTAATCGGTACTACAGGTTTTTCTGCTGAGCAAAAAGCAGCAATTGAAGCTGCTGCTAAAAATATATCCATTGTTTTTGCCCCTAATATGAGTGTGGGTGTGACGTTGCTGATTAATCTGGTCGAGCAGGCGGCCAGAGTGCTGAAAGATGGCTACGATATAGAAGTGGTTGAGATGCACCATCGCCACAAGGTGGATGCACCATCCGGAACCGCGTTGCGCCTGGGTGAGGCAGCTGCGCATGGTATTGGTCAGGATTTAAAAGATTGTGCCATTTATGCGCGCGAAGGCGTTACCGGCGAGCGTGAGGCAGGAAAAATCGGTTTTGCTACATTGCGCGGCGGGGATGTGGTGGGTGATCATACGGTCATGTTTGCGGGCATTGGTGAGCGTGTGGAAATCACGCATAAAGCCAGCAGTCGAGCAACATTTGCAATTGGCGCGCTGCGTGCCGCCAAGTTCCTGGCTGGCAAGAAGTCAGGCCAGTTTGATATGCAGGATGTATTGGGTTTAAGGTAGTACCTTGAATGTAACTCAATAGCTCTGACTAAACATTTCGGGATGGATTAAATCAGGATCGTTGATGACTAGCCGGCATTATTTAATCTCGTTGTTGATTGTTGTTGCTGTATTTTTTATCTGGTCTGCAATCTATCCGCATGATTACTTCACCTGGTTTCTTGAAGTTTTTCCGGTGCTGATTGCCATGCCTTTGCTGGTAATGACCCGCAATACATTTCCGCTTACAAAACTGGTGTATGGGTTGATTGCTGTGCATATGGTCATTTTGCTGGTAGGCGGCCACTACACCTATGCCGAGATGCCATTATTCAGTTGGCTGCGAGACTATTATGACTGGGGCAGGAATTATTACGACCGCCTGGGGCATGTCGCGCAAGGGTTTGTTCCGGCGATGGTTGCCCGTGAGATTTTGTTGCGCACTTCGCCGTTAAGGCCCGGTAAGTGGCTGTTTTTTATTGTGGTGTGCGTGTGTCTGGCCATGAGTGCTTTTTACGAGTTTATCGAATGGTGGGTGGCGCTGGCGTCCGGCAGTGATGCGGTGGCGTTTCTGGCAACGCAAGGCGATGTCTGGGATACGCAGTGGGATATGTTCCTGGCATTTTCAGGCGCTATTTTTGCGCAGTTATTATTAGCAAAAATGCATATGCGCCAGATGAGACAAATGCATGTTTACATTGATTAGTCAGTTTTTTTTCGCTATAATTCGTTAATTCTGAAACGGGAAGAGTAAACCTACTCCTCCCGTTTTGCATATCTGCCATCTGTTCATGATGGACAAAGACTATACAATTTTTAATGCTGTAAAAACAAGGAGTTACTGTGTCACAAAACCTGCCCGCCATACTAGTACTTGCAGATGGAACCGTGTTTCGTGGCATGTCAATTGGAGCGTCAGGCCACGCAGTGGCCGAGGTTGTATTCAACACTTCGATGACTGGCTACCAAGAGATCCTCACCGATCCGTCATACACCAAGCAAATCGTTACCTTGACTTATCCGCACATCGGTAATTACGGTACCAATGCCGAAGATGTCGAGTCTGGCAAGGTATATGCCAGCGGTCTGATCATTCGCGATTTGCCGCTTATTCATAGCAACTTCAGAAGTACGCAATCTTTGTCTGAATATCTGACGGCTAATCATGTGGTGGCAATTGCTGATATTGATACGCGCAAGTTAACACGCATTCTGCGTGAAAAAGGTGCGCAAGCAGGTGCCATCATTGCCGGTGAGGCTGATGAAGCGAAAGCGATCGCTCTGGCTAATAGCCTGATTGCAGATTTTCCGGGTATGGCTGGTTTGGATCTGGCTAAAGTGGTTACCTGTGAGAAGCCGTATCAGTTCACCGAGGGTGAGTGGGCATTAGGCCAAGGTTTTACCAAGGCATCTGAAGAGAAATTCCATGTGGTTGCTTATGACTATGGCGTTAAGCGCAATATTCTGCGCATGCTGGTTTCACGCGGCTGCAAGGTGACGGTACTGCCGGCGCAAGCAACAGCAGAAGAGGCGCTGGCACTGAATCCTGATGGCGTATTTCTGTCAAATGGGCCAGGCGATCCGGAGCCGTGTGATTACGCAATTGCGGCAATTAAAACTATCGTTGACAAAGGCGTGCCTACTTTCGGTATTTGCCTGGGACACCAGTTGCTGGCATTGGCGAGCGGTGCAAAAACCGTAAAAATGAAGTTCGGCCACCATGGTGCTAACCATCCGGTGCAGGATGTTGAAACCAATCGTGTGTATATCACCAGCCAGAACCATGGCTTTGCTGCGGATGCAGCAAGTTTGCCCGCCAACATCAAAGTGACGCATGTTTCATTGTTTGACGGCAGCCTGCAAGGCATTGCACGCACAGACAAGCCTGCGTTCAGTTTTCAGGGGCACCCGGAGGCAAGTCCAGGCCCTACGGAAATGAGTTATTTGTTTGATCGCTTCATTGACATGATGTCGGCGAAGCAAAAATAGCCGCAGATGCACGCGGATAAACGCAGATAATTATTCGTGTGGCAGATAATTATGCGTTTGAAAGTGGCGAAGTTTTGGTTTTAAAGTAATTAGGCAAATAAATTAAGGAAATTCAGCAAGCATATGATACAAGGTTGAACGGTTTTTTTATCTGTGTTCATCTGTGTTCATCAGCGGCTAAATCATTATGGCAAAACGTACAGACATTAAATCTATCCTCATCATCGGCGCCGGTCCAATCGTAATCGGTCAGGCTTGCGAGTTTGACTATTCCGGTGCGCAAGCTTGTAAAGCGCTGCGTGAAGAAGGTTATCGCGTCATTCTGGTGAACTCCAACCCGGCTACGATCATGACTGATCCGGAAATGGCCGATGCGACCTACATTGAGCCGGTGACCTGGCAAGTGGTTGAAAAGATTATTGAAAAAGAGCGTCCTGATGCACTGCTGCCAACCATGGGTGGTCAGACGGCATTGAATTGTGCGCTGGACCTGGATAAGCACGGTGTATTGGCGAAATACAATGTTGAATTGATCGGTGCTTCAAAAGAAGCGATTGATAAAGCGGAAGACCGCCAGAAATTCAAGGATGCCATGACCAAAATCGGTCTGGGTTCCGCACGTTCAGCCGTGGCGCATAGTATGGAAGAGGCGCTGCAAGTGCAGGCCAGCATCGGTTACCCGGTCATTATTCGTCCATCATTCACCATGGGCGGCAGTGGCGGCGGTATTGCCTATAACCGTGAAGAGTTTGTCACCATCTGCGAGCGTGGCCTGGATGCGTCACCGACCAATGAGCTGTTGATTGAAGAGTCTCTGCTCGGTTGGAAAGAGTACGAGATGGAAGTGGTGCGCGATTCTGCTGACAACTGCATCATCATCTGTTCAATTGAAAACCTGGATCCGATGGGCGTACATACCGGTGACTCGATTACCGTGGCGCCAGCTCAAACACTGACCGACAAAGAGTACCAGATCATGCGTAACGCCAGCCTGGCCGTGCTGCGCGAAATCGGTGTGGATACCGGTGGCTCCAACGTACAGTTTGCGATCAATCCCGATGATGGCCGCATGATCGTGATTGAGATGAACCCGCGCGTATCACGTTCATCCGCGCTGGCATCCAAAGCAACCGGTTTCCCGATTGCAAAGGTGGCTGCCAAACTGGCAGTAGGTTTTACTCTAGATGAACTGCGCAATGAGATTACCGGCGGTGCAACGCCTGCGTCTTTCGAGCCTAGCATCGATTATGTGGTCACTAAAGTGCCGCGCTTTGCGTTCGAAAAATTCCCACAGGCAGATAGCCGTTTGACCACACAGATGAAATCCGTGGGTGAAGTGATGGCGATTGGCCGTACTTTCCAGGAGTCATTCCAGAAAGCCATGCGCGGTCTGGAAGTTGGTGTAGATGGTCTGGATGAGAAAACTACGGACATGGACACCATCACCAAGGAAATCGGTGTGCCTGGACCTGAGCGTATCTGGTACGTGGGTGATGCCTTCCGTATGGGTTTGAGTGTTGAAGAAGTATTCAATATTTCAAAAATTGATCGATGGTTCCTCACGCAATTGAAGGATATTATTGACCGTGAACAGGCACTGAAAGGCAAGAATCTTGCCGATCTGGACAAGGCAGCTTTGCGCCAATTGAAACGCCGCGGTTTCTCTGACCGCCGTCTGGCTAAATTGCTGAATACTGACCAGCATGCAGTGCGTGCCTATCGTCAGGCTTTGAATGTGCGTCCGGTTTACAAACGTGTGGATACCTGTGCCGCCGAGTTTGCAACCAACACGGCTTACATGTATTCAACTTATGAAGAAGAGTGCGAAGCACAGCCAAGCAATAAAAAGAAAATCATGGTATTGGGTGGTGGTCCGAATCGTATTGGTCAAGGTATCGAGTTCGATTACTGCTGTGTGCATGCCGCGTTTGCGATGCGCGATGACGGTTATGAAACCATCATGGTGAACTGCAATCCGGAAACCGTTTCTACCGATTACGATACCTCAGACCGTCTGTATTTCGAGCCAGTGACACTGGAAGATGTGCTGGAAATCGTTGCATTGGAAAAGCCGGTAGGTGTGATTGTGCAATACGGCGGTCAAACGCCGTTGAAATTGGCGCGTGATCTGGAGAAAGCCGGTGTGCCTATCATTGGTACAACCCCGGACGCGATTGATATGGCAGAAGACCGTGAACGCTTCCAGAAAATGCTGCATGAATTAGGACTGAAACAGCCGCCTAACCGTACTGCGCGTACCGAACAGGAAGCGTTGCGACTGGCCGGTGAAATCGGTTACCCGTTAGTGGTGCGTCCTTCTTACGTGCTGGGCGGCCGTGCGATGGAAATCGTGCAGGAACAAAGCCAGCTGGAACGCTATATGCGCGAAGCGGTGAAGGTTTCAAACGAATCACCTGTGTTGCTAGACCGTTTCCTCAATGATGCGCTGGAAGTGGACGTGGATGCCTTATCAGACGGCAACGAAGTTATTATCGGCGGTATCATGGAACACGTGGAACAAGCTGGTGTGCACTCAGGCGACTCAGCCTGTTCATTACCACCATATAGTTTGTCAGCCAAGTTGCAGGATGAATTGCGCGTGCAGACCAAGCAGATGGCAAAAGCCTTGGGCGTGGTTGGCTTAATGAACGTACAGTTCGCAATTCAGGGCGAGACTGTTTATGTGCTGGAAGTGAACCCGCGTGCTTCACGCACGGTGCCGTTTGTTTCCAAAGCCTGCGGTTTACAGCTGGCTAAAGTTGCAGCGCGCTGTATGGTTGGCCAGAGTCTGGCTTCACAGCAAGTGACGCATGAAGTGATTCCACCATTCTACTCAGTGAAAGAAGCGGTATTCCCGTTCATCAAGTTCCCGGGTGTCGATACCATTCTTGGTCCCGAAATGAAATCGACCGGTGAAGTGATGGGCGTGGGCAGTACGTTTGCCGAGGCATTCCTGAAGTCACAGCTGGGCGCTTCAACCAAGTTGCCTGAAGGTGGCCGTGCATTCATCAGCGTGCGTAAGGAAGACTACGCAAAAGTGGTTGAAATTGCACAGCAGCTACATAAGCTTGGTTTTGAACTGGTAGCAACCAAGGGTACTGCAGCTGCTTTAACAGCAAGCGGCCTGCAAGTGCAGGCAGTGAACAAGGTAGCTGAAGGTCGTCCGCATATTGTGGATATGATCAAGAACGGCGACATCAGTTTTATTGTGAATGTGACTGAAGATAAACGTGCGGTTGCGGATTCCTATGAGATTCGTCGCAGTGCATTGCAGAATAAAGTGACTTACTATACAACGCTGGCAGGTGCTAAAGCTGCATGTATCGGTATGGCGCATATGCAAGAAATTCAGGTAGAGTCATTGCAGAACTTGCATAAACAACTCAGCTAAAATAAACTTAGCCTAATTCGCAAAAAATCTAATTTTAACTTTTGAAAACCACGCTCATGTGAGTGTGGTTTATTTTTTATACGAGGTAGTAGTATGGCATTGAGTCAATTTCCAGTCACAATTCGTGGCGCAGAATTACTTAAAGAAGAATTGCAGCGTTTGCGTGGCGTAGATAGACCTAATATCATTCAGGCGATTGCCGAAGCGCGCGCCCAGGGCGACTTATCCGAAAATGCAGAATATGAATCTGCGAAAGAACGTCAGAGCTTTATTGAAGGCCGCATTGCCGAACTGGAAGCCAAGTTATCCAATTTGCAGATTATTGACCCGGCAACCTTGAATGCTGATGGTCGTGTTGTATTTGGCGCAACGGTCAATATTGAAGACCTGGATTCCGGTGACAACAAAACCTACCAGATTGTGGGTGAAGATGAAG
>CAZUOQ010000009.1:0-80195 GCA_964622195.1 uncultured Methylotenera sp. | reverse complement strand
CCGCGACCCCCGGCGTGACAGGCCGGTATTCTAACCAACTGAACTACCACTCCTTATACATACAGCCGTTCAGGAACCATATGTATTTATTACGCTGATTTTTGGTGGGTGCTAACGGGGTCGAACCGCTGACATTCGCCTTGTAAGGGCGACGCTCTACCAACTGAGCTAAGCACCCTGCCTCAACCAACGAGGCGGCATATTACATGAAATTTAATTAATTTTCCAACCTATTTTTTAAATATTTAAAAATTTATTTATTTTGTACAGATTTGCTCAAAAAAGCAGCAATATTCTCGTCCAGACCTTTCATCAAGCTTGCTATACCTGCCTAAGCACAGGCTGCACGTACCTGCGTTATGTCGGTCTCGCCCAGCAGCACTTTCAATATGCCATCCTGCCTGAGTGTGCGCATCCCCCCCCTTAACGCAGCCAACTGTAACTCAGCTAAAGGTGCCCTGGTCTGAATCAAGTGCCTGATCTCAGGATTTACTGTCATCAACTCATGCACGCCGACACGTCCACTATAACCAGTATTGTTGCAATGCGGGCATCCCGCTGCTTTGTACAAGGTAAATGCACCGTTCTTGGCGAATTGAAGTTGCCAATCTTTAAGCGCTTCATCGCGTGCAATAGGTGAGCCCTCTAGAAACTCCGCCAGCATTGCATCAACTTGTTGCGCATCTGGCTGATAAGGCTGCTTGCATTCTTTGCACAATGCTTTTAATAACCGCTGCGCGAGTACGCCTATCAGCGCATCGGCAAAGTTGAATGGGTCCATGCCGAGATCCAATAATCTGATAACACTTTCCGGCGCAGTATTGGTATGCAAGGTCGAAAGTACAAGGTGCCCGGTCAGGGATGCCTCAATTGCAATTTTTGTAGTCTCCTGATCCCGCATCTCACCGATCATGATCACATCAGGGTCTGCCCGTAAAAAACTGCGAATCACATGCGCAAATGTCAGGCCGCTTTTATTATTCACTTGCACTTGACGCAAGCCAGGCTGACTGATTTCGACAGGATCTTCCACCGTCCATATTTTTCTGCTCGGCGTATTGATATATCCAAGCAGGGAATGCAGCGTGGTCGTCTTGCCTGAGCCCGTCGGGCCACACACCAGAATCAACCCATATGGACGCTCAACGATACGTTTCAGGCTATCCAGAATATCCGGTGCGCTGCCCAGCTTCTCTATCGGCAATGGTTTAGCGGCAGCCAGCACACGCATTACCATATCCTCAAGATTATTGCTGGTCGGAATAGTCACTACGCGCAGCTCAATTTTGGCAGGCCCAAAGCGCTGAAAATCGATCTTGCCATCCTGAGGCGTTCTGCGGTTGGCGATATCCATTTGTGCCATAATCTTGATGCGCGAAATAAGCGCTTCACGGAAATTAGCAGGAATCTCGACATAATCTGCCAGCACGCCATCTTTGCGGAAACGAACCCGGGTATTTTTCTTGCCGGGGTTAGTTTCTATATGAATATCGGACACACCATCATTAAAGGCATCCAGAATAATCTTGTTAACGGTCTGCACCAGCGTATTATCAGATTCCGTCACCTGTTCCAGTTTGAGTTCCAACCCATGATTCCGGTCTTCGGTAGACAACTTGGAGGTAAGGTCATCAATCTTTATAGCCGTCGCCGTGCTATGTAAAGCATATTCCTCGCCTTTCGGAACCTCATCTTCCTTCATGGCTAGCGCATACTTGTCTGCCACCTCAGCGTGATAGTACTTCTTGATGGCACGATCAATATCATCATGGGATGCGATGACAGGGATCAATTTCATTTGCGTACGGAAACGTATCTCCTCTACGGCTCTGGTATTGAACGGATCCTGAAAAGCAACCACAAGTGACGCATCATGCATATACAAAGGCATCAGCACATGCTTACGTGCTGTCTCGGCGCTGACCAGCCGGATTACATTCAAATCGACATTAAACTTGGCAAGGCCTACATGCGGTATGCCCAATTTTCTGGCAAGTGCGGCATTCAGCACGCTCTCTTTGACCGCACCCATACCCACCAGTATCTGCCCCAATGGTTTTTTGCGGTTTTTCTGCTGCTGCTCCAGCGCTGCATCCAGCTGCGCTTTGGTTATCAGTCCCAGTTCCTGCAGGGCCTCACCCAGTTTGAGAATCGGACGCTTCTCCTGATGCAGAATCGCCTGTTCCAGCTGCTCACGCGACACGATCTCCTGCTCTGACAAATAATCCCCGATACGCTGCTGACGCAATTTTTGCTGCTGAGCAACAGCTTCATCGACATGATTCTTCTGTACCAGATTCTCTTTAACCAGCATCTCACCCAGATGCATGCCGATCTGAAATTTTGCTATCGACTGCTTGGGAATAAGGCAGCGCAAAACCTGCTCATCATCCTGCGGCAGATAAAGAAACAAGCCCCAGCCGGTTTCAGAATAGCCTATGGTTTCACCCTTCATGGTTTCTTTATCGATGAAATCCACAGTAAAAGTCTGACGGTCAGATGAGTGAAACACTTCTTCGGCACGCTCGTGCAACAGCGCCATCTGGCGATGCATGGCCACTGGTTTCAGCAATCTGATTGTCTTGATCTTGCTTAATGGAATGACTTCATTGACATCACTGCGTGATGACAAAAACATGATCCTGGATTCAGCTTCAGAGATGCCTATCAGGTCACCCAGCGCCTTTTTCCCATCCACAAAATAGATCAGGCAGCTTTCAGGGCCCGGTGTCACTTTGCTTGCATCAAAACTGAAATAAGGTGGCGTTGGCCAATCTGATAAAGCTTGTAACATGGAGCAATCCTTTTTTATGTATATTCTACAAGCCGGATTCGATCACCCGTCTACAGAATAAAAGTCATATTATTTATTGCTCATTATGCATCGTTCGTATAACTTTTGAAACATGACACCGAGATGTGCGTGCGAGGTAAAGCTGCAAGCAGTATTGCAGTAATTTTATATCCATGAGAATGGTCTTTTAAAATAAAAACGGGAGCCTGTGCTCCCGTTTTTATTTATAGCCAGTTTAGATACACACACAAATTATTTTCATATTGTTTGTATATCTAAAAATAAAACTTTTAGTTCACTGCATCTTTCAATGCTTTACCAGCAGTAAAGCCAGGTGCATTTGAAGCTGCGATTTTCAGCTCTGCGCCGGTACGTGGGTTACGGCCTGTACGTGCAGCACGTTTACCTACTTTAAATGTACCGAAACCGATCAATGTTACTGGGTCACCTTTTTTCAAAGATTGTGTGATGCTGTCAGTAATCGCATTAAGCGCTTTTGCTGCATCGGTTTTTGTTAAGCCAGCTTGCTCTGCAACTTGGGCAATCAATTCTTGTTTATTCATGGATAGTATTCCTGATTAGTTAAGACGAATATTAATCAAATCTCACAGTCATGTGAAATGCATCTGCTTCACATCACAATCCCCATCATAACCCGTGTTTATTGGCTTGAATAGTAGACAAAGGCAATAAATCATCAAAAAAGCCATATTTAATGCGGCCAGCAGCGGCATCACCGCTACAAATTGAACCTAAACAGGGTTTAAGCATCAATATAAAGATATAAAACTGCTAAAACGCTCAGATCGCGTAAACGTATTTAAACCGGTTCCTGATGAAGAACTTATCATGAAGAAAACCTTTTTTCTGGCTATTTTACTGATAACGCCGCTATGTGCATTATCGCAACCCAACATTGCAGATCTGCTCAAATTGAACGAGTCGATTGTGCATGTCAGCGTTGATCTCGGTAATGGCAACACCGGAACCGGTACCGGCGTTGTAGTGAGCAATGAATTTGTTGCCACCAACTGCCACATACTGGCGAATGCCTATGGTGCCAATATTGCAAAATACGGTGATGGTTATAAACCGATTGCGATGAAGGCGGACTGGAAACACGATTTGTGTTTACTCAAATTTGACAAGCTGCCATTCAAACCGGTGCCCATGCGTGACAGCTCCACCCTGCTCAACGAAGAGGAAATATTCACGGTAGGTTACCCCAGCGGCAACAGCGTGCCGCAGCCTTCATATGGCAGTATCAAAGCCACTTATCCGCTGGATGGCAGCCTGATTATCCGCTCCGATGCTGCTTTTGCGCTCGGCTCTAGCGGCGGGGCCATGTTTGACCAGAACTTCAACCTAATCGGCATTACCAGTTTCAAAAACCCGGGGCCAAACTCTTTCTTTTACAGTATGCCGGTAGAGTGGATCAAACGCCTGTTTGACACGCCTGACCTGATATCGTTAAAAACCCATGAGCTGCCATTCTGGGCATTGCCGAACAGCCAGCACCCGTACTTCATGCAAGTCGCAGTACCTTTTCAGAACAAGGAGTGGCAGGAGCTAAAAAGAGTCGCCGATCAATGGACCGCAGAACAGCCGCAGCTGGCAGATGCCTGGTACTTTCTGGGGACCGCTGAATTTGAATCACAGCAGATTGCAGAGGCTAAACAGCATCTGAATAAATGCATGGCTTTGGATAACCGCCACCTTGATGCAATGCGGACGTTATCAAAGATCGCATTACTCGAAAAAAACGCTCACGACCTGGAAAAAATTATCGGTTTGATAAAGCCGCTAAATGAAGCAGAAGCCGAACAGCTGCTGATGAAAGTCTCAGCATTAAAAAACGAATGATTTCTAATTCACGCATGTGACTTTTTATTGGCTCGATTTCTTAACATATTGCCAATAAATCGGTTTATTAGATACCGGTTCAAAAACCAGCATATCGGCACGCTTCATTGTCTCCAGTGCTTCATCGATTGAAATATGGCGCTGTTGCGATATTTTCGCGGCAATCGGTTCGGCGTGTTTCAACCATGCCGGATTTTGATAGAAGTCACGATCCGTCATGCAGCGCACGACCACATTGGCTTTGCGCGCTTCCAATTCCAGCCGCTGAAACTCAAGCTTGGGAACCAAGTGCGCACTGGCTCGCTCTGAAATAGATACGCACTCGTCACCAGCTTTAATCAGCGCCTGATTTTTCTGCTGTTTGTGCAGCGCGGATATATTAAATTCGGTATCGCCAAAATAATTAACACCCCATGCAGCAACCAGAACCAGCAATGCCATCATGAATATCTTCAATGCAAACCCCTTTAAAATTTTATGCACTCAATAAAACTGCAATAATGACCATCAATAATAACCATGAGTCATATGACCCACACTGATGCTTTTAGTGCGATTAACTGTTCTATAATCTAGTTAAAGAATTTAATGGCTTACCAAGTATCTGAATGCAAGTATCTTAAATGTAGGATAAGTTAAATTTTTAGGTCATTCAAACGCCAGTTGCACTGGTATCTATAAAAATTTAACGGTTGTATCACGCGCGTTTTCAAGAAAAACAACAAGCAACGAAAGTTATATGGAACACAACATTTCACTCATTACCACCATTGCCTCGGCATTCGGCCTCGCACTGATATTTGGCTTCATCGCCGAACGTATCAAGCTGCCGGCACTAGTCGGTTATCTGATGGCAGGCATCATGCTTGGCCCGGCAACTCCCGGTTTTGTAGCAGACATTGGTATCGCCTCCCAATTATCAGAAATTGGCGTCATGCTGCTGATGTTCGGCGTCGGCTTGCATTTCTCGATTAATGATTTACTTGCCGTAAAACGCATCGCCGTGCCCGGCGCTATCGTACAAATGAGCCTGGCTACGGTTTTAGGTGCAGTGCTGGCGCATAGCTGGGGCTGGACGTTTGGCGAAGGACTGATTTTTGGCCTGTCGCTGTCCTGCGCCAGTACTGTAGTACTGCTCAAAGCGCTTGAAGCCAGAGGTATATTGGACAGCATGAACGGCAAGATTGCTGTTGGCTGGCTGGTAGTCGAAGACCTGGCAACTGTCATGGTATTGGTGTTGATGCCACCGCTGGCAGGCGTACTGGGCGGCACGGTAGAGACTGCAAGTACTGCCCCGCTCTGGCAGACCATCAGCCTGACCATACTGCAGGTTTCAGTATTCATCATCTTAATGCTGGTTGTTGGCAAACGCGCCTTGCCATGGCTGCTATGGCATGTAGCAAAAACCGGCTCGCGCGAACTGTTCACACTATCGGTCGTTGCAGTTGCAATTAGTATTGCCTATGGTGCTTCAGCGCTATTCAATGTGTCATTTGCCCTCGGTGCGTTTTTTGCCGGCATGGTCATGCGCGAGTCTGAATTCAGCCACCGCGCGGCAGAAGAATCATTGCCATTAAGAGACGCTTTTGCCGTGCTGTTCTTTGTGTCTGTAGGTATGCTGTTCGAACCGCAGATCTTATTGGATGAGCCGCTGCGACTGCTGGCCGTTGTCGCCATTATCATCGTCGGCAAATCATTAGCGGCCATGGCGCTGACGCTTGCATTCCGCTACCCATTGAATACGTCGCTCACCATTGCTGCCAGCCTGGCGCAGATCGGTGAATTCTCATTCATACTTGCTGGTTTGGGCATGGCACTAGGCATTTTACCGGCTGCGGGGATGAGCCTGATTCTGGCAGGTGCCTTTGTTTCAATTGCATTAAATCCACTCGTCTTTTCTGCCATCAAGCCGCTCAAAACCTGGGCACTGAAGCACTCCCAGCTGGCACGGAATCTTGAAACACGCACAGATCCATTTGCAGAATTGCCGATGAGTACCGAGCGCAAATACCTTGAAGGCCAGGTCGTGCTCGTTGGCTATGGCCGGGTCGGCCGCCGGATTGCAGAAGCATTGACTGCACGCGGTATCCCTTATGTAGTTGCCGAGCAAAACCGTGAAGTGGTAGAAAAATTGCGCAAATCAGGTATGCCAGCAGTTTCAGGCGATGCAGCAGACCCTTCCGTGTTGATTCAGGCACATATCACGAATGCTGCACTGTTAGTAATTGCCACACCGGATGCAATCAATGTGCGCAAAATGGCAGAAATCGCGACCGCCCTGCAGCCCGGTATCGAAATCGTGGTACGCACCCACAGTGAAGAAGAATCAAAAATGCTGCAAAACGATGGCATCGGTACCGTATTCTTTGGTGAAGAAGAACTGGCAAAGGGCATGACCAAGCACGTGCTTGAGCGCTTTTCGCCCAAGTAATCATCAAGTCATGATGCAGCGCAATATTTTGTACAACTAAATCGGCTATGATCATATCAACTATGTAACGGTGGGTTCAAAACTATGGGTCAGCATTATCTTAAACCGCTATTCGCACCAAAGTCTGTTGCTGTTTTTGGTGCAAGTGACCACACTGATTCTGTAGGAAAAATCGTATTCCATAATATGCTGCAAAGCGGCTATCAGGGCGCGCTGTACCCTATCAATCCGAATCACCCAAAAATACAGGGGCATAAAGCTTATGCCTCGATTGCGCAGATTCAGGAACCGGTAGATTTGGCGATTATTGCCACACCGCCGCAATCGGTACCGGATATTATTGAAGAATGCGGCAAGCACAATGTCAAGGCAGCCGTCATTATTACTGCCGGTTTTGGCGAAGCTGGTGCAGCAGGTATAAAGCTGGAGCGCGCGGTACTGGAAAATGCCAAGCGCCATAACATCCGCCTGATCGGGCCCAACTGCCTCGGCGTCATGCGCCCTGACATTGGCCTTAACGCCACGTTTAACCATGGCAGTGTCAATGTCGGCAACCTGGCTTTTGTGTCACAGTCTGGTGCCTTGTGTACTGCTATTCTGGACTGGTCTCAAACCAATGACGTAGGCTTTTCCAGCGTCATCTCCATGGGCTCTTCCATTGATGTCGACTTCGGCGAAATTCTCGACTACCTCGTTTCTGACATCAAAACGCAAAGTATTCTGCTTTATATTGAAGGCATACGTAATGCACGCAGCTTCATGAGCGCGATTCGCGCTGCGGCCCAGGTTAAACCGGTAATACTGGTCAAGGTTGGCAGGCACAGCGTTTCTTCCAAAGCGGCAATGTCGCATACGGCATCACTGGTCGGTTCCGACGACGCATTCGATGCCGCAGTAAGACGTGCCGGCGTCGTGCGCGTGCAAACCGTAACGCAGCTATTCTCGGTAGCAAAAGCGCTTTCCTGCGGCTTCCATCCAACCGGTAACCGGCTGGCGATTGTCACTAATGGCGGCGGGCCGGGCGTGATGGCAACTGACATTGCTGCTGATTTGGGCCTGGTCATGGCCAAGTTGTCTGAAGAAACCGTTAACCAGCTGAATCAAACCCTGCCCCCTACCTGGTCGCACGGTAACCCCGTAGATATTATCGGGGATGCACAGTGTGATCGTTATCACCACGCGGTCAAGGCCTGTCTTGAAGACCCGAATGTAGACGGCGTACTCACCATTTTAACGCCGCAGGCGATGACCAAGCCACTGGAAGCCGCCAATACAGTGATCGAACTATCCAACCAGTACAGCAAACCCTTGCTTGCCTGCTGGATGGGTGGCACCCAGGTTGAACAGTCGCGTAAACTGTTTAACCATGCGAGAAAACCAAGCTTTCGTACGCCGGAGCCTGCGGTAGAGGTGTTTTCATTTCTTTCCAAATACTATCAGAACCAGAAACTGCTGATACAGGTACCGGGCCCGCTCTCGCACCAGCTGGAGCCCGATGTAGAAGGCGCGCGCATGGTGATTGAAGGCGCCTTGCAGGAACGGCGCAAAATACTCAACGAAATGGAATCAAAAGCGCTGTTATCTGCATTCCATATTCCGGTAGCCAAAACACTGATTGCACGCTCACCGAATGAAGCATTGCAAATCGCACTGGAATTAGGCTTTCCGGTCGCCATGAAAATCAACTCGCCGGATATTACGCACAAAACCGATGCCGGCGGCGTGATGCTGAATCTCGCAAACGCGCAGGCAGTCCCTGCCGCTTATCATGAAATTCTCGATAACGTGCGGCAATATCGTCCGGATGCCAGGATTGATGGCGTATCGATTCAGCCGATGGTCGTGAAACCCAATGGACGCGAACTGATGGTTGGCGTCACTAACGACCCGGTATTTGGTCCGGTCATTACGTTTGGCGCCGGCGGCACCATGGTGGAGGTGATGGGCGATCGTTCTGTTGCATTACCTCCACTCAACTCCTTCCTGGTCAAAGACCTGATTCAGGGCACACGTATCGCAAAAATGCTGAGCGCGTTCCGTCATATGCCACCTGTAAATATGGACGCACTGGAAAGTCTGCTGCTGCGCGTTTCTGAAATGGTTTGCGAGCTGCCGATGCTCATGGAAATGGATATCAACCCGCTCATCGTGGACGAACATGGCGCGCTGGCAGCCGATGCCCGTGTCATGGTGGCATTCCGTACCCCCAGTGCTGACCGCTATGCACACATGGCAATCTCGCCCTATCCATCACATCTGGTCAGCAATTGGCAACTAAGTGATGGCGCCAATATCGTGATACGCCCGATCCGTCCCGAAGACGCCGAAATGGAGCAGGCCTTTGTGCGCGCATTGTCTGAGGAGTCACGTTATTTCCGTTTCATGAACAGCATTCAGGAACTCAGCCCAGCCATGCTCGTGCGCTTCACGCAGATTGATTACAGCCGTGAAATCGCACTGCTCGCGATCAAGGAAACGCACGATCACAAAACCGAACACAGGGAAATTGAAGTGGGCGTAGCTCGCTATGCCACCAACCCGGATGGCGAGAGTTGCGAATTTGCGATTGTGATCGCCGACAATATGCATGGTAAAGGTCTGGGCAGTAAATTGATGACCGTACTGATGGACGCCGCGCGCGAGCGTGGCCTCAAAGTCATGCAGGGCGAAGTACTGAGCCAGAATACGCACATGCTGAAACTCATGAAAAATCTGGATTTCACGATTGAAACCAGTAAAGAAGACGACAGCATCAAGACTGTGTATAAACTACTGTAAGCAACCATTATGCGCACTGCCTATATTACACATGCTTCCTGTAGCAAGCACCAGATGGGGGCAGATCATCCGGAATGTCCGGAACGCCTGCACGCCATCAACGACCAGTTGATCGCATCCGGCTTGCTGGATCATCTGATTCACTACGATGCCGAGCCGGCAAGCAAGGAGCAACTAACACGCGTTCACACCAAAGAATATGTGGAATGGGTATTCCAGAGTGCGCCAGCAGAAGGCCTGATTCATCTGGACGGCGACACTGCCATGAACAAATTCACACTCAGTGCAGCACTGCACGCTGCCGGTGCTGCGATACAAGCCGTTGATCTGGTAATGGCCGGTGAAGTTGAAAATGCGTTTTGCTGCATCCGTCCGCCAGGCCACCATGCAGGCCGCTCTGGTGCATCAGGTTTCTGCATTTTTAACAATGTGGCAGTGGCTGCAGCCCATGCAATCAAAAATTACCCGCTACAACGTGTTGCTATTCTCGATTTTGATGTGCATCACGGAGACGGGACTGAAGATATATTTCACGACAATCCGCAGGTCATGCTGTGCTCGACCTTCAGGCATCCGTTTTACCCATATAAAGGTGCAGAGAGCGGTAATGAGCACATGATCAATGTGCCGCTTGCGGCCGGCACCCGTGGACCTGAATTCCGGGAAGCCGTAACACAGCATTGGCTGCCGGCACTGGACAGATTTGAGCCTGAATTTTTATTCATATCGGCTGGCTTTGATGCACATTACGAAGATGATATGGGTGGGTTAGCGCTCAAAGAAGCAGACTACCTCTGGGTGACAGATATCTTGAAACAGATTGCAAAAAAATATGCACAAGGCCGTATTGTATCTGTTCTGGAAGGCGGTTATTCACTGCATGCGCTTGGACGCTGCGTGATGACGCACATAAAGAGCCTGAGCGAGCTCTAAAATCGCAAGCACTTGACCATAGGCAGGTTAGCGTTATGCGGATGGAATAATGACGTTGATCTTTTGTTTGATCAGGGTAAGTTCGTTGCGTTTGTTGTATTCAACTTTATAGACGTTGCCTTTATCATCGAGGCAAAAGTCTGAGCCGCCTTGACCATTCTGTACAAATTGCACGATTTTAATATCTTCATTCATTTTTTATTCTCCTTGTTAAATTTAATATTAATTTAATTTTGAACAAAAACTGAGCGAGTTTCCTCGTGATGTATAGGCGAAAAAAAACGCTATGATCAATAACACTTTAAAGTGTATGCTCATAGCGATTTTTATGCAACGCTCGTTGCAGCTTACTACAATTACTTCCAAACGGTATAAATCGAAAGATTTACTGGTGCCCAGGGCCGGAATCGAACCGGCACGCCTCGCGGCGCGGGATTTTGAGTCCCGTGCGTCTACCAATTCCGCCACCTGGGCCCGTTTGGAATATACATTACTGTATAATTGCGATTTCGCTATTATAGCAAGCTATCTGATTTATGAAAACCCAAGATTTCGATTTTTATCTACCTTCTCACTTAATTGCACAACATCCAGCCCAAGAACGTACCGCCAGCCGCATGCTACATCTGGATGGATCCAGCGGGAATCTTGCCGATAAAATGTTTCTGGACTTTCCGGATGCCTGCAATCAGGGTGATTTGCTGATATTTAACGATACACGGGTCATTAAAGCCCGTCTGTTCGGCCATAAACATTCTGGCGGCAATGTTGAAGTGCTCATCGAGCGCGTAATCAATCCTCAAGTAGCCTATGCCCATGTGCGCGCCTCACGCGCACCAAAAATCGGCAGCCGTATGCGCTTAAGTGATGCTTTTGATGTTGAAATGACCGCGCGCCATGACGATCTGTTTGAATTGCATTTCTTAAGCGATATATCAGTATTTGACTTGCTGGAACAGCACGGCGCCCTGCCCTTGCCGCCATACATCACACACACCGCGACTGATGATGATGAAGAACGCTACCAAACCGTATTCGCCAAAAATTTAGGTGCAGTCGCAGCACCAACGGCTGGACTGCATTTCAACGAAGCATTACTGGAGCAGTTGCAGCAAAGAGGTGTCAACATCGCCTATGTGACGCTGCACGTCGGGGCCGGTACATTTCAGCCGGTGCGTGTTGATAATATTGCAGAACATAAAATGCACAGTGAACTTTTCAGCATTCCCCAGTCTACTGTAGATAGCATTCATGAAACGCGGCTCAATGGCGGCAGAGTAACAGCCATTGGCACAACCGCACTGCGGGCACTGGAAAGTGCAGCGCAGCACGGTGAACTTAAAGCTGGCGATGGTGATACGGATATTTTCATTACCCCGGGCTATCAATTCAAAGTGGTGGATCGTTTATTTACCAACTTTCATTTGCCCAAAAGCACACTGCTCATGTTAGTGTCTGCCTTTGCCGGAGTTGAGAACATCAGGAAAGCCTATGCCCATGCAGTTGAAAAAGAGTATCGGTTCTTCAGCTATGGCGATGCCATGCTGATAGAAAAACAATAACCAGACCCTTAGATAATAATTTAGAGAAATCCAATTATGCGTGTTTCAAACTTACTACTTTCTATTGTTTTATTAGCTACAGCGCAGCTTACCCAGGCAGAAATCCTGCCTGAAGCGCAAGTCGGCATCAAAATCCCGTTAACCAAAAAACCGACCACACGCCCGATGACGGTAGCCCACATCCCGGTTTTCAAGCGTTACTATATTGCAGATGGCGGGCTGGCACCGATGGGTAGCGAGGGGGAAGTACCTTACTCAAAATCAGAAATTCACGCTTACGATGAGGAAGGCAAATACCTGCACTCATCACGCCCGGGCTACGATAACCGTTCTATTTATTACAACCCGAATACTGCAAAACTGGAAACAGTGACCTACAACATTTCAAGTGACGTCGGCTTTTCACCAAACTCCGGCATTTTCTCGATCGACCTTGCAGAGAATGGTGACTTGAAGAACTCTTCATCGGATATCCACGGCTTCAACCCGGCATTTGGCGATTCAGCCACCATGCCAAGCTATAACCCGGGAACCAATCAATATTATGCAAAACAGGAGCGTGGCAATAAAGTGTGGGTGGTTGAAACCAAGTCTCGCGAAAAGATCAGTGAGATCACACTAGACCTGAAAACAGCAGGTGCTGAACATCACGATGTAAGTGATCACTTCATCGGCTTCAGCGGTGTAAAAGGACAGGAACTGGTGCTGCTGGATGTAGACCATAAAGCGGTGCTGATTTTTGACCTGAATGGTAAATATGTCGGCCGAAGCGAATTGCCTAAAGACATGAAATTGCGCTCACAAAACCATTTCAACGGCACTGGCTATACCAACGACATGCTGTTTGTTTATCATGAGCCGGAAGGTGAATTCGGCACTTATTACGGATTCAAAGTTTTAAAGAATAATTAAAAGCTATATAAAAAAACCGCCTTAAAGGCGGTTTTTTTATAACTGACAAACTGGCTTATTTACCCAATATACCAGCCAATTTACCCGATGCTGCACCAAATAAAGTACCAATCACTACAGACAGCGCAACCAACAGCACTGGATTAGTCAAGTCTGGTGTAGTTGTAAGATTAGCCGTATTGGTGCTCAAGGCGTAACCTGCAGTAGCAGCATAGCCATAAACATTGGCCGGTACTACAGATAGCAGATTAACCCCTGCAACAATTACCAGAAAGAACACTGTAACAGCAACATACACTGGAGCAGCAATCGCAGCACCCAAGCCTACAGGGTTAGCAACGACCAGCGCTAAAGCAACGCCTGCAACCACAGCACCGTATATCATGCCAACAATTGTTTTTTGCAAAGCGGCACCATCACCACCGCTATGGAAATAACTACCCCATGCAATAAATCCAGCCCAAACCAATACGGAGCCAGCGAGAGGTCCCAACGCCAGAAACGCCCAAATGCCACCCAGAACAGCAATACTTAAAGCCAATGCAGTTAATTTCGACATACTTTATTTCTCCCAAATATATTTAGTTGAATAACAAGGTAGTGCGAACAGCAGCGAGACGCCAGGGCAGATTGGAAATGTTATAAGTCGCCCTAGAACAAAAAAATCGCTAGGGGCATACTGAATGAATTCGAATGAGATGTAAACTCATTTGTAATACTTAGTTACAGTCTTTTACAAAAATGAGCATGATTGAATTGGTGAAACTGTATCAAAGAACTAAACCGGATCGTACAGTTTCAGAAAGAAAGAATTAAAACAGCTAAATATTTTTAGGAATATTGTTCCAGGTTTTGGGAGAATAATCCCAGTGCTTGCGCCAGGCGCCCAATACCAGATTCGGGTACTCGGGACGACCAAGACTGCCGTTATAGCGGCCCAGGGCACGGTACAAGTCACCGCGCTCTATATCCACGTAATGCCTTAAAATCGTACAGCCATAGCGTAAATTAGTACGCAGCAGAAACAGATTATGATCGTTAGCACCAATACTGCGCACCCAGAACGGCATCACCTGCATGAAGCCGCGCGCACCTACAGATGACACTGCATATTTTTTAAAGCCGCTTTCCACCTGAATCAAGCCCAGCACCATTTGCGGATCGAGGCCAGCCCGGCTCGCTTCATAGTGCACGGTACGCAAGAAATCCTCGCGGTATCTGGCATCCGGCATGCGCTTTTTCAGGCGCTCTGACATTTCATTAAGCCAAGCCTGGCCTTCTTCCTGCGTAGCGAAAGTGAGGGTGGGGACCGCACGATCACTCACACTGCGCTGCATCATGGCTTTGACGCTGTTCGATAACGGCTCTTCAATCTGTGAGCCAGCGAAGCTCAGGCCGGACACTCCGGCCAATAGCAACAGCAGACTCACATGAATGAATTTACGCATATTTATTTCTCGAACTCAATGTCTAGAGCCAAATTTTCTCAAGCTAAACAAAGCGTTAACCTTGCCAGCACCCAGTTATGTTATGCCACTTTCTGCACAAACTCAACTATTGTAGCTAGCGGCACCGATTTAGCTTCTGCTTCCACTCGCGCTTTATATTCCACATTACCTTCTGCCAAACCGCGTTCGCCAATTACCAGTCGATGTGGAATACCCATCAAGTCAGCCTCAGCAAACATCACGCCCGGACGCTCGCCGCGGTCATCCAGCAGAACGTCGACACCTGCCGCCTGTAAATCATCATGCAGTTTATTGGCAGCAGCTTTGACTGTTTCGGATTTGTCGTAACCAATCGCACAAATCACCACTTCAAACGGCGCCATGCTCTTGGGGAAAATAATACCGCGCTCATCATTGCCCTGCTCAATCGCAGCGCCCACGATACGTGACACACCAATACCGTAGCAGCCCATCTCCATCACTTTGATTTGGCCGTTTTCGTCGAGATAAGTCGCACTCATCGCTTCTGAATATTTAGTACGCAACTGGAAAATATGGCCCACTTCAATGCCGCGGCACAACGCCAGCACACCTTTACCATCCGGACTCGCGTCGCCATCCACCACATTTCGAATATCGGCCACCTGTGATGGTTCGGGCAGATCACGGCCAAAATTAACACCAGCCAAGTGGTATTTAGGCTTATTGGCACCACACACAAAATCGCTCATTAGTGCAACTGTGCGGTCTGCAATCACGGTCACATTGGCACCGACACCTACCGGGCCAATAAAGCCAGGCGGGCAATTCAGGTTGGCACGAATTTCTTCTTCGGTCGCAAACCTGAAATCTGCAAAACCAGCCAGCTTGCCGACTTTGACTTCATTCAGGTTGTGGTCACCGCGCAGCAAGGCCAGATAAAACTTCTCACCTGCAAGCGCATCTTTGACTATCAGTGCAATCGCTTTCACGGTGCGTTCAATACCTATTTCCAGAAGTTTAGCCACATCTTCACACGCAGTTTGCTTAGGCGTATCCACTTCACGCATGGTTTCAGTTGCAGCAGCTCTGGTATTGCCTATCGGCAAGGCTTCTGCCAGTTCCACGTTGGCTGCAAAATCTGAGGCATCACAATAAGCCAGGCCGTCTTCACCTGAATCGGCCAATACGTGGAACTCGTGCGAGCCTTCACCGCCAATCGCACCGGTATCAGCACGCACCGCACGGAACTTTAAACCCAGACGCGTGAATACATTGCTATAAGCCTGATACATGGTCTGGTAAGTCTGCTCCAGTGAAGCAAAGTCGGTATGGAATGAATACGCATCTTTCATCATGAATTCACGTGCGCGCATGACGCCAAAGCGCGGACGAATCTCGTCACGGAACTTGGTCTGTATCTGGTAGAAATTGAGCGGCAGTTGCTTATAGCTGCGAATTTCCTTACGCGCAATGTCCGTAATCACTTCTTCGTGGGTCGGGCCAAAACAGAATTCACGCTCATGACGGTCTTTGATTTTAAGCATCTGTGGGCCGAATACTGCCCAGCGGCCGGTTTCTTCCCATAGCTCTTTGGGCTGTACGGCTGGCATCAGCAGTTCCAGCGCACCCGCCTTATTCATTTCATCGCGCACCACGGCCTCCACCTTACGCAGCACGCGCAGGCCGAGCGGCATCCAGTTATAAAGACCGGAACCTAAACGCTTAATCAAACCGGCACGCACCATTAAAATATGGCTTTGCAGCTCGGCTTCGTTAGGGGCTTCTTTTTGAGTGTTAAAGAAAAATTGTGAGGCGCGCATAATAGATTCAAATCTGTGGCTAAACGAAAGTGCGAATTTTACATTTAATCAGCGCGTTAGTCAGCAACACTTGCTTGGCATGAGGTCACTTCCAGGCCAAATCTTGCATTTTGTACGCTTATATAGATAATTTAAGACCATATTAATTTAAGACTAGAATAATTTCAGACAAGCAGACATTTGAACCAATCGATGCTTTTCTAATCCATATTGTTTGATTCATGATCGGGTAATCGCGATGAAAACTTATGCTTTACACACAATAATGTTACTCATGGGCCTGAGCCAAACGGCATTAGCAGAGCCGTCACCTGAACTGGTGTACAACCTCAAAGGTACCGTCGTAAAAATTCATACCGTAACGACAACTGGCGGACATGGCAGCGGCTCAGGCTTTGTTGTTGCTGAAAATCTGGTTGCCACTAATTGCCACGTGCTGACCAATGCAATCGGCGCCAATATAACAGCACGCGGCGAAACCTATACTCCAGTCGGCGTCAGGGCAGACTGGAAACATGATGTGTGTATCTTGCGTTTTGAATTCCTGCCGTTAAAACCCGCGACTTTCAGTGACAATGAAAACCTCACCTACGAAACCTCCGCGTTTTCAGTTGGTTTTCCCGGCGGCGCAGCAAAACCATTAACAACCATCGGCAAAATTAAAGCGCTATATGCCATTGATGACAGCTATGTGATTCGCACCTCCGCATCATTCCAGATGGGCGCCAGCGGTAGTCCGCTGTTTGATGACCAAGGCAGAATCATCGGCATGAATACCTTTAAAAGCCCCGGCAGCAATGGTTATTTTTACAATGTACCAGCCAAATGGATCAAGGCCGCCATGACCTTACCCGAAGCAGGTAAAATCACCAAGACCGATTCACCGTTCTGGGATGCGCCTCTGGAACAGCGCCCATACTGGATGCAGGTGGTGTTGCCGATGCAGGCAGCAAAATGGCAGGATCTGCTAGACGTAGCTACGGAATGGGTAAAACATTCGCCAAACGACCCGGAAGCGATTTATTACCTGGCGCTTGCCCAACACAATCTTGGTGAAGTACAGCGTGCAAAACCAAATTACCAGAAAGTATTGGCAGCAAACCCGCACCATACATCCAGTATTCTGGCTTTGGCCAAGATTGCCCGAGAGCAGGATAATCAGTCTGAATTCAAGGATTTCAGCAATATGCTAAGTGCATTGGATAGTGATGCACTGGAGTTACTTAACTTGCCTGTCAAATAATGTTTCAATGCAGCCTGTTTATCAGACTGCACTGAAACATCAAAGAAGACATCAAGCTGACATCAAACGTTTCACGAGTACACCGAGCGCATTTAATGACATCTCGTGGCGCATGTTCCAGCTGTGCCCATAATTTAAGCGTATGTAATTTGCGAATTTTCTTTGTGCAGAAAATATAGGCCCAGGGGCAATGCCGATACCATCCGCAAGTGCCAACTTATGTAACTGCAGCGAATCTACACCATCAGGCAGTTTGACCCATAAAAAATATCCGCCTTGTGGCGCAGTCAGGCATGTGCCTTCTGGAAAATAGCGCTCAATGGCCTCGATAAATTTAATTTGATTCACAAGCAAGGTCTGGCGCAGATTGCGCAGATGTTTGTCATAGCCACCCTTCTGTAAATACCTGGCTATCGCCACTTGCGCCGGCAGTGAAGTTGCCAGCGTAGTCGTCAGTTTCAATCGTTCAACTGCCTTCAAGTATTGCCCCGGCGCTACCCAGCCCACACGGTAACCTGGTGCCAGACATTTGGAGAATGATGAACAATGCATCACTAAACCTTCAGTATCAAAGGCTTTTGCCGGCAATGGCCGCTCATCCCCAAAATACAGCTCGCTATAGACGTCGTCTTCTATTAATGGCACCTGGTATTTAGTAACAAGCTCGACCAATGCTTTCTTATGAGCATCTGACATCGAACTGCCTAATGGATTCTGGAAATTGGTCATTATCCAGCATGCCTTGGGCTTGTGTTTAATAATCGCACGCTCCAATGCCGCCGGATCGATACCATCTTTGGGGTGGCTGGGCACCTCAACTGCACGTAACCCGATTCGCTCGATAGATTGCAGGGCTGCGAAAAAAGTTGGGGACTCAATGAGCACAGTGTCTCCGGGGCGAGTGACCGCCATCAGGCAGAGATTGAGTGCCTCAAGTGCGCCGTTGGTAACGATAATTTCTTCAGCAGCAACATTTAAACCGCCTATCATGTAGCGCAGTGCGATTTGACGTCTAAGCTCCGCATCCCCGCGGTTAATATTGCTCATCACCGACCATGTGTCCACCGCTTGCATAGCGGAACATATGCATTTCGCCAGTTGATCCAAAGGATAAAGGGACGGGCTTGGGAAAGCGGAGCCAAGAGGAACCACATGGTTAGAAATATTTGATTCAAGCACTTCAAACACCAGTTCACTGACATCCACTTGCATTGAATCAGGGCTGGATTCTACTGTTGGCGCTGGTGCAGGTGGGATACTGATTGCACCGCCGGTTACAAAATATCCGGAGCGCTCGCGGGCGGCAATCAGTCCTCTGGCTTCCAGCAGATAATAGGCCTGAAAAATTGTTGCCGGGCTGACACCGCGACTTTCACTTGCCTGACGCACCGATGGTAATTTGTCACCACGACCAAGTACGCCCTCCTGAATGGACTGGGCAATAGAGTTGGCAAGCTGTTCATAAAGCTTCATGTGTAATAATCAAGACCATATACGGGCTTATCACCCTGTTTTTATTAAGTTATTGACAAATATCGCGGCCACTTTATAGATGTTCAGGCAAAGCTGCAACATGAATGTTTCCATAAACTGCTGCCTAGTTAAAAATACCGCCTGAAAATAACTTATCTGTGATTTCATCCGAAATAGCTGTCTTTAAGCTGTCATGTCGCATGGTTAAGCTTCAGCAATGATATTTATGATTTGATTTACTTATCAATATCATTGGAAATATCAACTTTCCTTATGTTTAATGATGCCTATAATGATCTTCATATTGTAGAAATTTAAAAATCAATTGAGGTAACCATGTCCATCGCGTATGCAAATTTAATCGATCAGCAATTAGTCAGTCTTTCGCAGTCTGGCGACCAAAATGCATTTGGGCTGCTGGTGGAAAAATACCAGAATCGTTTATACCGCCTGATTCTGCGCATGATCAAAAACCAGTCAGTGGTTGAAGATCTGGTTCAGGAGTCCCTGATCAAGGCCTATCGCTCCATTGCGAGTTTCAGGGGCGACAGTGCGTTTTACACCTGGCTGTATAAAATTGGGTTGAATACGGCCAGAAATTACCTCTACGAGAAAAAACATAAACTGCAAATTGATAGCGGCATTGCCATTGAAGACGCGGAAAACTTCAGCACCGCCATCGATATTCATCAGGCAGAAACGCCTGAAACTGAATTAATCAACAAACAGATTGCCAAAACCGTCAACGATGCCATAGCAGTATTACCGGCAGAATTACAGACTGCAATCACCCTGAGGGAAATTGAAGGTCTCAGCTATGTACAGATTTCCAACATCATGGATTGCCCGGTTGGCACTACGCGCTCAAGAATATTCAGAGCCAGGAATATTATTTCTGAAAAACTGAAACCATTGCTGAATACAAAACAGGGTAAACGCTGGTAATTAGTACACACAGCCGGATTGCCAGGAACTGATTGGGAGTCTTTTTTAAAAAACTGTTTAAGCAGTTGAATTGCAACAGGAGATCAGTCATGAAAAATCAAATCAGAAGCACCTCACGCATAGCAATCAAAAAGGAGAGTATCCATGGATAACAAAGCACCTTCTGCGGGCAAATGCCCTTTCATGCATGGCGGCAATACGGCCGCCGGTACATCCAAAACGGACTGGTGGCCCAAAGCCCTGAATTTCGACATCCTGCATCAGCACGATAGCAAAACCAACCCGATGGATAGTGGCTTCAATTATCGTGAAGAAGTGAAAAAACTCGATTACGCGGCACTGAAAAAGGACCTGCACGCCTTGATGACAGATAGCCAGGGCTGGTGGCCGGCAGACTGGGGCCACTATGGCGGCCTGATGATTAGGATGGCATGGCATGCGGCTGGCACTTATCGTACCGCTGATGGGCGCGGCGGTGCCGGCACCGGCAACCAGCGCTTTGCGCCGCTGAATTCCTGGCCAGATAACGCCAATCTGGATAAAGCGCGCCGCCTGCTTTGGCCTATCAAGAAAAAATATGGCAACAAAATCAGCTGGGCTGACCTGATCATCCTTGCCGGTAATATTGCTTATGAATCCATGGGACTCAAAACTTTTGGCTTTGGTTTTGGCCGTGAGGATATCTGGCATCCGGAAAAAGATATTTACTGGGGTTCCGAGAGAGAATGGCTCGCCCCCACTGACAACCCTAACAGTCGCTACTCCGGCGAACGTGATTTGGAAAACCCGCTGGCTGCCGTGATGATGGGGCTGATTTATGTCAATCCGGAAGGTGTGGATGGCAAGCCGGATCCAATCAAAACCGCCCATGATATGCGCGTCACCTTTGCCCGCATGGCGATGAACGACGAGGAAACCGTAGCGCTGACTGCCGGCGGTCACACCGTAGGTAAGGCCCATGGCAACGGCAGCGCAGCTAACCTTGGGCCCGCACCAGAGGGCGCTGAACAGGAAGAACAAGGCCTAGGCTGGAACAACCACACCACACGCGGCGTGGGCCGTGATACCGTGACCAGTGGCCTCGAAGGCGCCTGGACCACTCACCCGACCCAATGGGATAACGGCTATTTCAAGCTATTGCTTGGTTATGACTGGTGGCTGCAGAAATCACCGGCAGGCGCATGGCAATGGGAACCGGTCAATATCAGGGAAGAAGACATGCCTGTAGATGTTGAGGATGCATCGATTCGCCGCAAGCCGATCATGACTGACGCGGATATGGCGTTAAAATTCGATCCGGAATACCGCAAGATTGCAGAAAGGTTCCACCAGGACCCTGCCTATTTCTCTGAGGTATTTGCACGTGCCTGGTTTAAATTGACACACCGCGATATGGGTCCAAAAGCGCGCTACATCGGTCCGGATGTGCCGCAAGAAGACCTGATCTGGCAAGACCCGATTCCTGCAGGAACCAGTAATTATGACGTTGCAGCAGTCAAAGCCAGAATTGCCGCCAGTGGCCTCAGCATTAGCGACATGGTGACCACTGCCTGGGATAGCGCCAGAACCTTCCGCGGCTCCGACATGCGTGGCGGCGCCAACGGCGCCCGTATTCGCCTGGCACCGCAGAAAAATTGGGAGGGTAATGAGCCAGCCCGCTTGGCTAAAGTTCTGGTCGTGCTGGAAAAAATCGCGGCAGAAACTGGCGCAAGTGTAGCCGATGTCATCGTATTGGCAGGGAACGTTGGCATTGAGCAAGCCGCCAAGGCGGCTGGTGTTAATATCAGTGTGCCGTTTGCTCCTGGCCGTGGTGATGCTACGCAAGCACAAACTGATGTTGATTCATTCGCGGTGTTGGAACCGATTCATGATGGCTATCGCAACTGGCTGAAAAAAGATTATGCGGTAACAGCAGAAGAACTGCTGCTGGATCGTACCCAGTTGATCGGACTGACTGCACATGAAATGACTGCGCTGGTTGGCGGCATGCGTGTACTGGGCACCAACTATGGCGGTACTAAGCATGGCGTATTCACTGACCGTGTAGGCGTATTAAGTACGGATTTCTTTGTGAACCTGACCGATATGGCTTACACCTGGAAACCGGTAGGCAATAACCTGTATGAAATCCGCTGCCGTAAAACTGGCGCAGTTAAATGGACAGCGACCCGCGTGGACCTGGTGTTTGGTTCCAACTCGGTTCTACGTGCTTATGCTGAAGTGTATGCGCAGGATGACGCCAAGGAGAAGTTTGTCAAAGACTTCGTGCAGGCCTGGACTAAAGTCATGAATGCGGATCGATTTGACCTGAACAAGTCACAGTAAAACTGAGTCCAGATTCTTGTAAAAACAAAAAAGCGGTGAATTTTATTCACCGCTTTTTATATTCAGATATCACTAAAAAGAGAGTCCATACTTTCTTCACTAAAATTACAATTAGCGATGAGCCCTACCAGTTAATCACTTTACCGTCATAAGCGATAAATTGCCCGCTGTTATCCAGATTCAGTTTTGCAATCACCTGACGCAATCCTGAGACACTAGTGCGCGTATCAATCAAGGCATCCGGGCCGCCCATCTCAGTTTGTACCCAGCCCGGATGCAAGGCTGCCACCGAGATACCATAAGACTTGAGGTCTATGGCGAGGCTTTTCATCACCATATTGGCTGCCACTTTACTCGTGCGGTAGATATAACTGCCGCCGCTGGTGTTGTCGTCCAGGCTACCCATTTTGCTGGAAAGCGTAACCACCTTCCTGAGTCGGCTAGCTGCAAGGTTGGGCAGGAAAGCCGTCGCCATTGTAAATGGTGCCATGCTGTTCACTTTAAATGCATGCAGCCACTGCTCGGTATCGGCATGCTCCAGATCCGAATGCGGGTAAACACCCGCATTATTAATCAGCACATCTATAGGCTCATCTTTCAATATTGCTGCCAGTGCTTCAATCGCTGAAAAGTCTGCAACATCCAAGGCATGAGCTCTGATATCCGGATAGGTATTAACCAGTGCCTGCAGACCTGTTGCCTGCTTCAGGTCTCTGCAGCAGGCTATCACTTTCCAGCCGGCCTCGGCATATTGGCGCACAAACTCCAGACCGATACCGCGATTGGCTCCGGTGATGAGCAGTTGATAAGTTGTAGTCATGAAATATCCTGAATATGTAAGCTAAAAAAATTATCGTTAAATTTTACGCACCGGTATGCGCCATAAAAAATAAATCAGTATCAGGTACAGTATCAGCAATAAAAGTTTGATTGCCAATGGTTCAATAATCAGAATAGAACTGGTAAAAGATACAGTAGTCAGCACATATGCCAGGCGTTTGACACCTGCTCGCAGGCTTCGGTGCTCATACCAGTCTACAATCAAAGGACCGGTAATACGGTGCTGCAGCAGCCAGGTATGGAAACGTTCAGAGCCTCTGGCAAAAAATGCTGCTGCCAGCAGAATAAACGGCGTTGTAGGCATGATGGGTAAGAAAATACCGATAAACCCCAGCAAAAGCGCAGCAAAACCCAGCGCAATAAATACATGCCTGACAAATGCCGAATTGTGGAGCTTGAGTTTGCTCATTCAAGTATCTATATCGATATTGTGTACGGCTAATGAAGCCGCTTACTTTCCTAATACCGGGCTGTCTTCAGGAATATAGCCTGATTTCCACACCGCAAATGGAATAATGGTCGCCGGAAAACCATTATCATAAAACCAGCTGTCTACGGCAAAACGCTCGCCGCTTGCTGTTTCATGAATGACCGCGGTGGAGTGCGGCCAGCCGGTGAAAAAGAAGTTGCGCGTGCGCGTATCCTCTACTTCGTGAAACTTGAGCAAGCCGTTCTGGCGCAGCAGCCGCATATAAGTCGTGCTGTTAATCGCCTCATCATTACAATCCAGTTGCCCCGGATAATCTGAATTACCAAAGGTACCGGCCAAATCGGTAGCGGTACTGGTCTTCGTGCCGACGATACTTTCAAATGCACCTATTGCCAAGGCAATCAGGTCACGCTCCTGTTCTGCATTAGACACCATACGCTCATTCGTAAAAATGCTGGCAATACTTTGCCATTCGTCATCTGTCAGTGACACATGCTTAACCTCTGCACAGCCACCGCCGGTGCAGACCTCAAAGCCTTGCAAGGCAGGAATCTGCTGATAGATACGGTTAATGTCAGTCAACGCCGCATTTGCATACAGTGAAGAAAACAAAAAGCATGAAAATAGTAATTTAAATAATGACTGGCGCATTGGGTAACTCATTATGATTAGCGGCGTTTGCCGGATAGTGCTGAACCACAGGATAATGCTGAACCAATAGCGCAGTAATTTGTGCAATGCCATGTAACACGCCGGCCTCAAACTGCCCCTGCTTGAACAGGGCCTCCATCTCATGGCTGATATGTGCCCAGCCCTGCGCACCCACGTGCTGATGAATACCGCGGTCTGCCAGGATTTCAAAATCGTGATCTGCCAGCAGCAGATAAATCAGCACGCCGTTATTCTGTTCGGTATCCCATACCTGCAATTGCGAAAAAACCTCTACCGCACGCTGCTGTCCGGATTTCTTACGAACAATATCCAGCAACGGCAGATTGAGTTCGACTGCAAAACGAATTTCACCGAAATGTGTTTGCTCACTGGCTGCAATCGCCTGCTCGATGCGCTGCATCACCGCTTTAGGAAAGCGCTTCTTTAAAGCCAGCGGCGAAATACAAAGATGTCGGCACACACGTTTTAAAAGATTCAATTTCATTACCAGCTCCCCGAGGCTCCGCCGCCGCCAAAACCACCGCCGCCTCCACCGCTCCAGCCGCCAGAACCCCCATACCCTCCGCCGTACCCTCCGCCAAGGCCGCCAGCATGGCCTAGACCGGAAGCACCGGCAAACGTCAGGAAAAAGGCAACTATAGCTAATAGAATTGCAACAAAGATTCCGCCACCTATCAGCCAAATGATTAAACCAATCGCACCACCATTAAGGATACCGCCTATAAAATTACCAAAAATTGCTCGTAAAATAACACCCACGACAGAACCAACAATAAGCACCAGATATAACATGCTCATAAAGCGGTCGTCATTAGATGCCGATTGTACTGGCGCCGGCAACTGCTCGCCGGATATCAGCCGGATAATCTGCTCGACAGCATTATTAATGCCGCCATAAAAATCCCCCTGCCGGAAACGCGGTACCATGATTTCGCTGATAATACGTTTGGCATACACATCCGGAATCGCGCCCTCCAGACCGTAGCCGACTTCAATACGCATCTTGCGGTCATCTTTTGCCACCAACAACAGCACGCCATCGTCCTGCTTTTCGCGACCGAACTTCCAGGTATCCACCACGCGAATGCTGAATTGCTCGATGGCTTCCGGCGCAGTAGTTGGAACAATCAGCACGGCAATCTGACTGCCCTTCTGCTGTTCAAAAGCAGCCAGTTTTGCTTCAAGCTGGCTTTGCTGCTCGGAAGTTAAAGTCTGGGTGAGATCGGTAACGCGCTGCTGCAAAGCAGGCACTGGCACCAATTCTGCACGCAGGCTGCCAGATGCAAATAACAGCACCCAGCACAATGCGAGCAGGCAGGTTTTCAGGACAGAAGACATGCGAAAAAACAACGTAGACTAGATTCTGCTGTTATCTTTTTATGCGCTTATTTTTTATGCTCTTATTTTTTATCATCGAAACTCACGGTTGGCGCCACTGAAATGGCTTTTTCATTCTCTACCGTGAATGACGCCTTGGTTTTATAACCGAACATCATTGCAGTAAGATTCTGCGGGAAAGAACGAACAGCAACGTTATAGTTTTTAATGGTTTCAATGTAGCGGTTGCGTGCCACGGTAATGCGGTTCTCTGTGCCTTCCAGCTGCGCTTGCAAGTCCCTGAAGCCCTGGTCTGCTTTCAGATTCGGATAGTTTTCTGAAACCACGAGCAAGCGCGACAATGCAGAAGTCAGCTGGCCTTGTGCGGCCTGGAATTTCGCAAAGGCTTCCGGATCGTTAATCAGCTCCGGCGTTGCCTGCATACTGCCGACTCTTGAACGTGCATCAGCGACTTCTGTCAGCACTTTCTCTTCGTGGGCCGCATAGCCCTTCACCACGTTCACGAGGTTCGGCACCAAATCGGCACGGCGCTGATACTGGTTCAGCACTTCAGACCAGCTTGCTTTGGCTTCTTCATCCAGAGACTGGAACGTGTTGTAACCGCAGCCGGTTAAACTCAACACCAGTAATAAAGCTGAAATTCTTAACATCAAATTTTTCATGGTCGTTCCTTTTAAATTCAATAACGATATAGCCTATATTGCGCTAACTGGCTAAATTACAAGCGCTGCATTAACTTCATCGCCAAACACAAATCACGCCAGGCAAGCGCCTTGTCTGCCGTGTTAGCCAGCAGATGTGCAGGATGATAAGTCACTATGAACGGAATCTGCTCATAATACGGCTGATTCTGCTGCTGAATATTGCGCCACTCATCAATTACATGTGCTTTGCCTGACAAGCAATTTGCCGGTGCCGCTCCCAGGCTGATAATCAGTTTGGGCGTATGCACTGCAAAAATTTTATCTGCTGTATCCGTCACACCCACGCGGCAGCTGACTTGCATGGCACGGATCATGTTTTGCAGTAAAGTTTCAATTTGCTGCACATCATCCTCAGCAGCATAGGACTCGATCAGGAACGCATAGTTGCCATTTTCACTTAACAATAAGCGCAGTGGTAAAGGCGGCACCTGTTCCAGAACAGGTACATGTACAGGTGCAATCTCAACATTTCCGAGCACCTCGGTTTGCCGCGGCAGCAAAGACTCAGGTGCCAGAGATTCTGGCACCAAAGATTCAGCTTCCAGAGATTCAACTACAGCCATTTCAATCACCGGCATCTCTGCGGCAGGGATATCTTGTTCTTGAACAACCGGCTCCGCAACTACCTGCTCGATTTTATCAGTAGCCGGAGTTTCTGCTTTAAATGGCACAGGCAAAGGCTGACGCAACTGCCACACCGGCAGCAGTTCCAGTTCGCGCAGCATATCTTCTCGGCTCATCAGCGTCATAGCGCCAACCCCATCAAAACTGCATCCTCACGGCCATTATGTGCAGGGTAATAGCCGCGGCGTATCGCCATTTCATTAAAGCCGATATTTTCATAAAGTGCGATTGCAGAAATGTTGCTTGGGCGCACTTCCAGAAACATATTAGCCGCAGCATGCTTTTTAGCGATTGCGATCATATGCTCCAGCAGCAGTCGCCCCAAACCCTGTTTCTGGTAGGCTTTGGCTACACTCAAATTAAGCAGATGCGCCTCATCAAGCACCATCATCATCAGCGCATAACCAATAATTTTCGCACCATCCAGCAGCACCCATGCCGAATAGCCGGAAACCAGCGAATCACTGAAGTTGCCGCGCGACCAGGGGTGAGAATAAATGTGAGGTTCAATTTCCATGATGGCATCAAGATCGCTCTCGACCATCGGACGGAATTGGTATCGGGAATTCAACGCACTCATAAACGCAGGCCCTGCTCACGCTCTGCTGTTTTAAGTGCTACACGATTACGGATATATATCGGCATTGCCGCAGCCGCAGGCAACGGCTGTCCACTGGCAAAAAGCGGTTGCGCCAGTCGCAGTATGGCACTGGCGCTCGGTAACAATTCAGGCATGACCTCCTGCACCTGCTCCTGGTAAGCATGGTTTAACACTTCACCATATGTTTGCCAGCCACTGCCCGTGCCAACCCAGTCGCTGCCTTCAATTGCCGGTACAGCATCAGGCTTATATAAACCCGGTTCGCTTACAGTCTGCCATCCTCCAGCATTTTTAATATAAACCGCATGGTAGACCTCACCCATACGTGCATCCAGACAGGCAATCACCTTATCTGCGCCACTGGCTTCTGCTAACGCCTGCAAGGTGCAGATGCCAGCGACCGGCAAGCCGGCACCAAAACCCAAACCTTGGGCTACCCCTGCCGCAATACGCACGCCGGTAAAAGAACCCGGCCCGGCACCAAAAGCAATGCCCTGCAGATCCTTCAGCTTAACGCCTGCATCACTCAGTAAAATCTCGATCTGCGGCAGTATCAGCTGCGAATGGCTTTGCCCGGCCAATACATCAAACGTGGAGATTTTGTCCTGCAGCATCAGGGCCAAGGATAAGTATTCAGTAGAGGTGTCGAAGGCTAGTAGTTTCACGAAATATGATAACGAATTTATTCAGCCGCTATTTTGCCACGTAATTGCTTGATATGCCCACGTTGCGTCTTAGTTTCCAGTCTGCGCTGCGTAGCACCGCGCGTTGGGCGTGTGGCGAAACGCATGGGCTTTACGTGATTTGCCGCATTCACAATCTCATGTAAACGCTGCACTGCATCTTTTTTGTTTGCTTCCTGAGTGCGATACTGCTGCGCCTTCAGCACCAGCACGCCATCATCATTAATCCTGCTATCTTTGAGATGCAGCAGCCTGGCTTTCAACCAGTCGCTTAACGATGATGCTTGAATATCAAAACGCAGATGAATCGCGCTGGATACCTTATTCACATTTTGGCCACCCGCACCCTGCGCACGAATTGCAGTGAGCGTGTACTCGGTTTCCGGGATATGAATTAAGGACATGGTTCTTCAGCTTTTTTGATTGCCACAATCTGCATAAAACTATAACGCTATTTAATAAGCGTATATAGCAGAAATTAAAAAAGCTGACGGTTTTAATCGTCAGCTTTCAAAAACACCAACATGCGGTGTTGAGACCTAATATATTTTAAAGTTGTGACTTCTGACCAGCTGCGTTACTAACTTTCACGTTTTTGGCAGGCACAGCTACTTTGGCAGCAGGCGCAGCGGCATTCGCTTTAACTTTTGTCACTGCATTCTGCGGGTTTTGCCCTTGCATATGTGGAGAAACGCCAGCCTGAGCCTGGCCAGAACAACCGCCGCCCATCACGGTTTTATTGCAATCACCGGCAAAGCTTGCTGATGAAAATGAAAATACCGCACAAGCAATCATTGTAGATAAAGAATAACGCATTTGAGACCCCCAATAAATCTTATTATTTTGAAAGGCGCGCATTCTAATCTAATTTTCAGTTGTAAAAAAGGCCTCCACATCCGCTAAATTGCGTGTACGCCTGAATGGCGGCAGACTCTGCCATATTTTTCTGCCATATGCCTTGCTGATTAAACGCGGGTCGCAGATCATGAGCACCCCGCGATCATTCTCGTCACGGATCAGGCGACCGGCACCCTGCTTCAAGGTAATCACAGAATAAGGCAGCTGATATTCCATAAAAGCGTTCTTGCCTTCAGCATTCAGCTTATCCACACGTGCTGACAGCACCGGGTCATCCGGCGGTGCAAACGGCAGTTTATCGATAATCACCACACTCAAGGCCTCGCCGCGCACATCAACACCCTCCCAGAAGCTTTGTGAGCCAACCAGCACCGCATTCCCCAGCTTGCGGAAACGATCCAGCAGCTCGGTGCGCGAACTGTCGCCTTGTAACAATAAGGGACTCTCTATGCCGTTTTCGGCAAAGGCTTCTTTTAACAAGGCATGAATTTCACGCATGGCACGCAGACTGGTAGAGAGTACAAACGCCCTGCCGCCGCTGGCACGCAGTACCGGCAGCGCAGCCGCGGCCACGCAAGATGAATAAGAAGGATTATTAGGGTCCGGCATATCCGGCGGCACATAAAACAGTGCTTGCTCCTGATAATTAAACGGGCTTTGCCAGGCTGCGGTATGCGCATCCTGCAAGCCCATTTGCGCCAGGTAATGGCTGAAGTCATTTTTTACCGCAAGTGTTGCCGAAGTGAATATCCAGGCACGCGGCTGCGCATTCAACTGCTTACCGAAACCTTCCGCCACACTGAGTGGCGTTGCGTGCAGTTGCACAGAGTGCGTAAACACTTCGACCCAGCGCACCAGATTATCATTCTCGGCTGAGATCCAGCGACGCAGCAAGAGCGTTAAATCCATACTGCGCTGCCAGCATTTTTCCAGCAGCGGGTCTCGCGCCGCCTGTGTTTCCAGTACTGCAGCCAATGCTTCCAGACGTTTTTTCATGTGCTCGAACGCGTCCTGAAAACCCTTCAGCGCCAGCGCTTTCTGTACCGGCATACGCGAGCCTTCATAGGCAAATACGAGCCTGAAATCCTTGCAGGCTTTTTCCAGCAGCGGAATGCTCTCACCCAGTTCAATGCAATCTTTCGCCAGACTCAGATGCGCAGCTGTGCAGTCGCGTGCCAGTTCAATGAGCTGGCTGGTTGAAACATCCTCGCCAAAGAACAAACCGGCAACATCCGGCAATTGATGCGCCTCATCAAAAATGACGGTGTTGGCACTAGGCAGCAATTCAGCCACCCCTTCATCACGCAGCATCACATCGGCAAAAAACAGGTGATGATTGACGACAACCACATCCGCAGCCAGCGCCTGTTTACGCGCTTCCATAACAAAACATTCTTTGTAAAAATTACAGTCGCCGCCAAGGCAGTTATCACGCGTTGAAGTGACGTTCGCCCAGATAGTGGCATTTTCAGGCACATCCGTCAGTTCGCTTTTATCACCGGTTTTCGTGTTTTCTACAAAATTCTTGATGACATGCAGGTACTTGGCATCGTCACGCGAGGCAAAACGGCCTTCGTTGGCAGCACGTTCCAGATGATAATGACACACATAATTAGCGCGGCCTTTAAGCATCGCCACAGTGACCGGGACTTTTAATGCATCGCGCACATTAGGCAGGTCACGGTTAAAGAGCTGGTCCTGCAGGTTTTTGGTACCGGTAGAAATAATGACCTTGCCGCCGGTCAGCAGTGCAGGCACTAAATAAGCAAAGGTCTTGCCGGTGCCGGTACCAGCCTCGGCTACCAGCTGCGTGTTATGTTCAATCGCATCCGCAATAGCCAGCGCCATTTCCAGCTGCTGGGTACGTTCATGGTAGCCTTCTATTTGAGACGCTAAAATCCCATCTTTTTCAAAAACCTGGCGGATGCTATGTTCACTCATAAGACTGCGATTATCCCATGACTTAATCAAGTCAAGGCAAAAACTCAAACTTAAAACCAAAGATAAATTCAGAGTCTAACAGCACTTATTATTGCAATAAATAATGAACTGACACCCTGTTTGGTAGTTCAGGATAAGTTAACTATAATGGCGTTATGATTAAGTTTTTCCACGCGCCTTATCTTGTCTGCCTTCTGCTTGTAATCACCAGTACTGCCTGCTCGGCGAACCCAGTCGCGCCTGCCAGGGCTGACCTTGTATTGGACCGCCAGCTTCAGCCTTCACAAGCCAGTACTCAGGACATTGATGAAGCCAGCTGGCCGGAGCGGGCGCGTGAGGTATTGGTCAATGCATTAAGCCTTACCGGTGTCCGTTACAAATATGGCGGAAAATCGCCGGAATCCGGTTTCGATTGCAGCGGTTTTGTGCGCTACGTATATCAGCAGGCCGGCAATCTGACACTGCCGCATGGCGCACGTGCGATCAGCCAGCTCGGCAAAACGATCCCAAAAAGCGAATTGGAACCCGGTGACCTGGTGTTTTTCAACACTTTAAAATCCACCTTCTCTCACGTTGGCATTTATCTGGGCAACAACCGTTTTATTCACTCCCCGAGCAGCGGTGGCGGTGTGCGTGTTGAAGACATGCAGGACAGCTACTGGCAAAAGCGCTTTAATGGCGCACAGCGCATAGAGACATCGGCAAAAGGCAATTAAAAAAGCAGCCATTCGGCTGCTTTTTTAATTAATTCAACTATTCAGTTACTAAATACAATCAACATATTGAATTACATCGCACTGACATCAAATATTTTAATCATGAAACTTTGCCAGGTCTCCGGGTTTGCGCAGCATTTTATCGACTTCACCCAAATGTAATTCTTCCTGATAAATCATTTCCCTCGCGTACTCTTCCAGCATCACAGAATCGCCTTCCACTAATTTTAATAAGGCTTTATACGCATTCAGCGCAACAGTTTCATGCGCCAGGGACTCACGCAAAATATCACCGATATCATGATTATGCGTTTCAAGCAGCGGACCAATCGATAATGAAGGGTGCCCGCCCAGGTGCGTAATAATCTCGCCGGCTTTGTTGGCGTGATCCAGTGACTCCGTTGCCTGACTGCGCAGCCACGATACGATTGGAATGCGGTTATAACCAAACACCATCAATGAATAATGGGTGTACCTTACAACGCCGGCTAATTCGAGCTCCAGAATTGTATTAAGTGCATTGACTACAGGACTGCTATCTTTTGACATGATTATTCTCCTTATTACAAATTTACGACAGCCAGCTTAACCACTCTCCGCCAGTTAATGAGCGGCACTTGAAACTATGATTACAATACTAAAATTAAGTTTTGTCACTCATTAACTTTAGGAAACACGGAATAAGTCTCCGAGCGAAATAAAGTACTAGGCGCATACCCGTAAAGGGCATCCCCAACCTCACTAGATGCTAAAGCATCAAGTCGGTTGTGACGGAACGCAGAAACCAAGATAGTATGCGGTATACAGCGAGGTTGCGAGTACCGCGCAACGAAGTAATTTGCTCGCACAGGTACTTATTCCGCGTTTCCTTTATCATCGCGCACCCTGTCGCTGTGACCCAAATCTCTTGCCGGATCTATGCAGTCACGTATCAGCTGTTTAACCTCTTTCGCCTCAGGGAAGCGCCCGGCTTCCTTTCTGGAAAAAACCAACTGCCCGTTCAATGTGATCTCAAAAATACCGCCGGTGCCAGGCTTTAAAGCAACACTGTATAAATCCTGCTCAAATGTTGTTAACAGCTCCTGTGCCAGCCAGGCTGCACGCAACAGCCAGCGACACTGCGTACAATAGCTGATTTCTACGATATTTTTACTCAATTTGTATGTCCTGACCGATATAGTTTAATATGCATTACTCGAATAATATATTCGATTTACCCTGAAACTAATCATATATTTGAAACTCTTAGAATCTGTTGAGTGTGATACGTTTTAAGTAACACACTTTCAGACTGAATACAGCTTCATTTGTTGGGAACAATAATACATGCAAGTACAAAACAAACATCACCGTTTTAGCAAAATAGGACTTGTTGGCTCTGGTCTTGTGCTGGGCCTCATGCTAAGCCTGACCTATTCTGCCGTCGCAGAGAAAATGGTCAAGCCGCAGCTGCCGCTGGATGACCTGCGCGCATTTGCAGAAGTATTCGGAAAAATAAAAAGCGATTATGTTGAAACGGTTGAAGACAAAAAGCTGATCTCTGAAGCAATCAGCGGCATGTTGACCGGACTCGACCCACATTCTACCTATCTGGACCCGGATGCATTCAAGGATATGCAGACTGCGACGCAAGGCGAGTTTGGCGGCCTGGGTATAGAAGTGGGTATGGAAGACGGCCTGGTGAAAGTGGTTTCTCCGATTGAAGACTCACCGGCTTATGCGGCTGGCCTTAAAAGCGGCGACCTGATCATAAAACTGGATGAAACGCCGGTTAAAGGCATGACGCTGAACGATGCGGTCAAACGTATGCGCGGTAAACCGGGTACACAGATCGTTTTAACCGTTGTGCGTAAAAACGAAACCAAGCCGTTACTGTTCACACTGACACGCGACATTATTAAAAACAAAAGCGTGAAATATAAAATGCCTGAGCCTGGCTACGCTTATGTAAGAATCACCCAGTTCCAGGAACGTACTGTTGAAGATCTGGCAAAAGCCATTAAAACGCTGCATGCCGAAAATAAAGGTCCTTTCAAAGGCTTTGTGCTGGATTTGCGTAACGATCCAGGTGGCTTGCTCAACGGCGCTGTCGGTGTTTCTGCCGCTTTCCTGCCGAAAGGTGAATTGGTCGTTTACACAGAAGGCCGTGCTCCCGACTCTAAAATGCAGTTAACTGCCATTCCGGAAAACTATGCGCGTGGCGGGGTTGCGAACGACTACATCCGTGATTTACCGGAAGACCTGAAAACCGTACCGATGGCGGTGCTTATCAACAGCGGCTCAGCATCAGCTTCCGAGATCGTAGCGGGCGCATTGCAGGACCACAAACGTGCGGCTGTGATTGGAACACAGAGCTTTGGCAAAGGCTCCGTGCAAACCATTATGCCGATGAATAACGGCGCGGCGATCAAACTGACCACTGCCCGCTATTTCACACCGAAAGGCCGTTCTATCCAAGCCAAAGGCATTGTGCCGGATTATATCGTTGAAGATGGCACCGACCAGTCCGGCAACATTCATGAAGCTGACCTGTCACGTCACTTGTCAAATCCAAAAGACGACAAGTCAGCACAACCAGCCAAGCCTGCTGCAAGCAATGCAGCCAAGGAAGCTGCTAAAGAAAAAATCAACGAGAAGAAATATGCTGAGCCACCGGCACCAATCGAGCCAGCGAGCAAAGACGATATTCAATTCGTTCAGGCGATGAATTTGTTGAAGGGCTTGCCAGTGAAATCTGAGCCACCAGCGAAAGTTGAAGCGACAAAAAGCAACTAACAGTCATAGCAAGCATCATTAAACCGCCTTGATACCAAGGCGGTTTTTTTATGGTCAGAGGCGTCTAACTGTTATCAAAGCGGCTTACAGGAAAAGTTTATGACTCTTGAGCGAGCGGGATGAAGTGCACCCGTATACCCGTAAAGGGCATCCCCACCAAGCTAACCTGCTAAAGCAGGAAGCTTGGAGTGAAACGGCGTGTCCGTGGAATATACGCGGTAAACCGCGTTATTTCACACTTGACTTGCCGCTTCAGCGGCTTAGTTAATTGGGGAAGCCAAGTACTGGCTCACACGCCAAAGGCGCACGGAACGCAGAAGCCGAGATAGTATGCAGTATACAGCGAGGGTGCGACAACGGAGTTGCGGTGAAGACTAACCTTTAGGTTATGTCGAAACCAAAAAACCGCGCAACGCAGCAATTCGCACGCGTAGCCATTTAATCAGCGTTTCCCTAGGGATAGCACTGATGACTGAAGCAAGCTGCTACAGAATCTGCCGTTTCATCGCAACCTGAGTCAGGCTATCATTCAAATTGGCAATCACTGACTTGCAGAATACCTTGCTGTCAGCGTAATAGCTACGATATGAATTATTGCCAGACAGATGGCATTCGCAAGTAAAATTTGGCGTAAAATACAGCCATGAGACTTTCAACATTAGATCAATTGATCAGTGAGTTCGATACCGGCCTACGCACACTGCTGGCAAAACCGCACAGTCAGCGCGCACATCCGGATGAGAATGTGGCTGAAACCAAATTAACAGATGCTGAAAAAAGACATGCCAGCGCACTGATGCGTATTAATCATACCGGTGAAGTTTGTGCACAGGCTTTATACAGCGGACAGGCCATTACGGCGCGCAATGCAGCAACCAGCAGAACCATGCAGCAGGCGGCCCGCGAAGAGACTGAACACTTGGCATGGTGTGAAACACGCATACAGGAACTTGGCGGGCGAACCAGCATATTGAACCCGTTGTTCTATGCTGGTTCCTTTACGATTGGCGCGGTTGCCGGGGCACTTGGAGATAAATGGAGCCTGGGCTTTCTGGAAGAAACCGAAAAGCAGGTTGGCGAGCACTTGACCAGTCACCTCACACAACTGCCTGAGGCTGATGAAAAATCTCGCAAAATTGTTGAACAAATGCGTGTAGATGAAGCCAAACATGCCAGTGACGCAAAAATACTTGGCGCTGCGCAATTACCGGTACCGGTTAAATTTTGCATGAAGTTAATGTCTAAAGTCATGACAGCTTCTACCTACCATTTTTAATAAATTCGTGATTAACGCGCATCTAAAAATGCGCACATAACCAATTGAGGTAATATCTAAATGCAAAAATTCAGCGACGTTCTACTCACACTCGATGACGCTTCCCACGTCGAGCGTATTGAGCTTTATAAAAAGGATGGCAGTTCTGCGGGGGTGATTGAAAACAAACCCGGCAGTCAGGGTTCACTGAAAGTCTATAACCACTTGGCGCGTATGTATGGTGAAATTTCGATGGATGCAGCCGTGGAAGGTTTAAGCCTTTATGCAGAACATACAGAAGACGCTGAAAACTGCCCGGGCAAACACCCTAACGTAGACCGCTTATTGAATATTCTGGAAGACGAACAACCACTGTCCGTAAAAGTCATCGAGTTTGATGCGTGAATTAAAGTAAGAAGTCATCACCTCAAACCAGCGAAACGGGATTTACCAGCCACTAGCTTGAGGTGACAAAGAAGCTATTTTAAACGTTAAATGTCAGTGGTTTTATTTCAAAGTCGTGCGTAATTTCCACGCTTTTGCTCAGCATAATGGAAGCAGAACAATATTTCTCAGCAGATAACTTAACTGCACGCTCCACCTGAGCCGGGTTCAAATTATCACCCGTCACCACAAAGTGCACATGAATCTTGGTAAAAACTTTTGGTATTTCATCAGCACGCTCAGCATCAATCTCGGCAACACAATCCACGATAGGTTGACGTGCCTTTTTAAGTATAGCCACCACATCAAACGAGGTGCAGCCGCCCATGCCGATCAACAGCATTTCCATCGGGCGCATACCGATATTGCGGCCGCCATTTTCAGGCGCCCCATCCAACACTACCGCATGGCCGGTTTCAGACTCACCGACGAAACTCACGCCATCTATCCATTTAACTCTTACGTGCATAATTTTAATACTCCTGAAAAAATGTAGATTTTGTTATCAGGCAAGGTGAGAGCAAAAAATAAAGCTGCCGCATACAAATGGTATGTAAGGCATTATTTTTTGGGAACAACACCGCATGACACCCCTGCTTTGATAATCAAAGCTACATTTTTATTTAACGGCTAACAATTCAACATCAAAAATCAGGTTAGCATTTGGCGGAATTGCACCACCCGCACCGCGGGCACCGTAACCCATTTCTGATGGAATAATCAGCGTACGTTTACCGCCGATTTTCATACCGGCAAAACCTTCATCCCAGCCTTGAATCACTTGGCCGCCGCCCAAAAAGAAATTGAATGGCTGACCGCGATCCAGGCTGCTGTCGAATTTTTTACCTTTACCATCTTTAGCTGCCGGGTCATACAGCCAGCCTGTGTAATGTACGGTGACATTAAAGCCAGGTTCCGCTTCGCGGCCGGTACCTACCTGCGTATCAATTTTTTGTAATTCTGTAATATTTCCAGCCATTTTTACTGTTTCCTTTGCTGTGGTTTTTTCTGCATTCGCGGAATTGGATTCAGCCTGACATGCGCCCAAACCCAACAAACAAACACCCGCTAATAATGTATTGAATAATTTCATGTTTAATCCCATGTTTAAACTTGCGTTTAAACTCATGTTAATCTTAAGTGTAGCATTCAAAAGTAAGTCGTAATCATACTGTAAAAACAGGTAAATTTAACGCCATTGTATGATTTAAGGCTGCTGGTGCACCCACTCAATCAAGGCATCCTGCGCTGCTTTGCTCGCACCTGCTTTTGCATGGTTGACGAGCATCACCAGTACATGGCGGTGACTGTTGGCATCCAGCACGTAGCCTGCAATCGCGCTGACACCATTGATTGATCCGGTTTTTAGATGTGCACGGCCATTGGATTGGCTGTCTTTCAGGCGCTGCTGAATGGTCCCGTCCATCGAGAGTATGGGCAGTGATGCCATCATTTCCGGCATCACCGGGCTATTGTAAGTGCGTACCAGTAGCTGCCCCAAAAGCTCGGCGCTGATTCTTTCTACCCGTGATAATCCTGAACCGTTTTCAATCACCAGCCCGTTCAATTTAAAACCACTGGCAGCCAGCCATGCCTGAATGGCACTGATGCCGTTAGCTTCTGTGGCAGGCACACCTGCTTTTTCTGCAGCTATCGTCAGCAATAACTGTCGCGCCATTACGTTGTTACTCCACTTGTTGATATCACGCACAATACTGCCCAACGGTTCCGATGATTGCTCCAGCACCTTCACCGCAGTTAGTGGTGTTTGCTGCAGTTTTAATGTGCCGTTAAACTCACCGCCGAGTTCACGCCACAATTTTCTGAAAGTAAAAAATGCATATTGCTCATCTGCAAACAGACTCAGTTCTAAAAAGCGCTCACCACAACCTGCGGCATAACTGCCGCTGAATGTCACCACCGCTTTATCATCGCCGGGCTGCACATCGTAAGTCATACGGCTGCGCCAGTCGCCGCAGGCACCTGACGTCCGTTTCAGCTTATTCACAATCACCACTTCAGGGAGTTCAAACTCCTGAGTGATATTGACGGCGGCTTCGCTAGCTGCAAATTTAAAGCTTGTATTGCGGCCATTGACGAGAAAGGCACTCGGCAGCGCATTATAGGCACGCCATTTTTCACTATCGAAACTCTCGCCCGTTGCAGCTGCCGCAAAATAACTTTTATCGATAATCAGGTCGCCGCTGATTTTCTTAACACCAGCCTGCCGCAGGCTGATAAGAAGCCGCCAGAAATCCTGCGCCTTAAAGCTAGGGTCACCATAACCTTTGATAATCAGATTACCCTGTAACTGCCAGTTAGCCAGATTGCCATCACGGTAAATCTCGGTTTTCCAGCGATAGGCCGGCGTGAGCAAATCGAGTGCGGCATTGGTCGTCACTACTTTCATGACCGATGCCGGGTTCATTGCCTGATCTGCATTCTGACTCAAAATCGGGCGTTCACTCTCAACAGCGCGCACGTAGACTGCCACATTCTGCTGCGGAATCCCGGCTTTTTTCAGCGCCTCCGCAACGCTGTCCGGCAATTCCGCATACGCACCAAAGCTTGCGAGTAATGTGAGTAAAAAAGCCGCCAGGCGCATCATATCACTGCCTTCACTACACGCCGGGTAGTGCTGACCATAAAGTCGATTTCCGGCTCGCTAATCGTATAAGGCGGCATAAAATATACCGTATTACCAATAGGCCGCAGCAACAGCCCCTGCTCCACCCCAGCCTGATAACTCTGCCTTGAGAACCGGGCATTCTGAGTCTCTACATCAAATGCGAATATCATGCCCTGATGGCGCAGGTGTTTAATCGGCAAGTCAGTAAGTACTTGCATCTTCTCTGCAATACCAGCAGATTTCGCTTTGTTTTTCTCGATGACAGCATCCGTTTCAAAGATTGCCAGTGTCGCCAATGCAGCACTGCATGCCAGCGGATTGCCGGTGTAGCTGTGGCTATGTAAAAAGCCCCTCACGGTAGCGTCATGATAAAACGCCTGATAGATTTCGTCGGTAGTGAGCACGGCTGATAACGGCAAATAGCCACCGGTAATGCCTTTGGACAAGCAGATGAAATCCGGCCTGATATTGCCTTGCTCACAGGCAAACATGGTACCGGTGCGACCAAAGCCCACCGCAATTTCATCGGCAATCAGATGTACTTCATATCGGGTGCAAATCTCACGCACCTTAGTCAGGTAAATCGGGTGATACATACCCATGCCGGCCGCACACTGCACCAGGGGTTCGATAATAAATGCAGCAAGCTCAGCATGATGTTGTGCCAGATACGACTCAAACTGCGCGGCACAGCGCAGCGCAAAGTTCTCTGCACTCTCGCCCGCCTCAGCCAGCCTGAAATCTGGGCTGGGTACCTGCGCTGACTGTATGAGCAAAGGCGCATAAGTGTCTTTAAATATCGCGACATCGGTCACGCCCAGCGAGCCCATGGTTTCACCATGGTAGCTATTTTGCAGGCTGATGAACCTAGTCTTGCCGGTCTTGCCGATATTGCGCCAGTAATGAAAGCTCATCTTGAGCGCAATTTCGGTGGCGCTGGCGCCATCCGAACCATAGAACGCATGGCCAAGACCCGTGAGCTTGGCCAGTTTTTCCGACAGAGCCACCACCGGCTCGTGGGTAAAACCAGCTAACATCACATGCTCCAATGTATCCAACTGCTGTTTAATCGCGTCTTTAATGCGCGGATTGTTATGCCCGAACAGGTTGACCCACCATGAACTCACGGCATCCAGATATTGCTTGCCATCCGCATCATAAAGCCACACACCTTCACCGCGCTGAATCGGTATCAGCGGATAGGATTCATGCTGCTTCATCTGCGTACACGGGTGCCAGACTGAACGCAGGCTGCGTTCAAGAAGGTTTTTATTAGTCATCATTTTGGGGTAACTTTAGTTAAACAGGTCTTCGCGTTGATGTTTAATGGCTAATACCACCACTGTATTGATCCATTTATCAAACTCATAAATTGCAACATATCCTGTGCGCCCTTGCGAAATAACCAACTCCCGCTTACCACCACCCACCAGGCGCCCAATTTCTGGATGACGAGTTAACAACCGAACACCATCATCAATGATACTGAAGGTCTCTAAGGCCCCTTCCAAATCAACATCAATTAAAAAATCAACCAAACGCTCAATATCAGCCAGTGCATCTTGTGAGTATTCAAATTTTGCCATTACATACCGCTATTCTTCATTACGCTTTATTGGCTGCGGTTTGGATGGATTTAAACCTTGAATTTTAGCGCGCAAATAGGTATGAACTTCATCGCCATCGTAACCTATGCCAGTTTCATCATAATGTTTCTTTGAAGCAATAGCACGCGCAATGAAAGCACGATCTTCTTCAATACGCTCAGTTTGTTCAGCAATTGCTTCCACCATAAATGCATGAGCAGATTTGCCTGTATCTGCGGCTAATTTTACGATACGCTCTTTTAGGCTATCCGGTAGCTTTAAGCTGGTAGTTGCCATTTTGTTCTCCTTAATTCAAGAAAGTGTTACCAAAGTAACACCCTGTACAATGAGTGTCAATGCGTTTTGTGGTATAGTGCGCATCTTATTGATTTATCAGCCTTATCATGCAAAAAACTCGCCGTCACCTTGAATTGCTTGCTCCCGCAAAAAATGCCGATTTCGGCATTGAAGCCATTAATCATGGCGCGGACGCAGTCTATATCGGCGGCCCGGCATTCGGTGCGCGCACCAAGGCACCCAATACCGTAGCTGACATAGAACGTCTGGTAAAACATGCACGCCGTTACCATGCGGAAGTATTCGTGGCACTCAACACCATTTTTCATGACAACGAACTGGAAGGCGTACGTGAGCTGGTACACCAGCTCTATGATATCGGCACCGATGCACTGATCGTGCAGGACATGGGGCTGCTGGAAATGGACCTGCCGCCGATTCAGCTACATGCCAGCACGCAAACCGATATCCGCACCGTAGAAAAAGCGGTGTTTCTGGACCAGGTCGGCTTTTCTCAGCTAGTGCTTGCACGCGAACTGGATCTGAATACAGTGAAAAAAATCGCCGATGCAACCAGCTGTAACCTTGAATACTTCATCCACGGCGCCTTGTGCGTCGCCTTCAGCGGCCAATGCTATATCAGCCATGCACACACCGGCCGCAGCGCTAACCGCGGTGAGTGTTCGCAGGAGTGCCGCCTGCCATTTACGCTGGAAGACCAGAAAGGCCGCATCATCGGCAAGGATAAGCATTTCCTGTCAATGAAAGACAATGACCAGAGCGCCAACCTGCGCGCACTGATTGACGCTGGCGTCAGTTCCTTCAAGATTGAAGGCCGCTATAAAGACTTGTCTTACGTGAAGAATGCAACAGCACACTATCGCCAGCTATTGGATGAAATTCTGGAAGAGAGACCAGAGTATGCAAAATCCTCTAGCGGTGACTGTACTTACACGTTTACCCCACAGCCGGAAAAAACCTTTAACCGCAGCGCTACCGATTATTTCGCCAATGGGCGCCAGGCAGATATCGGTGCCTTTGATACGCCAAAATTCTCCGGCGAAGAGCTCGGTAAAGTGAGCAAAGTCGGCAAAGATTACTTTGAAGTAGAAACCAATATCGAACTGCATAACGGCGACGGTGTGTGCTTCTTTGATGTGCATAAAGAACTGGTCGGTTTGCGCGTGAATACGGTAGAAGGCAAGCGCCTGTACCCGAATGAAATGCCGGCAGACATGCGCCGCGGCATGACCGTATTCCGCAACCGCGACCATGCTTTTATGCGTCTGCTGGAGAAAGATTCGGCCCAGCGCAAAATAGCAGTGGATCTCACCTTTTACGAAACCGCTGACGGCTTTGCACTGACGATTACAGATAGCGACAACTTTAGCGCCACAGCTACCTGTGAAACTGAAAAACAGGCCGCACAGAACGTGGAAAAAGCCGAAAGCAGCCTGCGTGAAAACCTGAACAAGCTGGGCGGCACGGACTTTATTGCCCAGAGCATCACATTGCAGACCAGCCAGCCCTGGTTTATCCCAGCTTCAGTCATCAACAACCTGCGCCGCGATGCCATAGAGCAACTGACAGAAACACGCTTGCTGGGTTACGATCGCCCTATGCGCCGCGCGGCAACCGAGCCGCCGGCACTCTATCCGGAAGATACGCTGAGTTATCTCGCCAATGTGTACAACCAGAAGGCGCGCACCTTTTACCAAAAACATGGCGTGAAATTGATTGCTGCGGCTTACGAGGCCAATAAAGAGCTGGACGAAGTTCCACTCATGATTACCAAGCACTGTTTAAGATTCAGCCACGGCCTGTGCCCGAAAGAAGCCAAAGGCGTGATCGGCGTGCAAGGCACAGTCACCGCAGAGCCGATGACACTCATCAATGGCAACGACCGATTCACGCTAAAGTTCGACTGCAAACCGTGCGAAATGCATGTGATGGGCAAGATACGCAAGCCGGTGCTGCAACTGGCGCAGCCGCAGCCGGTGCATTTCCACACCAAACGGCCTTAAGCTTTTAATAACACGAGGCTGCACTCATTAGGCTGCGCTGACAAGACTGCATTATGGATACCCTGCTGAATCTTCTGCATTTTTTCACCAGTCTAGATACACAGCTAGGCAGTGTGATTGCCGCACATGGCAATCTCATCTACGCGCTTTTATTTGTCATTATCATGTGTGAAATCGGCTTGCTACCTTTGTTTTTCCTGCCCGGAGATCCGCTCATATTTATCATCGGCGCATTCTGCAAACTGGGGGCAATTGAACTGCCGCTCATGATGGCAACGCTCATGGCTGCTGCTTTATGTGGCAACCTGATCAGTTACAGAATCGGCACGCTGGTTGGAGAAAATATAGATGCACATCCATATCGCTGGATCAACAGGAAGGCTCTGGAACGTACCCGTGCTTTTTACAAGAAACACGGAAAAATGACTTTACTGATCTCGCCGTATATCGCGGTTGTGCGCACCTTTGCACCGTTTCTGGCTGGGGTCAGCCGCATGCCGTACGGCCAATATGTGATTGCTGCCAATATCGGCACCAGTTTCTGGATAGCGTCACTGATGCTCGCAGGCTATTTCTTCGGCGAGATTCCGTTCGTGCGTCAGCACATGGCCAGCATTATATTGTCCGGGCTGGCAATTGGGCTGGCTTGCATTATCATCGGCGCGAGTTTATCCGGCAGCAAACAAAAGCATTAAACCGATTTAAGGCGCCGGATTCATCATCGTCAGATGCAGGTGCTCAATCTCCTGCACCAGCTCAGGTGAAAGACGCGTCTGCCATGCGTCTATATTCTCTTTAAGCTGTGCCATGGTCGTGGCACCGATAATGGTGCTTTTCACAAACCAGCGATGATAAACAAAGCTCAGCGCCAGTTGCGTTGGTGTCAGGCCATGGGCTCTGGCAAGTTTAGCGTAGGCAGCGCTGGCCGGAAAAACCCCCGGTTTTTTGTAGCGCTGCGCGTAACCTAGAAACATCGTGACCCGGCCTTGCGCTTGCGGGTTATCGATATATTTTCCAGTCAGGTGCCCGAATGCTAACGGAGAATAAGCAAGCAGGCTCACATTCTCACGATACAGCACCTCGCTCATGCCAAACTCCATGCCGCGGTTGATCAGGTTGTAGCAATTCTGCACCGTCGCCACTCGTGGCAGATTGTATTCATTGGCGATACGCAGAAATTCCATCAAGCCCCACGGCTGCTCGTTTGATAGACCGACTGCGCGTACCTTGCCCTCCTGAATCAACTCGGCCAGGGTTTCCAGCTGATTGCGTATGCTCACCCATTCGATTGGTCTGCCATCCGCATCAAGCTCATGAGCCGGGTCAAACTGGTATTGCCCGAACATCGGCACATTACGCTCCGGCCAATGTAATTGATAAACATCAATGTAATCGGTTTGCAAGCGCTTTAGTGAAGCCTCAATCGCCCCGCGAATATTGGCACGATCCAGCGATGGCGGACCACCCCGTATCCAGTGCATGCCGCGCCGTGGCCCAGCCACTTTGCTGCCCAGGATAATCTGGTCACGTGGCTGTTTTTTAAGCCAGGTGCCGACTATGCTTTCAGTACGTGTATAAGTTTCGGCTTTAGGCGGAACCGGGTACATCTCTGCGGTATCAATAAAATTGATGCCTTGCGCCAGCGCATAATCCAACTGATCATGGGCTTCTGTCTCTGTATTCTGGTCGCCATAAGTCATGGTACCCAAACAGATTTTAGAAACACTAATATCCGTATTACCTAATTTGGTATATTCCATCAGTGCAGCACCTTATTCTTATCGGCATTTTCGATCGCAGGTTCTTGCGCATTCACCAGCGGCTGCGGCATCACTTTTGCACCGATATTCCAGCCAGATTCCCTGACCGAAAGCTGCAGCATATTGCACAGTGCCAGCACCAGCACGGGCGGCAAATTCATGCCTACAGTCACACCCTCCAGGCACATCACATCAAGATGCTTGATATTGCCGTCGGAGAGCTTCAAGTCAACAGCAAGCAAGGCTCCGTCATTACGAATCTCCTTGCGCGGCTGATACTGGGTAGCAAAATCCATTTTCTTAAGTGCCTCTGTAGTCTGCGCCTCTAGTTTAAATTGCTCCACTGCATTGGCAACCGGAACATCAGCCTGAATAGAATCAGCAGTAGGCAAATGTGTTTCACCGCTTAACAACTGCCACAACTGCCTCGCAATACGGTAAGTAAGCCATAGCAGCAATTCGCTATCATCACTCAGCCCTACGCGCAGCAATAATCTATCCTGCTGTGCGTTGTAGCCCAGATTCAACTGCTGAATAGTGGCCTCCGGTGTTTGTGGTGCAGCTACTGTCTGATCGGTCAAAACAAAATTCCTGTAAATTTTTTATGAATAGCTCTTGAAAAAACAAAATTGGTCACAACATTAGCAATCGAAGTGCGTGAGTGCTAAAATCACGCACCAGAATGAATACCAAATTTAAGTAATACCAATTTTAAGCATAACTCGAGGAGAAATCTAATGAAAGTTCGTCCATTACATGACCGCGTGATTGTTAAACGCTCAGAAGAAGAACGTACAACCGCATCTGGCATCGTGATTCCGGATTCTGCTACTGAAAAACCTGATCAAGGTATTGTTATCGCTGTTGGTAACGGTAAAAAAGATGATAGCGGCAAAGCGATTGCGCTAGACGTTAAAGTTGGCGACAAAGTGCTGTTCGGCAAATACGCAGGCCAAACCGTTAAAGTAAACGGTGAAGAGGTATTGGTAATGCGTGAAGAAGACATCATGGCAATCGTTGAAGCGTAATTAAAGGCTTCCAAAGAACATTTTTCATAGAATTTCAGGAGATTTAACATGGCAGCAAAAGACGTAAGATTCGGTGACGAAGTTCGCCAAAAAATGACAAACGGCGTAAACATTCTCGCTAACGCAGTGAAAGTAACTTTGGGCCCTAAAGGCCGCAACGTAGTTTTAGAGCGCTCTTTCGGCGCACCTACCATCACTAAAGATGGTGTTTCAGTTGCCAAAGAAATCGAATTAAAAGACAAATTCGAAAACATGGGCGCACAAATGGTGAAAGAAGTAGCTTCAAAAACTTCTGACATCGCTGGTGACGGTACAACTACCGCTACAGTGCTGGCTCAAGCCATCATCCGTGAAGGTATGAAATCAGTGGCTGCCGGCATGAATCCAATGGATTTGAAACGCGGTATCGATAAAGCCGTTGCCGCTGCAATCGCTGACTTGAAAACACAATCAAAACCATGTGCTACCAGCAAGGAAATCGCACAAGTTGGTTCTATCTCTGCAAACTCTGACAGCTCTATCGGCCAGATCATTGCTGATGCAATGGACAAAGTGGGCAAAGAAGGCGTGATTACCGTTGAAGACGGTTCAGGTCTGGAAAGCGAACTGGACGTAGTTGAAGGTATGCAGTTTGACCGTGGCTACCTGTCACCATACTTCATCAACAACCAGGAACGTCAAATCGCTTTGATGGACAATCCATTCGTGTTGCTGCATGACAAAAAAATCTCAAACATCCGTGACCTGCTGCCAACATTGGAGCAAGTAGCAAAAGCCGGCCGTCCATTGCTGATCATCGCAGAAGATGTTGATGGCGAAGCATTGGCAACCTTGGTTGTGAACAACATCCGCGGTATCCTGAAAACTGTTGCCGTTAAGGCACCAGGCTTCGGTGACCGTCGTAAAGCCATGCTGGAAGATATCGCTATCCTGACTGGCGGTACTGTGATTGCTGAAGAAGTTGGTCTGAAACTTGAAAGCGTTACATTGAACGACCTGGGTCAGGCTAAACGCATTGAAGTAGGTAAAGAAAATACCATCATCATTGACGGTGCCGGTGCTGAAGACACAATCAAAGCGCGTATCGGTCAAATCAAAACCCAGATCGAAGAAGCTTCTAGTGACTACGACCGTGAAAAACTGCAAGAACGCGTAGCCAAACTGGCTGGCGGCGTTGCTGTAATCAAGGTAGGTGCTACTACTGAAATCGAAATGAAAGAGAAAAAAGCCCGCGTTGAAGATGCATTGCACGCTACACGCGCAGCGGTTGAAGAAGGTATCGTTGCCGGCGGCGGTGTTGCACTGATCCGTGCACGTAAAGCCATCGCACAAGTTAAAGGCGACAACCACGACCAGGACGCAGGCGTGAAAATCGTATTGCGTGCAGTTGAAGAGCCATTACGCCAAATCGTTCAAAACGCAGGCGTAGAGCCTTCAGTAGTGGTGAACCAGGTTGAGCAAGGTACAGGCAACTACGGTTACAACGCAGCCAACGAAACCTATGGCGACATGGTTGAAATGGGCGTGCTGGATCCAACCAAAGTAACACGTTCAGCTTTGCAACATGCAGCTTCAGTAGCTGGCCTGATGCTGACTACAGACTGCATGGTAGCTGAACTGCCGAAAGAAGATGCACCTGCTATGCCGGATATGGGTGGCATGGGCGGTATGGGCGGCATGATGTAATTTTGCATTTGTGCAGTTCAGTGATATTGCGTTGCGCAAGCCTTGCCATACTGATTTGTATTGTCTTCGGCTTGCGCGCCTTGTCTCACTTTTCTGCCCAACGCAAAATGCATTAACAACACCAAGAAACAAACCCGCTGTGGCGGGTTTTGTTTTATCTCTGGTTTTGTTTTACCAGGCTTTCTCCATCATAATTACAGTTTATGCTGTTCGCATTCCTCGCATCACCCCTCAAATTAACGAAAGAACACAATGACAATTTCATTAGATACCTTAACCCAACGTTTAAGTTATATCGTTGGTGAAAACATGGCGCATCAGCTTAAAAATGATGCATTGGAGCTTGATCCTGCCGCTGTCGCGCTGGCCGTTAGCGATGTAATGGCGGGCAATCCATCACGCCTGACCGATGCGGAAAAAAGAAGTACGGTTGAGCAAGTGCAGAAAGAAAGCCAGGAAAAGCAAATGGCGATGCACGCTGAGCAGTCTGCAAAAAACAAGGCTGAAGGTGCGGCTTATCTGGCAGAAAACAGCAAAAAAGAAGGTGTCATCACCACAGATAGCGGACTGCAATATAAATCAGTAGTCGCTGGCGATGGCGCGAAACCGGGCAAAAGTGATCGCGTAAAAGTGCATTACCGCGGCACACTGATTGATGGTACCGTGTTTGACAGCTCTTATGACCGTGGCGAACCTATCGTTTTCCCGGTGACGGGCGTGATTGCGGGCTGGGTTGAAGCTTTGCAGCTAATGCAGGTAGGCAGTAAATTTGAACTGACCATTCCATCTAACCTGGCTTACGGCGCTAACGGCAGCGGTCCGGTAATTGGTCCGGATGCAACCCTGATATTTGACGTTGAATTATTGGCGATTGAGTAATTGCCAGTACTTACAGGGGGCAAAGAAGCCCCCTGTCCTGTCACACCAACATCCGAGACCAGCATCCGATTAGTATCGCTCGCAACAACTCCACCATGCAACTTCATTACCAAACACTAGGCCAAGGCCAGCCACTCATTTTGCTTCACGGTTTATTTGGCTCTGGCGATAACTGGGGCACGGTTGCCAGACATTTTTCGCAACACTACCAAGTGATTTGTGTAGATTTACGCAACCATGGCAGATCACCCCACAGCGCATCGCAAAGCTACGCCAACATGGCGGATGACCTGCTTGAGTTGTGCGATGCGCTGAGCTTGGAACGCATTCATCTACTTGGTCACTCATTGGGCGGAAAAGTAGCGATGCAGTTTGCTGCAAAGCATCCGGACCGGGTCGGGAAATTAATTGTGGTCGACATGGCGATGCGCGCTTATGCTGATGCACACACCTATTTAATTGATGCGATGATGGCCATTGACCTCACCACACTGCAAAGCCGCCATGAGGTAGACAAAATATTGAGCAACAGCATCCCGCAAGCGATGGTGCGCCAATTTTTGCTCATGAATTTAATAAAGTCGGACAGCAGCTTAGCGTGGCGCATCAACCTAGCCGCACTCAAAACCAATTACCCTGGCCTGCAACAAGCAGTATGTGAAAATACACACTATGAAAAACCTTGCCTGTTTATCCGTGGCGAACATAGTGATTATGTACAGGATGCAGACACTGAACAAATCAAAACCAATTTTATAAGCGCACAATTTGCCAGTTTACCCACAGGTCACTGGGTACACGCAGAACAACCGCAAGAATTTATAGAACTGGTAGGCAATTTCCTTGTTACAGGTTAGCCAAACCGGTATGAAGCCATGACAACTTCAAACACCTTATCGGTAAAAATACGCTGCCCAATATCCTTGCCGGCGGCACCCACAACAACCATCAACGGGATCAGGTGATCTTCCCGCGGATGCACCAAACGGGCAAAAGGCGCTTGTTCCCAATTCACCAACGACTGGTTACGCTGCTGTGAATCGTTATTAGATATCGCCTCAAACAAATACTGCTCAAATTCTACTGATGGCTCCATAGCCGCAGGCCGGCCAAAGCCGCGCATATTGTGATAAGTTAAACCGCTGCCAATAATCAATATGCCTTCATCACGTAATGGCGCCAGCGCTTCACCCAGCTTGATATGTTCCAACGGTTCATAGCTGGACTTCATTGATAGCAGCACAACGGGGATATCAGCTTCGGGGTACATCAGCATCATCGGCACAAAAACGCCATGATCCAGACCATGCTCAGGGTCTTCAGCACATTCAGTGCCGGATGCGCGCAGTAAATCACGTACGCGTTTTGCCAATTCAGGATTGCCGGGCGCCGGATATTGCAGGTGATAGGTATATTCTGGAAAGCCATAATAATCGTAATTCATCGGCGGATGTTCCGAAGTGGAAACCGTAAACTGCGGCGCTTCCCAATGTCCGGTAATCATTAAAATTGCTTTGGGCTTTGCTGGCAAGGTTGAAGGCAGCTTCATCAATTCCGCAGCAGTCACAGCAAAGCGCTGGCGCATCTCTTCAATATAAGGCCAGGGACCGCCGCCATGAGAAATAAAAAACGTGGGGAATCTGTTATCTTTCATCACACTAAACTACACCTGAATGTAATAAATTCAAATAGTTATCATGACAATTACAATTAAATTACAAATTGTTTACAAATTTCACAATTTGCGTTTATACTTACGCTTAATTCAAGACCCCACAAATAGCAGGCAAAAAAAGACCCCGATTAAGGGGAAGAAATCGGGGTCGGAAACGCCTCATCGTCTAAGGCTTCCGCTCAGGGAGGAAAGAAGCGGAAAGATAACTTGCGCTATCTGGCAGTACGACTGACTAATATCGTATTTAGTTCTGAATTTTTACAATTTATTACAAAATTCCCTGCCTCGCCTTCTCACTGCAATCACCTTGGCTTTATTAAGAGCGTCTTTGTCTAACTCTATTCCATAGCAGCTACAGCAAAATCAGGCTCGACCACTCATGTTAGAATGCTGGTTATGAATAGCCAAAATCCTCATAGCACAACACAAGACCCGCTTCTGGCCGGACTCAATAACAAACAGCTCGAAGCCGTTACGCTCCCGCAGCAATCCGCATTGATTCTGGCAGGCGCAGGCAGCGGCAAAACCCGCGTACTGACAGCGCGTATTGCCTGGCTGATTCAAACCGGGCAGGTCTCACCGACTGGCCTGCTGGCGGTTACTTTTACCAACAAAGCCGCGAAAGAGATGCTGACCCGCATTACGGCATCGCTGCCGATCAACACACGCGGCATGTGGGTGGGCACCTTCCACGGGCTGTGTAACCGCCTACTGCGTGCACATCACCGTGAAGCTGGCTTACCGGCAAGCTTTCAGATTCTGGATATTGCAGATCAGCTATCCATGATTAAACGCCTGATGAAGCTACTGAATGTGGATGATGAAAAGTTCCCGCCCAAGCAGGTACAGAATTTCATCAACGGCTGCAAAGATGAAGGCCTGCGTGCGCATTCTGTAGATGTCTACGACCCGCATACGCAAAAGCTGCGTGAAATTTTTGAAGAGTATGACAAACAGTGTCAGCGCGACGGCGTAGCAGATTTTGCTGAATTACTGTTGCGCTGCTATGAACTGCTGGAGCGCGATGCGAATATCCGCCAGCACTATCAGAATCGTTTCAGATACATCCTGGTGGATGAGTTTCAGGATACCAATCGCCTGCAATATCAATGGCTGAAACTACTGGCCGGTAAAGACAACTGCATGTTTGCAGTGGGTGATGACGACCAATCCATCTATGGCTTCCGTGGCGCACGCGTAGGCAATATGCGCGATTTCGAAAGCGACTTCCACATTCAGCATGTAGTAAAACTGGAAGAGAACTATCGTTCGCACAGCAACATTCTGAATGCTGCCAATGCAATCATTTCACACAATAAAAACCGTCTGGGTAAAAACCTGTGGACATCCGCCGGCGCCGGTGAGCCAATTCGCGTTTATCAGGCCTATAACGATAACGATGAGGCACAGTTTATCGTCGATGAAATCAAGATGCTGCATGCGGAAGGCACCGAGCTTGGCGACATCGCCCTGCTTTACCGCTCAAATGCACAGTCACGCATCCTTGAACATGCATTTTTCTCTGCCAACCTGCCTTACCGCGTATATGGCGGCTTGCGCTTTTTTGAACGTGCCGAAATCAAGCATGCGCTTGCCTACATGCGCCTGATCGCGAATGCCAATGATGATACGGCGCTGCTGCGTGTCATCAACTTCCCGGCACGCGGCATCGGTGCGCGCAGTCTTGAACAGCTACAGGAATCCGCCCGCGCCCAGAATTGCAGCCTGTGGCAGGCGGCCATCAATAAAGTCGGCAATGGCAAACCCGGTGCTAAAGGCATTGATGGATTTGTTGCCCTGATCCGGCAGATGGTGGATGAAGCCTATGGCATCACGCTGGCTGAACTGGCCGAATTGGCGACCACACTGTCTGGCCTGAAGGCACACTACCAGAATGAAAAAGAAGGTGAAGACCGCATCGCCAACCTGGAAGAACTGGTGACTGCTGCCGTGGCTTTTACCCGACAGGACTTCGGCAACCATAACAATGTAGACGGTGAAACCGAACAGGATTTACTAACACAGTTCCTGAGCCATGCCAGCCTCGAAGCCGGTGAGCATCAGGCTGACGTAGGCCGCGAAGCACTGCAGCTGATGACGGTGCATGCTTCCAAGGGCCTGGAATTTAAAGCGGTATTCATCAGCGGCCTCGAAGAAGGCCTGTTCCCGCATGAACAAAGCACTTTTGAAGCCAATGGCCTCGAAGAGGAACGCCGCCTGATGTATGTAGCGGTGACACGTGCCAGACAAAGACTTTACTTAAGCCACGCACAAAGCCGCATGCTGCACGGACAGGTGCGTTACGGCATCCCGTCGCGCTTCCTGGACGAAATTCCGGACGAACTGCTCAAGCACCTGAACAACAAACCGGTTGCCAAATCAGGGAGCAGTCAGCGCGATTACAGCGAATTACCCGCCATCATGGGTAAACAAAGCAGTGAACAGAAAAACGCCATGCCGTGGAAAATCGGCCAGCAGGTTGCGCATAATAAATTCGGCAACGGTGTGGTAGTCAGCTACGAAGGCAATGCCAACGACATGCGCGTACAAGTAAATTTCGGCCGCGAAGGCCTGAAATGGCTGGCACTGGAGTTTGCCAAACTGACACCGATTTGAGTTTTGATTTAGTGTTTAGCCACAGATAAACACTGATGTTTACGCACTCCGTTGTTTTTAATCCCCTGCTGCCGCGCCTGTCGTGCTTATCTTAATAGGAGATTTCGGTAATCGGCTGTTTGACTGCTGAAAGCAGGAGTTTCCGATTGCCGCCTATTGAGATAAGCACGGCAGGGAAAAAGCGGCTGGGGGTAGCCTTTTCTTTGACATCTTTCTTTTGGCTAAGCAAAAGAAAGATGTTCGCCTGTCGGGCGAGACCGACAAAGTAAAATCTACTCCAAAACTACAATTTGAATTAAATATCAGGCGATGCAGGAACGGTCGACTCAATCCCAAACACATCCACATAACTACTATACAAACTCGTCATCATCATCGGCACTACCACTACCAGCCCCAAGCCAAACGGGATGATTGCAATAATCAGCAACACCATGAAAATCAGGCCATACAGTAAAAATGGCAGCATGTTTCTCAGACAGGCAGCAAAACTCAGCTTCATCGCATCCACTGCACTTAAATTATGCAAACCTGCCAGTACCGGCGCAAACCAGTAAGCCATCAGTACCGGCATAATCAACAATAAAGCGACCAAAATAGGCATCAAAATGCCATCAGCTTGCTCAGGGCTTAAATCCTTGCCTTGTACCAAGAGCTCAACCGTCTCTTTATCCAGCGCCAGCACAACAATGACCGCAACAAACAGCAAGCTGACCATATAAATGCCGCCAATCGTGACCAACTGCGAAGTATTGCGCTTGAAACCTTCAAACAGATGATTGATTTCCAGGTCCTGATTTTTCACTAGCGCCTGACAACCCCACATCATGCCTGCCGCAAATACCGGTGCCAACAAAGTACTCACCACGGAGCCAATCACCGGCAGCATGGAGATTGGAATCATGATAGCCAGATAAATTACCAGCAGAATAATCCACATTGCAGGATTTGCTTTGAATAAATGAAAGCCATTCACAATCCAAGCCCAGGCATTGCCAATCGGCACCTGCTTAATCGTTAACGTTTGAGTTTCCAGATTTTCTGCCATGATATTTATCTTCCGTCATCAGCCGATTTTAACGCCGGTATTAGCGCTGTTCGATTCGCAGTTTCAATATATTTTTAAAATGATCAGGGTCTTTCGCATGCGTTAATTCACCATCTTGCGGGTAAATTTTGTCATACAAGCGTGACAGCCAGAAGCGTAGCGCCGCGATACGCAGCATGCTGTTCCATGCCACCTGCTCTGCCTGAGTAAGCGGTCGAATCGACTGATAAGCATCCAGCATGGCATTCAACCGTGCATTATCCAGCGCGCCATCAGCCTGTACGCACCAATCATTCACCGCAATGGCGAGATCATAGGCTAGCAAATCATTACATGCATAATAAAAATCAATCAGGCCGCCAACTTTATCACCATCAAACAGTACATTATCGCGGAACAGGTCCGCATGAATAATGCCTTTAGGCAGTTCTGAAATATTCAGTGCAGTTTGAAATGCCAGCGTGTCTTTTAATAACTGCTGATCTTCTGCTGCAAGATGCGGCATAACCTGTCCGGCTGTTTTCACACGCCAATCGGCATCACGCGGGTTACGGTGCGGCTTGCCTGTTTTATTGGTAATCCGCTCTACAAATGACTGGCCGGCAATATGCATTTTTGCCAGCGCCGCACCAACTTCGGCGCAATGTTTAACCTCAGGCTCCTTGATATCCTGCCCATTGAGGCAGCTGATCAACACCGCGGGCTTGCCATTCAGCATATGCAGGCTGATGCCGGAGTCATTGGTAATTGGCTGCGGGCATGGTACGCCGTGGGTTGCCAGATGGCTCATCAAATCAATAAAGTATGGCAGCTCATCCATTGTATTGTGCTCAAACAGGGTAAGCACATATTTATTCTGTGTTGTAGTCACAAAATAATTGGTATTGGTAATGCCTGATGAAATACCTTTCAGCTCAACAACCTCACCGATTGAGTACCCTTGAAGCCAGGTTTGTAATTCTTGAATGCTAACTGAGGTAAAAACAGACATAAATGAAATATTAAATAAGTATTTAAGGATGAAAGCCAACTGCTATTAAATAATTAAAGAGGGCGCGGGCCCTCTTTAATTGAATCAGCAATTTAGCGCATGATTATTAGAACCTGAAAATCGTCCACTTGGGAATCGCTAACGGCGGATTAGGTCCAGAGTTGGTCCAGCCACCTTCCTGATCTTCTTTGTACAAGTAATAAGGCACGCCATTGGATGGGGTAATTTTCATCATATAGAGCTCGCCGTTCATACGATACTCTTCAACCGTCTCGCCATTGCTTTTTTTAACAATAGTCACTTCCGGTTCATCAGGATCAGATTCGGTACTAAGCGCTGGCGGCGGAATATCTTCAAGCGGCTGTAAATCTTTAGGCGCTTCCTTACCCTGCGCGAACAAAGGCATTAGCATTAGCCCCAATAATAATGCACCAATCGCTTTATGATTTTTAAACATACGGTAGACACCTGTCCTTAAGTGTGACTTTATTACTGAATATTCTATCAAATATAATGCAATACTAAGCTTTTCTTTATAAATAAAGCTGAATGCGTTCTTCTTCTGCCGAGAGTTTGAAGCCCCTGGTTTCATAATGCTTGAATATCGCCGCGACTACCAATTCCGGCTCGTCAATAATCTGTATCAGATCCAGATCTTCCGGAGAAATCATCGCTTCATCCACCAGCGTCGTTTTAATCCAATCCACCAGGCCACGCCAAAATGGTTCGCACACCAGAATAATCGGCATTTTTAATGTCTTGCCGGTCTGTACCAGCGTAATGCACTCCATGAGTTCATCCAGCGTACCAAAGCCGCCAGGCAGCACGACATAAGCGCTGGCATTTTTAACAAACATGACCTTGCGCATGAAGAAGTGCTTGAAGTTCTGGCTCACATCCTGATAGGGATTGCTGCTTTGTTCGTGCGGCAATTCAATATTGAGTCCAACACTGGGCGAATAACCGGCAAAAGCGCCTTTATTTGCGGCTTCCATAATACCCGGACCGCCACCGGAAATGACGCTGAACCCGGCATCGGACAGCATACGTGCGATTTTTTCAGTGAGCTCGTAATAAGGAGTACCGGGCTTGATACGCGCGCCGCCAAAAATGGAAACTGCCGGCGTGATTTCTTTCAGGCGCTCGGTAGCGCTCACGAACTCCGCCATGATTTCAAATGCCTGCCATGAGGCATGACCGCTCTGCTGAATATCCCTTACGTCAGACATTGCGCTGGCCGGGATTTTTTTATCAACTGACATGATGAATAACCTTATATAGGGTTTTTACAAGAAACCAATTGCAACTACATTTGAACAAAACAAATTTGGCTAAAATCTCCATCTGTTACGTCCAGATGTTTTATTATGTTAGCAATTAAAAAACTGTTAGCAACAACAAATTGCATCTATTTGCTAAAACCTGGCCAAGCTTGAACTCAAGCGCATCGGCACCTGCTTGAAAATTTTGGATTTTTACATGAAAACATTGTTATTAGTGGATGGCTCATCTTATCTTTACCGCGCCTTTCACGCCATGCCTGATTTAAGAAATCACCTGAATGAACCTACCGGCGCAATTCAGGGCGTACTTAACATGCTGCGACGTTTACACAAGGATTACCCCGCTGATTACAGCGCCTGTGTTTTTGATGCAAAAGGCAAAACCTTCCGCGATGATATTTATCCGGAATACAAGGCTAACCGCGCTTCCATGCCAGATGATTTACGCAGCCAGGTAGCGCCGCTGCATGAAGCAATCAAGGCCATGGGCTGGCCGCTGATTGTGGAAGAAGGCGTAGAGGCGGATGACGTGATTGGTGCACTGGCGAAACAGGCGGAACGTGAAGGTATGCGCGTCATCATCTCAACTGGCGATAAAGATATTTCGCAACTGGTGAACGAACACATCACCATCGTCAACACGATGCCTAACGCCTTCAGAAAAGGCGATGAGAAACTTGATATCGCCGGTGTCGAAGAGAAGTTCGGCATCCCGCCCAGCCTGATCGTGGATTACCTGATACTGATCGGCGACACTTCAGACAACGTGCCGGGCGTGGAAAAAGTAGGCCCAAAAACTGCGGTGAAATGGCTGAAGGAATATGGTTCACTCGACAACATCATCGCTAATGCTGACCAGATCAAGGGTGTTGTCGGTGAAAACCTGCGCAAAGCCCTGACGTGGCTGCCGACCGCGCGCGAACTGATTACGATTCGCTGCGATGTTGGCATCCGGGAAAACCTCTCTGACCTGGCTCCGCAACTACCCGATAAAGCCAAGCTCGCCGAACTGTTCGACCACTTTGATTTCAAATCCTGGAAGCGCGAACTGGAACACATGCCGGATGGCAGGCCTGGCACTGCGGCAGTAACAGAACCAAGGCAGCCGCAAACCGCGGATATGTTTGCCAGTGACGCAACAACGCCCGAACCCTATGCTGCCAATAGATCGCGCAACTACGAAACCATTTTAAGCCATGCGCAACTGGATAGCTGGCTGGCAAAACTTAACGCAGCCGATCTGGTGTGCTTCGATACTGAAACCACTTCACTGGATCCGATGCTGGCGAAACTGGTCGGCATGTCATTCAGCGTGGAAGCCGGTAGTGCTGCCTATCTGCCGCTCATGCATGATTACTTTGATGCGCCACAGCAGCTCAATTTCAATGAAACGCTCGCCAGAGTCAAGCCGATTCTGGAAAACCCAGCCATCAAAAAAGTCGGGCAAAACCTCAAATATGACCAGCACGTGCTGGCAAACCATGGCATTCAGTTAAACGGCATAGCGCACGACACCCTGTTGCAATCTTACGTGTTTGAGTCGCATAAATCACATGGCATGGACGCCTTGAGCGAACGTCATCTGGGTATCCGCACCATTACGTTTGAAGAAGTCGCCGGCAAAGGGGCTAAACAGGTGGGCTTTAATCAGGTTACTGTAGAAGTGGCATCTGAATATGCGGCTGAAGATGCCGACATTACTTTTCAGTTGCATCAGGCCATGTATCCGCAGATTGCCGCCGACAAAAAACTGGACTATATCTACAGCCAGATTGAAATGCCGGTGTCAGATATCTTATTCACCATTGAGCGTAATGGCGTACTGATAGATGCCAATATGCTCAACGCGCAAAGCAATGAAATCGGCATGAAACTGGTCGCGCTGGAGAATCAGGCTTACGAGCTGGCAGGCCAGCCATTTAATCTGGGGTCGCCCAAGCAACTGCAGGAAATCCTGTTCGGCAAACTTGGCATCAAACCGCTCAAGAAAACACCGAGCGGCACGCCGTCGACTGATGAAGACGTATTACAGGAACTGGCACTGGATTACCCGCTGCCTAAAGTACTGCTGGAGTACCGTGGCCTCGCAAAACTCAAATCCACCTACACTGACAAGCTGCCACGCATGATCAACCCGACTACCGGCCGTGTACACACCAGCTACAATCAGGCAGTCGCCATTACCGGGCGCCTCGCCAGCTCAGACCCCAACCTGCAGAACATCCCGGTACGTTCGGCAGAAGGTCGCCGCATCCGTGAAGCATTCATCGCGCCTAAAGGCAGCGTGATTGTTTCTGCCGACTATTCGCAGATCGAGCTGCGTATCATGGCGCACCTATCACAGGATAAAGGCATGCTGGATGCCTTTGCCAATAACGAAGATATTCACCGTGCCACAGCAGCCGAGATTTTCGGCGTTGAACGCGAACAGGTAGACAGCGAGCAGCGCCGTTACGCCAAAGTCATCAACTTCGGCCTCATCTACGGCATGAGCGCGTTTGGCCTGGCGCAGAACCTCAACATCGAACGCAGCGCAGCACAGAGCTACATCGAGCGCTACTTCGCACGTTACCCCGGTGTACGTGAATACATGCAGAACACGCGCGAGATCGCCAAGCAGCAAGGTTATGTAGAAACCTACTTTGGCCGCAGGTTGTGGGTACCGGAAATCAACAGCCCTAACGGCATGCGCCGCGCAGGCGCAGAACGCGCAGCGATTAACGCACCGATGCAAGGCACTGCGGCAGACCTGATCAAACTTGCCATGATAGCCGTAGACAAGTGGCTTAAAGACGAAAAGCTGCAATCCAAACTCATCATGCAGGTACACGATGAACTGGTGCTGGAAGTGCCTGACAATGAACTTGATCTGGTCAAACAGAAACTACCGGAACTCATGCAGCATGTCGCAAAACTGGATGTACCGCTGTTGGCCGAAGTCGGCGTAGGCAGCAACTGGGAAAGCGCGCATTAGTAACATCCTAATTTAATTGAAATTTTGCTAAACTAGCATATATGGAAAAATCACAAGTAATTCAAGCTCTTGCCAAGCATAAATCGATACTGATTGAGCGCTATGGCATTACCAGGCTAGCACTGTTTGGCTCTACCGCGCGTAACACCGCAACCGACAACAGCGATGTCGATATTCTAGTAGGCTTTGATGGTACGACTACCTCGCAACGATTCTTTGGCGTCCAATTCTACCTTGAAGATTTGCTAAATAATCCTGTAGACTTGGTTACCGAGAAGGCACTGCGTCAGGAGTTGCGTCCATACATTGAACGTGAGGCGATCAATGTCTGAATTAAACGCTAGAGAATGGCGTTTTTATGTCGCCGATATGATTAAATTTGCCGAAAATGTGATCAGCTATACCTCTGGCTTTGACCAACAGCGATTCGAAAATAGCGGAATTACTTACGATGCCACCATTCGCAATCTTGAACTAATTGGCAGGCCGCCACACATATTCCACAACACATTCGCGAAGGATATCCTGCCATTATGTGGCGCTTGATCATTGCTACGCGCAATCAGTTGATTCACGGTTATCTTGGTATTGATAACGATACGCTTTGGAGCATCATTCAGGCAGATGTCCCTGAACTGCTTATTCAATTACAAAAAATCAGGTAAGTAAACTCAATGCAGCAAATCGGCATCTATATCATCGGTGATGAAATCCTCTCCGGCAAGCGCCAGGATGCGCACCTGAGCTTTGTCATTCAGGCACTTAAATCACGTGGTTTGCAGTTGGCATGGGCACATTACCTCGGTGACATTCCGGAACAGATCACCGCACTGCTCAAGGCCAGCATGCAGCGCGGCGATATCGTGTTCAGCTTTGGTGGCATCGGCGCCACACCGGACGACTTTACTCGCCAGTGCGCAGCAGACGCTGCCGGCTTGCCAATCGCGCGCCATCCGGGCGCTGTGGCCGAAATTGAAGCGCAATATGGCGAGAGTGCATATCCGAAACGCGTGCTGATGGCAGATTTTCCACTGGGTGCGGAGCTAATCCCAAATCCGGTAAATCGAGTGGCGGGTTTTTCAATCAACCAGCATTATTTTGTGCCGGGCTTTCCGCAGATGGCGCATCCAATGGTCGAGTGGGTGCTGGATACGCACTACCAACATTTATTTCATCAGCAGGACTACGCAGAGGTTTCCATACTGGTCATGGATGCCGGTGAAAGCCAACTCATTGATTTGATGCGCCATATTGTTGCCAAGTATCCGGATCTGAAACTATTCAGCCTGCCAAAGCTGGATAATCGCCGTACGACAGAAGTAGGTGTAAAAGGGGCAGCAGAACTTGCGAAAGCCGCCTTAGATGAAATAAAACAGTCCGTTAGCACCCTTGGTTTTCCATGGCTAAATTCATAACCCATTTAAATCTCTAAATATTTAAAAATTAACATGATGAATTGTCGGCAGAATTGTGGGGCTTGTTGTATAGCCCCATCTATTTCCTCACCGATTCCAGGCATGCCTGGTGGGAAGAAAGCCGGTGAGAGATGCGTTCAATTAACTGCAAATAACCAATGCAAAATTTTCGGCCAGCCTGAACGCCCCACCGTGTGTGCATCTTTAATGCCCAGCCATGAAATGTGCGGAGATAACTCTACCCATGCGATTGCGTGGCTAAGCACACTGGAACAGCTTACTTCGCCAGCTTCTGATTCATAGCACTCGCAAGGTAGATATAGATCAAATGATCTGGTGCTGCTGTAAATAATTTAGCACTTGCTCCACACACTTATCCAAACTATCAGCGCCGGTATCGACAATTATCTCAGGATTTATAGGTGGCTCATAAGGTGAAGAAATACCAGTAAAATCAGCGATAAGGCCTTTTCTCGCTTTTTTATATAAACCTTTCACATCCCTGCCTTCACATATTTCAAGCGAGCAGCGGCAATAAACCTCAATAAACTCACCTGCAGGCAATATTGATCTAACTCTTTCACGATCAGTAATGTAAGGTGAGATGAATGCTGTAATAGCAATCACGCCTGCTTCAGTAAACAGCTTTGCCATCTCACCGACTCGACGGATATTTTCTTCCCGATCCTGCTGACTAAAGCCTAAGTCAGAGCACAGCCCATGCCTTACATTATCACCATCCAGCACAAAAGTCGCACAATTACGCTCATACAAGTTTCGCTCTATAGCATGCGCCAATGTGGATTTTCCTGCTCCAGAAAAACCAGTCAGCCACAGCACTACACTTTTATGACCCAAACGCAGATTTCGTTCAGCTTTCTTCACTAAGGATTGCTGCCAAGCAATATTTTTATTTTTCATCATTATTTATTTTAGAATTCTTTAAGTCTGGCCAATACTTTTCCCAACAACATACATGATCAAAATCAGGCATCACAACAATTGAGTTTGATAAACCACTAGCAAATTTCTTGGAATAAGCTCGCGCTACAAATTCACCAATAATATGGTCTTTACCGCCCACATAATGTATTTGTTTAATATTTTGTAGTTTATCCGTAAAGTCTGCTGCGTTAAGCGAATTTCTCAGTGGACTTAATTGTTGCCTAGCTGTCCATGTCTGGTGATCCAGATTACCTGCAATCGTTATTAGATAACTGATATCCGTGCGCTGGGCAGCCACCAGAGCAGCAACAGCTCCGCCACCGGAATATCCTACTAACACTAATTCTTTAGCACCAAATTTTAACTTTAACTGATCAACCGCCTGGTTAGTTGCATAAATCACTTCTGGTGAAAAACGATGACCACTCCAGTATTTTTGGCTGCAATTTGGTGATTGATCGAAATTTACATACTGGCATGGCCGCGCTATATATACAGCTGGTTTATCGTCCTGTAGTGCTAATTTCAATGCCACTGGGTTTACAGGCGTAGGATTGAACGAAGGGGTTGATCTATTAATCCAAGCTAGCCCATCACCCTCAATATAAATTGTTAATTTTTTTGTAGATTGCAATTTCGCAGGAACATAAGTCTGTAGTAAAAAATAATCGGTATTGATCACATTTGATAACCAACCTCGATCGCTCGCCAGCTTATACGTATGCTCATTACGCACAGACTGACCTGGAATAGATGCGCAGCCTGACAGTAATAACAGAGTAAGCAAAAATATATTAATTTTCTTAAACAAACCTCACCTGCTAGATAATAAAAAAGCCACGGCACTATGACCGTGGCTTGATTTTAAAACTTACTGACTAGATTAAAATGCCCAGCGTGCTTTTACAGATGCAGTCTGGTTATCAAAATCGTTACGTACTTCGAAATCATAACGCAAGCTTAGTTCAAGTGTTTCGGTTGCTTGACCAACAATACCCAAACCACCACGGAACAACCATGGACTAGGATCAATACCTCTAGTTGCGAACGTAGCACCTGGAACACCTGCAAACGATGAAGTCAGACTTGTTCTGTCATTAATCACATCATAACCAACACCAAGGTTCGCAAATGCAGTTGCATTATCTGAGAGACTACGTGCCAATTTACCATCAGCACCCAGAATCAACTCATCAGTCGTCTCACTACCAACATTCAGGCCCAATGCACCAGCGCCTTTTTCATGATAACTTTCCGCACGGATTCTGCTGTAATCAGCACGTATTGATGGTGTGAATGTTGTCAGCTCATTCAAAGCGATACTATGCGCCAAGCTCACACCGGCATGACCACTCCAGCTATCATAATCTGATCTGGCTGAACCAACACCGGTAATACTACGTCTACCCGAGTTGTCGTGATAACCAAGATCAACTTGATAGTTTAAGCTGGTTACATCGCTAAATTTATGGCTACCATAGAATGCAGCTTGATAGCTATTAACGTCAGCTTTCTGATTTGTCATGTCAGAATCCATATCGGTACGTGCATATGCGATTGCAAGACCAACAGTGTTGGCATCAGAAATCTGACCATCCGCACCGAACGCTAAGCCATATGAATTCGAATCATAACCTGCAGTGCCGTTGCGTTTATCCTGATTAGCCCAACTGCCGAATGGTTTCAACCAGAAGTGTTTATCACTAAAGGCCAAATCACCAGTTGAAACACCCGCGTTAGCATCCTGACGTTGGTTAACCGCAAGGTTAATCATACGCATAGTATCTAAAGTTGCGTGATTCACGCTGCCGCTCATGAGTGGAAGTAACTCTGCTACTTTATTAGTGATTTCCTGAGCGGTGCTTGAGCTGCCTAATGCATACAAATAATCTCGCATTCCTGGTGGGTATGAATCAGGATTCACTAATAAATTATCTAATAATCCACCCAAACCAACACCAGAAGACAACCCTACAGCCTGCACAGCTGCAGTCACTGTAGATAGACCTGTAACCTCTGCAGCAGTAAGATCTACACCGCTACCATTATTAGATGCTGTAAAACTCAAGCCTAACAAGTTATCCTGCACAGATGCGGTAGTCATTGTGAAAGCACCTGTAGAACTAATCACATTAGTAAGTACATCACCAGCAACCAATGTATTCCCAGCTCCACCAGCGACACGTAATTGGGTGTCCGGATCTAAGGTAGCACTGCCATTAGCATGTAGACCGCCATAGTTAGAAGTATCCAAGGCACCAATACTCAGGATACCGCTTGTAGCCTGTGTATAGTTCCCGCCAACATAGCTTTGTTGCATGCCGGTAACAATATCACCCGCATTATTCAGGTTAACCGCATCACCAGCATACACTTGTCCCTGTAGCAAGCCACCTTCCAAGTTGTTGATAGTACCTGAACCGTAAAGAGCACGGATTGAATAGGCATTTGATGGATCATCACTGGTAGAAGCTGTAATGCTGCCTGAGTTGTTTAAGGTACCGTTAAAAGCTGAAGCAACATTAATACCTACTGCCAAAGTGTCATTACCGATTGCAGTTGCACTGATGGTACCCGTATTGGTAATGAATGAGCCAGCAGCTACTTCATACCTTCTCAAATTCATACCGTAAGCTCTGGCATACATAACTGCATCTGTACTATTTGCGGCAGTAGTTGTTGCATTCGCGTTCGCCACTACTGTGATAGTGCCATTATTAACAAACGAAGCGCCAGCCTCCAGCCCTCTCTGACTATGCATACCCGCAGCATAGGCATAGGCGTAGGCATAAGCATCAGCTGTTGCATTATCACCAGTAGCTGTTGAGCTTGCACTTGTGTTCACAGTCGCAATAGCGCTGATATCACCATTGTTAATTACGGAAGCACCAGGCCCCATGCCTGCATATGAAACTACAATACCATAAGCGTTTGCATAGGCACGTGTCTCAGAATAAGCATATGCCTCGCTTAGCGGGGATGCGCTGGCGGCGGCCACTGCACTGGTTGTTGTATTAGCAACAGAGTTAATAACGCCTTCGTTAATGATTGAGGCATTATCATTCAAACCGCGTACTCGAATGCCCACAGACTCAGACCAGCCTCTGGCACCTGCATAAGCATAAGCATAAGCGTATTCGCCAGTCACAGTTGCGTTTGATACGCCGTGGCTTGAGTTCATGTTCGCGCTAGCGTTAATGGTTCCGTTATTGACCAAGCGAGAATCAGCACCCATGTATGCCTGCAAGTAAATGCCGGTAGCGTCAGCCCAGCCGCCGCTATTACCCTCTGCAAAGGCATAAGCATTATCATAAGCTGCTGTTGATGAAGCTGTCGCAGCAGAAGTGATATTGCTGGTTGCATTAAGCGTACCGTTATTAGTCACGGTACCAAGCAGCGAAGTCCAACTACTGCCATCATAAAAGTCACCCAAGCCTAATGCAATCGCATTACTGCCGCCATAAGTGTAAGCTAACACATCATCACTATAGCCAGTTGCGGTAGTCGAATTTTGTGAACCAGTGGTCACGTTAACAGTGCCATCATTGACAAAAGCACCGCCATTAATGCCGTCACTCAACAATACGCCATATGCATATGCATAACCGCGAGCAGCGGCTTCAGCTGCGTCTGATTGTGCAGCGAATACTCGATGACCAACAACTGAATCGTAATAATATGCATCGTCGTAAACATATTGAGTTAAATTAGCGCTATATCCTTGAGACTCAGCGATAGCACTTGAAGTCGCATTAGCGGTTACGTTAATCGTGCCGGTATTGTGAACCAGGGCACCCTCGCCAACTGGGCTGTTAACATGAATACCATATGCTGATGCGTAAGCACCGGCGCCAGCGTAAGCATAAGCGTAGTCGTATGCCAAAGGCACTGTAGAATTAGTTGTTGCAGACGCAGAAGCAGCAGCATTAATAACACCATGATTTACCAGTGAACTGCCTACTCCCATACCACCATCAATAGTTACACCATAAGCCAGAGAATAGGCTGTGGACATTGATGACAAATACGCATCCCCTGTACTTGTGCCGCTATTGTTAACAGCACCGATAGCCGAAGCCGTTTCACTTGCCTGCGCATTAATAACGCCAGTGGCGTTGTTAACCAAAGAGCCGTTCAAGTCGCCATCTACCACTACACCCGCAGCAGTAACGCCGCCAGAATAAGCAAACACATAGCCATAATCATTCACATCGGTAGATGTGCTGGATACTGTAGCACTAGCTGCTGTGCTAGAAACTGCAACTGCACCGATTTTTCCAGAATTTGATAATTGGCCATCTAGCTCGCCACTTAAAATGCCGGCAGCATAGGATTGACCGAAAGCGCTTGCATAAGCATATGCATATGCATAATTTGTATCTGTGGCAGTTGCTATTGCAGAAACGTCAATTGCAGAGTTAATCACGCCGCTTGCACCATTAGTCAACGATCCACTCACAACGCCGTCAGTATAAAGACCCGAGTTGTCAACAGAACCGGAATATGCAAACACACCACTACTACCAACCTCATCGCCAGTTGCAGTTACTAAAGTAGAACCACTGGCACGCAAAGCTCCACTGTTAACCAAAGCTTTAGTGTAATCCGGGAGATAAACTGCCACAGCAGAACCCCCATCAACCGTTACAGAAGCACCGTTCCTAATAACAACATCTTCATCAACCGTATAACATTGAGTTGTGGTCAAGGCGCCTGTAACAGGATTCAATCCGGAACAGGACATGGCAGAGGCAATTGCTGGCGTCAAGAACAAACCTGCCACTGCGACAGCGATTGTTTTTTTAGTTGAAGAAGGCTTGCCTTTAGCTTTAGACCTCTCATCAGCAACAACAAAACAGTTGCGCACCGAACTCCAAATCACGCGAAAACTTTTATTCATATTATTGTTATCCCCTTGTAAACAATTTTTATATACATCAATATTTATTTTGCTCGATTCTAGCAAAGTTCAATTAACTGGTAAGTGTTAAATTTCAGAAAAACAAAGAAATGTCCGAAACAAAATAAATTTGTTGTTTTGTCACAACAACCCCTTCAGATTCTTATACAAAATTGAATGTAAAAAACCTTAATTAATTACAAACACTAATAAGTAAGCCATCTGTGAATGCTTCATCAAGCATGATAGAGTTGCGTTATTATCAAATATTTAATTACAAAAAGACTAAATGGAACGTTTAAATTCAAATTACCAATCCAGTGTATTGTTAATCGGTGGAGCCATGCGTAGTGGCACCACTGTAATTCATCGAGCACTTTGTTCTGCTGAAAACAGCAATCCCTATATTTCGGAAAGTTGGTTTTTATCCGACATCATGCGACTTTACAACTGGAATCTTACCCGCTATGAAGTTCGCCATGCCGACCAGTTTGGCAATGTACGTAATTTCAGGGAATTAATATGGTTAAATATTCGACAATATTTATCACTAGTTTCCGTAAAATATAATGATCCGGAAATACTCATCCTCAAACATCCAGAACTCACCTATTACTTTCATGAATTATCACAGCAATTCCTGAATTTTAAATTTGTAGTAATTGTACGAGACCCCAGAGATGTAATTGCTTCAGTAATGGAAGTGGCCGATAGACACAAAAAAAATAAAATCATCAGCCCGCAAACCGAACTTATAGACATAAAAAACCACTGCGACAACTACATTGCTTATTATGTAAATGTACTTAAGAACATTGATCACTTCAGAAACAATCTGATATTTGTTAAATATGAGGATTTCATGAATGATCCTAATCAGGAACTGCAGCGCATCAGCAAATTTACAGGTGCAAGATATGACATAAATCGTGCTGTTGAGTTTTTACCGGAACACGCAGAAGCACCAAACTTTAATAAATCTGAAAGAGAAAAAGATCCTTTTAGCGGAGCTTTCTGGTCTGATGCATACACCCAACCGCTGTCTACACACAGAATCGGAAGACATAAAGAAATCTTAACTAAAGAACAAATCGAAGAAATTGAGCGTCGCCTGGATTTATTTGGAAACCGCTTTAACTACTGGCAGACCAACTGATTACCGATTAGAACTATAGTAATTAAAAACTAACAAACCACTTAAAAACTATTTGGATTCAAATTCATGCAGGAATTTAAAAATGCATTATTTGCGATTGACCGCGTCGCTGGCTTAGGGCTAGGCGGTTCCAGAGGTCTTGGTATTGCTGATGCAAATTCAGATTATGATTTTGTTCTATATCGCAATGGCGGCGAACCAATTGGTCCTAAATTAATAGTAGATACAATCACGCGCTTTGCAGAAGCGGGCAGCATCAAAGACGAAGCTGGCTTTGTAAGACTTCAATTGGATGGAAAAAAAATTGACATCTTCCAAAAAGATTTACTCTTGGTAGAAAATGAAATTAACCTGGCAAAAACAGGAAAATTTCACTGGTCAATTAGACAGTTATTCCCTCACGGAGACTTAAGCACATGCCAAATAAGCCACATAACTCATCTAGAGTTATGTGCTGAAAAGAACCAGTGCATAAGCAACTTAAGAAAATTAGCTGACCCTTTTCCATTACTGCTCATGCATTCTTTAATCAAGACTTTTATGACACAGGCATCTATCACTTTGATTCATGCGAGTAAAATTAAAAAAGCAAGAGATTTTCAGCCGTTAATTGCACTTTGCTCAGCATTCTTTTTTCATGCAAACATCGTAATATTTGCAGCAAATAAAACCTATCCTGTTTTAGAAAGGGGTGCAAACGAGCTGATTTCAAAGCTTCCAAAACACCCGGAGAATTATAACCAACGTATGCTTAGTATTTTTCAAGCTTGCCTGAATGGCAACCTTGAATTGGCAATTTCAGACCTTCACAACATAAAAAACGAATTACAAATTATCATCAACGATACATTTGCCAACCTAAAAACTATAAAATCCAGCACATTAAGTTAATACTCATTTATATCCATAGCAAACACAAAAAAATTCATTAGAAAAGAGCAATTATGAACCACAAACTCTCCTTCCAAGCCATAACCGCAATCATTGCCCCTCTCATGTTAGCTATCCCACAAATCTCACATGCTGAAGTTAAAGTTGGAGATGTTTTCGGTGACTGGATATATGAATGCAGAGCACTGGCAGAAAATAAAACTGCTTGCTCACTCAGTCAGACTATCATGTCAAAAAGTCAAAATAGACGCTTAGTCAAATTCAGCCTGGCTCGCAATGAAAAAACAAAGGCTGTCAATTTAACAGCATTGCTGCCTCTGGGAATCAACTTACCTTCAGGTGCAAATTTTTCAATAGACCAGGGTAAGACATATCAATTCACATTAAAAACCTGCTTCCAATTAGGTTGTGTTGCAACCTACCCAGTAGATAGCAGCTTTATGCAAGCGCTGCAAAGTGGTCAAAAATTGAATATTAATTTCACTGGAGAGGGCGCGGATGCTCCAGTGAAAATCAGCGGCTCACTTAAAGGTTTGGCTGAAGGCATTAAAGCTGCAAAATTGAACTAGGTTAAATTTGTGTGTTTCTTGATTCACCTAAAATAAGCACTGCTAAAAAACTAATGGCTGCGGCAAGTGATACATAAAAACCTACCCAACTTAAACCGCCGGCAGTAACTAGCAATTGAGAAATGTAGGGCGCAAGCGAAGCCCCTAAAATACCGCCCAGCTGGTAAGCCAAGCCGGCACCGGTGTAGCGTACCGCTACCGGAAACTGCTCGGGCAAATACGCTCCCATCGGTGCAAATGTTGCGCCCATCAGGAACAATGCCAGCGATAAAAATAGAGTCACCTGCACTACCGACCCGCTGGCCAACAGCGGGCTAAGCGTAAATCCAGCAACTATCGCAAATGCGCTGCTTGCCAGCAATACCGGCCTGCGACCGAACTGATCGCTCAATTTTGCTGCAATCGGCGTGGCAATCGTCATGAACAAAATCGCGACACACAGCATAGCCAGGAAATCCACCCGCGATATTCCCAGCTTGGTCGTACCATAACTAAGGCAAAATACCGTGGCGGTATAAAACAGGTTGTAGCATACCACCATTGCCAGCGCCCCCAGCAGCACCGGACGCAAATGTGCTTTCAGCAATGGTTTGATCGGCACCTCATGGGTTTTATTTTCGGCTAATGCGGTTGTAAAAGCCGGTGTTTCCGCCAGCTTGAAACGCACATACAAACCAACGCCCACCAGCAAGGCGCTGGCAATAAAAGGCAGACGCCAGCCCCAGGCTTTGAACTGGGCATCGGTTAGCCACAACGCTAACGCCAGATAACTCAACGTCGCCAGTAAAAACCCGACCGATGGGCCTAACTGCGGGAACATGCCGAACCATGCGCGCTTGCCTTCCGGCGCATGCTCGGTAGCCAGCAATGCCGCCCCACCCCATTCGCCACCCAGCCCCAGGCCCTGACCAAAACGCAGCACGCATAAAATAACCGGTGCCCAGATTCCCAATACCTCGTAACCCGGCAGCAGACCAATCAGCAGGGTTGAAATGCCCATCAGCAATAGCGAGGCCGCCAGCGTTACCTTACGCCCGACTTTATCGCCAAAATGCCCGAATACAATCGCGCCCACCGGTCTGGCAATAAAAGCAATGCCAAAGGTTAAAAATGCGTTCAGAGATTGGGTAGCCGGATCACTGGCCGGGAAAAACACCTGACCAATCACCAAGGCAGCCGCCATTGCGTAGATATAAAAATCGTAAAATTCAATGGCAGTACCAATAAAACTGGCAAACGCGATATGGGTGGTCGAGGCTTTATGCATACTTAATAAAATCAATAACAGGCGATTCCGGATTGTATGCCATAAATAATGTGCACTTCTATAAATACAGAGTTTGGGATGCAGTAACACCCGCACAGGGCGTGTCCGTAGAATATATGCGCTAAAGCGCATTATTCATACGCCAAAGGCGCAGGAACGCAGAAGCCGAGATAGTATGCGTTATACAGCGAGGTTCCTAGTCCGTTTGAAATATAGCCGCAACATAGTAATGCGCCCAAAATATGAATTTATAGATGTGCCATAATGAATTTTTTGGTTTTCTCAAAATGAGATTGCGTATAAAATAGGCAACTTTCGCGTTTGAGAAATTCAGCTAGTGCAAATCGGTAACCACATCTTGAAGAACAATCTGGTAGTCGCACCCATGGCGGGCGTGACCGACAGGCCTTTCCGCCAGCTTTGCAAAAAGATGGGCGCGGGCTTGGCTGTATCCGAAATGGTGACCTCAAACTCATTGCTCTACGGAAGTGAAAAAACAAAGCGTCGTGCCAACCACGAAGGCGAAGTGAACCCGATTTCTGTGCAGATTGCCGGCGCTGACCCGAAAATGATGGCTGAAGCCGCAAAGCACAATGTAGATAACGGCGCGCAGATTATCGACATCAATATGGGCTGCCCGGCTAAAAAAATCTGCAACGTGATGGCAGGTTCAGCCTTGCTCAAAGATGAGCCGCTGGTTGCACAGATTTTAAAAGCAGTTGTCAGCGCGGTAGATGTGCCGGTCACGCTGAAAATTCGCACCGGCTGGGATAAAAATAACCGCAACGCAATCACCATTGCCAAAATGGCTGAAGATATTGGTGTACAGGCATTGGCGATGCATGGCCGCACCCGCGCCTGCGCTTACATGGGCGACGCTGAATACGACACGATTGCCGCAGTTAAACAGGAAATCCGTATCCCGCTGATTGCCAACGGCGACATCACCACCCCGGAAAAAGCTAAATTTGTACTGGATTACACAGGTGCCGATGCAGTCATGATTGGCCGCGCCGCACAGGGCCGCCCATGGATATTCCGCGAGATTGAACATTACCTGAACACCGGCACCCATTTATTAGCGCCGACTGTGGATGAAATTCACACCGTCATGCTGGAACATCTGCATGATTTATATGATTTTTATGGTGACCTGACCGGCATGCGCATGGCACGCAAGCACATCTCCTGGTACACCAAAGGACTGGCTGGCTCTGCACAGTTCCGCCACAGCATGAACACGCTGCAAACCATTGAATTGCAACTAGAAGCCATCAACGACTTTTTTGCCGAACTTAAAGCAAAAAATGACCGTCTGGTCTATATCGACAATGATGCGGAAGACGCTGATAGCAGCGCGTCAGAAGCGCTGGCAGCCTGAGGTTAAGTGATGTCAGCAGATTGCAAATTAAGCCAAGCCGTTAGAGAGTCTCTGGATGACTACTTCACCCACCTGGATGGTGAGCCGCCACATGCAGTTTACGATATGGTGTTGGGCTGCGTAGAAAAACCATTATTGCAATACGTCATGCAAAAAGTCGGCGGCAACCAAAGCAAGGCGGCCGAAATTCTGGATATCAACCGCAACACGCTGCGCAAAAAACTTCAGCAATACAATATTGATTAATCAACCTTCCACAACTATTTATTTCTTTTAGAGTTTTCACATGGCAACTATTAAACGTGCGCTCATCAGCGTTTCTGATAAAACCGGTATTATTGATTTTGCGAAAAGCCTGAACGCGCTTGGCGTTGAGCTGCTGTCTACTGGCGGCACCGCTAAATTATTCCGTGATAACAACATCCCGGTGATCGAAGTCAGCGACTACACGGGTTTTCCTGAAATGCTGGATGGCCGTGTAAAAACGCTGCATCCGAAAGTGCATGGCGGCATTCTGGGCCGCCGTGATTTGCCGGAACACGTGGCTGCCATGCAAGCGCAAGCCATCCCGAACATTGATATGGTTGTCGTTAACCTGTACCCATTTGAAGCCACGGTTGCCAACCCGAACTGCACGCTGGAAGACGCGATTGAAAACATCGACATTGGTGGCCCGGCCATGGTGCGCTCTGCTGCCAAAAACTGGAAAGACGTTGCCGTTCTAACCGATGCCAGCCAGTACGCAGACGTGCTGCGCGAGATGCAAAGCACTGGCGGCGCAACCTCGCAAGCGACAAAATTTGCACTGTCAGTCGCCGCATTCAACCGCATCAGCAACTACGATGGCGCGATCAGTGACTACCTGTCCAGCTTCAATAACGACGGCACACGTAACCCTTACCCGGCGCAGGTCAACAGCCGTTTTGTAAAACTGCAGGATCTGCGCTACGGCGAAAACCCGCACCAGAGCGCAGCGTTCTATCGCGACCTGAACCCGGCACCTGGCTCACTGGTGACCGCACAACAGTTGCAGGGTAAAGAGCTTAGCTACAACAACATCGCTGACTCTGACGCAGCCTGGGAAGCCGTAAAGAGCTTTGATTCAACAGCCTGCGTGATTGTTAAACACGCCAACCCATGCGGTGTGGCAATGGGCAAAGATGCACTTGAAGCTTATAGCAAGGCATTCCAGACCGATCCGACTTCAGCGTTTGGCGGCATTATCGCTTTCAACACCATGGTAGATAAAGCGGCGGCAGAAGCGGTGAGCAAACAATTTGTTGAAGTGCTGATTGCGCCGGATTACACAGAAGACGCATTAGCGATTTTCAGTGCTAAAGCCAATGTACGCGTACTTAAAATCGCACTGCCGCAAGGCGGCAATACACCTTGGGAACAAGGTCGCAATGCACAGGACATCAAACGCGTCGGCTCCGGTATCCTGATCCAGACTGCGGACAACCATGAAATCAATGTCGCTGATTTAAAAGTAGTGACCAAAAAGCAGCCAACACCGCAGCAAATGGAAGACATGCTATTTGCATGGCGCGTGGCTAAATATGTGAAATCGAATGCGATTGTGTTCTGTGGCAACAGCATGACCTTGGGTGTAGGCGCCGGCCAGATGAGCCGTGTCGACAGCACACGTATTGCAGCGATCAAGGCACAGAATGCCGGCTTGACACTTAAAAACTCAGTCGTGGCTTCTGATGCATTCTTCCCGTTCCGTGACGGTATCGACGTACTGGCAGAGGCCGGTGCGGCTTGCGTCATCCACCCGGGTGGCAGCATGCGCGATGAAGAAGTGATTGCCGCAGCCGACGAACATGGCCTGGTGATGGTGCTGACCGGCATCCGTCATTTCAGACACTAATTAAGGAAACTGCCATGAAAATACTCGTTATTGGCGGTGGTGGCCGTGAACACGCGCTAGCATGGAAAGCAGCACAAAACGAAAAAGTCAGCCGCGTTTATGTCGCACCTGGCAATGCAGGCACTGCAATTGACCCGGACATGATGAATGTGCCAGTTACATCCGTGCCGGATCTGGTCAAATTCGTACAGGATGATGGAGATATCTATCTGACGATAGTTGGCCCTGAAGCGCCACTGTCCCAAGGCGTCGTCGATGCATTCCGCGCCGCGGGCCTGAAAATTTTTGGACCTACCAAAGCCGCAGCACAGCTGGAATCTTCAAAAGATTTCGCCAAAGCATTTATGGTCAGACACAACATTCCTACTGCTGCTTACGCTACCTTTACTGATGCAGCTCTTGCACATGATTATGTGAAGCAACAGGGTGCGCCTATCGTGATCAAGGCCGATGGCCTGGCGGCTGGCAAGGGCGTTGTAGTGGCAATGGATGAAGAAGAAGCGCATGCAGCGATTGATGCGATGCTGGCAGACAACAAACTCGGCAGCGCAGGCGCGCGTGTCGTAATTGAAGAGTTCCTGCAAGGTGAAGAAGCCAGTTTCATCGTGATGGTAGACGGCAAGAACGTGCTGCCGCTCGCCACCAGCCAGGATCACAAGCGCCTTATGGACAAAGATCTGGGACCTAACACAGGCGGCATGGGCGCATACTCGCCGGCGCCGGTTGTGACCCCGGAAATTCATGCCAAAGTCATGCGTGAAATCATCATGCCTACAGTTGAAGGCATGGCTAAAGACGGCATTCCCTACACCGGTTTTCTCTATGCAGGTTTGATGATTACGCCGAATGGCGATGTCAAAACCCTGGAGTTCAACTGCCGCATGGGTGACCCGGAAACGCAGCCTATCATGCTGCGTTTAAAAAGTGACCTCGTAGCGCTGGCTGACCACGCCATTAATGGCACCCTGAATCAGGCAGAGGCTGAATGGGACAGACGTACTGCCTTGGGCGTCGTCATGGCTTCCGCCAATTATCCGGATACGCCAAGATTAGGAGACGCAATCAGCGGCTTACCTAGAAACCTGACAGATGCACATGTGTTTCATGCCGGCACAACATTAAAAGATGGCAATGTAGTGACCAGCGGCGGCCGCGTACTGTGCGTGACAGCATTGGGTGAAACCGTGAAATTTGCACAGCAGCAAGCCTATAAAATACTGAATGACATTAAATTTGATGGCGCACAGTATCGTACCGATATAGGCTACCGCGCTATAAAAGGATAAGCAATCCACACTAGCAAACGATAACGGCGTTACCCCTCTTTGCCACTCATTGTACTGTCTGCATCGGGTTGCCTTGTTCTCATTTGCAAGTGTAAATTGCGCTAGTAAATTAGAAAGAAAATGTTGATGGATACACAAGCCGTTTTAAGCTACCTGCAAAATCTGCAAGCCAAAATCGTAGAAGCCATCGAACTGGTTGACGGTAAAAACTTTTTGCAGGATAGCTGGCAGCGCCCGGAAGGCGGCGGCGGCAATTCCTGCATGCTGGAAAACGGCAATGTATTTGAACGCGCAGGCATCGGCTTTTCTCATGTATTAGGCACCAAATTACCACCAGCAGCCAGTGTGGCGCACCCTGAAGCGGCAGGCCGCCCATGGGAGGCGATGGGTGTCTCGCTCGTATTTCACCCGCGCAATCCATATGTGCCTACCGTGCACATGAACGTACGATTTTTTATTGCAAAAGCGCCGACACCTGAAGATAAGGATATCTGGTGGTTTGGCGGCGGCATGGATCTGACGCCTTATTACGGCTTTGAAGAAGATGCAGTTCATTTCCATCGCACCTGTAAAACTGCGCTCGACGCTTTCGGCGCAAATTTTTACCCGGAATTTAAAAAAGAATGTGACGAGTACTTCTTCTTGAAACATCGCCAGGAACCACGCGGTATCGGCGGCATATTCTATGATGATTTCAATGTACTGGGATTCGAAAAATCCTTTGCATTCCACCGTGCAGTGGGTGATGCGTTCTTGCAAGCCTATTTGCCAATCGTACAACGCCGCAAGGACATACCCTATGGTGAACGTGAGCGCGATTTCCAGGCTTACCGACGTGGCCGCTATGTAGAGTTCAATCTGGTTTATGACCGTGGCACTATTTTTGGCTTGCAGTCTAACGGCCGTACCGAATCCATCCTGCTTTCCATGCCACCAATCGTGAAATGGCGCTACGACTGGAAACCGGAAGCCGGCAGTCCTGAAGCTAAGCTTTATTCAGACTTCCTGATTGAAAAAGACTGGTTATCACTTAACACCTAAAAAATACTGCGAGCAATACATCATGAAAATCTCAGACCAAGCCCGTACGCTAGCGCAAGACCTGCTGGATTTTATTGATGTCAGCCCCAGCCCCTGGCATGCCGTGCACACTGTTGAACAAAGGCTGCTAAACCAGGGTTTTATCCGGCTTGAAGAGTCACAACGCTGGCAGCTTGCCGCCGGCAAACGTTATTTTGTAGTTCGTGGCGGCGCCTCCATCATTGCCTTTACTGTTGGTTCCCAGCCGCTTGCCGAGCGCGGCTTTCGTATTGTCGGCGCGCATACAGACTCCCCGGGTTTACGCCTTAAACCGCAGGCAGCATTTGGCAGCGACGGTTTGGTACGTATTGGCGTTGAAGTTTACGGCGGGCCGATTCTGGCAACCTTTACCGACCGTGATTTAAGCATTGCCGGACGCGTGACTGTGCGTACAACCAATGGCCATGAAACCAGGCTGATCAAGTTTGATAACGCATTGATGCGCCTGCCTAACCTCGCAATACATATGAATCGTGAGGTTAATGACAAGGGTCTGGTGCTCAATAAACAGAACGAATTGCCGCTGCTTTTCGCAGAAAGTGAAGAAGGTATTGCGGCCGACCAGCAGTTTCTGGCATACATTGCACAGTCACTCAAAGTAGATTCAGCAGATATATTCAGCTTCGAGCTGAATGTGTTCGATACCCAAAAAGGCACATTCTGGGGTGCCGGGCAAGAATTCATCGCCGACAGCCAGCTCGATAATCTGGCCTCATGTCATGCTGCAATGAGCGCACTATTAGCCACTGACGATCCTGACTGCACCAGTGTCTGCGCCCTGTTCGACCATGAAGAAGTAGGCAGCGAAAGTGCCGCCGGTGCCAGCGGCAGCTTTTTAGCCGATGTCATCAATCGCATTTGCATCAGCAGCGAACTTAATGAAGAAGACAGGCTGCGCGCCTTAGCGCAAAGCTTCTTTATCAGCGCCGACATGGCGCATGCTTATCACCCCAACCACCCTGGCGCTTATGAACCTTGTCATCATGTGCTGGTAAACAAAGGTCCGGTCATCAAAACCAATGCAAACCAGCGCTATTCAACCAACGCTGATACCGCGGCACGTTTCATCACGCTGTGCGAACGTGCCGGCGTGCCTTATCAGCAGTACGCTCATCGTACCGACTTGGGATGCGGCAGTACGATTGGGCCTATCGTCGCCTCTAATTTAGGCGTAGCGAGTGTAGATGTAGGCTCGCCGATGTGGGCGATGCACAGTATCCGTGAAAGTGCAGGCGTAGCTGATCATCAGTTTATGGTCGCTGTGCTTACTGAATTATTTAATTCCTAACTAAGTTATTTAATTCCTGGCTGAGTGATTTAATTCATAGAAAGCTTTTCAAGTTCCGGTTAACTTTGGATCAACAACTGGATTAAAAAAATCCACTGATAGTAAGTTATGACTATAATCTACAGAAAATAACTTTAAAATTGCCGGTACCCTATGCAAACTATTGAACTCATCGTCGCCACTTTATCAGCCTGGGTATGGGGACCGCCGATGCTAACCCTGCTACTCGGTACCGGTCTCTATCTCACTTTTTTGCTCAAAGGCATGCAGTTCAGGGCCCTGCCGTTAGCCTTTAAGCTCATCTTTCATAAAGACCACCACCATGAGGGCGATATCAGTCATTTTGCCGCACTCATGACCGCTTTGGCTGCTACCGTGGGGATTGGCAACATTGTAGGTGTTGCTACTGCGATCACGCTTGGCGGCCCCGGGGCTGTATTCTGGATGTGGATGACAGGTCTGGTCGGCATGGCTACCAAATATGCCGAGGCTGTACTCGCAGTCAAATATCGTGAGAAAGGCCCACATGGAATGCGCGGCGGGCCCATGTACTATCTTGCCAATGGTGCCGGGTTACCGTGGCTGGGAACATTATTTGCAATATTTACTGCCTGCGCAGCTTTCGGTATCGGCAACATGACACAAGCTAATGCCACGGCAAAAATATTTGAAAGCACGTTTCATATTGCACCGATAACTACCGGCTGGATACTCATGATACTCACCGGTCTGGTGATCCTCGGCGGCATTCGTTCTATTGGCAAATTTACTTCATATCTGGTGCCGTTCATGATTGTGGGCTATGTAGCTAGCGCATTAGTCGTGCTGGCAATAAATATAGATAAAATTCCACATGCCTTCTCCCTGATTTTTTATCATGCCTTCAATCCGATTGCTGCTAGCGGCGGGTTCTTGGGTGCAACGATTGCTGCAGCAATGCGTTATGGTATTGCGCGCGGCGTGTTTTCCAATGAATCAGGCTTGGGGTCTGCACCGATAGCCGCCGCTGCAGCGCGAACCAATGACCCGGTAAAACAAGCGCTGGTAAGTATGACGCAAACCTTTATCGACACGCTGGTGGTCTGCACCATGACGGCGCTCATTATTCTTACCGCCAGTTCCTGGACACAGGGCGTCAGTGCCAGCGAACTCACCAGTGCCAGTATTGCAGAAACCTTGGGCGAATCAGGCAGGATTATTGTTGCAGTAGCCACGGCTTTGTTTGCTTACTCTACACTCATCGGCTGGAACTATTATGGTGAGAAAGCCATTGAATACCTATTCGGTCCACGTGCAATTGCAGCCTACCGCGTATTATTTACTGCGGCGGTCATAGTTGGCGCGACTACCAGCCTTGAATTTGTATGGAACTTCTCTGATCTTGCAAATGGCTTGATGGCAATCCCGAACCTGATCGGTTTATTATTGCTAGCCAAGGTCGTAAAATCTGAAACCGAACGCTACTTCTCTGAAGTTAAAAAATAGTCTTTCGATCAACATCGATTCGGAAATAACACCAAGAGACCAACATGACACATCATCGCAGCACTTGGCGTAACCGCTGGACCTTTATGCTAGCTACAGCAGGCTCCGCCATCGGTTTGGGTAATATCTGGAAATTACCCTATATGATAGGTGTCAATGGCGGCAGTGCCTTTGTGCTGGTATTCGTAATCAGCATATTGATCGTGGGCATTCCGCTGATGATGACGGAAATTCTGCTTGGCAGACGTGCGCAGAAAAATCCGTTTAACGGCATCGAAGCCTTGGCTGTCGAAGCCAAAACCTCCCCCTACTGGAAACTGCTGGGCGGCATGGGGATGTTAACCGGTTTGCTGATCCTGAGCTTTTACAGCGTGATCGGTGGCTGGGTGCTGTGTTTTATTGCTGAGGCTGCAAAAGGCTCTTTTGTCGGTATTGAAGCCGCACAATCAACCGCCAATTTTAATAACCTGCTGGCCTCACCTTTCACCCTGCTGTTCTGGCATACCGTTTTCATGTGCCTCACCATGGGCGTGGTTGCGCGCGGCGTAAACTCAGGGCTGGAAAAAGCCAATAACATCCTGATCCCCGCACTTTTTGTTATTCTGCTCATCCTGCTCGGTTACAGTATGTCAGTGGGTGATATGCAAGCAGCCTACCACTTCATGTTTAGCCTGGATTTTTCCAAGATCACGCCAGTCGCCGTTCTATCCGCACTTGGTCATGCGTTTTTCTCGCTGAGTCTGGGCATGGGTGCAGTAATGGTTTATGGCTCATATTTGCAGCGACATGTATCCATCGCACGAACCACCATCTATATCGCACTGGCAGATACCATGCTCGGCCTGCTGGTGGGACTGGCAATTTATGCATTAGTGTTTGCCAACAATCTGGCTCCAAACGCAGGCCCCGGTTTAATCTTTCAAACACTGCCGATTGCTTTTGGTCACATGCCTTGGGGCAGTTTGATTGCAACACTGTTTTTTATGCTGGTTGCATTTGCTGCGTGGACATCGGCGATATCACTGGTAGAACCGACGATTGCCTGGATTGTAGAAAATACGACAATATCACGCAAAGTTTCAGCTACTGTACTCGGTTTTGCAATCTGGCTGCTCGGCATTGCTGTTGTACTCTCATTCAACGATTGGCAGCATGTCAAAATTGTGTTCGGGCTTAATATTTTTGAAACGCTGGATAAACTGACTTCTACAATACTGCTGCCGCTAGGCGGTTTACTGATGGCAATTTTTGCCGGCTATTTCATGAAGAAAGATCACGTGCAAGATGAACTAAATCTGGATAATCGGGGATTCAAACTTTGGCGTATCACCAACAACTACATTGCACCGGTCGCAATTGTTGCTGTGTTTTTATATTTGTTCGGGCTGATTAAATAAAAAACCAGTCCCTGTGCCCATAAAAAAAGCCAGCTTGTTAGCTGGCTTTTTAAAACCTGAAACCAGATTACATTGACAAAATCCAGGCTACAACTGTTTTGATGTCAGCATCTTTAACCTGTGGACTGTTTGCCGGCATAGGCATAGGACCCCAAACACCGCTACCGCCTTTTTTAACTTTTTCAATCAATTTTGCTTCTGCAGTTTTATCGCCTTTGTATTTAGCAGCAACATCTTTGTAAGATGGGCCCAATACCTTTTTGTCGATACTGTGGCAAGCTAAACAGCCGCTCTTTTGTGCCAAAGCCTGAGCTGCCGCTGCATCCACCGCGTTAGCTTGTGCTGCAACAAACATAGAACCAGCAGCAGCGATTGTTAGTAATAAAGCTTTCATGC
>CAZUOQ010000008.1:0-90904 GCA_964622195.1 uncultured Methylotenera sp. | reverse complement strand
CGCCGTGTACACGACCTGGTTGGCGCCGGAGTTTTCGTCAATGGCGGTGGCCGTATCGGCAGACGTAATTACAGGAGGATTTTCATCGCCGATTATTTGATTAATAATTGGCGCCGAATTACCAACAAAAGATGAATCACTCACACCCGTTGCATCTACATCAAATACAAGTTGATTATCAATCAACCCAGCGTTAATTCTTAACAGATCAACAAACCCAAACCCATAAGCATTAGTCTGCCCGGATACACCAGCCGCAGTTTCTTCCAATACGGCATTAATATCCTTACCTTCTTCAATGGCTTTGATAACGGTGTCTATGGTGGCAAGGTCGATTGAGCTATCAAGTCCGTCTGGAACGAACACATTACCGAGATCTTCGGTAAAGGCTACGAGTTGTTCGGCACTGATGTGGATAATGCGGCCATTGGCAAGCTGGAGATCGACTTCCACGCCGCGCGGCGTCTGGATGGTGTCACCAGTCTGGATACTGTCTCCAAGGTGCAAGTCACGTTTTTCTCCATTGCCTAAAATCAATGAAGCTGTGCCTGTCATTCCAACCACTCGACCGATTAGTGCCATTTTTTGTATCCCGACTTTGATTAGTTTTTGATCATACTTTTTTACCGCAATGCGATTAAACCTGTTATTTGTAAATGAATATATTGTACTGATGGCCAATACAGGTAAGATATGAAGAGTTGTGTCACCGCCACGTGTAAACGATTTGTAGTTTTAGAGGATTGGCAGCTATTGAGAATCGAGTGTTAGCCGTTGATAAAATTACCGCTTAAATTTCACTTAATCCGATTGCATCACTGGAGTATGCGTGCCTGCGGGTTACAAAAATAATTCAAATCTGTTGAAACCCCTGTTCAGCATGGCAACGTTCATTCTGTTGATGCTGCTCGGCTTTTCTTTTATTTCGGCGGCCGGGTATGATTTCGACAAATTGAGCATGCTGGCCAGACAGAAATATGGTGAGGAAGCGCAGAAAGATATTCAAGAGTTGCAGCAACTAGTCGCTCAACTGAGAACAGCACCTGAAACTGAAAAACTTAAGAAAATAAATGATTTCTTCAACAACAAAATAACCTTTGGCGAGGATATCGATATCTGGGGACAATCTGACTACTGGTCTACACCGCTTGAATCCATCGGCCGCCAGGCCGGGGACTGCGAAGATTTCAGCATCGCCAAGTATATGTTTCTAAAAGCAGTGAACGTCCCGAACAACAAACTCAGGCTGACCTATGTAAAAGCCACCTTGAACAACAGTGGCCAGCGCTCTGCAAGAGCGCATATGGTGCTAAGCTACTACGCTACACCGCAGGCTGAGCCGCTAATCCTGGATAGCCTCGTCACCGAGATTTATCCGGCTTCCGTCAGGAAAGACTTATCCCCTATTTTCAGCTTTAACGACAAAGGCCTCTGGGTCGGCAATAACACCAACCCCAAGGGTGACTCGCAATCGCACCTTTCAAGATGGCGTGATGTGCTGTTGCGTATGCAAATGGATGGATTAGAATAAATGAAGGTTAGGAATCAATATGTCTTTAATTAAACAATTATGGCTGGCAATTGTCATTATTCTGTCACTGGCGTTTGCTGGGGCATTTATTTTGAACACGGTTGCCAGCAAACATTATTTTGAGCAGCAGTTACAGGCGAAGAATGATGATAATGCCACAACCCTAGCCCTATCGATGACGCAGCTGGAAAAAGACCCTGTCGAGTTAAACCTGCTGCTTTCCGCACAATTTGATGCCGGCCATTACCGCTATATCGGTTTAGTAGACCCAACAGGGAAAGTCATTAGCGAGCGCGTCAACAATACAAGCAAAACCAAAGCGCCAGAGTGGTTTGTAAAGCTAATCCCGCTAAAGTTACAGCCTGGCCTGGCGGAAATTCAGGATGGCTGGTCACAATTCGGCACCTTGAGAATTGAAAGCGACGCCAATTTTGCTTATGACAAACTCTGGGATAACACCTTATTGAGTGCAATCTGGGTATTATTGATCGGCCTCATAGGCGGTCTGGCTTGCGGTGAAATTCTTAAAAAAATATTAAGCCCGCTCAATGATGTGGTTGATCAGGCTATATCAATAGGCGAAAACCGCTTTATCACGATTAACGAACCTAAAACCAAAGAGTTTAAAGCCGTCGTGAATGCAATGAACACGCTCTCCAGCCGCGTTAAAAAAACCGTCAATGAAGAATCGGCAAGACTGGATCAGCTGCGACTGGAAAATAACTATGACCATATTACCGGCCTGATGAATCATGATTATTTTATTAAGAACCTGGATGCAAACATAAGTCGCGAAGAATATTTTCATGAAGGCGCTTTAATTATATCCAGACTAACCAATCTGGCTGCGATCGACCAGAAACTGGGTTACAAGGAAACCAACACACTACTCAAAGTCATAGGCGATACATTGCAAAATGCATGCGACCAGCAAACGGGATTATCCGTCGGCAGGTTAAACGGTACTGACTTTGCTGTTTTTTCAAACCAGCCGGTAGACAACTATTCTTTTGGCAATCAAATTAAAAAACTACTGGAAAAAATCAGCGCTGGCAACGATAAGTCGATTACCGTCAACTTCACGACTGTTGTAGCGCGCGTTGCAAACACTGACACTGCGGGGAAAATGGTCCAGCTCAGCAGCAAGCTGCTGGATGAAATTGGCGATGAACAAAGCCATGTACTGCATGTCATCAACCCGGGCGATCTGGATCAATATCAGGACAGCCAGGAAAATGAATGGTTGCGCTTACTCACCTCTGCGCTGGATAACAGAAGAATTAAACTCGAGCACTATCCGGTCATCACTCAAACTGGCGAACTGATGCATTTTGAATCACCGGTACGTTTACAACTAAAACCTGACGGCAAGTGGTTCTGCGCCGGAGAGTTCATTACCTGGGCAACGCGGCTTGACCTGATGGCGCGTTTGGATGAACTGGTGTTCGAAACCGCGGTTGAATCGATCAGCAATGGCGCTCAGGCGATTGGGCTCAACGTATCAGCCAGCGCGATGTGCAATCCATCTTTCATACAAAAAATAGTCAGCACGATTAACGCTCAACCACATGTAGCCGATAAACTGTATTTTGAAATACCGGAACAGGATGCTTTTGATCACCAGCCTGAGTTTCATTATTTCTGCAAACAGATCAGAAGCCTTGGCTGCAAAATCGGTATTGAACACGTCAGCACCCGCATTTCACGTTTAGGCGAGCTGCATGACATCGGGCTTCACTACATCAAGATAGACGCTTCTGTGATTCGCGACATTGATAGCAGCGAGGCAAACAAAACCCTGCTGCGTGGCCTGTGCATGATAGCTCACTCAATCGGGGTTATTGCAATCGCCGAAGGTGTTCATAACGAAAATGAAATAGCCGTATTAAAACAAATCGGCATCGATGGCATGACTGGGCCAGGTATCAGGATTTAAGAAAAAAGAAAATCAAAATCCAAACCAGGAGGTATACCCGAAAAAAAATAAAGCCTGAACTTTAATGATCAGGCTTTGTGAATCCAGCTTACTTTTTATTAAGCATCAGCGCCAGTTGCAGGCGGTCCTTCACGCCAAGACGCTCAAAACTTTTTGCCAGATGCGCTTTAACCGTGCGCTCAGTAATTTTTAACCCTCGCGCAATTTCTTTATTACTCAGACCTTTAGCAGCTTCAATCGCGACTTCTTTTTCACGGCTGGTTAAACGACCCAGCAACTCCTCAACCACTTCAGATCGATTGCCTGTGAGTTTTACCGAGGTCTCTATCAGCCGTTTTAAAAGCTGCTGGCCTAGCCAGATTCCACCATGATGAATAACGGTACGGATTTCTTTCAGCATTTCCGGTGCAGAGTAAGCATGTGCGTAACCTATGGCACCGGCACTCAAAGCCTGCAATGTCTCGGCATGGCTAGGTGTATTTGCCAATACCACAATTTTTGCATCCGGGTAGGCTTGCAGCAATTTAGCGATAGTTGCAGGCAGCAATTCCTTCTCACTATCATTGATATGCAGCCAGAATATCAAGGCTGCACTATAACTGGCAACAATTTCTAAATTGGAGCTGACTTCAAGCACATCTTTAACCAATAACGCATCCGGAAAAGCTTCTACCCAACTACCGATCAGTTTCGGTAATGTACTAACAAATATATCCTGCATTTATCTCTCACTGAACGCGTATGACTTCGCTTTTAACACCGGTTTTAGCAAATAGGAAAGAATGGTTTTCTTACCGGTCATAATGTCAACCTGAGCCACCATACCGGGAATAATCGGCAAATCCTTGCCAAGACTCGACTTCAGTGTACGCACCCTGACCAAGTAATAAGCATTTCCCTCTTCATCAACAATAGAGTCTGCTGCAATATTTTCCACTACAGCATCCAAAGCGCCATAAATGGTGTAATCATAAGCCGTTAACTTGACCACCGCTGGTTGCAGCACACGAATAAAAGCAATGTCCTTGATCTGGATTTTGGTTTCCAGAATCAGTGCATCATCCGTAGGCACAACCTCCAGCACTTCTTTTCCGGGCTGAATCACACCGCCTACCGTGTTAAAAAACAAGCGGCTGACCTTACCGTTTACCGGTGATTTTAATGTGGTCTGATTCACTTTATCCTGCAGCGAGACACTGACTTCTGACAGGCTATTCAAGCGCGCGGTCACATCGTTGAGCTCGGTACGTACTTTACTTTTAAAGTTCTGCTCTACCTCACTGATTTTACGGCGTGCTTCACCAATCGCACTCTGGATTCTGCCGATCTGCGCGCGTGCCTGATCAATATCGCCTCTGGCTCTGGTTGCCTCACGCTCCAGTTTCAGAATATCAATTTCTGACACTGCACCGCTTGCCAACAAAGGTTTATTTGCGGCCAGTTCCTTGTTAGCAGATTCATAATTCTTTTCTGCGATTTCCTTTTTATACTGAACTTCCAGCAACTCTTTCTCACGTTGAACCATCTGGTTGCGTGCAATTTCAATGGCTGACGCCAACTCTTCCTGACTGGAAATATATAAGGCATATTCCTGATCATAAATTTCCGGTGCTTCATTACGTACTTCAGGCGGCGGGCTAAATGGCTTATCTTCTGCCAGAGATTTTAGCCTGGATTGCTTGGCCAGAAATGCCAGATACTGCGCCTGATTTTCCCTCAGGGAAGAAACGGCACGCGTCTCATCAATACGAATCAGTGGGGTCCCAACCGACACGGTTTGGCCTTCCTTTACCAGAATCTCTGCAACAATACCGCCATCCAGTGATTGAATTACCTGCACCTGCTTGGATGGAATCACTCGTCCTTCACCTCTGGTCACCTCATCCACTTTGGCAAAGGATGCCCACGCTATCAGTGCGATCAGCACAAAAGCAATTGCATATAACAGCAGCTTGGCTTTAACTGGTGTCTGCTCCAGTATCGCCAGATCTGCTTCATCCTGCCAATCCAGATCCTCTCTGGTTTCAGTGGGCACAGTACGGTCAATAAAATAGTAAATAGGCTTGGTCAGCCAAGACTGGCTCTTCAAAACGCGATTCAGCGTACCTAGCTTGTCAAATAACTTCTCACTCATAGCGCTTTACCTATCTTGCCGTTTCTTAACGCATCAGTCACTTGATCTTTAGGGCCGTCAGCAACAATCCTGCCAGAATCAATCACGATAATTCTATTCACCAGGTCATACAAAGATGACCTGTGCGAGATCAGCACCAGTGTTTTATTAGCGGTAGCTTCCAGCAGGCGGCGTTTGATCGCTTCTTCACCGGAATGATCCATTGCGCTGGTTGGCTCATCCAATAGCAGGATTGCCGATCTGGAAATAAAAGCGCGCGCAATGCCAACGCCCTGTTTTTGACCACCTGACAAGGTCTCGCCACGCTCGCCTATCAGCATATCAAAACCTTTGGGATGTGCATTCACAAACTCATCGATACCGCCGACATGTGCCGCTGCCAGGACTGCAGCATCATCCACATGCGGTGCAGAGATTGTTAAATTATCGCGCATCGATCCATAAAACAATTGCGTATCCTGCTGCACATAACCGACGCAACGCCTTAATTCAGCGGGGTCGATCTGGCGCGCATCAATGCCGTCAATCAGAATCGCACCGGCCGTCGGCTGATACAAACCAAGAATCAATTTGTGAATTGTGGTTTTACCGGAGCCCATGCGCCCAAGGATCGCCACATGCTCGCCGGCTTTAATTTTAAAAGACACCTTGGTCAGGGCATCTTCTTCTGCACCCGGATAGCGGAATGAAACTTCCCTGAATTCAATATCCCCTCTAAACGCTGGCCTGGACAGGAAAGCACTATCAAACGGACGCTCAACCGGACGATTCATGATTTCATCCAGAGAAGTTAAAGACGTCGCTGCATTATGATATTGCGTCAGCAAACCTGCGGTCTGCGCCACCGGCACCAACGCGCGCGAAGCGAGCATGGAGCACGCGATCAAACCACCCATGGTCAGTTCGCCGTTAATCACCAGATAAACACCAAGCACGACAATCGCCACGGTAATCAGCTGTTGTATGCTGGTTGCACCATTATTGATAGATGTCGTCAGCAAGCGTAATTTACTGCTGACCTCGGTCAGGAAATGTGAACTATGTTCCCATTTACGCTGCATTTGCCCTTCAATCCCCAGCGCTTTTACTGTTTCAAGCCCGACCAGGCTTTCTATCAATGTGGCATTGCGGATTGCACTTGCGCGATACATCGTCTCAGACAAATCATGCATTTTGGTCTGTACGCTGAATGAGTAAATTAAAATCACGACTGCACCCAGCAGCACCGGAATCACCATCGGCCAGGCTATCCAGGCGATTACACCGACAAAAATCAGGCCGAATGGAATGTCGATAAATGTCGTAATTGTGGCAGATGTGATGAAATCACGAACAGTCTCAAAAGAGCGCAGATTGTTGGCAAATGAGCCTACTGAATTAGGGCGCTGCTCCAGACGGATACCTAACACATGTTCCATAATGCGTCTGGTCAGTTTCACATCAATTCTGGTGCTGGCCCAATCAAGAAAATAGGCACGCATCGTGCGCAATACCAAATCGCCGATCACAAGCAGCGCAATACCAATTGCCATCACCCATAAAGTTTCCGTAGCACGATTTGGCAGAACACGGTCATACACATTCATGGTAAACAGCGGCATTGCCAGCGCGAACATATTCACGACAAACGCAGCTACCATGATATCGCGATAAATGCGGCTGTTTTCTGCCAGTGAACCCCAGAACCAGTGCTGGAGGCGCACTTTGCCAACGCTGGGCGCACGCCGGTCAAATACATATTTCAGTTTCGCAACAATGAGATAGCCTAAACTGCGCTCGGCCAGTTCGCTCAGTGGCATCACAACCTCGGCTTCGCCGAGTTCGGGAAAAATAACACGCGCCTGATTGTTTGCAGGATCTAATTTAGTAACTACACAGGCTTGCTCATCTTTGAGCAACAGAATCGCCGGTAGAAATTCCGGCCTGATTTCATTGAGAGGTTTTTTCAAGATAGTGACCGCCAGATTGACGCGGTCCGCTGATCGTTTCAGCAGTTCCGGTGTCATTTTGCCATCACGCAACGGCAACCCAGAGACCAAGGCATCTTTAGAAGTGGCTACACCATATAGACGGCAAATCAATGCCAGACTATCCAATAAAGAATCAGCCACGCCATCGTGTTTAATTTGGTCTAAACCTTCAATACTCATGCCCCCAACTTTCTATTAATTATTTTTTGTTCTTTTTATCTGCGTAGCAGTATGTTTTTATATCTTTATTGCAAATAACATGCCTAACTGACATTCTATCGAATAAACCAGACACAGACACCTAAGTGATTGCACTTATTATTCAGTTATTTAATAAATTATTCAGTTATTTAAATAAACTCCACATGCGTGTTGTATAACGATTTATTCTCTGCAGATTTTTTCTGCGAAAAACGATAATTTTAATAGTACTCATGTACGTTCTGATAAGTAACCATAATCTAATGATGGCAATTTAGATTAACAAACACTATAGCACGACACAATTTAAAAAACCGAGGCTATAATCGCTATCATGCACCATTCACATTGTGAAGAAATCAATATGACTATTTCCGAAGCCACGGTTTTTATTGTAGATGACGATTGTGCTGTCAGGGATTCTCTCATGCTCATGATTGAGCAGGAAGGTATCAACGTACAAACATACAGTAATAGTGAAGATTTTCTTAATGCTTGCCACAATGATAGTCATGGCTGCGCGATACTTGATATCCGCATGCCGGGGATGGACGGTATGCAACTGCAGCAGGAACTGAACCGGCGCAATATTAAATTACCGATTGTTTTTCTTACGGGTCACGGCGACATTCCACTAAGCGTAAAGGCTGTAAAAGCCGGTGCCGTTGATTTTCTGACCAAACCAGTCACACGTGAGAACCTGCTGCTATCAGTCAGGTCAGCCATTTTAGAAAGCCAACGGCTGATTACCCAACTGACTAATGGGCAGGACGCAAAATCAAAACTGGCCGACTTGACCGAACGTGAGCGTGAGGTCATGGCACTCGCTGTTGCCGGTGCGCCCAACAAGGAAATTGCAAGGCGCCTGGGTATCAGCCACCGCACAGTAGAAATCCACAAATCAAAAATCATGCATAAAACCGGGGCTAGCAATTTACTGGATTTGGCCAGGATAGCCAGCGAAGGCCGGCTGTATCAATAATATCCGTTAAAAACTGGTGAATGCTCCCCGAATAAGTGCTCGCGCGGATTATGCTGCCACTTGTTTTTTGTTAATCTAACCCTGACTTAAGCATCCTCTAGCCATGATGCCTTATTTAATAAGGCATTAATATCATTAATATAAGGATACGATGGAGGGTTAAATGCACACCATACGTCCTGCTGCGGTAGCCGGTAGCTTCTACCCTGGGCATAGCCAGATTTTGGCTGACCACATTGACCAGCTGCTCAAAAATGCAGCCTCCGATACCCAGCACGCAATCAATTCAGCCAAGCGCTCAATACCCCCCAAGGCCATTGTAGTGCCTCATGCCGGCTATATCTATTCAGGCCAGACGGCTGCAATTGCCTATCACAAACTCGCTAAATGGCACGATACAATCAAACGCGTCATATTGCTTGGTCCGGTGCATCGCGTGCCGGTTCGTGGGCTGGCATTGCCGGATGTAGATGCGTTTACTACACCGCTGGGTGAAGTGAAACTGGACAAAGCCGCGATCGCATCGATCGCTAACATGCAGCAAATAGTAGCCAGTTACCCGGCGCACGCACAGGAACACTCATTAGAAGTTCAGCTGCCGTTTCTGCAATCAGTGTTGGATAATTTTAAACTGGTGCCACTCGCAGTTGGGGATGCCACGCCAGAAGAGGTGGCTGAAGTCATGGAGGCACTATGGGGTGGCGCGGAAACAGTTATCGTTGTGAGTTCGGACCTGTCGCATTTCTTACCCTACTCTGTTGCTAACGAGGTAGACAAATCTACGGTAAAAAACATACTCAGCCTACAAGGATCATTAACGCATCATCAGGCCTGCGGCGGCACACCAGTCAACGGCCTGATTCTGGCTGCGAAAAAACATCATTTGCATCCGACTTTGCTGGATTTATGTAATTCAGGCGATACCGCCGGCGATAAAAACCGTGTAGTTGGCTATGCCGCTTTTGCATTCACGGAGGATACCGCCAATGCCTGAAACCGTTAGCCAAACAAAAGCTTCTAAAAACATGCCTGCTGAAGAAGTATTTACGCACGAGCATAAAGGCAGAATATTGCTGCCTATCGCCCGCAATGTTATTGCTGACGCATTAGGCAAGCCTATCGAACCTGTAGACGAGAGCCAGCCATGGCTGCACGACCAAGGCGCCAGCTTTGTCACCCTGACCATGAATCAGCATTTGCGTGGCTGCATAGGCTCTCTTGAAGCCCAGCGGCCACTGCTGCTCGATGTTAGGGCCAATGCTTATGCCGCTGCTTTTCGTGACCCCAGATTCTCGCCGCTGACCATTGCCGAGCTTGATGCAACTGAAATAGAAATTTCACTGTTATCACCGCAGCAGCCACTGCCCTTTAAAGATGAGGCGGATGCACTGGCGCAACTGCGACCAGATATTGACGGCGTTGTGTTCAAGTACGGCCGCTACCGCAGCACGTTTCTGCCGCAAGTGTGGGAGCAATTAACTGACGCAACAGCATTCATGGCGCATCTCAAGCACAAAGCCGGCCTGCCCCCGGGATTCTGGCACGATGATGTCGAACTGTATCGCTATACGGTCACAAAATTCAAAGAAAAGGACCTCTTGCCAGAATACGCCAGCAAGGTCGAAAGGTTGGCATCATGATTGAAAACACACATTATGCTGCACGTTACTGGCACATGCTGGACGATGGCCGCATGCAGTGCGACCTTTGCCCCAGGGACTGCAGACTGCATGAGGGACAGCGCGGCGCCTGCTTTGTCCGCATGCGAGAAAATAACCAGATGATACTTACGACTTATGGGCGCTCATCAGGTTTCTGCATTGACCCGATAGAAAAAAAACCGCTCAACCATTTTTACCCCGGCAGCAGCGTATTGTCTTTCGGCACTGCTGGCTGCAATCTGGCCTGTAAGTTCTGCCAGAACTGGGACATCAGCAAATCTAAAAATATCGACCTGCTGATGGATCAGGCTTCACCTGCAGCAATAGCGGCTGCCGCGGCAGACCATGATTGCAGGAGCGTGGCATTTACCTACAATGATCCTGTCATTTTTGCTGAATATGCCATGGATGTCGCCGATGCCTGCCACGCGCACGGTATTAAAACGGTAGCTGTTACCGCCGGATATATGCACGACATTCCCAGGCGTGACTTTTACGCAAAAATCGATGCCGCCAATGTTGACCTGAAAGCGTTTACCGAGGAATTTTATTACAAACTAACCGGCTCACAACTGCAACCGGTTCTCGATACCCTGACCTACCTTAAACATGAAACCGGGGTGTGGTTTGAAATTACTACCTTGCTGATACCGGGCCAGAATGACTCTGCAGAAGAGATCACTGCAATGTGCAAATGGATCAAAAAAGAACTGGGCGCTGATGTTCCGCTGCATTTTTCCGCTTTTCATCCTGATTATAAAATGCCTGACATTCCGCCCACACCAAAGGCTACGCTGATTCGTGCGCGTGAAATTGGCATGCGCGAAGGCCTGCATTATGTCTATACCGGCAATGTACACAACCTGGAAGGCGATACCACATTCTGCCCCCATTGCAAGGCGCCTCTGATCGTGCGTGACTGGTACCAGATCAACCAATACCGACTCAGCGAAGATGGGCACTGCCCTGACTGCCATGCCCCGATTGCCGGGCACTTTGATGCAAAAGCGGGACATTTTGGCAGAAGGCGTATTCCAGTAGTCATTGGCGCTTATGCTTAGAATAAGGGTGTTCCATGTCAGAAGCCTTTGAAAAACTCGTTCACATTCCTGTAGACAATGTTCACATTGAAGGTATGCTGGAACTGCCAGCTGACGCACGGGGAATGATACTTTTTGCACACGGCAGCGGCAGCAGCCGGCATAGTCCGCGTAACAATTATGTCGCCAGAATTCTGCATGCGGGCGGCATGGGCACATTGCTGATGGATCTGCTCACACCGGAAGAAGACATGGATTACCAAGTGCGCTTTGATATCCCATTGCTCACGCGCCGCTTGTTGGCGGCAACGCATTGGCTGCAAACTCTACAGCAGATGCAATACCTGCCAATTGGCTACTTCGGTGCAAGTACTGGTGCCGCTGCCGCATTGCAGGCTGCTGCAGTGCTCGGCAACAAAATCAGTGCCGTCGTTTCACGCGGCGGCCGGCCGGACATGGCTGGAGAAGATAGTTTAAGCATGGTAAGTGCGCCGACACTATTGCTGATAGGCGGCCTGGACGATATCGTCATCGAACTGAACCAGGAAGCTTACAGCCACATGCACTGCACCAAACACATTGCGATTATTCCCGGTGCGACTCATCTGTTTGAAGAACCTGGAACGCTGGAGACAGTTGCCAGCCTGGCCAGTGATTGGTTTAAACATTATCTGTAAGCATTGAATTGAGATTAACGATTAGTTTGTTACCTTCTGCTGCTTACCCGCCTGTTCACAGACTCAGCTTATCGAAGAGTCATGCATGGTTCGACAGGCTCACCACGAACGGGAGTTTTATGTACTTTTTCGGCAAATAGGTAATCTCTTATTAAAGCTGACTCTGCAAAACTTTTATGACCTCATCATCTTCCACCTGCGGGAAATCAACATAAAACTGCGCCACCGCCCTGAAATTATCAGGGGTAGCTAAGCAGACGACCTCATCGGCCAATGGCTGAATTTTCCTTAGCGTTTCCGGCGGTGAAACCGGTATGGCACATATCAATCTGGCCGGCTTTCTGCTGCGCAAGCCATGCAGTGCAGAAATCATGGTGGCTCCGGTGGCAAGCCCATCATCAATCACAATCACGATACGTTCGGCAGGATCTATAGGTGCCCGTATCGGCGTATATTGTGCACGCCGCTGCCTGATCGTTGCCAGCTGCTGCTGTCTTTCAGTCTCAATATATTCAGTATCCGCACCGACAGATGCCGCATGATCAGCGATATAAGTCCAGCCGCTTTCATCTATTGAACCAATAGCCAATTCCGGATAATCCGGCGCACGTAACTTGCGCACCAGCACCACATCAAACTCGCCCCCCAGCTTATCGGCGATTATTTTAGCCATGGGCACTGCACCGCGAGGAATTGCCAGAATTAAAGGGTGTCTGCCTTTGTAATCTTCAAGCTGCTCGGCCAGCATCATGGCTGCTTGTTTGCGATCATGGAATATCATGGCATGCTCAATCTTAATGGCTCAATTAATTCTCGGCTGCAGCAAATCAATTCTGAAGTCAGTTTCATACGGTGGCACATTGCATTCAATGATATTGCCAGGGGCCACATCCAGACGCACACCGGCAATATCTGTGCGCACCGGAAGTTTATTCGCGCCACGATCAACCAGCACGATCGTGCGTATTTCTGCAGCTTGCCTGGTTGCCAGATATTCGACCGCCCGCAGCATGGAGTGGCCGTGATACATTACATCATCAACCACCAGCACCGTGGCACCGGTTAAATCAAGATTGGAGTGTTCCGGATTTTCTGTGAGCTTAGTTTCCGGGTGCAGCAGTGTCAGGTCATCTGCATAGCGCTTGATCTGCAAGTGCAGCATGGTGATATTAGTCAGGCCGTACTGATTGGTTAATTTATCATGCAACATCTCGGCCAAAGGCACACCGCGCCGCAGTATGCCAACCAATACAACACGCTCTTTACACCTGATAAATCCACTGGCCTGCCATGCCATGGCATCAATCACAGCATCAAGCTGCATTTTCGGATACAGGCAGGTTCTGTCACCTTCTGGCGAAAAGTCCACGCAGGCTCCTTCTACACGGCTATGAACGTTTACTTAGGCCAAAGAAATACAATTCTCTGATGTTTTTTAGCGGCTATCTTCACCACATTGGTTTTTATGACACCATCATGATCCGCGGTGATCCGGTAAGTCCCGAATGGCAGATCCGCCAGGAAAAAAGGGCCTTCAGTCATGGTATCCACAACGAGATTGCCTTTGCTGTCCTTAATCTGCAACTGTACTTCAGCCAGATATTCTTCAATGCGGCCGTTATTTTCTTCTGGATCTGTTTTCTGTACAAATACAATTTCAAGCAGATATTCGTTGGCGCGGGATTTAAACTGGCTGACTTCGTCGCTGCTGATACCGCCGGAGATATAGCAAACTTGCTCCGGATTTGCCTGGTGCGGCAAACATTTTTGAAAATCCACTTCTGTAGCGATATCATCAGTTTTTGCAATCTGTAACTCTTGCGTTTCTGACAAATCCTCCGGCGGAAGAAAGCCCATTGCTGTAGCGTGGAATGAACTGAAAAACAGAACTGTTATCATGGAAAAAACTAATTTTGAACATTGCATGTGCATCTTCTTTCTTATTATTTAACGAGAATAAGCTGCCAGAAATTACTTGCGAAGCGCCTGATCTATCGCTTGATCAACCAATATATCAAGCGCTTTCCATCTTTTAATAATACTCCACACCAGCAGATTATTTAACTTCAATATTACGTTTTCTGGAAGACTCAGCCTTGGGCAAGGTAATTTCCAATACACCGTCTTTCAGTGTAGCCTCGGCCTTAGTAGAGTTTACAGATCCAGGCAAGGTAAAAGTCCGCGCAAAGCTGGAGCTTGAAATTTCGCGCCGATGATAATCCCCTTGCTCCTCTTTCTTTTCAGTCTTGCTCTCACCTTTAATCGTAAGCAGATTATCAGTCAGCGAAATGGTTAGATCCTTCTTATCTACGCCTGGCACTTCTGCGCGGACTAATATTTCATTATCACGATCTACCACGTCAATATTAGGCATACGCCGCCCCTTAAACTCCAGCAGGCTATCACCAAACAAAGAGTCCATTAACGGAAAGTCGCGCCCACGCCATAAAGATGGAAAGCCGCGACTGAAAAAACGATCAAAGGCACGCTCCATTTCAGCAATCGGATGCTGAACAATGGAGGGTGCTGCCTGGCTTGGGCTGCCCTTTCCCTTTGTATCTGAAGTACCTTCAGTGATTTGTATGTTTTTTTCTTTAGCCATCATTTCCTCCTTATTATTAATCACAATATGGTCAGAAAAATTAACCTAAGATGCCATCCTCTCTGGTGAAAGCGGGCAGATAATCACGCGCAAAAATCGATGATCCATGCTGCCGATCTCACAAAAAAACACTCTGGCAATCAGGCGCGCACCTCTAAGGCTAATCACATCAAATTTATAACCTACGCGTGAAAGAAAATGCAGGTATGGATTCAGATTCGAGCCTTCCATGAGGCTGACATTTTTCAACTGCGGCAGCAGTCGGGAAATATGCTGCCAGATCAACTCTGAAGGCAGGCAGCCCAGCAACTTACCGCCCGCTTTATTGCATTCAGTAATCATACCGTTGAAATGCAGGGTTAAAACCAGTCTATTCTCATCGCTCTCATCATTAATCGATGCCTGTTTTGCAGAATGAGCGCGTTTATACTCAATCAGAGGGGGTGTTCGCTGAGTAATCATTGCTGTAACTCCTTCACTGTATTCCGCTAATTATCGACTTTATAAACCGTCGAAAGTTCAGACGCCTGAACCTTATAACCGGGCATTTTGATCATGTATCTGAGTGCATCAGCAACATACAGCATGTCTGACACTTAAGCCCAGTCAGGGATGAATCAACAATATATTTAGCCTGAATACTTCCGGATTTAACAACGCTGATCTTTACTACTGGAAAAGTACCAGGACGACCATCATTCATTGAATAAAACGAAATTTACAACCTAATTTCTACTGACAAAATTAGTGCAAGCACGTAAGGGCTAACACGTAGTAGCGCAAACCTATAGTTCAAGCGGCTCTTGAAAAAATCCATATTATTTTATTTTCTTGATCCTATTTTTTGCACATGTTATACGTGCTCGCGCGGATTATAAAAATACTTAAATGTTGCTATTTTGTTAAAAAAACAATGATTCAGACACGTTTCTGAAGCCATGTATTACAGGGTAATACGCCATGCAGCCACCGGAACTAGAACAGACTATATTTGAGACTATCTTGGGTAGGCGCTCCGTGCGCAGCTATGCAGACAAAAAGATAGCGCCGGATATTGTGAAAACCCTGCTGGAAGCTGCAGTATGGGCACCAACCGCACTGCATAAAGAGCCATGGGGCTTTGTCATCGTACAGAACAGGGACACATTAAAAAACATATCAGACTTGGCAAAACCACTATTTATTGAAGAACTAAAAAAAATAGGTACCAGAGAAGACGTGTTAAAACATACCGGTGGCAACCTGTTTTACGATGCAGGCACGCTGATTATTATTTGTGGCAAGACCAATGGACATCAACCGGTTGCTGATTGCTGGATGGCCGCGGAAAACTTGATGCTTGCCGCCTGCGCCATGAGCCTTGGCAGTTGCGTAATAGCCTCAGCATTGCCGGCAATGAACTTACCTGAGGTGAAATCCATGCTGGGGATCCCGACGGGGTTTATAGCTGTAGCACCGGTCATTATCGGCTATCCTCAAACGCAAGTAGCACCCAGCACACGTAAGGCACCATTGATACTTAACACGATCACTTGAATTGATTGCCGTAATGACTCAGCTTTTTCTGTATTCTAGGAGAAGAACCAATGTACAAACGCATACTTTGTCCGGTTGATGGCAGTGATACCTCAAATGCAGGCATGCACGAAGCCATCCAGTTAGCCAAAGCGCAAAATGCACAACTGCATTTCCTTCATGTGATTGATACCTATGTGCCTATCGTCGATCTATCCGGTGATTTCAACGTGACTTACATGATAGATATCCTGCGGGAAAATGGCGAAAAGGTCATCCAATATGCGGCTGCCAGTGCCCAGAAGGCCGGGGTAAGCGCAGAGACGAAAACCATTGAATCAGTCGGCGGCAGAACAGCCTCCTATATTGTTCAGGAAGCCGAAACATGGCCGGCAGACTTGATTGTGATGGGCACACACGGCCTGCGCGGCATCAGCCGACTGGTCATGGGCAGTGACGCCGAAAATGTACTTCGCAGCAGCAAAGTACCGTTGTTACTGGTGAAAAGTACCCGCACCGAAAGGTCATAATCATGGAAATGGACCTGGATCGGAATTTGCAATTTAATCACAGCAACCGTTACACACCTGCACACCAGATGCTGATCTATCTGTTCAGTGATTATCTGGGGTCGTTTTCCATTCATTTATGGAATGACAGTCAATTGCGCATAGGTAACGATCTTGCAGCATTTACCCTGAAAATAAAACATGCCAGCGTGCTGCGTGACCTGATTCTGTTTCGCGACCCGGTCAGGCTGGCTGAAGCTTACTTTGACGGGTCAATTGAAGTCGATGGTGACTTCAATGCCGCGCTGGGTTTGCGCCACTACCTGGAACAACTGAAGCTACCTTTCAGTAAAAAACTGCATCTGGCGCTTAAGGCACTGCTTTTAAACAAACAGCCATCATCACTGCCTATAATCTTCGCAAGAGATGGCGAGGTTCCGCGCCAAAACGGCAAAGAGACTATCGCCTTTCATTATGATATCTCCAACGACTTTTACCAGCTATGGCTGGATAAACGCATGATCTACTCCTGTGCCTATTTTGAGCATGCTCAACAAAGTCTGGAGCAGGCGCAGTGTAACAAACTCGATCATATCTGCCGCAAGCTGCGTTTGAAACGCGGAGAGCAGTTTCTTGATATCGGCTGTGGCTGGGGCGCGCTGGTATGCTGGGCTGCCAGACACTACGGCGTGATTGCACATGGCATTACACTGAGCCAGAGTCAGTATGAACACGCCTGTGCAGAAGTCATAAAACAGAACTTGCAAGGACAAGTCACCATAGAACTGCGCGATTACCGTGAACTGCCTTTAACCGCCTCTTATGACAAAATATCCAGTATCGGCATGTTTGAACATGTGGGCCTGAAAAACCTGCCGATGTATTTTTCTATTGTAAATCACTTGCTCAAGCCCAATGGCCTGTTCCTTAACCACGGCATCACCACAGATGAATCCGGTTGGGGCCGTTGCGTATCGAGCCGGTTTATTAACCGCCATGTTTTCCCGGATGGTGAACTGGAAACCGTGAGTACCATTCAATCATTAATGGAAGATGCCGATTTCGAGATTGCTGACGTTGAAGGCCTGCGCCCACACTATGCACTCACCCTGCGGCACTGGGTGCATAGGCTTGAACGGCATTATGAAGATGCCGTCAATCTGGTAGGTGAACGTAATTACCGCATCTGGCGGCTATACATGACCGGCTGCGCATTGCAATTCGAGCAGGGGCAGACCGGAATTTACCAGATATTGGCTGTACGCAAGAGCAATAGCTTCCCGCCGTTACCACTCACCAGGCGTGATTTATATGCAGAGGGAAATCAATCGTTAATGCATTGAATTATCTTGATAATTGGAGAAATATCTTGTCAATCAAAGAACTATGTAACCGTGAACTTGTAGCCGTAGGCCGCGACGATACTGTTTTCAAGGCTGCGGAGCTCATGCGTGAAAACCATGTTGGCGATGTGCTGGTCACCGAAGTAAAGCAGGACAAAACCTTACCTGTCGGCATTGTGACTGACCGCGATATTGTCGTGGAAGTTGTGGCCCCCGGGCTAGACCCGAAAGTCATCACCGTTGGCGATATCATGGTGCCCCATTTATCTACTATAGAAGAAGATGCTGAAATTTTTCACGCGATCAAACTTATGACCAGCAAAGGCATCCGGCGTTTGCCTGTTATTGATAAGTACGGCAGCCTTACCGGCATCCTGACGCTGGATGACCTGCTCATGATGATGGCAAAAGAATCTTTCAGCATTGCCATGCTGTTAAAGAATGAGCAGAAGAATGAATTAATCAAGCGACGCTGATTACCAGGATTAAGGAGATCAACAGGCTTTAATTGCAATACCTAACGCTAAAAATACGAAAGGAAGCTCATCATGGCTAAACTCGCAGCAGGCTACCATCATATCAACCACGAGCGCCCACTGATAGAACAGGACATTGATGCTTACAGAATGCCGGCTAAACTCGCCGAACCCACCGTTTGCCCAGAATGCAGGGCAGTATTTCACAAAGGCCGCTGGCAGTGGCTGGAAGCGCCTGCTGGCGCACATCAAGAGAGCTGCCCGGCCTGCAAACGTACCCATGATAAGTTTCCGGCTGGCTATGTGACACTGGAAGGTCCTTATTTTGACGCTCACAGCGAAGAAATTTTACGCACTGTGCAAAATCATGAACGGCATGAACGCCTGGAGCACCCGCTCAAACGGATTATTGCAACCGAAAGGGAAGGCAACGCTACTGTAGTTACCACAACAGATATTCATCTGGCACGCGGCATTGCCGAGGCCGTGAAACATGCTTTTCAAGGCGAGCTGGAATTGCATTACAACCCAGGAGAGAATCTGCTACGGGCCTATTGGCAGCGCTGATATTGTGATTTGGTTTCGATCTGACAGATACCTTGAAAGTTAAGTCACTGCCAGATCTAATCAGAACCAGTACAATTAATGCTATTACTTTCATCTGAAACACTAGTCATTAGTATTGCACCGATAACTTCAACAGGTGCAGCAGCAGAAAATGAATAGAATTTAAGGATAGCTAAACTTACCCCAGCGTAACCATACCCTCAGTTGCCGATAATCTTCTGCATCCAGCATATCCGGCAAAATCACGAGATGCGTTGTCAATAGACGTGCCCATAATGGCGCGTCCTTGCCTTTATAATGCACGACTGTCAAGAATGGGGTTACAACGGAATCGTGGCATACCTGCACTTGCAGCAGGTCGCCATTTCCAAGTACCAGCGTCAGCTCGTTGTGACTGTTCACATTTAAAGCAACACATGACCACGGCAGCAATAACAGGCCGTAACGGCACACCGCATAGGCAGAAGCCGCTAAAATGCCGAGTCCCAACAGCAATTTAATCTGCCAAACCAACGCGGGCAGGATTAAAATGACACCTGCGCCTAGACCCATAGTGCAAATAATCAGCGTTAAGGCAATAGAAGGCTTGAAATCAAGCTGTATGGGCTTCATCTTATTATTTGTCATATAGCATATCCATCATTTGAATTAAGGTTAACATGAGCACACAGCAATGGCATCAATTTTTGCAGACTTCAGCCGAACAGCATCCTGTCAGTGAAATCACCCCCGCTTTGATCAATGAAACGGTCATTTGCGATCTTTCCCATTTAGGTCTGCTGCAAATAGATGGCGCTGATGCGATCACCTTTCTGCAAGGCCAGGTTACCAATGATGTAAAACAGCTGAATGGCCAGACTGCCCATTACAGCGGATATTGCAACCCTAAAGGCCGCATGCTGGCACTGTTTCTCGCATTTGCACATCAAGGCCACATGCATTTGCAACTACCCAAAGAGCTCGTTGCTGCGATTGCAAAGCGCCTGAAAATGTACGTATTGCGCAGCAAAGTCGAAATTCAGGATGTCAGCGATTCCATCATAAAGTTTGGTTTGAGTGGCGCCAACGCTGTCGAGTTACTGAGCCAATCCTTTGCGAGCATTCCACAGCTGGATTTTGAATTGGTGACCCATGAAAACGGCGCATTACTGAAACTGCCTGGCACACAGCCTCGCTTCGAGATTTTTACCGACATTGCCAATGCCACGGTCATCTGGAACAAATTGATGCAGCATGCAAAAACCGTAAATGCAGCTTATTGGGAAATGCTGGAAATCCAGGCCGGCATTCCTGAAGTGTACACAAAGACACAGGAAGAATTTGTACCTCAAATGCTAAACCTCGATTTGCTGAATGGCATCAACTTCAAAAAAGGCTGCTATACCGGGCAGGAGATCGTGGCGCGCACGCATTACTTAGGTACGGTAAAACGCCGTACCCAACTAGCGCATGTTGACTGTAACATTGCGCCGAATGCAGGTGATGATGTGCAGAACAGCAATGGTGAAATCGTTGGTAAAGTTGTAAGATGCGCGCCAGCATATCACGGCGGTTATGACTTATTGGCAGAGATCAGGCTGGAAAGTGTTGAAGCTGGCGCTCTCAGTGTGAATGGCAGTGCGCTGAATATGCAGCAACTGCCTTACAAAATCTGAACTTAAAATATAAACTGAAAATGCACTATTGAACCTGACCTGCTCAGGCTTGATGGTCTGTTATTGCTTGATAGCCTGTTATTGCTAAGGTTGGGTTTGTTGCTGCGGTTGGGATTGAATTGGCGGTTGAGGCTGTGCCTCAATAACCTGGAAAAAGACTTCATCCTGCTTGATCATGCCAAGCTCGCTTCTGGCACGTTCTTCAATAGCGGCCTTGCCGCTTTTTAAATCGCGCACTTCTGCATCCAGCATTGCGTTACGCGCTTTTAGTGCAGTGTTTTTTTCCTGCTGTTCATGTACTTGACGGTTGAGTTCCCACACGCGTAACCAGCTACCTTTGCCCAGCCACAGCGGATACTGCAGCAAGGCTATCAGGATAACAAAGATCAGCGTGAGGGCTTTCAACTTTAACTTTTAAAAGTTATTCCAATTGTATTTGAAGCGAGACCAGACGTATGCGCATACGCAGTGCAATCAGCACGGCTAGCATATGCAGCGATGTGTCGGTTCAAATACAAGCTGGATTTATTTAAAGAGTTGATAAAAGGCTGACTTACCGGCATAGCTGGTTGCATCACCCAATTCTTCTTCAATACGTAATAATTGGTTGTATTTTGCAATACGCTCTGAACGACACAGAGAACCGGTCTTGATTTGCAATGCATTGGTAGCCACTGAAATATCAGCAATCGTGCTATCTTCTGTCTCACCTGAACGATGTGAAACTACAGCGGTGTAACCTGCACGTTTTGCCATTTCGATGGTTTGGAATGTCTCGGTCAAGGTACCGATCTGGTTCACTTTAATCAACACAGAGTTTGCGACACCGCGCTGAATGCCTTCACGCAGGATTTTACTGTTGGTTACAAACAGGTCATCACCGACCAATTGTGTGGTTTTACCCAGGCGTTTCGTCAGGATGTCCCAACCTTCCCAGTCGAACTCGCCCATACCATCTTCAATACTGATGATCGGGTATTTATCACACCATGCAGCGAGGTAATCAGTGAACTGTGCTGAAGTCAGTGCCAGACCTTCTGATTCCAAATGGTAACGGCCATCTTTGTAGAACTCGGTACTTGCGCAATCCAAGCCTAAATACACGTCACGGCCTGGCTCATAGCCTGCATCTGAAATCGCTTCCAGAATGTATTGAATCGCAGCTTCGTTAGATGGCAGGTTTGGCGCAAAACCACCTTCATCACCTACTGTGGTTGCCAGGCCTTTTTTATGCAGTGTTTTCTTCAAGGCATGGAACACTTCAGCACCGCAGCGCAGCGCTTCACGGAATGTAGGCAAGCCAGCTGGAATAATCATGAATTCCTGCATATCCACGCTGTTATCAGCATGCGCGCCACCGTTGATGATGTTCATCATTGGCGTTGGCAATTGCATCGCGCCTGAACCGCCCAGATAGCGGTATAAAGGCAAGCCTGATTCTTCAGCTGCGGCACGTGCACAAGCCATAGAAACCGCCAGAATCGCATTTGCACCCAAACGGTCCTTGTTTTCTGTACCGTCCAATTCAATCAAGGTTTTATCAATGAAGCTTTGCTCTTCAGCATCTAAACCAATAATTGCTTCAGTGATTTCTGTATTTACATTCTCAACTGCCTGCAATACGCCTTTACCTAAATAACGGTTTTTATCGCCATCACGTAACTCTACAGCCTCTTTTGCACCGGTAGAAGCGCCAGAAGGCACAGCTGCGCGCCCGATTACGCCGCTCTCCAGCAACACATCAGCCTCAACTGTTGGGTTACCACGTGAATCCAGAATCTCGCGGGCAATAATATCTACAATCGCGCTCATTATTTTTCTCCTCAATGAAAAACTAAAATCTTGTCAGCAGCCGCAATATCTGGCCACCTTAATTTTTATAAAGTACTTTCAATAAAACCAGCTTTTTTTACTAACTTATCTAAATCCACCAACACTTCCAACAAGTCTCTCATTTTATGCAGTGGCCATGCATTAGGACCATCTGACAACGCCTTGGCAGGATCCGGATGTGTCTCCATAAATACGCCGGCAATGCCGCTGGCAACAGCCGCGCGCGCCAGTACCGGCACATGTTCACGCTGACCGCCACTCTTGTCGCCCTGACCGCCAGGCTGCTGCACAGAGTGCGTGGCATCGAACACTACCGGGCAATTAGTATTGCGCATAATGGCCAAGCCGCGCATATCCGAAACCAGTGTGTTGTAGCCGAATGAAACGCCGCGCTCACACACCATGATATTATCCGCACCGCCATTGGCTTCCTTGGCTTTTTCCACGACGTTTTTCATATCGCCTGGTGCCATGAACTGGCCTTTTTTGATATTGACCGGCTTGCCTGATTTGGCACAGGCCATGATAAAGTCAGTCTGGCGGCACAGAAATGCCGGCGTTTGGAGTACATCCACCACAGCAGCCACATGCGGCACCTGCTCTTCGGTGTGCACATCAGTCAGGATAGGCACGCCGATCTGGCGGCGTACTTCGTCCAGTATCTTCAAACCTTGCTCCATGCCGAAACCACGGAAGGTTTTGTTGGAGCTGCGGTTGGCTTTATCGTATGAAGACTTGTAAATATACGGGATATTCAGCGCTGATGCGATTTCCTTGAGTTGGCCGGCAGTATCAATTGCCATCTGCTGTGACTCAATCACACATGGACCCGCAATTAAAAACAGCGGATGCTCAATACCTACATCAAAGTTACATAATTTCATGCTCGACCTTTATGCCTGGAGAAACCGGCAAACAATAGATTTGCCAGCATTCAGTTATAGATTATTTCTTGTTAGCTAATGCAGCCTTAACGTAGGCAATAAATAACGGATGCCCGCTTCTTGGGTTTGAGGTGAATTCCGGGTGAAACTGGCATGCCACAAACCATGGGTGTACATTCTGCGGCAGTTCTATCATCTCGCACAGGTCCTCAGACGGTGTTCTGGCTGAAACTACGAGACCAGCGGCTTTCAACTGCTCAACATAATGGTTATTCACCTCATAACGGTGACGATGGCGCTCATTCACCTGCGCACCATAAATGCTGGCAGCCAGTGTGTTCGGCACAATCGGACAGCTTTGTGCGCCCAAGCGCATCGTACCGCCCAAGTCAGAATTCTCGTCACGTTTTTCGATATTCCCTGAAGCATCCTGCCACTCATCGATCAAACCAATCAGTTTATGGGCCGCATTCGGGTTGAACTCGGTACTGTTGGCATCTTTCAGGCCGGCAACATGGCGCGCAAACTCAATTACCGCCAATTGCATACCCAGACAAATACCTAAATAAGGCACTTTGTTTTCACGTGCATATTGAATCGCAGCGATCTTGCCTTCCGTACCACGTACACCGAAACCACCCGGCACTAAAATCGCGTCCATGCCATTCAGGCTGCCGGTACCGTTTTGTTCAATATCTTCTGAATCCATGTAATGAATCTTGACCTTGGATTCAGTGTGAATACCGGCGTGTATCAGGGCCTCGGTCAGGGACTTGTAAGATTCGGTCAGGTCAACGTATTTACCGACAAAAGCAATATTGACCAGATGTTTAGGATTAGCCAGTGCCGTGGCAATCTTATCCCACTCAGCGAGATCGGCCGGTTTGGCTTCTATTGCCAGTTTCTTGCAGACGATGCTATCCAGATTCTGGCCATGCAGCATGCCCGGAATTCTGTAAATAGACTCGGCGTCAATCACGCTGATCACCGCCTCTGAGGCTACATTGGTAAACAGGGCAATTTTCCTGCGTTCCTCTTCAGGGATATCGCGGTCAGCACGGCATAACAAAATATCCGGCTGAATACCGATTTCACGCAACTCTTTTACCGAGTGCTGGGTAGGCTTGGTTTTAAGCTCGCCTGCGGTCGGAATCCATGGCAACAGTGTTAAATGAATGTAACAGGTATTGTCCCTGCCCTCTTCAAACCCCATCTGGCGAATGGCTTCCAGAAACGGCAGGGATTCAATATCACCTACAGTACCGCCCACCTCAACGATTGCGACATCAGCGCCTTCGGCACCACGTTTCACCTGCGCCTTGATTTCATCCGTGATATGCGGAATAACCTGTACGGTTTTGCCCAAATACTCGCCACGGCGTTCTTTTTTAATCACTGTTTCGTAGATCTGACCGGCAGTAAAACTATTGCGCTTAGCCATGCGTTGGCTGATAAAACGCTCATAATGACCCAAGTCAAGGTCGGTTTCCGCACCATCGTCAGTCACAAACACTTCACCGTGCTGGAATGGACTCATAGTGCCGGGGTCAACGTTGATATAAGGATCCAGCTTCAGCATGGTGACTTTGAGGCCACGTGATTCCAGAATTGCGCCAAGGCTGGCAGCGGAGATACCTTTACCAAGAGAGGAAACAACACCGCCGGTTACGAATACATATTTGGTCATGGGAAAGGAGCTTTAAATTATTTGTTGCAGACGGGAGTCTATTTTACTTTAAAGCCCCCTAGCCTACAAACAAAAACTCTTAAATGAATGTTAATTTTAAATGCCAGATTTTATAAAAGACGGCCACAGAACTGCCACTGATTAAACGCTAATTGATATAAATCAAGCAAATAAGCTGACATCTCCATAGAATTAACCTTACTGACTTTAAGACAATTATTTACATTAGGGGATCAGATTATGTACAAGGATTTATTCAGCTCATTTACCGGCCTGCTGAGCTTGGGTGTTATTGTGTTCGTTTTACTCATGGCAGCATTTTTTCTTCGCCTGTTTTTAACAGCCAAACCGCAGGACGATCAGCAAAAATAAGATACGGGTCTGGACTACGAAAAAGCGGCTCAGGGCTTGGTTGCCCAAGCGCCGTAACCCTTGAACTGCTCCTGCACCTCAAGCATCTCCTGATGCGTCAGGAGATGCGGCTCTCCAATCTGCAACGCACGCAGATACTGCTCACACAGCGTTTCCACTTCCTCTGTAATTCGCAAGGCCTGGTTAAGACTCTCGCCAATCGCGATCATGCCGTGATTAGCCAGCAGGCAGGCTTTCCGATCATACAAAGCGGCCAGCGCATGATCTGATAACAACTGACTGCCAAACAGCGCATAAGGTGCGCAGCGTATCGTATCGCCGCCAGCCAATGCAATCATGTAGTGGAACGGCGGAATGTCACGCCTGAAAGTGCTTAGCGTTGTAGCAAACATACTGTGCGTATGAATCACGGCATTGATCTGCGGCTTATGCTGCAAAATATCCAGATGAAAGCGCCACTCACTGGAAGGCTGCCGGCGCCCGACCCAGTTGGCGGAAAAGTCCATCCATACCATGTCTTCAGTTGTCATCTGCTCTACTGCCATACCGGATGGTGTGATTAAAAAGCCTGGCCGGCCATCATCATTTTCCACCCGCACACTGACATTGCCGGAGGTGCCGCGATTCAAACCCAGGCGGCATAACTCCAAGCTGATATCCAGCAATTGCTGACGTTGTTCTTGCATAGTTTACCTTCCGAAACTTTACGAATGCACTCTTTGCATTTTATGCAGTTGGCTCGGTGCAAATACACCCTGCTCGGTAATAATCCCAGTCACCAGGCGCGCCGGGGTTACATCAAAAGCCGGATTGGCAACTCTAGCGCCCGCCGGCAGTATATTCACGCTGGCAATTTCGCCGTTGGCACGCCTGCCACTCATCCATGCAACTTCATCTGCATGACGCTCTTCAATTTCAATCTGGTTAACACCATCGTCCAAAGTCCAGTCTATCGTCGGCGATGGCACAGCTGCGTAAAACGGTACCTGATGGCCAAACGCAGCGGCATCAGCAGCTGCCAGTGCTTTCAGATACGTGCCTATCTTGTTGCACACATCACCCGTTGCCGTAACGCGGTCAGCCCCTACAATCACCATATCCACCTGCCCCTGCTGCATCAGATGTCCGCCCGCGTTATCACTGATAACAGTATAGGGCACGCCATGCTGACCAAGCTCCCATGCCGTGAGGCTGGCGCCCTGATTGCGCGGCCTGGTCTCATCCACCCACACATGCACATCAATACCGGCATTATGGGCAGCATAAATCGGTGCCAGTGCCGTGCCAAAATCCACTGTTGCCAGCCAGCCCGCATTGCAATGCGTGAGTATATGAATAGTGCGCATTTTTTGACGATGCATTTGATCAATAATTGCCACACCATGCGCACCTATCGCCTGATTGAGCAGCACATCTTCTTCGCAAATCAAGGCGGCTTCCACCCACGCCGCCTGCAGACGCTCCGGTACGGGTAAAGCAAGCAGATGACTGTGCATACGCGCTACCGCCCATTTCAAATTCACTGCGGTTGGCCTGCTGGCAATAAGCTGCTCCGCAGAGACATTCAAGCACTCATCACTGCAATCCTTTAACATGGCCAGTGCCATGCCATAGGCCGCAGCCGCTCCTATCAAAGGTGCGCCACGCACCTGCATGGTTTTAATTGCAACGATCATCTGCTCCAGGCTGGCAACATTCTCAACCTTGAACTCATGCGGCAATCTGGTCTGGTCTATGATTTCCACAAACGGAAATTCACTGCTTGAATTAGGCCAGATGGTGCGATAGTGCTGATTGTCTACTAACATAAAAATATTAACTTTTTATACTGTTTTAACTAAAAATAATAGATTTAAAAACTTGACTTTTAATTAGTTCAAAAATTTTAAAAAAACTCTCCACAATATCTGTGGATAACTTTGTGAATAAATGTGATTACAAAATGTAACATACCAATTTATAAGGATTTTTTTAAATCGCCTATTTTTTAATCTATTATTAAGTCATTTAAAATCAATAACTTATATAATTAACCTTGATTAATAAGCGTTTTTACCCATACCTTAAAGTGCTACATTAACTCGTGTGCATAAGTCAGCTATTTTTGGTAAAACTTTTAATGCGTTGACACCAGTAATATCAACCACTTGCGACACATTCACCTGTTTTAATTCCGCTAAAACCTGTGCAATTTTTGGCAATTCCAGAGGGCTGTTTCTATCCCCCTTACCTACCCACTCAGGTGGTATATCAGGGGCATCTGTCTCCAGCACGATGGCTTCTAAAGGTAGCTTGGCAGCCAGTTCCCGTATCTTTAAGGCACGGCTATAAGTCATTGCGCCGCCAAAACCCAGCTTAAAACCCAAATCAATAAATTGTTGGGCCTGCTGAAAACTGCCATTAAACGCATGGGCAATGCCCCCCGTTAATTTATATTTACGCAGCTGCTTTAAAATTTCATCAATCGAATTTCTTACATGCAGAATAACCGGCAATTGATAGTGACGGGCAATTTTCAGCTGCTCCACATAAAAAATCTGCTGTCGCTCAATATTGTCAGGATTATCCCGCGGATTCGTCAGGAAATAATCCAGGCCAATTTCGCCTATTGCGACCGGATCATGATCACGAATGTACTGCTCCAATATTTCCAGATCATCGAACGAGGCAGCATCCACATACATAGGATGAATACCCAGCGCGTAGGCGCAATGTTGATGACGAGTACATAGCGCAATGACATCATCAAAGTTATTTCGCGCTACAGCGGGTATAACGATGCCGCAGATACCATTTTGTATCGCTTGCGCGGCAACTGAATCACGGTCTGCATCAAACTCAGCTGCATCAAGATGACAATGGGTATCGATGAGCATCATTGATGAATGAACTTCAGGGGGTTGTTTTGACCATGGGCTTTGCCTGCAAGCGAATATCCGGACCTACCAGACGCACATCAAGAACCTGCAGGTCTACAGCCTGCTGCATCTCTGTCAGCTCAGGCATTGCAAACATCGCTTTTGCCACATCACCCATCAATTTAGGCGCGTAATAGAAAACAAACTCATCAATCAGGCCAGCATGCAGCAGCGCACCATTAAGCCCCTGCCCAGCCTCTACCAACACCTCATTGATGCCACGCTGCGCCAGAACTTCTAGCAATCTTTTTAAATCCACTTTATCAGCAGAATCAGCCAACAATATAAGCTCGGCACCCGCCGCTTTAAGCTGATCAGCGCGCTGATGTTGATCATACGCATATGCAATCAATACAGGACTGTGCTGCAAGATTGAAGCGTCCAGCATTTTACAATCAGCCGGTGTCTGCAAGCGGCTATCCACAATGACGCGCAACGGCTGACGTGCTGTGTTTTCCAGCCGCACCGTCATGCTTGGGTTATCTGCCAGCACTGTGCCGATACCGGTAATAATCGCACATGACTGCGCGCGCCATTGCTGCACATCCAATCGCGCCTGTTCACCGGTAATCCACTGACTTTTGCCATTATTGAGCGCAGTGCGACCATCCAGGCTCGCTGCAATTTTAGTGCGCACATAGGGCAAACCACGCGTCATGCGCGATATAAAGCCCTGATTTAGAGTGCGCGCTTCATTCTCCATAACGCCAACAACAACTTCAATTCCCAGTGCACGCAATGCGGCAACACTGCGGCCCGCAACCAACGGGTTAGGATCCTGCATCGCAATAATCACGCGTTTGGGCTTTGCCGCAATCACTGCCTCTACACATGGCGGCGTTCTGCCGTGGTGACTGCAGGGTTCAAGCGTCACATACACATCAGCACCTTCGACCTGCGCACCAGCCTGACGCAAGGCATGTACTTCCGCATGCGGTTCGCCTGCTTTCAAGTGCGCACCTGCGCCTATCATTTGATTGTTTTTAACAATGACACATCCCACCCGCGGATTGGGGGTGGTTGTCAATAAACCTTGCCTGGCAAGGCGCATAGCATGCGCCATCCAGTGAAAATCTTGATCGGTAGGCACAGCCATGATGAGATAAACTTAGTGAGAAGAGATACGACTATTAATTAAACGGTTATGCTGGTCAAAGAAAATGAGCAGGCCATGATAAACGTGCATACATTTACCCAGATCATATTCAATTGAATTTTCATCTTCAAATGCAGGGCGTCCCAACAGCGCTGTCACCGCTTCGCGCTGCGCACCCCTGACAAGAACATTCTGCTGCAGATCATAAGCCATGTCACCGCGCTTGCATTCATTTTTTGTGCTGGTCGCAAGCTGTATCCATTTAACCTGGTCGAACTTCTCGCCGTTAAACACGAATTTATCCTTAAATGCCCACCAGGTAAAAAATACAATCGTGAGAATTAATGTAAATACGGCTAAAGCGATTGTTGCATTCTTGATCAGTTTCATGCGCTCTCCAAACACTCAGCTAAATAATAATGCGGTTAATCCAGATCACGAATCACATCGTTAAAATCATCAACATCAGAAAAACTGCGATATACCGATGCAAAGCGAATGTAAGCGACCTTATCCATCATTTTAAGCTCATGCATGACCATTTCACCTAAATCCCGTGCTGGCACCTCACGGTCGCCGCGGGCCAGAATTTTCTGCGTAATATGATCCAGCGCTTTATCAACGTACTCTGTAGGTACAGGACGCTTATGCAATGCCCGTGTAAATGAAAGACGCAGCTTGTCACGCTTGAACTCTTCTCGTGTACCATTCTGCTTGACCACCTGCGGCAAATGCAGTTCCGCGGTTTCATATGTCGTAAAGCGCTTGTCACAGCCTACACACTTGCGTCTGCGGCGAATGGAGTCACCCTCGTCATTGACGCGTGAGTCAATAACCTGGGTATCGTCAGCACCGCAGAAGGGGCATTTCATATTGTTGTGAAACGTGAAAAGGAATACGTGAAATGTGACATAAACCCTGTGAAACGTGAAATGTGAAACGTGAAATGCAGAACACTAACAACCGTTTCATTGAACAGGGAGCGTCTCACATTCAAACACTTTTCACTTTTCACATTTCACCTTTCACAAGCTCTTATGCGTAAACCGGGAAACGAGCAGTCAGTGCGTGAACCTTGGCTTTGGTTGCAGCAATGACAGCTTCATCGGCTGGATTATCCAATACGTCAGCAATCAGGTTCGCCACTTGCTTGGCTTCTTCTTCCTTGAAGCCACGTGTGGTGATCGCCGGCGCACCGATACGGATACCGGAAGTCACGAATGGGCTCTCCGGATCATTCGGGATTGCATTCTTGTTTACAGTAATATGTGCGAGACCCAAAGCAGCATCAGCCGCTTTACCAGTCAGGCCTTTTGGACGCAGATCCACCAGGAACATATGGGACTCGGTGCGACCTGAAATAATACGTAAGCCACGGCTTGCCAATGTTTCTGCCATCGCCTGAGCATTTTTCAGCACTTGTGACTGATACGCTTTGAATTCAGGTTGTGAAGCTTCCAGGAATGCAGTCGCTTTCGCTGCAATCACATGCATCAATGGACCGCCTTGCAGGCTTGGGAACACATTTGAATTCAATGATTTTTCAAACTCGGCTTTAGCCAGAATAATACCGCCGCGTGGGCCGCGCAAGGTTTTATGTGTGGTTGAAGTCACAAAGTCTGCATGCGGCACCGGGTTTGGATAAACACCGGCAGCGATCAGACCTGAATAATGCGCCATGTCGACCATGAAATAAGCGCCGACTTTTTTCGCAATCTCGGCCATACGTGCCCAGTCAAAACGTAGCGCGTAAGCAGAAGCACCGCCAATCAGCAGTTTAGGTTTGCATTCAACGGCAATGCGCTCCATCTCGTCGTAATCGATCTCTTCTTTGTCGTTCAAGCCATACGGCACGATGTTAAACAATTTACCGGAAAGGTTTGCAGGTGAACCATGCGTTAAATGGCCGCCGTGCCCCAGATTCATGCCCATGACAGTATCGCCCGGTTTCAGGATAGAAAAATAAACCGCCTGATTCGCCTGTGAGCCTGAATGCGGCTGCACGTTGGCATATTCAGCACCATACAGCGCCTTTAAACGATCAATTGCCAATTGTTCAACCTGATCAACATACTCACAGCCGCCGTAAAAACGCTTGCCTGGATAACCTTCAGCATACTTGTTCGTGAGCTGAGAACCCTGCGCCTGCATCACTGCCGGACTGGTGTAGTTTTCAGAAGCAATCAACTCGATATGTTCATGCTGACGCACAACCTCTTGCTCAATCATGCCCCATAAAGCAGGATCGGCTTTGTTTAAGGTATTTGCGTAGTTAAATGGTGCCTGATTTGGTGAAGCAAGTGACATGGTATTTAGTTTTCCAAATATTTGAATAAAAAGAAGCTATTGCATTTTACCACGTCCACCCTACAAGATTAAAGCCTCCGTCATATTCAAAACGGCCAGCGTTAGCAAATATTCATGGTTGAATAAAGCCAGACTGGTTTAAGTTGGTGCATAAGCAACAACCAAAAAAAACATAACCATATGATTAATATAACATTAATACTTGGCACCGCTCTTGCTTATATTAAATTGCGTACATCTCCAAATAAGCGCTCTTATTTACCCGCAGTATCTCATCAGGTTACTGCGGGATTTTTTTATTTTAATTTAGAAAAAATATTTTTATAACTTGTCACAGCACAACAGTTTTGTTAAAGCACAACTATGTTTTGTGACAGATCAGCTACAGGACTATAATCAGGCTAAATTAATTACAGGAGATACAACATGAAATGGACTGACAGCCAAGCAATTGCAGAAGCCCTATACGATAAATTCCCGGAAATTGACCCCAAAACAATACGCTTTACCGACCTGATGGAATGGGTGCTGCAATTAGATGGTTTTGAAGACGCCGCAGAGCATTGCGGAGAACGCATTCTTGAGGCGATTCAACTCGCCTGGATAGATGAAGCGGCGTAAATAGCAACATGTTTGAAGCGCTGTTATGGCTGTTTATCAAGCACTTTATTTGCGACTTTCCGTTGCAGGCACATCCATGGATGTACCTTAACAAAGGCCGCTATGGGCATCTGGGCGGCCTGACCCATGCCGCGATCCATGGCTTGGGTACCTATATTGTACTCAGAATTTTTCAAATCAATGAGGCGTGGATTCTAGCCGCGACTGACCTGCTGATTCACTACCATATTGACTGGGCAAAAATGAACCTCAACAAGAAATTCGATCTCAAACCCGGCAATAGTGAGTGGTTCTGGTTTACGTTAGGGTTAGATCAATTATTGCACCACGTGACCTACTTCGCGATTATCTGGTGGGCATTCAAGGCTTGATTCGTTTTAATCGTCCGCAGCGACACTCAATATTCATGACCAAGAATACATTCATTTCCTTAACTATCTGGGTCTGCCTGGCGGCTGTCATCTATTACTTTGCTGACAACATTCAGAACCCGAACAAGCTCAAGCGTTTAGGCAACACCGATTCAGTAGTGCTGAAACGCGGCCCGGATGGACATTACCGCAGTGAAGCGCTGATCAATGGTGAAAAAGTCAATGTGCTGGTTGATACCGGCGCAACCGGAGTCGCCATATCACAGAAAGTTGCTAACAGACTCAAGCTCAAAAGCATCAACGCTGTGCGTACCAACACTGCCAATGGTGAGAGCATCGGCTATATGGTGCGTCTGGAGTCTGTAAAAATTGGCGGGGTAAGCGCCAACAATGTTGCCGCGATGATTGCACCAGGACTGGATGGAGATGTGCTGCTGGGCATGTCATTTCTCGGCCGCATGGATGTTCGGCTTTACAAGGGTGAAATGACGATCAGCCAAGTCTATGAATAGATCCATAGCTACTGCACTTAACAATCCCACTACCTAGCATGTCATTCCGTGCTTGACACGGAATCCAGTGACTTAAAAGACTCTGGCTACCGGCTTTTCGCGCTTCCACTTAGGGCTTTAGCCCTTTAGTGGGGCGGCGATGCCAATCACTGGTACGTCGGCATGACGACTCTTTTGCAATTGGGTACAGCATAGGATTATTTGAGAAGATAGACGTATCCTAAGAATAAAAAATGGGCTAGCCAATTTACAGACCAACCACCTCAATTGTTGCAGAAATTTACCTATCAACTATTTATCAAGTGATTACAGTTGGCGCAGTACGGCCGGTTCTTTCCACCAGTTGCGAAATTTGCAGCGCAATCTGAATCATCTCTGCCAATGCCACCTGCGCATCCAGATAATGCTTGGCCGTATCCGGTTCAAATGCTTCCAGATAGATACGCAGGGTTGCGCCTTCGGTACCCGTACCTGACAGTCTGAATACGATACGGGATCCGTCAGTGAATAAGATACGCGTACCCTGGTTGCTGCTGACAGATCCATCAATCGGGTCAAGGTAACTGAAATCATCGCAGCTGCCAACGGTATAACGGCCAAAACTCTGATTAGGCAGAGTAGTGAATTGCGACTTGATATGTGCAATTACGCTGTTAGCTGCATCCGTAGGAATAGATTCATAGTCATGGCGTGAATACACATTGCGGCAAAACTCTCGCCAATGCGCCGTCAAGATAGCTTCCACACCCTGTTTTTTAGCAGCAATAATGTTAAGCCAGAACAGCACTGCCCACAAACCGTCTTTCTCACGCACATGGCTGGAACTGGTACCAAAACTCTCTTCACCGCATAGCGTGACCTTGCCGGCATCCATCAGGTTACCGAAAAACTTCCAGCCGGTAGGTGTTTCGAAACATGGAATATTCAGTTTGGCAGCTACGCGATCTACGGCTCCGCTGGTTGGCATTGAACGCGCGACACCGGCAAGGCCTTTTGCATAAGCAGGCACCAGTGTTGCATTTGCGGCCAGCACCGCCAGACTATCCGACGGCGTTACAAAGAAGTTCTGCCCCAGAATCATATTGCGGTCACCATCGCCATCCGATGCAGCGCCAAAATCCAGCGCGTCTTCGCCGGCGAACATGATCTTCACCAGATCCTCAGCATAAGTTAAATTAGGGTCAGGATGGCCACCACCAAAGTCTTCCGATGGTTCACAATTCATGAGGCTTTCAGCAGGAGCACCTAGCCGGTTCACCAGAATCTCTTTTGCATAAGGGCCGGTTACCGCATGCATGGCGTCAAATTTCATCTCGAAACCACTCGCCAGCAACTGCCTGATTGCAGAAAAATCAAACAGGCTCTGCATCAGATCAGCATAATCCTGCACTGCATCAATGATTTCTACGGTAAAAGTCTCGCCTGCATTCACGCCGGGAAACTCTGTCTTGCCTATCACATTGATATCCACTTCAGGCACATCAGCAACTTTATACTGCGTAATGACTTTACTTTTTGCAAATACCTCATCCGTAATCTTCTCCGGTGCCGGACCGCCGTTGCCGATATTGTACTTAATACCAAAGTCGCCATTTATACCGCCCTGATTGTGGCTTGCAGACAACACCATACCGCCGAATGTCTGGTACTTACGTATCACATGCGATGCCGCAGGCGTAGACAAAATACCTGCCTGGCCAATAAGAACTCGCGCAAAACCATTGGCTGCAGCCATTTTGATAATGGTCTGAATCGCATGGCGATTGTGGTAACGCCCATCACCGCCAACGACCAGCGTAGCATTCTCGGGCACAGTCAGCGTATCAAAAAAACTTTGTACAAAGTTTTCCAGATAATTTGGCTGTTGAAATACTTTTACTTTTTTGCGTAAACCTGAAGTGCCTGGTTTCTGATCATTAAAAGCTTGGGTGGGGACTAGGTGAACTCTCATCGCATCTACTCATATCAACATCATTAGAGACAATATAAATGATGTTGCTAAACTCAACAACTATTCCTCTGCGATTTATTAACTTCCCGTAACATAAAGAGCTATGAGTATTAATATGCTTATTGTGGAAAAATGAGATCAAAAAATAATAGTGCCTACATAGTCATGATGCTACAGATACGATGCAACTTCGAAACAGTTAGCTTACAGTCATAGCCTAACCCGCATAAGTCCAGTGTTTATGTGCAGTCCATGTAAGCGCAGGAATTGTCATAACAACGAACACAATCGCTACCCACCAGGCAAAACCTAGTGCTGCACAAATCGTGGCCACTACCCACGTAACAAAGCAACCTGAGCTCGTAACAACCATATAGCGGAACAACATCTGACGAGAATGCACTGTTTCAAACGTCCATGCTGTATTTGAGATGTAAGATATGCCTGTTGCCGTAAGAAATGCCAAAACATTAGCAACGCCGGCTTCAACCGCATAACGTTGATTTAATATATAAACCACTAACGCATGAACACTTGTCGCAATGATGCCATTGATAATAAATCTATAGACTCTACGATTCACAGCCTGACTCTCCTTGCATGCATGGCTGCAGATTTATGAAACATCACTACCAATATAACCATTTACCCACTTAACCAATTCTATTTGCCACAAAATCCCACAACACACCGCCATGTTAACTCTGATTAAATTCAGAGTTTAATTTCTTTTTTCCATTAATATCAAACCCAATAGTACGGCGGACAATAAAAATTGGCCTTTGCTTCGCTTCAACGTAAAGGCGCCCGATATACTCGCCAATTAACCCAACACTCACGAGCTGCATGCTTCCCATAAATAAAACTGCAACCAGCAGCGACGCATAACCTGGCACATCAACCCCGGAAATCAAGGTGCGAAATATAATAAAACAAGCATATAGTGCAGAGAAAAATGCGCCAATCAAACCAATATACGTCCATATTCTTAAAGGGATGGTCGTGAAACTGGTAACCCCCTCAAGTGCAAAGTTCCAGAGTTTCCAACCTGTAAATTTTGTTTTACCCCCCACGCGCGGCGCTCGTACATAATCGATAGTAACCGCCTTGAATCCAACCCAGGCAAAGATACCTTTCATGAATCGCTGACGCTCAGGCAACGCACAAATCGCATCAACAACCGTACGATCTATTAAACGAAAGTCCCCAACGTTATCGGGTAAATGTGTACTGGATAACTTATTGTAAAGGCGATAAAACCACTGCGAAGTTTTGCGTTTCAGCATTGAATCAGAGTCTCGATTGCTACGCCTGGCAAGTACGACGTCAGCACCTTTTTTCCATTCGGCAAGCATCTCGACAATCAACTCCGGCGGATCTTGCAAATCCGCATCCATTGGGATAACAGCTTGACCAGTGGCATATTCAATTCCAGCGGTAAGCGCTGCTTCCTTGCCAAAGTTACGCGATAGCTCAATAACACGTAACCTTGTATTAACCTTTGCCATATCAATTAAAATCGACAGCGACCCATCTGTACTACCATCATCAACACAAATAACTTCGTAATCACCTTGCACATGCTTTTCAAGAATCGGCAATAAACGCAAAAAGAATGCATTCAATGCCAACTCTTCGTTAAAAACACAAACAATTATCGAAACAAGCGGTGGTTTTATAGACATCATCAATGTTTAGTTATTCATATTCGCATGATTAGTTAACACTCTACTACAATTGAAGTCAACTCCAGACATCTCCGGCCGCGTTAAATTAACTTTAATCTTTGTAACAGCATCAAAGTTTGCGACTATTCATCTAAGTTTGTGCCACCCAAGATAATAAAAAAGCCAGCATATAGCTGGCTTATTCATTCATAACTCATTCATTTTATTTGGTCGGGACGGTGTGATTCGAACACACGACCCCATGCACCCCATGCATGTACGCTACCAGGCTGCGCTACGCCCCGAACCGCTGTTACATCAAAATGCAACATTTAGCATTATAGCGCAAAGCTAAGCAGTCATAAATCCGAGCTGTTAAATAAATACCAGGGCTCCTAAGAGGCTCGCAAATCTGTACGCAACAAACTCAATATTGAACGCAATTCTGATTTAACTGCAGCAAAATCAAAATTATTCTGCTCAACAGCTAGCGGTAACTCCAAATTAGAGGATGACGATGTATTCGACGCATCTTTGCCATTTACATGATTTTCTGAGTGGTGATCAGCATCTTTAAAGTCACCATCATCAAGGCGATGACGTGCACCACTGATCGTAAAACCTTGTTCGTACAACAGTTCACGAATACGGCGTATCAATAAAACTTCATGGTGCTGATAATAACGGCGGTTCCCGCGACGCTTAACAGGTTTGAGCTGTGTAAACTCCTGTTCCCAATATCTCAGCACATGAGGTTTAACGCCGCATAACTCACTGACTTCACCGATGGTAAAGTAACGTTTTGCTGGGATAGGTGGCAACTGCACCTTGGCGGATTGCTCAATCATACTTACGACTTTCTCACATGCTTACGAACAAATTAGGAGAACATCAAAACTGCTATTAGAACTACTGTTGGATCATTACTACTTAGGTACAACTATACTTAACTGGCAAAGTTTGCATCCACTTTACTTTTTAATTTCTGACTAGCATGGAAAGTCACCACGCGGCGTGCAGTAATTGGTATTTCTTCACCAGTTTTTGGATTACGGCCTGGTCGTTCAGATTTTTTGCGTAATTCAAAATTACCGAAACCTGATAACTTAACACTATCACCTGCTTCTAACGCGATTCGCACTTCTTCGAAAAATGCTTCAACCATATCCTTGGCTTCACGTTTATTCAACCCAACTTGCTCATAGAGTAAATCTGCAAGTTCAGCTTTTGTTAAAGTCATACTACACTCCCATTTTTCAAAGCAATAAACGATTTTTATGTTTAAATTTTCACTTTTAGAGTCTGCTATCGCAAACTCTGATTTTTATATAAATTCAAACAACCCTGACAATAGTATTTTTTAATTAGCTTCTAAAATTATTTATTAATTTCTGAGTGCCGCATCAAAATTATTTGCCAACAATTGTAGCAAATTAGTCATGACTGTATCAGCATCGCTATCTGTCAGAGTCTTTTGAGTATCGTGCATAAGTACTGATAATGCAAGGCTTTTTTTGTTATCAGCAATACCTCTACCCTGATATAAATCGAACAGTGCAACATCCTGAACCAGCGGAATGCTTGCTTTTCTGATCGCACTCAATACCGCTTCAACCGCAATATTTTCATCCAGCACAATCGCAATATCTCGGCGTACAGGTAAAAGTTTCGACACTTCCTGATAAGCCGGTAGCTGGCGACTTAACACTGCGCTCGCGTCCAGCTCAAACAGATAGGTGCTTTTCGGCAGATCATAATGCTGCTGCCATTTTGGATGTAATTTACCCAGCCAGCCAATGGCTTTGCCATTGAGCAGAATACGTGCTGACTGTCCTGGATGCAGGGCATTGTGCTCGGCTTTCTCATAGCTGCATGCTTTACCGATTAACGCATCAACATTGGCTTTTACATCAAAGAAATCAACATCGGCATTCGTAGCAGCCCACTGCTCAGGTTTGGCGCTGCCATAGGCCAGGCCGGAAATGCGTGCGGTCTCCTGATATGCGCCATCAACCTGATGGAACACTGCACCGACTTCAAACAGAAATGCACGGTCCTGCTTACGGTTCAGGTTATAACAAAGTGTATCCAGCAAACCACCCCATATACTGGTGCGCATTACGCTTAAATTGCTTGCAATCGGATTTTTAAGTTTAATCGGCGCATTGTTGCCTAACAAATCACGCTCCCAGCTTTCATCAACAAAGCTGTAAGTCACCACTTCCTGATAACCTGCCGCCACTAATGTGTCACGCACCTGATTCAAATGCAGTTGATCCTCAGATGCAGGCAACATGGTCAAGGCTGCAACAGGTGGTGTTGCCGGAATGTGGTCGTAACCGTGCAAACGCGCAACTTCTTCAATCAAGTCTTCTTCTATCGTAATATCGAAACGATAGCTAGGCGGCGTTATCGTGAATACATCAGCCGCTGCTGTATATGAAAAACCAAGTTGAGTCAGCAACTGCGCTACTTTTTCCTGCGCAAAAGGAATACCCAGCACAGAAACCAATCGTGACATTCTTAACTGCACTGGCTGACGTACCGGCAATGTACCCACAATCTCAGTCACAACACCAGCTTTACCGCCGCATATCTGTAAAATCAAGGCTGTTGCATACTCAAGCGCATTGCGTGTGTTGCCGAAGTCAACGCCGCGTTCAAAACGGTAGGATGAGTCTGTACTCAAACCCAAACGGCGCGCCTTGCCTGCAATCACGGCAGGTACAAAAAACGCACTCTCCAGGAACACATCAGTGGTTTCATCAGTGACTGACGTTGGCTTGCCACCCATAATGCCTGCCAAAGCAACTGCGCCCTGCGCATCGGCAATCACCAGGTCATCGGCTTTTAATTGAATGGTATTGTCGTTTAACAATTCAAGCGATTCATCGGCTTTAGCAAAACGTACATTGATATCGCCACTTAATTTAGCAGCATCAAACGCATGCATAGGCTGGCCTAATGCCAGCAGCACATAGTTAGTAATATCGACTACCGCACTGATACTACGCAAGCCGCTACGCTCAAGACGTTTCACCATCCAGGCCGGTGTTGGTGCCTTTGCATTGATACCAGACACTAAACGGCCAACGTAGCGTGGGCAAGCTGCCTGCTCGGCAACAGCCACATTTTTAGTTTGTTGCAACTCTGCAGCAACCGGGCTGATTTCTTCAAACTTTGTAGCAGCACCAGTAATGGCACCGACATCACGTGCGATTCCGGTGAGACTCAGACAATCACTACGGTTAGGAGTCAATTTCAGCGTAAACAGATGATCATTTAAATCGAGGTGTTCGCGAATATCTTGACCAATCACAGCATCACTATCTAGCTCCAGCAACCCTGTTGCCTCCGCCGTAATACCCAGTTCTTTGGATGAACACATCATTCCGAACGACTCGATACCGCGCACTTTAGCCTGCTTGATCGAAATGCCAGGCAATTCGGCACCCACCATAGCACAAGGAGCAATCAAACCTGCACGTGCATTAGTAGCACCGCATACGATTTGCAGCGGCTCAGCCAAGCCAACATCGACCTTGCAAACCTGCAAGCGGTCAGCATCAGGATGCTTTTCAGCAGACAGGATCTTTGCCACCACTACTTTGCTAAATGGTGCCGCAACCGGCTGCATCTCTTCCACTTCCAGCCCTGCCATTGTCAAAGCATGACTCAAAGCCTGACTGTCCAAGTCAGTATTCACCAAACTACGTAACCAATTTTCTGAAAATTGCATAATGCCTTCGCGACCTAAAATTAAGGATTAATACTGTCTAAACGATTATTTAAACTGGCTTAAAAAGCGCAGATCGTTATTGAAGAAGTGGCGTAAATCATTGACGCCATAACGCAGCATAGTCAGACGTTCAATGCCTAACCCAAACGCAAAACCGCGATATTTTTCGCTGTCGATATTCACATGCTTGAATACTTCCGGATGTACCATGCCGCATCCGCCAATTTCCAGCCAGCCGCCATTCCAGCTCATATCCATTTCTGCTGAAGGCTCGGTAAACGGGAAAAATGAAGGTCTGAAACGCACGGTCAGGTCATCACGTTCAAAGAATTTTTGCAGAAAGTCCTGTACCACACCTTTTAAATTGGCAAAGCTGATGTCTTCATCCACCCACAAACCTTCAACCTGGTGGAACATCGGCGAGTGCGTTGCATCTGAATCCACGCGGTATACACGGCCTGGCGCAATGATTTTGAATGGCGGCGTCTGATTGTTTTTCAACGCATTTTCCATATAGCGCGCCTGCACCGGTGAGGTGTGTGTGCGTAGCACGTTGGCTTCGTCAATGTAGAACGTATCATGCATCGCACGCGCCGGATGGTCTTCCGGAATATTCAGTGCCGTGAAGTTGTAGAAATCGGTTTCGATCTCAGGGCCAGTTGCTACTTCGAATCCGATGGAATGAAACAGTTCTTCAACGCGTTTCAAGGTCAGCGTGACCGGGTGCAATCCGCCCTGAGACTGTGCACGGGCTGGCAGTGTCACATCAATGGATTCCTGCGCCAACTGTTTCGCCTGCTCTGCGTTCAAAATAGCTTCGCGACGCGCAGTTAATGAAGCCTCAACAGCTTGCTTAACGACATTGATTGCAGCACCCGCAGCCGGGCGCTCTTCTGCACTTAACTTACCCAGGCCTTTTAAAGCATCAGTAAGCAAGCCGGATTTACCCAGATATTTTGCCTTGGCAATTTCCAGGTCGTTCATTGAAGCGCTGTTTGCAAAGTCCGCTGCTGCCTCTGCAATTAAATGCGTTAAGTCTGCCATGTGATTTTTGATCTTTAGTAGTTATAAATACACTGGTGAGTAACCAGATTTATTTCATAATGCTTTGATTTTGTGCGCAAAATCAAAAGGAGAATTTTACCGCAAAAAAAAGAGGCCGAAGCCTCTTTTTTTACTCAAACTTATTGCTAAGTGTGAAATTTTTAGCTTGACAAACTATGCAGCCAAACCAGCTTTTGCCAATTCTACGAATTTAGCGAAAGCTGCTTTATCAAACACAGCCACGTCAGCCAATACTTTACGGTCCACTTCCACAGATGCTTTTTTCAAACCATTCATGAAACGGCTGTAAGTCAGACCACACTCACGTGCAGCCGCATTGATACGTGCAATCCACAAGGTGCGGAATTGACGTTTTTTCTGACGGCGGTCACGGTAAGCATATTGACCAGCTTTCATTACCGCCTGTTTGGCAACGCGGTAAACGTTTTTACGACGGCCGCGATAGCCTTTAGCAGCTTTTAATACTTTTTTGTGTCTAGCGCGAGCGATGACACCACGTTTTACTCTAGGCATGCTCTACTCCTATTGTGTTGGCATCATAGCGCGGACGCGCTTGACATCAGTTGAAGAAATGATCGCCGTGCCGCGTAATTTACGCTTTTGCTTGGTGGTCTTTTTAGTCAGGATATGGCGCAAGTGAGAGTGTGTACGTTTCACTTTACCATTACCCAAGAATTTGAAGCGCTTTTTAGCGCCACTCTTGGTTTTCATTTTTGGCATTTTGTTCTCCTAGAACTGAGGTTAAGAGTGCTTAGGCATGCCTTTTCGCCGTATCACTCAGGGGTACTACATCGTTATAGCCATCTAATTTCGGCTAAATTACTTTGCTTTTTTGATTGGCCCTAAAACCATCACCATCTGGCGACCTTCCATTTTAGGATACTGCTCAACCATTGCGTATTCTTTTAAATCCGCTTCCACACGTTTCAATAGCGCCATACCAAATTCCTGATGGGTAATTTCGCGGCCTCTGAAACGAAGCGTGATTTTTGCTTTATCGCCATCCTGAATAAAACGAATGATGTTACGCACTTTAATCGCGTAATCACCATCATCTGTACCCGGACGGAATTTAATCTCTTTAACAACAACCTGTTTTTGCTTGAGCTTAACTTCGTGCTGTCTTTTACTTTCGGCATATTTGAACTTGCCGTAATCCATCAATCTGCACACGGGCGGAGCCGCATTCGGTGCAATTTCTACAAGATCAATATCAGCTTCTTCCGCTTTTGCAAACGCTTCAGCCAAAGACACAATACCTAAGGGCTCACCCTCTATACCCACCAAACGAACTTGTGGCGCTGTAATATCGCCATTAATTCGGGTTTCTTTATCCTGTGCTATATCAAATTCTCCAAATTAAATCACACGTGATGACTTTAAATTAAATCACTCGTGATGACTTTAAAATAGTTAAGCCGTGCACCAATAGTTAAACTCTAGATTCTATCTCTGCTTTCAGACGCGCAATTAAGGCATCTATCGGCATAGAACCAAGGTCTTCACCTTTTCTGGTACGCACGGCCAAATGTCCGGCTTGCATTTCGCGCTCACCTGCAACGAGCAAATAAGGCATCTTCTGCATGCTATGTTCGCGTATTTTATAGGTAATCTTTTCATTTCTCAAGTCAAATTCGCAGCGAATGCCATTTTTCTTCAAAGTTTCAACCACTTGGCGCACATAATCCGCCTGACTGTCAGAAATATTCAGCACCATCACCTGCACCGGCGCCAGCCACAGCGGCATCGCCCCCGCATAATGCTCAATCAGGATACCGATGAAACGCTCCATGGAACCGACAATCGCACGGTGCAGCATCACTGGACGCTGACGTGAGTTATCCTCCGCCACATATTCGGCACCGAGACGCTCAGGTAAGTTGAAATCCAGCTGTATCGTACCGCACTGCCACAAACGACCCAGACTGTCTTTCAATGTAAATTCGATTTTCGGGCCGTAGAACGCCCCCTCACCCGGCTGCAGATCAAAAGCAAGATTATTCTGGTTCAGGGCATTCGCCAGTGCCGCTTCAGCTTTGTCCCAGGTTTCATCGGCGCCCACGCGTTTTTCCGGGCGAGTAGACAATTTCACAAGCACATCACTGAAGCCAAAGTTGCCATACACTTTGTACAGCATCTGGATAAAATCAGCCACTTCAGCTTCAATCTGTTCTTCGGTACAGAAAATATGCGCATCATCCTGAGTAAAGCCACGCACACGCATCAAGCCGTGCAATGAGCCGGACGGCTCGTTGCGGTGACAGGAACCAAACTCGGCCAAGCGCAACGGTAAATCACGGTAGCTGTGCAGGCTATTATTGAAAATCTGCACATGGCCCGGGCAGTTCATCGGCTTCACGGCATAATCGCGGTTTTCTGACGCTGTTACAAACATGTTATCGCGGTAGTTCTGCCAGTGGCCGGATTTTTCCCAAAGAGTTTTATCCATGACTGTTGGCGTGCGCACTTCCTGATAGTTGTGCTCACGGAACATCTGGCGCATATATTGCTCTACTTCCTGCCAGATACTCCAGCCGCGCGGATGCCAGAATACCATGCCAGGTGCGTCATCCTGCATGTGGAAATAATCGAGCTGTTTGCCCAGTTTGCGATGGTCGCGCTTTTCCGCCTCTTCCAACTGGAACAGGTAAGCGTCGAGTTCTTCTTTATTGCGCCAAGCGGTACCGTAAACACGCTGCAGCATTTCATTATTGCTGTCACCGCGCCAGTAAGCGCCAGCTAGCTTCATCAATTTAAAAGCTTTCAGCTTGCCAGTATTAGGTACATGCGGGCCACGACACAAATCGGTAAACTGTCCTTCTGTGTACAACGAAACATCTTCACCGGACGGGATTGACTCAATCAACTCGGCCTTATAATTCTCGCCGATGCTTTTGAAATAAGCGACCGCTTCATCACGCGGCAATACTTTGCGTGTGACTGGCTCATCTTTTTTCGCCAGCTCGGCCATTTTCTTTTCAATCGCAATCAAGTCTTCCGGTGTGAATGGGCGCTTGTATGAAAAGTCATAGTAAAAGCCGTTTTCAATCACGGGGCCGATCGTCACTTGCGCATCAGGGAACAGCTCTTTCACTGCATAAGCCAGCAAGTGCGCTGTTGAGTGACGAATCACTTCCAGGCCTTCTGGATTTTTATCGGTAACAATCGCAAGGTCGCTATCAGCTTCGATCAGGTAGCTGGTATCAACAAGCTTGTCATTGACTTTGCCAGCCAGCGCCGCTTTAGCCAAGCCGGCACCAATATTCATTGCAACATCAGCTACCGTAACCGGCGCATCAAATTGACGTTGTGAACCATCTGGCAAGCGTATGATAGGCATAACTGTATCCCGTAAAAACAATTAAAGCCGTTTAAATTAACGGCTTTGGCTTAAATATTGAACTGAAAAATTATACTAAACTTGAAATTCTGGTAGGCAGTAGCAGATTCGAACTGCTGACCTCTTGGATGTCGACCAAGCGCTCTAACCAACTGAGCTAACCGCCTCTTGCTTCAAATCTCGGCTCTTTTAGAACCATCAATTTCAAACAGAACGCGATTTTAGCCTATTGTGGCTCCGCACGCAAACTGACTATCACATATAATACGTGCTTATGCGAATTTCCACACAAAACACAAATTTTGAAGAACTGGTTGACCATATCGCCGAACATGGCTTTTGTGTCATCAATGACTTCCTGCCACAAACCACTGTTACAGCTCTGGCTAATGAAGCACAAATGCTGAAACAAACTGAAGGTATGCACAAAGCTGGTATCGGTCGTGAGCATTTAAGCGTCAATAAGGAAATTCGAGGCGACAGCATTTACTGGCTGAATGAAGACAACGCCTCGCCAGCACAGAAAAGCTATTTTGAGCAAATGGAAAACCTGAGGCTTAAATTAAACCAGCACCTGTATCTGGGGTTATTCGGCCTGGAAAGTCATCTGGCTGTTTATCCGGAAGGCGGGTTTTACAAAAAACATCTGGATTGTTTTGCCGGCGAAAATCCTCACAAGCCGCAGCGCAAAATCAGCTGCATTGTATATTTGAACCAAGGCTGGCAAATGCAGGATGGCGGCCAGTTAAAGCTCTACCTGAATGAGCTTGACGAATCAGATAAATACAAATCAATCCTGATCTCCCCGCTGGCAGGCAGGGCTGTCATCTTCCTATCCGACACGTTCTATCACGAAGTCATGCCTACCTACAAAGAAAGAGTCAGCCTGACCGGCTGGTTTTTTACCCGCCCATCACCGGCAAGCCTGTGATAAACCTTTGAATTGCCCCAAAGGCAAACAATTGGCCTCAAATATTATTGCTGCTGTTCCGAATACAATCGCTGATAGATACTGCGACTGGCATAGCCGTCCGCTGGTAATTGATTTGCAAGCTGGTAGTTGCGCACAGCTTCCTGTGTCATAAACCCTGGCAGTCCATCCGGCTCACCGGCATTAAAGCCACGTGCATTCAACATACTTTGCAGATCCAGCATCTCATGAAAACTCAGCGCCCCGCCCTCTGCAAACTGACCGCCGACAATTCTGGAATCATGCCGCAGTTGCTCTGCCAGCTGTGCTACAGATAGCGCATAGTTCACGGATCGGTTCCAGTCCATGATGACATCAAAGTTATCGAGCACCATAAAAGCCGGGCCGCGGTAGCCTTGCGGTAACAATATCGCCGCCTGTCCCTTTACCTTCAGATCTAAGGCATCAAGACTAACCGTACTGACAGTAGCATTATCCTGAACCTGCTGTGTACTGCTGCTCACTTTTTGCAGAACTGGCCTTTTAGTTTTTGCTGAATGTAATTTTGCTTTTTTGCCGCGGATGTCTTTGACCGGCGCTGTTTTCGAACCAAATCCTGGAGCGCCTACATCCACATGCAAAGCACGTACGCCAAGCGCAGACCACTCTTCTACCGGTTTTCGTACCGATAACTGAGCACTCTTCCAATCAAAATTCTCCGGTAACTGCACTTCCAGCATGGCAGGCTCATTGGCACGCCATCCCACCTGGGACAAATAATTAGCTGCCGAGGCAAACGCATCCGGCAATGAGTCGACAACATCGATCAAGTTATCGCCGTCACCATCCACCGCATACAACATGAACGTGGTCGGCATAAACTGCATATTACCGAAGGCGCCGGCCCATGAGCCGGTCAGCGCGTCTGCATCTACATGCCCGATATCAATCATGCGCATCGCATCAAGCAGCTGACCACGAAAAAACTCCGTGCGCCGTCCATCGTACGCCAGAGTCGCCAGTGAAGATAAAATATCGAGCTTGCCGAGGCTGCGACCATACTGGGTTTCCATACCCCAGAATGCCAGTAAGGTAAATTTTGGCACGCCATATTGGGCTTCTATCTGATTTAACATTGCTTCATGTTCAATCAGCATCTGCCGCCCTTTTTGCACCTTCTGCTGATTTACGCGCTTTTGATAATAATCCAGGAACGGGCTGATAAATTCAGGCTGCGAACGATCCATCGCAATCACATCCGGAAGAAACTCTATGCGGCTAACCGCTTCATTAGCTGTTTGATCAGAGATGCCGGCTACCATGGCTTCGGTACGCAACTCTTGCAGCCAGCCTGAAAAGTCATCCTCAGCGGCCGAAGCACTGGGAGTAAGCAGCAGCGTAAGAACTACTGCGTATTTAGATAATCGATATACTGCGAAATTCATGGTAGGTCAGACTGGCAACAGTGTGCGGTAACCAGCCTTATAATCAGCATACTGCAATTTAAAGCCGGTTGCCAGCATAGATTGATTACACAAGCGCTTGCCACCACTGGCAGGAATTTGCTCAGGTTTTTCGGCTTGCAATTCCGTAGCCAGCCAGCTCAAAACCTCATATTGCGGAACCGGCTTTGAGTCTGTCACGATAAAGCAATCCTGAACCGCATTGCCTGCCAACACCTGTTTGATCAAAAACACCATAAACGCTGCCGCATCATCGCGGTGAATACGATTACTCCAGATGTTCTGTTTTGGCCAGTTGACCGGCGATTTTGCCAGGTTAATCATGCGTAACCGACCTGGCCCATAGATGCCGGACAACCTGAGTGCAGTATGCCCGCAGGATAGCGTTTGCAGCGCATGCTCTGCCTCAAGCAGGCGCCTGCCGCCAAAATCCGTCGGCAATGCGGTTACAGATTCATCCAGTATCGCATCTGTCTCCTGCCCGTAGACACGCGTACTGGAAACAAAAAATACATGCTTTAGCCGTGTGTTATGCTTTTGCGTTGCCAGCACATTGCGCAAACCATCCACATAAGCGGACTGATATTCAGCATCAGTCTGCCCGCCGGCCGCGACACAATACACAATAATTTCAGGTTCAATCGCTTCCAGCACTTGTAGCGACGATGGCTTACTGACATCAGCACTAATGATTTCAATATTGCTGCTGGCAGCGTCCCTCAGAACCGGCTGAGGGCTGCGCCTAAGTCCAATCACTTTAATGTTGGCATACGCAAGCTGTCTGGCAGTTTCGGCACCGAGATCGCCGAAGCCGACTATCAGCACCTTAGCTAAAGTACTAGCTGCCATGCTGGTGCAGGTATTGCTGCGCCATAAACAACGCAACGATAGTTTTACTGTCAGTAATCTCGCCACGCTGCACCATGGTCAGGCACGCTTCAAGTTGCAAATCAAATACTTCCAGCATCTCATCCTCATCACGCTGGTGTTCACCTAAAGTAAGATTGTTTGCCAGATAAGTGTGTATCACTTCATTGGAATATCCGATACATGGATGTTGTGCGCCAAGCTTGACCCAATCCCGTGCGGTGTAGCCGGTTTCTTCCAGCAGTTCGCGCTGTCCGGTTCTAAGCACATCTTCATCAGGATCGATCTTACCCGCCGGCAGTTCGATAAATACCTGCCGCAGCGGGTACCTGAACTGGCGCTCCAGCACTACATTGCCATTAGGCAGCAAAGGTACAATCACTACCGCACCGGGGTGCAGTACATATTCACGATGGCTGACATTACCATTAGGCAAGCGTACAGTATCGCGCTTGACAGTAAGTAAGACACCCTGCGCCATTGTCTCGGAATTCATGCAATGTTCGGTTAAATCCATAGAGAACCTATGTGAAAGTGATGGCTAAAAGTGTAGCACTACAGAGAGGAAAGTATACTGCCTTATCTAACAGAAATCAGATGGAGTCTTCTGTATTGCCAGCAAATTTGCAGCCCAGGGAATAGACGGCAAATAGAAAATTTGAATTCAGATAGTTCTTTTCCAAAGCACTTTATAAACAAAGCCGGGAAAAGCAAATACAAGGAACAGGCAGGCAGTCACTGCATAAAACTCCCAAGCCTGAGCTGCTATCTGACCTAAAGTAGCGTGCTCGGCATAACGGAGGAATGCAACTGTAAGGAAGTACAATACAACAAGTTCAAGCAGACACCAGCCAAGGTTTTTACTGAACCCTGGCTTAGCAGCGCGATTAAGTGTCACGAGATAAAACAGCTTGTCCGAAAACCAGGGCAAGTTCGCGGCAAAGAATATCAATCCCAATATGGCCCAGTCAACCATTAGCTCAAGCTTCTAACAATCGCATAAGCACATAAGCTCATCAGGCCCTGTGGCATCAAACCAAAAATCAGCAATGCAAAAGCATTGACGCTCAACACCGCACGCATATCGGCTGGCACTTGAATCGGGTGGTGATCTGCCGGCTCATCAAAGTACATGAGCTTGATCACACGCAGGTAGTAGAAGGCACCGATAACAGCCATCAGCACTGCAAACACGACCAGCCACAGGAATCCAGCCTGCAAAGCGGCTTGTAATACGGTAAATTTGGCATAGAAACCCAATGTAGGCGGAACACCGGCCATGCTGAACATCACGATCAGCATCAAAAAGGCGGTCCACGGGCTACGCTGGTTAAGGCCTTTCAGGTCATCCAGTTTATCAGCCTCAAAACCCTTGCGTGACAGCAGCAGAATAATGCCGAAACCAGCCAATGACATCAGCACATAGCTTGCGATGTAAAACAGCGCAGATGCGAAACCGTTAATGCTAGCGCTCATCAAACCGAATAGTACAAAACCAATATGCGAAATTGTAGAGTATGCCAGCATACGTTTCAGGTTGGTTTGCGCAATCGCGGTCACGTTACCGATAATGATAGACAGTACCGCCATCACCAGCAGCATCTGCTGCCAATCCACGGCCATGGTTTGCAGGCCTTGAGCCAGCAATCTGATGACAAACGCAAATGCGGCAAGCTTAGGTACTGAACTGATCAGCATGGTCATTGCAGTTGGTGAGCCTTCGTAGACATCCGGCACCCACATCTGGAACGGCACAGCACCCAGTTTGAATGCAAGGCCAGCGACAATGAACACCAGCCCCAGGATCAACACTGAATGTGTTTTCTGTGTAGACATCAACGCGTTATTGATATCAGCAAGATTCAGGCTGCCGGTCATACCGTAAATCATGCTCATACCGTACAGCAGCATGCCCGATGCCAGCGCACCCAGTACAAAGTACTTCATTGCAGCTTCAGTCGCACGTGCATTGTCACGGTCCAATGCCACCAGTGCGTACAGGCTTAGTGACAGCAATTCCAGACCAATATACAAGGTCAGCATGTTCTGGCCGGAAACCATGATCATCATGCCAACGACCGAGAACAGCACCAGCGCATAAAACTCGCCGCGATACATGTCACGTAGCTGGATATATTGTCTGGTATAGACAAAAATGAGCGATGTACCTAAATAGATCATCAGCTTCAGAATATCGGACATCGCATCATCGACAAATGCGCCAGTGAAGGCGTAACCAACACCTGGGGCGTGGGTGGTAAATGTAAAGTAAGCTGCTACCAGCAATGCCATCTGCGATAAACCATAAATAGCAATACGGTTAGATTGCTTTAAAAACAGATCAGCGATTAAAACAAGCATCGCCATACCCAAAAGAATCATTTCGGGTAAGGCAGTGAAGAGATCGTAACGAATATTTTCCATGAATTAAAAGCCTGCCGGCAGCTTGCTATGAGATAAGTGTGAAAGAAGTTGGTTAACTGTAGCATTGGTCACGTTGGTTAAAGGTTCAGGATAAATACCCAAAGCTAATACCAAAGTTGCGAGAATAGCCAGAATTAAGAATTCGCGTTTATTTAAATCCTTAAGTGCGGCCACATTGTCATTAGCTACTTCGCCGTAGAACACGCGTTTAACCATCCACAAGGTATAAGCTGCGCCAAAAATCAGCGTAAATGAAGCCAGGAAGGCATACCAGAAATTAATCTGGATAGAGCCCAATATCACCATGAACTCACCGACAAAGCCTGAAGTGCCTGGCAAGCCGCTGTTCGCCATCGCAAACAATACCGCAAACGCGGCAAACGCCGGCATTGTGTTGGCAACACCGCCGTAAGCTTCAATCTGGCGGCTATGCACGCGGTCATACAGCACACCAACGCACAGGAACATTGCCGCAGAGATGAAGCCATGCGAAATCATCTGTACGATGGCGCCTTCAAGACCCAGATTATTAAAAATGAAGAAGCCTAACGTGACAAAACCCATGTGTGAAATCGATGAATAAGCAATCAGCTTTTTCATGTCTTTCTGCACCAGTGCAACCAAGGCAATGTAAACGATTGCAATCAGTGACAATGCAATCATAAAACCTGACAGATAATGTGACGCATCAGGCGCAATCGGCATGGCAAAACGCAGGAAGCTGTAACCACCCAGCTTTAAGGCAATCGCCGCCAGCACCACTGAACCGCCGGTAGGTGCCTCCACGTGCGCATCCGGCAGCCAGGTATGCACCGGCCACATTGGAATCTTCACCGCAAATGCAGCGAAGAATGCCAGGAATACCAGTATCTGTACATTAAGCGGCATTGGCATCTGATAGTAATCAGTAATCGCGAAACTGCCGGTCTGATGGTACATGTAAATGAACGCTACCAGCATCAGCAATGAACCGAGCAAGGTATACAGGAAGAATTTAACCGTAGCATACACACGGTTCGGACCGCCCCAGATACCAATCACGAGAAACATCGGTATCAGCATCGCTTCCCAGAACACGTAGTAGAAAATCGCATCTAAAGCACTGAACACACCGATCATAAGACCACTCATGATCAGGAATGAAGCCATATATTGCGCGACACGTTTTTCAATCACTTCCCAGGCTGATAGCACCACAATCACTGTCGTAAAGCTGGTCAGCAGAATCAAAGGTACGGCTAGACCATCTGCGCCGAGATGGTAATGGATATTAAAAGAAGCTATCCACAGGAAACGTTCCTGGAACTGGAAGCCGCCATCCGCAAAGTTAAAATGCGTATAGAGCGGAATCGTAACCAGAAAGCTGGCAATACTGCCGGCTAATGCCAGCCATCTGGTAGCAGATGGCTTATTGTCGTTAGCCGTAAATAGCACAGCCACGCCAAAGGCAATCGGCAGCCAGATTGAGAAACTTAAAATATGTTGCAAAAAGTATTCAAGCATTTTTTACACTTTAGAGAAAAACGTGAGCATTAAAAATACGCCGATAATCATGGCGAATGCATAGTGGTAAATCAAACCCGATTGCAGCTTGCGCACAACCGTAGACAGTTTGCCGATTAAATTGGCCGTGCCGTTGACCATGGCACCGTCAATCACTTTTACATCACCAATCTGCCACAGCTTGTTACCAAAGAAACGCGAACCGGCGGCAAAGAAGCGATCATTGAAACTATCAAAACCGTATTTATTTTCAAGGATACTGTTAATAAGGGCAAAACGTTTCTGGATTGCAGCAGGAATATCTGGACGCTTCATGTAGAAGAACCATGCTACAAATACACCGGAGGCAGCTAATGCGAAAGGTAAGGTCATGAAGCCATGCAGTGCCATGCCTGCCGCGGAGTGGAATATATGGTGCCAGTGGTGCGCAAGCTCATGCATCGCAGGATGCGCCTCAGCATTCACGAAAATCACGCCTTTGAAGAAATCACCGAACAGCATAGGCTCGATTGCCACATAACCGATCAATAATGAAGGGATCGCCAGCAAAATCAAAGGCAGCTTAACCACCCAGCCCGGCTCATGCGGATCATCGCTTGGGCTTAAACCGTGGTGATGGTCATGGTCGTCATGCGCATCATCGTGATGGGCGTCATGATGCTTCACCTCACGCCATTTTTCCTTGCCGTGGAACACGAGGAAATACATGCGGAAGCTGTAAAACGCTGTGACAAATACACCAGCCAGCACTGCAAAGTAAGCAAAGCCGCTACCTGGAATCGTAGAGAATTTGGCCGCCTCAATGATGCTGTCTTTAGAATAGAAACCCGCAAAGAACGGTGTGCCGATCAGTGCCAATGAACCAATCAGGGAAGTGATCCAGGTCACAGGCATGTATTTTTTCAGGTTACCCATGTTACGGATATCCTGATCGTGGTGCATACCCATAATCACCGCACCTGCCCCCAGGAACAGCAACGCTTTAAAGAACGCGTGCGTCATCAGGTGGAAGATCGCGACTGAATAGGCTGAAGCGCCCAAAGCTACAGTCATATAACCCAATTGCGACAGTGTTGAATAAGCCACCACGCGCTTGATGTCATTCTGAATAATGCCCAGGAAGCCCATGAACAATGCGGTAATACTGCCGATAACGAGCACAAATGACAGTGCTGTGGTTGACAGTTCAAACAATGGAGACATACGTGCCACCATAAAAATACCGGCTGTTACCATCGTAGCAGCATGGATCAGCGCTGAAATCGGGGTCGGGCCTTCCATGGAGTCTGGCAGCCAGACATGCAAAGGTACCTGCGCTGATTTACCCATGGCGCCGATAAACAGCAGAATGCAGGTCACTGTCATTAATGACCATGAAGCATTGCCAATCAGGTTAATCTGAATGTCGGCCATCTGTGGTGCTACTGAGAATACAGCAGCGTAGTCCAAGCTGCCGAAATAGAACAGCACCAGGCCTATACCAAGCAAGAAGCCAAAGTCACCGACACGGTTCACCAGAAAAGCCTTGAGGTTTGCATAGATCGCGGTCGGGCGTGTGTACCAGAAGCCGATCAACAGGTAAGACACCAGGCCCACAGCTTCCCAGCCGAAGAACAACTGCATGAAGTTGTTGCTCATGACCAGCATCAGCATAGAGAATGTAAACAATGAAATATAGCTGAAGAAACGTGCGTAGCCTTTGTCTTCATGCATATAGCCGATAGTGTAGATGTGTACCATTAAAGATACAAAAGTCACCACTACCATCATCATTGCTGACAAACGGTCGATCAGGAAACCAATCTCAAAAGAGAAATTGCCGCTTTTGAGCCATGAATAAACGGTTTCATTATATGGCTGGCTGACCATTGCATCTTTCAGCACATACACTGACAGGATAAATGAAACTGCCACACCGGCAATCGTGACAATGTGTGCTGCAGCACGCGGCAGAAATTTACCGAACAGGCCGATAACAGCCGCAGCCAATAACGGTAACAGGGGAATTGCGAGATATATTTGTTGCATGGTCATACTAATTTACATAGCCTTTCAAACTATCTAGCCTTTTAATGAGTCCAAGTCATCAACATTGATCGTGCGCAGATTTCTGAACAACACCACCAAAATCGCCAAACCGATCGCAGATTCAGCAGCTGCCACAGTCAGGATGAAAAATACGAAAACCTGACCTGCAACATCATTCAGGTAATGTGAGAAAGCAACAAAATTCAGGTTAACGGCAAGCAGCATCAACTCAATCGCCATCAGCAGAATAATGACGTTTTTACGATTAAGAAAAATACCGATGACACTGATTGCGAACAACAGCGCACCCAGCACCAGGTAATGTGACAATCCAACCATTATTTTTTCTCCTCGGTGCTATCAGCGGCTACAGGTGCCTCAACTTCAGCCTGCATTTTCACAATACGGATACGATCTGCTTTTTTAACCAGAACCTGTTTGGCAGGATCCATGGATTTACTGTCTTTACGGTCACGCAAAGTCAGTGCAATCGCTGCAACAATAGCTACCAGCAGTACGACAGAAGCCAATTCAAACGGCAGCAGATAATCTGTATAAAGCACACGTCCAAGCTCGGCAGTATTGCTGTAATCGGCAGGGCGCGCAGCCGGAGCAGCGACTTTATCAACACCGAAGTTACGCACACCGACGATCATGACCATTTCAACGGCCATCAGGCCGCCAACCGGCAATGCGACCGGCAGTGCACTCCAGAAACCCTCACGCAGCCTGTCGAGGTTAATATCCAGCATCATGACCACAAACAGGAACAGCACCATCACGGCGCCCACATACACTAGCACCAGTACGATTGCGAGGAATTCAGCCTGCAGCAGCAGCCAGATACCGGCTGCGGTGAAAAATGCAAGCACCAGATACAATGCTGCATAAACTGGGTTACGCGTTGTAATGACACGCAGACCTGCAAAGAGCAGTATTGCTGCCAGCGTGTAAAAAACGATGTCTTGAAAATGCAAGCCAAAAAATGTCATTTAAATTCCGTGAAAAGTGAAAAGTGAAAAGTGAAAATTCGCAGTGCTAAGAATTTCACAGTGCCTTCTCCTGTTTCATTGCCTTTCTATCTAAATTTACGATCCTGCTCGCGGTCTGCGGCAATTTGCTTCTCATGTTTGTCGCCCACCGCCAGCAGCATTTCCTTGGTGTATAACAAATCCCCTCTTTGCTCGCCGTGGTAATCAAACACACGCGTTTCAACGATAGAATCCACCGGGCATGACTCTTCGCACATGCCGCAGAAAATGCATTTGGTTAAATCGATGTCGTAACGCGTAGTACGGCGTGTGTTGTCTTCACGCTGTTCAGATTCAATTGTAATCGCCATTGCCGGACAAACTGCTTCACATAGCTTACATGCAATACAGCGTTCTTCGCCGTTAGGGTAGCGGCGCAAAGCATGCAAACCACGGAAGCGATTTGACTGAGGCGTATTTTCCTCTGGATACTGCACTGTGATTTTAGGTGCAAAGAAATAGCGGCCGGTAAGCGCCATGCCTTTGAGCAGTTCCCACAGCATCAAGCTGCCAAGTGTCTGTTTAATCGATTTAATCATGTTTTAATAATCTATAACTTAATCACTGAACCTAGTGGAACAGATATGCCCAAGGGGTTTGCATCATGCCGCCTACAAATACAATCCAAACAATCGTGATTGGAATAAATACTTTCCAGCCTAAGCGCATGATCTGGTCATAACGATAGCGTGGGAAGGTAGCCCTGAACCACAGGAACAGGAATAACAGGAAACCGACCTTAGCCAGCAGCCACAAGAAACTATCCGGGATAAATGACACCGGGGATAACCAGCCGCCAAGGAACATTAAAGCAGCAAGCATGGACACCAGAATCATGTTCGCATATTCAGCTAGGAAGAACACGGCAAACGCCATCCCTGAATACTCCACGTGGAAGCCCGCAACGATCTCGGATTCACCTTCGGCCACGTCAAATGGCGCGCGGTTGGTTTCAGCCACTGCGCTGATGAAGTACACCACAAACAGCGGGAATAAGGGCAGGAAATACCAGTGCAGCAAACCGCCAGACTGACCCATGACAATCTTGCCAAGATTCAGGCTATTGGCACACATCAGCACGCCAACCAGTGCAAAACCCATCGCAATTTCATAAGAAACGATCTGCGCCGCTGAACGCATGGCACCCAGAAACGCATACTTGGAGTTAGATGCCCAACCGGCAATAATCACGCCATACACAGCAACAGAAGTCATCGCCAGAATATACAGCAGGCCTGCATCAATATCGGCAAGTACCATATTCATATCAAACGGTACTACTGCCCATGCTGCAAAAGCGGGAGCAATCGCCAGTACCGGGCCTAACAGGAATAAACCTTTATTGGCCGCTGTAGGCAATACAACCTCTTTAAACAGCAGTTTGATACCGTCAGCCAGCGGCTGCAGCAGGCCAAAATAGCCAACACGGTTAGGACCGATACGCACCTGCATATAGCCGATTACTTTACGTTCAGCCAGCGTCAGGTAAGCAACAGCACCCATTAATGGCGCTACAATCGCTACGATTTTAATCAAAGTCCAGCCGGTAAGTTCTACACCAGGCCAGTAACTACCAAATAGGTTTGCCAACCATTCCATTAGGCACGCTCTTCTGTCAATGTTGTTTTATCAGCTTGTGATGATGGTAGTTTTTCAACTGTAATATCGCCCATCAGATCACCCAGACCAACCGTATCTTCATGTGATGCAGCCACGCGTACGCAACCCATTGCTACATGGTTATCCAACTGCACAGCAAGTACGGCACTGCCTTTATCCTGTTTCACGAGTACCTGGTCACCCTCAGCCAGACCTAATGCTGTCAGCTGGGCGGCACACATACGCGCCATCGGCTTGATGTTGTACTTGGTTTTTTGCAACGGCGGTGAACGACGCACGATAGGATCAGACTCATATTGCGGCACTTCGCCGATACGCTGCAGACCATCATTTTTGATATTGATCTGAATCTCCACCAACTCTTTCAAGTTGTTGTTCAGACTGCGCCATACGACTGCCGATGGTTTTTCACCGCCAAAAATCGCATCTTTTACCTGCTCGCTTGATTCATAATCAAAACCTTGCAAACCTAAAGTATTGGCTAATACACGCAATACTTTCCATGCAGGACGGCATTCGCCCAGTGGTCTCACAGCAGCAGAAAAACTCTGCACGCGGCCTTCCATACTCATGAATGTACCGGATGTTTCGGTAAATGGTGCAATCGGCAGCAGAATATCTGCGTTTTCCAAAGCTTCAGATTTGTATGCTGTCAGGGCGATTACGCACTCCGCTTTTTCCATGGCCGCTTTTGCCAATGCCGCATGCTGACAATCCAGCTCCGGCTCGACATTGAGCAGTAAGTAAGCTTTGCGTGGCACTTCGAGCATGGCACGTGCGTGCATGCCGGTGCTTGATGGCATGACGCCCATAAGGTGCATACCGGTGCTATTCGCTGCTGCCGGCAAGATACCGCCTTTAGCACCGCAAATACCGCCGATCGCTTCCATCATGCTGTACATTTCTGTAAAGCGCGGATCGCTCAATGCCATATTACCGATGAACAAACCTACTTTTGGTGCCACCAAGTCATAGTCTTTACCATGACCTGCCAGACTCTCAGCAATCGCCTGTGTATTCGGGCGAACCTTGATATCTTCGAGTAATGCAGTCAGCGTTGGCGGCAGGCACAGGGACAAACGCTGCAAACCTGACATCGCTTTCAGAATCTGGCCTAATACGTTCACCATGTCATTCGGGCGTACGATTACTTTATGTGCTACATCCATCAGCGGGTTGTTATCGAGCGGACTGACGACAGACAACTCAGCACCGTTAGCCACCGCTTTACGGAAGCGCTGCGCCAGTAATGGATGCTCATTACGCAAGTTAGAGCCAATGACCAGGATACGGTCCAGTTCTTCAATCTCTTGAATATTGCAGCCCATCCAAGGCGTACCCATACGCTTACCGTCAAGACGGAAATCCGTTTGACGCAGGCGATAATCCACGTTACCGCAGCCTAATCCGTTAGCCAGTTTCTTGGCCAGGTAACCTTCTTCCATAGTGCTGTTCGGTGAAACCAGCACACCCAGCGCTTCACTGCCATATTCATTGGTGATATCTTTGAGCTGACCGGCTGCGAATTCAAGTGCGGTTTTCCAATCGGTTTCAACCCAGTTGCCATTGTGCTTGATCATCGGCACTTTAAGACGATCAGGGCTATTCAGACCTTCGTATGAGAAACGATCTCGGTCTGACAGCCAGCACTCATTGATACTTTCTTTTTCACGCGGAACCACACGCATGACTTTGTTATCTTTAACCTGCACTTCGATATGTGAACCCAAACCATCATGCGGGGCAATGCTTGGACGGCGTGTCAGCTCCCAGCTACGTGCGGAATACCTGAACGGCTTGCTGGTCAATGCGCCTACCGGACACAAATCAATGATGTTGCCTGACAATTCTGAATTAACGCTTTTATCCACGTAGGCAGTAATTTCTGCATGCTCGCCACGGCCAACCAGACCCAGCTCCTGCATGCCACCCACTTCTTTCAGGAAGCGTACGCAGCGCGTACATTGAATACAGCGCGTCATATCGGTACTGACTAAGGGACCAATGTTTTTATTGAAAACAACACGTTTTTCTTCGGTATAACGTGATCCGTTGGCACCATAGGCTACAGCAATATCCTGCAGATCACACTCGCCACCCTGATCACATATCGGGCAATCCAGCGGATGGTTAATCAGCAGAAACTCCATCACGCTCTGCTGCGCTTCAATGGCTGCTTTAGAGCGTGTGAAAATCTTCATACCGTCAGCTACAGGCGTAGCACAAGCAGGCAATGGCTTGTTGAACTTCTCCACCTGCACAAGACACATGCGGCAGTTAGCAGCAACAGAAAGTTTCGGGTGGTAACAGAAGCGCGGAATCGCAACGCCAATCTTATCAGCAGCATCAATAATCGTGCTGCCGTGTTCGACTTCTACTGCCTTGCCATCAATTTCAATATTTAACATTTAATCAATCTCTAAAATTTATTTAGTGCGATATACAAACTAAATAGATTTATTATTTACCGTCTACCATGCTCTTGCCATGCTGAATATAGTATTCAAACTCCGGCCTGAAATGTTTGATAAAGCTTAACACCGGCGTAGCAGCAGCCTCACCCAAGGCACAGATCGTGCGTCCTGAAATATTATTGCTGACATCGGTCAACAGATCGAGGTCTTCCATACGACCTTTGCCGTTCACAATCCGATCCAGCACACGGTAAACCCAGCCGGTACCTTCACGGCATGGCGTACATTGGCCGCAGCTCTCTTCATAGAAGAAATAAGACAGGCGATGCAGGGTTTTTACCATGCAGGTCGTATCATCCATCACAATCATGGAACCAGCACCAATGCTTGATCGCGCTTTGCTCAGGCTGTCATAATCCATCGTTGTGCCCATCATGACCGAAGCGGGAATCACTGCGGTTGAAGGCCCGCCTGGAATCACCGCTTTCAACTGGCGGCCTTTCCAGATACCGCCTGCCATTGCCAGTAACTCAGTAAATGGGGTCCCCATTTTCACTTCATAGTTACCTGGCTTTTCCACATGACCGGAAACAGCAAATAACTTGGTACCGCCAGAATTTGGCACACCCAGGTCAGCAAAGGCCTGGCCGCCATGCTGCATGATCCATGGGATGCTGGTATAACTCTCAGTATTATTTACGTTGGTAGGCTTGCCGAACACACCGTAACTGGCAGGGAAAGGCGGCTTGAAACGTGGTTGGCCTTTTTTACCTTCAATAGATTCGATCAATGCGGTTTCTTCACCGCAGATGTAAGCACCATAGCCATGCACAGCGTACAGATCAAAACTGAAATTGGTACCAAACAGGTTTTCGCCCAGGTAACCTGCAGCTTTAGCTTCATGCAAAGCGGCCTCAAAGGTTTCGTAATCCTGCCAGATTTCCCCGTGAATGTAGTTATAGCCGACACGCGCGCCTAAGGTGTATGCAGCAATCGCCATACCTTCAATCAGCTGATGCGGGTTGTAGCGGATGATATCTCGATCTTTAAATGTGCCCGGCTCACCTTCATCGGTGTTGCAAACCAGATATTTCACGCCGTCGAAATAACGCGGCATGAAACTCCATTTAAGGCCGGTAGGAAAACCCGCACCGCCACGGCCACGCAAACCGGAGGTTTTCACCTCGGTAATAATGTCGGTTGGCTTTACTTTTTCTGTAACGATACGTTTGAGTGCAGCATAACCGCCGAGCTTGAGATAAGTTTCCAGAGCTGCCGGATTTTCTTCTGTTAGTGTACGCAGCGTTACTAGAGTCTGGCCGCTTAAATCCGTTTTCACTACGGGTTTGTTAGAGGTCGCCATTATTTAAGCTCCTCTAAAATAGCATCCACTTTTTCAGTGGTCAGAAATTCATGCATTTGCGTATTATTCACGTGCATCAAAGGTGCGCCACCGCAGCAGCCCATGCACTCACCTTCCTTAAGGCAGAATTTGCCATCCGGCGTAATTTCATTAAAACCAACACCGAGCTTTTGCTGCAGGTGATTCACAATTTCATCAGAGCCACGCAGCATGCATGAAATATTGGTACAGATGGTCACCTTATATTTACCAACCGGGCTCAAGTCATACATATTGTAGAAAGTAGCCACTTCCATCGCAGCAATTTCAGGCATACCCAAATATTGCGCCACTTCCGTAATGCTCTCTTTTGACAGCCAGCCACGTTCGGTCTGCACGATACGCAATGCGCTCATGACCGCCGCCTGGCGCTGGTCAGCTGGATATTTAGTCAGCTCGTAATCTATTTTAGCTATGGCTTCTGGACTTAACATTTTATCTATCTAAATTTAATCTGATTCGTTTGTTTTATCAGCAAAACTATCTATCAATTTCGCCAAACACAATATCCTGGGTGCCAATAATCGCCACCAAGTCAGCAATCATATGACCTTTAACCATCTCATCCAGCGCTGCCAGATGCGGGAAGCCAGGCGCACGGATTTTTAGACGATAAGGCTTATTCGCACCATCTGAGACCATGTAAATACCGAACTCGCCTTTTGGATGCTCTACTGCCGCGTACGCTTCACCAGCCGGCACATGGAAACCTTCAGTAAACAGCTTGAAATGGTGAATCAAATCTTCCATGTTGGTTTTCATACCCTCACGGTCAGGCGGCGCCACTTTACGATCAGCTGAAATCACAGGGCCTGGATTTTTACGCAGCCACTCAACGCACTGCTTGATAATACGGTTAGATTGACGCATCTCTTCCACACGAATCAGGTAACGATCATAGCAATCGCCATTCACGCCAACCGGCACATCAAAATCCAGATCTGCATAAACCTCATAAGGTTGTTTTTTACGTAAATCCCATTCAATACCGGAGCCGCGCAGCATAGGACCAGTCATCCCCAGTGCCAGCGCACGCTCAGGTGTTACCACACCAATACCGACAGTACGCTGTTTCCAGATACGGTTATCGGTCAGCAGTGTTTCATATTCATCCACATATTTCGGGAAACGATTCGTGAAGTCTTCAATAAAATCCAGCAGCGAACCCTGGCGATTCTCATTTTGTGCTTTAACGGTTTTGGCATTACGGAATTGGTTAACTTCATACTGCGGCATCTGATCAGGCAGATCACGGTACACCCCCCCCGGGCGGTAATAAGCCGCATGCATGCGTGCGCCGGAAACCGCTTCATATACGTCAAACAGATCTTCGCGCTCACGGAATGCATACAGGAACACGGTCATCGCACCAACGTCCAGCGCATGCGCGCCTAGCCACAGCAAGTGATTCAACACACGTGTAATTTCATCAAACATGACACGGATATACTGCGCACGGACCGGCACTTCCAATGCCAGCATTTTTTCAATCGCCATCACGTAAGCATGCTCATTGGACATCATGGATACATAATCCAGCCTGTCCATGTAGGGAACACTTTGCAGATAGGTGCGATTTTCAGCCAGCTTCTCAGTACCGCGATGCAGCAGACCGATGTGCGGATCAGCGCGCTGAATCACCTCACCGTCCAGCTCCAGCACCAGACGCAGCACGCCATGCGCAGCCGGGTGCTGTGGACCAAAGTTCATCGTGTAATTACGAATTTCAGCCATGGTGCGCTCCTTCGTTACGTATCACACGCGGAACATTGTTACGCAATTCAATTGAAACAGGCTGATAAATCACACGCTGCTGTTCTGGGTCATAACGCATTTCAACGTTACCTATCATTGGGAAATCTTTACGGAATGGATGACCCACAAAGCCGTAATCTGTGAGCAGACGACGCAGGTCAGGATGGTTTTCAAACATGATGCCATACAGATCAAAAGCTTCGCGCTCAAACCAGTTAGCCACCGGCCAAACGTTCACTAATGTAGGCAAAATCGGGAAATCTTCATCGGTTGCAAAAACGCGCAAACGCAAACGTTGATTCAAGCTGACTGAAAGCAAATGATTCACTACGGCATAGCGCAAACCATCATAAGCACCATCACCATACTCCTGATAATCCACGCCACACAAATCAATCAACTGCTCGAATTTCAAACTGACGTCGTCACGCAATAACTGGCAGACTTCCAGATAATCCGATGATTTACACTCGATGGTTATTTCACCCAGCACATCCACCTGCCTGGTGATTTTTTCACCTAGCACAGCTTGCAAGCTGGCCGATAACTGATCTAATTTAGCTGACATATTCTCTTGTTTCGTATCTATATACTAGCGGGCAATAGTGTTAGTGCGTTTAATTTTATTCTGCAACTGGATGATGCCATATAGCAGTGCTTCTGCTGTTGGCGGACAACCAGGCACGTAAACATCCACCGGTACAATACGATCACAGCCGCGCACTACTGCGTAGGAGTAGTGGTAATAACCACCACCGTTGGCACATGAACCCATGGAAATTACCCAGCGCGGCTCAGCCATCTGGTCATAGACCTTACGTAACGCCGGCGCCATCTTGTTCACCAAGGTACCAGCCACAATCATCACATCTGACTGCCGCGGACTTGGTCGGAACACAATACCGAAACGATCCAGATCATAACGCGACGCGCCCGCATGCATCATCTCAACCGCACAGCAGGCAAGACCAAAAGTCATCGGCCATAATGAACCGGTACGCGTGTAGTTAATCACCGTATCCAGCGTTGTGGTGACAAAACCTTTTTCTAAAATACCTTCAATACTCATACGAATAATTTCGTTTCAAAATCAAAAATGGCAAGGAAGTGAAGCGCAGATAGTACAATCAGTACAGCAAGCTGAAACTGACGCAGTAAGTTTTGATTTTCAAATGAAATCAATCCCATTCGAGAGCACCCTTCATCCACTCATAGATGAAGCCAATCACGAGCACACCCAAAAATATCATCATCGCAACAAATCCGAACAAACCGATTTCCTGCAGCACAACAGCCCACGGAAATAGAAATGCAATTTCCAAATCAAAAAGAATAAACAGGATAGCAACCAGATAGTAACGCACGTCAAATTTCATACGCGCATCTTCGAACGCTTCGAAACCGCATTCATAAGGGGAATTTTTTTGAGAATCAGGCTTGCTCGGAGAAACCAACCTGGACAGAATCAAGGGGCCGACACCAACACCCAAACCTACAAGAATGAACAACAATATCGGGTAATAATTTTCTAGCACCGGAAAACCCCAGACAGAATCACATTAAAGCAATAAATAAATATACAAAGACAGAAAAACATCATTTTGACCTGACTTTATTACACACAGATAACAAAGACGGACCACAACCAAACACTGTACAACCCAACAACTAACAACTTGGTGCCGACGGAGAGACTCGAACTCTCACGACTTTCGTCACTACCCCCTCAAGATAGCGTGTCTACCAATTCCACCACGACGGCATTTTTTGAGCGTACGCCCAACACTTCAATTACTTCGGAACAACCTCAGCAGCAGGTGCTTCCGGTTTAGTAGCAGGCGCAGACGCATCTGCACCAACAGCTTTAGCGGCATGCGACTTCACCACACTCACATCACCCGCCTTATTACTCGCCATATAAGCAAGTGTAAGGCTAGTTGCAAAAAACACGATCACAAAACCTGCAGTTGCGCGACTCATAAAATTAGATGAGCCAGAAACACCAAACAAGCTTCCAGAAGCCCCACTACCAAATGACGCCCCCATATCAGCACCCTTGCCGTGCTGCAACAACACCAAAGCGATCACAGCAATTGCAGCCAACACATGAATCACTAAAACCAATTTTTCCATTTTCAACCTTTAACGCCAAACAGCCCAATTTAGTTCGCTGCCAGACATATTCCTTCAAATTCTTCAGCGATTAATGAGCCTCTGCCAATCAAACCGCCATCAATATCCTGCATAACAAATAATTGTACCGCATTTTGCGAATTTACGCTGCCCCCGTAGAGTATTTTCAAGCTATTTGCAGCATTCTTGTCATGCGCTGCAATTCGCCCCCGAATAAACTCATGCATATTCTGCGCCTGCTGCGGAGTAGCTGCCAAACCAGTACCAATAGCCCATATCGGCTCATAAGCAACAACAGCATGCGCAAATATTGATGCACCGTACATGCTGATAATGGTATCTATCTGCTTTGCCACCACCATTTCCATCACGCCAGCCTCACGCTCAATCAGCGTTTCACCTACACACAGAATCGGCGTAAGCCCATGCGACTTGGCCTGCATGAATTTTGTGGCAATATTTTCATCAGACTCACAATAAGCAGTAGCGCGCTCCGAATGCCCGACAATCACATAGCTGGCGCCGAAATCTTGCAGCATTTCAACGCTTACCTCACCGGTATAAGCTCCCACCAAGTCTTTACTTAAATTCTGAGCACCCCATGCAATAGAAGTTCCCGCCAATAAAGACTGCGCTTGCGCGAGGTATGGATAAGGCACACAGACAACAACATCAACATTTTCCAAAGGCCTTAGTTTTTGAATATAAGCCTCTAAAAGCTGCCGATTCGCGCTCAGGTTACCGTGCATTTTCCAATTGGCAACTACTAATTTCCGCGGCATGTAAACCTTAATTTTTTATGTTTTATCGATGTTTTAAAACTGGCGCCATTCTAGCTTTATGACCTATGATCGTCAATTAAGAAAAGCTGCGTTTACGAACTAGTTCTGATTAAATTGATTAATCACGGCTCGCACTTCCTGCAACACTTCGGACGCGGTAACGCCACGCGGACCTATACCACGTGCCACAAGATTATCTGCTGCCAACCCGTGTGCAAAAACACCCAGCTTGGCAGCATTTTCGGGCTGAACCCCCTGTGCAATAAAGCTGGCAACGAGCCCGGTCAGCACGTCACCGGTGCCACCGCTGGCGAGCGCAGGGTTACCCGTAGTATTAACAAAGCAAGCCCCATCAGGATATGCGCAAATTGTACCTGCGCCTTTCAGCACGCAAATAACATTAAACTTTTTCGCCAGGTTCAAAGCGGCTTCCGTACGGTTAGCCTGAATAAATTCAGCACTCACACCCAGCAGACGCGCGGCCTCACCTGCGTGGGGCGTCATAATGGTCTGTGCATGGCGTTTTTTAAGCAACTCGGCCAGATGTGCATGTTCAGCAACCAAGTTAAGCGCATCAGCATCAAGCACCATCGACATGTCCTGCCCGATTGGCTCTGTCAGCCACGATATTAGCAACTCAATTGCCCGGATAGACTGCCCCAAACCAGGGCCGATAGCGACACAATCCAGCTGTTTTAAATGCAGCAGAGCTGCCGGGCTGCGCATCATGATTTCCGGGTGGTTCAAATCTACGGCCGGTGCATTTTTACTTAACATGGCCGCATAAACCCGGCCTGTACCGCTAAATAATGCAGCGCGCGCAGCCAGCAGCACGGCACCAACCATACTGTCATCGCCGCCGATAATAGCAACACTGCCGCAGGAGCCTTTATGTGATTCAGCGTCTCGGGGCGGCAATACATGCTGAAACATGCTTTTCACTAATAAATGATGATCTTTCATAATAACCACCTCAATATCACGCTGATATTGCTAACTATTAAGCACTGACAAAACGCAAATTCAACTGTACTTTCTGCGCCCCATTGTAACTATTCGTTTGTAACTGGTAAGCAGCCTGAATGCGGTCACCTGGCAAATCAGTCTGGTTAAAATAAATCGCGTCAATTTGCATTGCGGAGCGATTTGACGCAGACAAGCCGGAGACTGGCTTCAAAGTCAATTTCAAGTGTTTTTCACTCAATACACGCTGGCTAAGTACTTCGAATTCATCATAAAACAAAGGCGGCGCAAAGCCCTGTCCCCAAACCTGACGCTCTAGCAACTCAGCGGTCTGGAATATCATATCCTGGGAAGTTAAGCCGCCATCCACTTCCAGCACTGATTCCAGATCAGATTCTGTGATCAAGCTTCTGACCACCGCCTCAAAGCCATGCTTGAACAGCTCAAAGTCATCGCCTCTTATCGTCAACCCGGCAGCCATGGCATGGCCGCCAAACTTCAGAATCATGTTCGGCTGATGCTTACTCAACAGATCAAGCGCATCGCGCAGATGTAATCCTGGAATCGAACGCCCAGAACCTTTGATCAAACCATCACCCGCATCGGCAAATGCAATCACCGGGCGATGATGCCGCTCTTTAATACGCGAAGCCAGAATACCGATCACGCCCTGATGCCAATCCGGCTGGAACATGCTGATCGAATATTGACTGTCCATTTCTACGTCATCCAACACAATATTCGCGCTATCCTGCATATCCGCTTCTATGCTGCGCCGCTGCAGGTTTAACGTATGCAACTGCTGCGCAATCTGCGTTGCTTCCATTTCGGAGTCAGCCAACAAACATTGAATGCCCAACGTCATATCATCCAGACGCCCGGCTGCGTTCAGTCGCGGCCCCACATAAAACCCCAAATCCTGTGCAATTGCCTTTGCCGGCTCACGTCCGGCGATTTTCAGCAACGCGGTAATGCCATGACTGCAAGCACCGGCGCGAATCCTGCGCAAGCCCTGCTCAACCAGGATGCGATTGTTCTCATCCAGCTTCACCAGATCCGCCACGGTACCCAAAGCCACCAGATCCAGCAGTTCGGTCAGGTTAGGTTCCGGCTGCTGTGCATATATACCGCGCTCACGAAATTCTGCACGCAACGCTAGCAAGGCATAAAACATAACGCCCACGCCCGCCAGATGCTTGCTGGCAAAACTGCAGCCATGCTGGTTCGGGTTAATAATGCAGGCAGCCTGCGGCGTTTCCTGCCCCGGCAGATGGTGGTCTGTAATCAGCACCTGCATACCAAGCGCATTAGCAGCGGCGACACCATCTACACTGGCAATCCCGTTATCCACGGTAATAATCACATCCGGTTTTTGTGCAGCAGCAAGCGCTACGATTTCCGGCGTCAAGCCATAACCATACTCAAAACGATTCGGTACTAAAAATCCGACATTGGCACCGAATGTACGCAAGCCTTTTACAGCAACTGCGGTTGCCGTGGCACCATCCGCGTCATAGTCGCCTATCACCAGCAGCTTTTTATCGGCCTGAATTGCATCCGCCAGCAACTTGGCCATTTCCTGATTGTTGGTGAGGCTATGCGGTGGCAGCAGATTACCCAGATTAACGGAAACCTGCGCAACATCAGTCACACCGCGCGCAGCAAAAAGCCTCGCCATCAGTGGAGACAGGCCGGCATTCTGTAAATATTCGGCCGCAGTTTTTGATACAGCGCGCTGTTTGATCACTGTCATTTTAAATAAGCGCCGATGGGTTTTCTTTTGCGCCAGAATTTATTGCAATCGATTGGTCTGATCGTTGCCACCAGCGTTTTTTCATAACAGCCTAAATTTAAGGTCATGTACTCAATTTTTCCGGCTTTTAATGCATCCCAAAGCGTCGCAAAGTTGTTATCGTCGGATAAATGCTGGCCTGGCAATACCATGCGTGCGTGCAACCTGGTATTTTCAGGCTGTAAAACTTTTGCCAACGACTGCTCTACAGGCTCAATAGCCAAGCCAGACCATTTTGCCAGCCCATGGTAAAGCGGGCTATTGGCAACAAACAAATCTATGTCGCTTGCATAAGGTGATGGCTGCGGCATAACACCACCGCCGGAAAACCACACACTGTTAACAGGCGCTTGATGCCTGGACTCGCGCTCAATATTGACCGGATGCTCGTGCAGCAGCATCTGAATCTCATTCAGGTATGAAAGCCAGACTGATGCCGCTGCGCCCTGCGGCATGAATTGATAGATATTACGATCCAGGACTACACTGGGCAACGTGGTTTGAATTTCGGGCGCTCGCTGCAATCGCAGATACCATGCACCGGAGTTGCCGATACAAAATGTCATGCCATCCTGCCTGAAATGCTGATTCAAGCTGGCAATGATCGATTCCGCATGCTCACGCTCTACCTGAAGCGGCGCAGGCTCGCTTAAACTGAAACTGTCACGCTGCAACAGCAAATGCACCGGGTCGGCACGCAGCCAGTAGTCATTACCAACAGCCAAACCATCTGCATTGGCAGCAATCGCCGCTATTGGATAATCCGGCCGGGCTGCCAGTCCATGCTGCGCGCAAACCAACGCCTCCAGCGGCAAATCCAGCTGCCGGACATTTGCCTTTGACAATAAGCGCGCCAAAGCACTCTCGGCAGGCAAAGCCAGCAGGTTATTACTCAAGGGACAATCTACAGTTAGCTTCACTATATTTATTTACGGAATTTTAATGAACTGTAATTTTACTGGTAAGTAGCAGTGCCAGGGGTAAATCTAATGCAATCGCAATAAAAAACCTGACCGCTTTTTAAAGCGGTCAGGTTCATTTATGTGAGTAAAAACTATTATAAAACTTACATTCAAAGAATTTTAGTAATAACGAGGTTCACCGCGGTACTCCCGATCATTCCAGTCACGATGCTTACCATGACCTTTACGCTTGCCAGGTCTGTCGTAATAGGCAGGCTCTAAATAACTGATTTGCGATACCACACGGCTATTAGGCGACACAGCAACATTCACATCAATGTAGCGCCCAGGATGCGAAGCGGTCACCGTATCGTAAGTCCTGCCGTTGTATTCGTAAGTTACAAAATAGCCAGAAGTCACGGTTTGCCAGTTATCCACCTGATAGCAGCTCTGCACCGGCACCGTACGTGTCGTCACTACATTGTTTCTGCTGTTGGCGATGCGGTCACCGGCAATGGCACCCACCCCGGCGCCGACTGCCGCCGCTGCAACACGGCCGTTGCCACGCCCTACCGTACTGCCAAGCAAGCCACCGGCAACACCGCCGATGACAGCACCAGCAATTGAATGGTCACGGTCATCACGGTAGCTTTGCTGCTGGTATTCGGTACGGCATTCTTCACGCGGCATATTGACTCGCTCGGTTTGCGGCGTGACCGAAAGCACTCGTGCAGTATCGGTATACATATCATCTGCCATTGCTGGTGTTGCAAATACCGCTGCCAACAAAGCCGGGGCAACCATCGCCGCACGCACGCCATTTACAACATCAAACTTAATATTACGCATTTAACTTCTCCTTTATTGCTTGTTTTTATCAAGCTATTTGCACAGCCATCTTTAAATCGGGTCACCGATTTCTGCATGCTCTTTGATTAAACATCGATGCAGATGGTCATTCAACGGCACTTGATTAAATCTGGCCGACAGGGAGTTGTTAATGCTTTGTAACTCATGATTTTCATGAATCATCCTCAACCGCATCCCCTTCTATGACCAGATCCGGGATATGGTTAAATGCGATGCGCATCGGTGCATCCTTGAGTGCGTCGTGCGCGCCGCCAAAGTAGATCGTGTTTTTACCAAATTTCAGATTAAGGCTATCAATGGCCTTATTCAGCTTTTTTACATTTTCAAGCGGCGTCACCTGAAACATGTCCCGCGCAGCTTCTTCAGGCGTGACCAGCCCGGAAAAAGACACGCCGACGGCATAAGGCTCATGCTTCGTATCTGGATAATGCTGTAAAAACTGTTCAAGCGCATTGATAAGCTGCAGCGTGTTATCAGTAGGTGAAATCGCACTCTCCATGCTCCAGCTCGGCATATTTCTGAACTTGACCTTGGCGCTGATTCTGGATGCGAGTAAATCGTAGCTGCGCATACGCATACAGGCTTTCTGCAGCAAGCGATGCAGCACCGCCCGCACTCCCGCTTCATTGCGCTGCTCGGGTGGCAGCACGTGAGAATGCCCAAGACTACTGCGCGCATTTTTCACATAATACGGCTCCAGTCCGCGCAGCTTGTCATACATGCGCTCGCCTTCAATACTGCCCCACGCCGTTTGCAACTGCTGGCGATTCGCTGCATATAATTGCTCAACCGTGGTAATTTTATAGCGGTTAAGCCGCGCCTCCATCTGCTTGCCTATGCCGTTCAGATCACGCAGCTTGAGCCCGAACAAGCGCTGCGGCAGTTCATGCGGCTGTATCAGTACGCAACCGTCCGGCTTCTGCATGTTTGAAGCCACTTTGGCCAGATAGGTATTAGCGGCGATGCCGATTGAGCACTTGATGTAATCACCCGCATTTTTGGCAATCGCCTGTTTTATTTTTGCAGCCAGTTTCACTGCATTCTCCGGCTGCTGTTGACTGCCGGTCAGCTTGCACACCATTTCATCGATAGAAAGCACCTTTTCCACATGCGTGCAGCTTTCAACGATATCGATCAGCTTATGGTGGTACTCCACGTAAACCGGCGGACGTGCTTCCACAAAAATAATATCCGGGCACAGTTTACGCGCATCACTGACGATGGTGCCGGTTTTAACGCCAAAGGCTTTTGCCTCATAACTCGCGGCAATACAACAAGTGGTTTCCGCCATCACGGCGAGCACGCCCACTGGTTTACCACGCAGCGCCGGCACCAGCTGCTGCTCTACCGAGGCAAAGTAGGAGTTAAAATCGACATAAAGTGCATTTAATTTCATAGTCAAATTGTAATCTTTACTGAATTAAACTGACTAAATTAACGCAGCAAAATATTGTTGTAGTTAAATAGGCAAATTAAAAACAAGGCGGATAAAGAAATGGATAACGAACAAATAGCAGTATTTGCAGGCGGTTGTTTCTGGTGCACCGAACCTGTGTTCAGCCAGCTGAAAGGCGTAAGCAAAGTGGTTTCCGGCTACATCGGCGGCCACACTACCAACCCGACATATAAACAGATCTGCAATGGCGATACCGGCCATGCCGAAGCGATTCAAATCACATTTGATTCATCTGTAATCAGCTTTGAAACTCTACTCGAAATATTTTTTGTTTCACACGACCCGACTACGCCCAACCGTCAGGGCAATGACATTGGTACGCAATATCGCTCGGCAGTATTCTGTCAGAATGATGCGCAAAAAAATGCAACCATCAATATGATTAACAGATTAAATGCCGAGGGCATCTGGGCATCACCGATTGTTACGCAGATTAACGGAGCTGATACATTTTATCCGGCCGAAGACTATCATCAATATTACTTTGCCAACAACCCGAATCAACCCTACTGCATGGCAGTAGCTGCACCTAAAGCAGCAAAAATAAGAGTAAAGTATGCGCAATTAATCAAAAATCAATAATTGAATGGATATATTGAGGCGGACCATATTAGCATTCATTTAATTTATGGGATAAAATCCCGTAAATTAAATGAATGCTTTACTCAAATCTATTAAAATTTGCTGCTGTTAATCAAGCAAATCAATAGAGTTTAAGCTATTGCTTTACCAGGGTAATAATACTATGGCAAAAATCGCGATCTTTAACCAGAAAGGCGGGGTGGGTAAAACCACCAGTGTCCTGAATATTGCCGGGGCACTGTATCGCACAAACAACCCCGCACTCATGATAGACATGGATCCGCAGGGCCATCTGAGCTACATCCATCCTGCCACCACTAATAGCATAGCCCACAGCCTGTTCAGTTATTATCAGGACAACACGCCTTTAAGTGAACTGGTCATAGATTGGCATGACCTTGGCTCGCTTATACCTGCACACCGTCAACTGTCAAAAGTAGATTCAATATTCGGCAAAGGGCCTACCGTTCTTAACAAATTTAGCTTAGGTCTTGCAGCACTGGAAAACCAGACACCTTATAGCAATGTATTAATTGACTGCTGTCCTTATATGGGTGTGTTGTCATTGAGTGCATTATTTACAGCAGACCTGGTGATTGTGCCAATTGCATCCGATTTCCTCTCGCTGCAAGGCGCCCTCAAAGTTGAGAAAACACTCAAAGCTATTGAGCCATTTTTGAAAAGGTCGGTAAATCGACGCTACCTGATGACCCGGTTCGATCGTAGGCGCAATATGTCGTATAACGTACAGGCTCAGGCCATAGAAGCTTTTGGCGACAATGTACTCAAGACAGTTATTTTTGAAAATGTCGCGATTGCAGAAAGTCCAAATCACAAGCAGGATATATTCAGCTTTAACGCACATAGTACAGGTGCAGCGAATTACATGACATTGCTGGAAGAGTTAATTGCTCAAAATCTTATGAACACACACAGTCCAGTAAATAAGGAATCAATAAAAACTATTGAAGAGCTACCCAGACATTAATCTTTAGAGATAATGTCCATAATATCCTCACAGCTAAAATGACCGTTATGCTCCACTGGAGCAATACCGGATTCCAACACCTCACAATTCCTGTACATTTGCTCCAGCTTTTGCCTTGCTTCTTCCTCAGTACGGCCATAAATTTGCAGATTGTTCACAATGACGCCGTTACGACTGCGAATCTGATAAATATATTTAACCGGTTTTTCTGATTGTTCCATCACTACACTCTCAAGTGAAAATTCCAGCCAATTAAAAATTCCAACAATTGGCAATTCTAAATAACTAAATTAAGTCCGTTTGCATCATCACTGTAAACTTTTACGTCTTGCTGCTCAACAACTGCCGGCGCCAGAAAATCATCAGCATTAACAGCGCAATACCAGCCATGAGCGCCATTGCCCACCAAAAGCCATTGTGTTCGGCAATCCATGGCATATAGTGAAAGTTCATGCCAAAAATACCGGCAAGTAATGTGGCTGGCATAAACAGCATGGCAACCACGGTCAGCGCGCGCACCTCAAGGTTGACCCGGTTACTGACACTGGTCATGTAGATATCCATGAGCCCGCCCAAGCTGTCGCGGATAGACTCCAAAGACTCAATAAAATTAACCGTATGATCGTAAACATCACGCAAATAGGGGATGGTTGCTGCCTTGAAAAAACCATTTTCGTTACGTGTAAGGTGGTTAATCACTTCACGTAGCGGCCACACGACACGACGCAGCTCGATACTGGCACGCTTTAACTGATGGATACTGTGCAACTGGGAAATATTCGGCTTGGCAAGCAATGCATCTTCCAGTGCCTCACTTTCATCACCCATCTCTTCCAGCACATTAAAATACTTATCGACGATGCTATCCAGCAGCGAATAAGCCAGGTAATCAACACCCAGTGCACGCATTGGGGAATGCTCGGCACGTAAACGTTCACGCACCGGCGCAAACGCACCGGTTGAACGTTCCTGGAAAGTCAGCAGAAAGTTGTGCCCAAGCACCATGCTGATCTGCTCAGAGCTGACGGACAAGGTTTCCTTTTCGAAATAAAAATGCCGTGTTTCAAGAAATACATAGTTGCTGTACTCATCCAGCTTGGGGCGTTGCTCGGTATTGAGAATATCCTCGAGCACCAGCGGATGCAGCCCGAACACAAGACCAACCTGCTTGATCAGGTTAACGTCATGAATGCCATGCACGTTTAACCACAACTTGTTTGAAGTCTCTAAATTGAGCGAGGCAAGATCAGCCGCATCAATCGCATTCTCCTGCATAGACTTCGCATCGTAGCTAATCAAGGTCAGCTTAGGCGATTCGAGCTGAGTAATATCCTCATCCCCTTGCCCGACATACACCAGTGATCCAGGCGGCAGACCACTCTTCTTGGCGTGATGCCTTTTGCGACTATGTAAACGCGTCTTTCTCATGAGGATTTTCCTGCTGCGAAACAGTTACCGTAACAAACTTTAGCCGGAATGACCAGCCTGATGCACTTCACCCGTAGCAAAGAAACTGCCACCCGCCACATGGTGAATAGTCCGTAAATGGTCATAGCCATCAAAATGCCAGCGCCCACCTGAAAACACGCGTTCATCTGCATAAGCAGCCACCACTTCCGCAATGAATAAATCGTAAGTATTCTGGTTATGCTGCTCAGGGATGATTTTACATTCCAGCCACGCTACACAGCCTTTGAGTAAGGGCGCGACAACTTCTTTAGCGGGGAAAGTTTCTAAACCATATTCGGCGAATTTATCAGTATTTTGCAGATCACGTCCCGAACTGCTGCCCACTTTCTGTACCGTATCAATCTGTGCTACACACGGCACATTAATCGCAAATGTGCCGGAAGCCTCAATCAGCTCACGCGTATAAGTGTTTTTGTCGATGACGACTATGATTTTGGGCGGATCAAAATCCAGCGGCACATTCCATGCTGCCGCCATGATATTCTGCCTGCCGCCGTGACAGGAAGTCACGAGAATGGTCGGGCCGTGATTCAGCAAACGGTAAGCTTTTGCCAAATCAACATTGACCATCATTACTTCTGCCAGGCGTCGCGCAAAGTTACCGTGCGGTTAAATACAGGTTTACCCGCAGCGCTATCTTTACTATCCGCTACAAAGTAACCGTGACGCTCAAACTGGAAACTGTCTTCCGGTTTTGCACTCTGCAGACTTTGCTCCAGCTGCGCGGTAATGACTTGTACCGAGTTCGGGTTGATGTCATCCAGAAAGTCACGGTCACCGCTACCGGGGTTCGCTTCCTTGAACAAGCGGTCATACAGGCGTACTTCGCACTCGTAGGCGTGGGCAGCCGAAACCCAGTGGATATTGCCTTTTACTTTCACGCTGTCAGAGCCAGGCGTGCCGGATTTTGTTTCCGGCAGGTATTCGCAATGCACTACAGTCACATTACCATTTGCATCTTTTTCGCAGCCGGTGCATTTCACTACATAACCATAGCGCAGGCGTACCATCGCACCTGGCGTGAGCCTGAAGAAGCCTTTGCTTGGCTCTTCCATGAAGTCTTCACGCTCGATCCACAGCTCTTTTGAAAGCTGCACAGTGCGCTTACCCAGTTCAGGCTTCAACGGATGGTTAGGTGCAAAACAGTCTTCAGACTGGCCTTGCGGATAGTTATCAATCACGAGCTTGACCGGATCCAGCACAGCGATGCGACGTTCGGCATCCATATTCAGCACTTCACGCATGCAGTCTTCAAGTATCGTATATTCAATCCACGAGTCAGCCTTGCTGACACCGATACGGTCAGTAAACAGCCTGAAGCCGGCGGCTGTGTAACCACGGCGGCGCGCACCTGCGAGTGTAGGCAGGCGTGGGTCATCCCAGCCGGACACGTGTTTTTCTTCTACCAGCTGAATCAGTTTGCGTTTTGAAAGCACGACGTAAGTCAGGTTTAAACGTGCAAACTCATATTGTTTTGGCAGCGGATGCGCCAGCAGGCCTGCATCAGCCAAACGCTCCAGCAGCCAGTCGTAGAACGGGCGCTGATCTTCAAACTCCAGTGTGCAGATAGAATGCGTCACGCGTTCCAGCGCATCTTCCACCGGATGGGCAAAGGTATACATCGGGTAGATGCACCACTTGTCACCGGTGTTATGGTGATGTGCACGGCGCACACGGTAAATTGCCGGGTCGCGCATATTGATATTGGGTGATGCCATGTCGATTTTGGCGCGCAGCACCATGCTGCCATCCGCGTGTTTGCCATCACGCATTTCGCGGAAGCGCGCCAGGTTCTCCGCTACACTGCGGCTGCGGTATGGTGAATCTTTACCAGCTTCAGTCAGCGTACCGCGGTTAAGTCGCATCTCATCTGCGCTTTGTTCATCCACATAGGCAAAGCCATTCTCAATCAGGCTCTCCGCCGCACGATACATAAAGTCAAAGTAGTCGCTGGCAAAATAAAGGTTTGATTCACTACCATTGGGGCCTTGATTCTCCCAGCCAAAACCCAGCCATTTCACACCGTCTGAAATGCTGTCTACGTATTCCTGGCTCTCTTTTTCCGGATTGGTGTCATCAAAACGCATATGGCATATACCGCCAAAGTCTCGTGCGAGGCCGAAATTCAAAAAGATGGACTTGGCATGACCAATGTGCAGATAGCCATTCGGCTCCGGCGGAAAACGCGTGCGGATTTTGGCAAAATCGACCTGACCGGCTTCATGATGCTGCGCATCACCCGGACTGCCCGCCCACTTTTTAGCGGCGTATTTATTTTGTCCAAGATCTTTTTCAATAATGGCACGTATAAAATTAGAGGCTGGCGCTGGTGCGCTGTTTGGGTTTTTTTCAGATGACATGGCTACAGATTTAATTTAAGTTGCCGTTATTTTACACCAGCTTGCAGGCTTACATACTGGCCTGCAAAAATTGATTACATAGCGCCTGCTGCGGCTATGCTAAACTTGCAGACGCTATGAACGCCCTTACCTTCCCAATTCTAAAACTGCTTGCCGACGGAAAATTCCATTCCGGAGAAGACATCGCGCGTCATTTTAATGTAAGCCGCACATCGGTATGGAATGCTCTGCAACATGCGGAACAACTGGGCGTGGAAATCTTTTCTGTACAGGGTCGTGGCTATAAATTACCGCAGCCAGTCGCGTTACTGGATCAACAATCCATATTAAGCACACTTGGCGATCAAGCTGCATTACTGCAGATAGAAGTACATGATCACTTAGCTTCTACCAATAGTTATCTGATGGAGAATATCCATGCCGCCAGGCATGCCACCTGTGTGGCGACCAACCTGCAAACCGGCGGTCGTGGTCGACGTGGCCGCACTTGGCATGCAGGGCTGGGTGCCAGCCTGACTTTCTCCTTACTTTGGCGCTTTCAGTGCGGCGCCTCTGCATTATCCGGCTTGAGTCTGGCAGTAGGTGTAGCGCTCATGCGCAGCCTGCATGAACTTGGCATTAACGGCTCGCAGCTTAAATGGCCGAATGATGTACTGATTAACCGTGAAAAACTGGCGGGGATTCTAATTGAATTGCAAGGCGATATGGAGGGCCCGAGTACCGCAGTGATCGGCATGGGCATCAACCTGAACTTGCCTGACAAGCTGAAGCAGCAGATCGACCAGCCAGTGACCGATTTAGCCAGCGTTGCTAACGATACAGTTAACCCTAACTACTTACTGGCCTTGCTGCTTAAACATCTGACCAATGTACTGGCTGCATTCGAACAAGGTGGTTTTGCAGCCTTGCGCGAAGAATGGACGCAGCACCACGCCTACCATGAGCAAAATGTACGCATGCTGATGCCGGATGGCCGAGAGATACACGGTGTGGTGCAAGGCATTACAGAAGACGGCAGCCTGTTGGTTACAACAGCAGACGGCGTGCAGCGTTTTATATCCGGCGAAATCAGCCTGCGCGGGTTATAAGTTAATATTCCACGCAGGCATCAAATCTCTAATATTTCAACGTTAAGCCAACATTAATGGATCGCCCCATTCCAGGCACTTGCGTACCATATAACGGCGCAGTACCGCTTGATGACATCGTCATGCCTTGGCCAATGTAAGCACCGCCTAGCGGGTCTTGATAATGTTTATCAAAAACATTCTCTACGCCCAAATCAAAACGCGCATGCTTCCATTCATAGCTGCTATAGAGGTTAAACAGCGTATATCCAGAAGTTTGCAGTTCTTTACGTACCGACTGCACGCTCTCCTTGGCATCTACAATTTTGGCCTGAAAACTGTTTTTCCAGCCGCCGATGCGGTGCTCCAGGCCCAATCTAATGTTAATCGGCATGATGTTATATAAATCATCGTCGGTCTTGGTGTTTTTACCGCGCACATAATTCAGAATACCTGTTGCAGTAAAGCTGCCATAACCACCGCCCTCTGCCAGCAGTTTTCTGGCTGATACGTCAATCCCGTAGAGGCGCGCTGACTGATTGTCCAGACTCAAATTCACAAAGCCATCTGTTCTGGCGGCACAGGTTTTACCTACTTTTGCACAGCTAACGGCATCAATATAATCTTCCACATAGCTGATATACGGTATCGCTTTTACTTGCCAGTCCTGATTTGCAGCATCATGCCAGTTCGCTGTCATACTTAGGGTATGTGCAGTTTCCGGTTTCAGGTTTAAATTACCCACATAGCCATTGCCATCGCCCACCCAGTTATTCATATTCATGACCATGCTATTGCTGTTTGACCAAGTGTAACGCTCATATAGATTGGGCGAGCGGTTTTTTATCGCATAACCAGCCTCATAAGTTTGCGTTTCGTCAGGAGTAAACCGTGCCAGAGCAGTCACATCAATATTATGATCAGCATCAGAATGATCAGCTGCGTTGAAAGTATTGGCAGCGGCGACATACATGGCGCTATAGCCCTGCACATTGTCCGCATCCATTTTCACCGTGCTGCTGCGCACGCCAATTTGTGACAGCCACTGTTTATTCCATTGCGCCTCCCATTCCGCAAACACGTCATAACGGTCGCGCTGGCCATTATGAATATTGTAGAAAGTCCCGGGGCCCATCATCATGCCGGAGTTTGCAACCGCATTCCACCAGTCATTCAGGCGGTAGCGCTGATACTCGGCACCCACACGTAAAATATCATGGGTAGAAATATTCACATCGCCCTGCACGGTAACACCTGTGGTTTTACCTTCTGTATCCATTGGCATGCCGGCAACATTAGGCACCATCATGCCGTACCAGTATTGTTTATCATCGCCGAACTGCATGCTGTGGCGTGTTCTTTCGTGGTAAGTACGTGCAGCCAAGGTGCCCCAGTCATACTTGCCTTTATAGCTCAAGTTGTATTGCTGGCTATCGTTATCCGTCATGTCCATGCGCTGGTTAGGGAAACCCTGATAAGGAATGTCCTGCAGACCGAGCTTGAATTCCAGCAGATGATTCTCGTGCTGCACCCCGAACGCCAACGCATGATTAATGGATTTGTAATAGGAAGAACCGACTTCATCGCCACCCAGCCATCCTCTGCCAAACGCAGCCAGGCCTGCCCGCTTGAAATTACCACCGGCTTTATAGTTATTGGCTTCAACTGTGGAGCCGGTGTAACGCATATAAACCGACTCATTGGCTACACTGGCCGTCAGATTCACACCACGCGCATCGTTATTACTGCGGTAGAACGTATTTACCTGACCATTCACGAGCAAGCCTTTGCCTGCCTCGGCAAACTCCGGCGCTTTCGAGTTAACCTGTATGGTGCCGGCAATACTGTCACCGCCGACACTGACCGGTGTGATACCGGCAAACACTTTTATTTCACCGACATTAGCCGGGTCAATATAGGAAAGCGGCGGATTCATATGGTTAGCGCAGCTTGAAATCAGATCCATACCATCCACCTTGATGCGGATGCGGTCATCTGCCAGACCATGGATTGCCGGCATACTGGAAACACCACCTGCCCGGTAAAAGCTGATACCAGGTTCATCATCGAGCAATCTGGCTGTATCACTGGTGTTGATCGGCAATATCCTCGGTTCGTAAATTCTTTCAGCACTCACCTCGATACTTGGTAAATCCAGATGGTCAGCCCCCGCATGCAACGGAAAAACACTCAACAGGCATGACGCCAAAACACTTGGTGATAGAATGCAGTTAATATTAGATTGTTTTTTTGCCTTGAATCGTTGCATACTTTGAATCCTGAAATTGTGATATTTGTGACCATTTTATCGACTCACGCGAGTGCCGAGAATGTGACAAATTGCCGCAGCCTTTGAATAGACAGCCTCTGAACAATATGCTTTTAACGATTGATGCCGGAAACACCAGAACCAAGTGGGCGCTATTTGACCGCAATGGCAAAATCACCCGACATGGTGCATGTTGGAATAATCAGCTATCCGATATTGACCTGAGTCCGGAATCACTAGATTACGAACGCGTCATTATTTCTAATGTAGCAGGCCAGGCGCATGCTTTAAAACTTGAAAGTATCCTGACAAATCATCACCTCCCAATCACATGGGTAAGCGCCAGCCGTGAGACCTGCAATGTCCGCAACGGTTACATGAAGGCTGAGACATTAGGTACTGACCGCTGGGCAGCGTTAATCGCAGCATGGCATATACAACAAGCGCCATGCGTTGTTGTAAATGCAGGTACCGCAGTTACCATAGATGCCTTATCCATAGATGGGAAAAATCATCAGCAGGGTGAATTTCTTGGCGGCATGATATTGCCGGGAATTAGCCTGATGCTCACAAGCCTAGGTCAGAACACCGCACAATTGCCCAAGCCTGATTCAGAGCATGCGCTTGATGCAAACATTTATTTGGATATTTTTGCAAAATCCACAACGCAAGCCATCAACGCAGGTGTATTGAACGCGATTAGCGGTGCAATCGCGCAAATGTCAAAAGCGTTAGCAACAACATGCGGGCAAAACCCTTATATAATATTGAGCGGTGGCGATGCACCCGTCATCCAAAGCTGTCTTATCAACGCAGTGAAAAATCCGAGCGTCATCATTGACCATCTGGTTTTAAAAGGCTTGTATCTGATAGACCGCTTCCAACAATAAAACTATTATAAAGTGACGCGCAATGAAACGTTTTTTCTGGGGTTTAGCCCTTATCAATCTCGGTTTATACGCCTATTTTAATATTGGGCTGCTTTTGCCGGGCAAGCCTGAAATCAAACTGCCGGAAATCAACGCCGAAAAAATTAAATTACTGTCGCAAGCTGAAATTGACGCCTTGCCGAAAAAGGTAGCCCCTGCAGTTGCAGCTCCAGCCGTTGAACCTCAGCTAGTCGCCATGTGTTTTGAATGGGGTATTTTCTCTGACGCCGGCCTGGCAAAGGCACAAAAATCATTGGCTAAACTCGCTATTCAAGCAAACGCAAAAGAAGAAAAATCAAATCAACCCAAGCGTTATTGGGTTTACAAGCCTCCGCTGAAGACAGCCGCTGAAGCGCAAAAAAGAGCGGCCGAATTTAAGGAGCTTGGCGTTAACGATCTGTTTGTCGTACAGGAAGAAAAATGGAAAAACGCCATATCATTCGGTATTTTTGAAGATGAACAGCTGGCTGATAAATTAATTCAGGAACTGCGGGACAAAGGCATTAAAAATATTGAGAAAACCTTGCGCAGCAATGGCAAAGGGCAGCACAGTCTGACTTTCAATAATCTAAGCGAAAACGATATTGCCGAGCTTAAAAAATTAAAACCGGATTTTCCGGCGGCAGAATTGAAAGAAGTAAGCTGCGATTGATTATCAAAGATTATTACGCAAGTTAATAATTTGCTCAAAACACCTTTAATTCCCTCTTTTTCTAGTGCCTACTTAGCATCTCCGCGATGCCCCGCCTTATTAACATATTATTAACAATTTATTGACATATTATGTTACATGTGCGAAATTTAAATAAAGGGATAATTTCCCGGTAATTTTAGGTTTTTTTGTTCATATTGTAATTTTCGAATTCGAATAACAGTTCGACTTATAAGTAGCTAATATCTCAATAAACTGCTAGTCAAGACAAGAAAGTTCTGTATTTCCTGCAACTATTAAGGGCGATCATGGAAGATTTTTCATTAGAAGACAGTAAGTGTTTGATTAAATTACAAGAATACGCACTGCAAGAAATACCAGGACTAACGACCGAGCAAAAAAAAACTGTTTGCGACCAGATTAATAGAAATGCATTGAATAACCTACTGGATCCTTATTTAGGTGAAATGCGCGCAACTAGTGAAATTGAAATTATTAAAAATAAAATCCTAAATGGTTTTCCTGATAGCTCACGCTTGGAAGTCGCAATGGGGGTCATTACCATGGCAATGCCTATGCCAAACAGGGTCTCAAAACCAATAACTATTTTGGCTAGCGAAGTAGAATTAGAGGCTCTTATTAAAGTTAGCGAAGGAACAAGTGCGATTGTTTACAAATTAGGTAACGAAGATGTAATCAAAGTGTTTCACTTCGGTGAAGATGAAGCAAAAATGATGGCACAAGCAATCAATTATCTAGCTGAATATGTGCCTGCAATTACGCCTGTAACGCATGTAGGCGGTGATAGATTATTGCAGCCTTTCATCGATGGCAAGGCTTACCATGAACTACCGCATGAACTAAAACAAGAGGCACTCACACTACTCAGAAGCAGCATATCAACAGCGTACGCAAAAGTACATAAATTAGAATCCATTGGACTTCATGCAGAAATAGATTCAGAAACACACAATTTTATATTCCGACTTGGTCACCAAGAAATAAAAGAAATGCATTGGATTGATCCAATTACTTATGTGGCAGAGCAGCCTGCAAGATAAGCCCTCAAATCCTACTATGTACATGAAAATGATCCAGCCACGATTTCAACACAATAAGAATACTTATAAACTGTCAGTTAATGCCCTATAAAAAACTCAATTTTGCAGCATGAAAGATTGCTTCTTTCGGTCAAGGTATACAAATAGCATTATCACGTTGCTTGTCTTGAATAAAACAGGGGTTGTAATGCCCCTTTTTATTGTCAGCTCATCCTCGAGACTGCAAGTGATAAGATAAACACCGAAGTATGCGTGCTACTTAAACTTAACGCTTTTTGATATAAAGGTCAGTGATCGTGCCTTCTTTCATCTCGGCGGCAAAACACACGGTTTCAGACAAAGTCGGGTGCGCATGAATAGTCAGGCCCAAGTCATGGGCATCTGCACCCATTTCAATCGCCAGCACCGCTTCAGCCAGCAATTCACCGGCATTGGTACCGACAATGCCGGCGCCAATCACTCGGTGAGTTTCCTTATCGAAAATCAGCTTGGTGGCACCTTCGGTACGTGCGATAGAAAGCGCACGGCCGCTGGCAGCCCACGGGAAGCTGGCTTTTTCAATCGCAATGCCTTTGGCTTTAGCTTCGGTTTCAGTCACGCCTACCCATGCCACTTCCGGGTCGGTGTAGGCGACAGAAGGAATTACTGAGGCAATAAATTCAACTTTTTCACCGGCAATCACTTCAGCGGCCACTTTACCTTCATGCGTGGCTTTATGTGCCAGCATTGGTTGGCCAACAATGTCACCGATTGCAAAGATATGCGGTACGTTGGTACGCATCTGCTTATCCACTTTGATAAAACCATAATCATCCACAGCCACACCTGCGTTTTCAGCACCGATGTTTTTGCCGTTAGGACGACGGCCGATAGAAACCAGCACGCGGTCATACACTTCTACACCCTTAGGCGCATCTGTGTTGCCGTTGACACCTTCAAACGTCACATGAATGCCATCTGCTTTCGGTTCCATGCTGGCAACCTTAGTGTTGAGCATAATCGCTTCAAAGCGTTTCTCCATACGTTTCTGCAATGGGCGCACCAAGTCACGATCACAGCCTTGTATCAAGCCATCGGTAAATTCAACCACACTCACTTTTGTACCGAGTGCATCGTAAACCGTGCCCATTTCCAAGCCAATAATGCCACCGCCGATCACGAGCATGCGCTTTGGCACATCCGCCAATGCCAATGCCCCGGTAGAATCCATAATGCGCTCATCTGCTGCAACACCGGGAAACTTGGTCGCCTGTGAACCCGCAGCAATGATGGCGTTTTCAAAACCAACGGTAGTCACTTTCCCGTCAGCCGCAGTCACCGCGATCTGATTCGGGCTGGTGAATTTACCTACACCCTGCACTACGGTCACATTGCGCTGTTTCGCCATCTGCGCCAAGCCACCGGTTAACTTTCCAACCACATCATTGGCTTTCCAATTGCGCAGTTGATCAAGGTCGACCTGCGGCGCACCGAATTTCAAGCCGTGATGCGCAGACTCTTCAGCCTCGGTAATGACTTTTGCAGTATGCAGCAGTGCCTTGGATGGAATACAGCCAACGTTAAGGCAAACGCCACCCAAGGTTGAGTAACGCTCAATCAGCACCACTTGTTTACCCAAATCAGCCGCACGGAAAGCCGCAGTATATCCGCCAGGGCCAGAACCCAACACGACCACTTGTGTATTGATATCACTGCTGCCGGCCGGCGCTGCCGCTGGTGCAGGCGCTGCTGCCGCTTGCACAACCGGCGCAGGGTTAGCTGCAGGTGCTTCAGTTTTAGCTGGCGCAGCAGCCACTGTAGCTTCTGCCTCGACTAACAAAATGAGTGAATCTTTTGCAACCTTGTCGCCGACTTTAACTTTGACTTCTTTGACCATACCGGCATGAGAGGATGGAATATCCATCGATGCTTTGTCAGACTCAACCGTAATCAGGGAATCTTCCTTCGCAATCACATCGCCTGCTTTCACCAGCACTTCAATTACATCAACGCTATCAAAGTTGCCGATATCAGGTACTAATACTTCAACTAAATTACTCATGCCTACCCCTTGCTTTAAACTCTGGTTATTTGCCGCAATTTTATCATCAAACCATACTGTTCAATGACATTGCGCCTGCATTCATGCGACTAAATGCATTAAATGTAATTTTAAAAAACCTTGCATTGCCAAATAAAAAGGGCGCGAAAATCGCACCCTTGTTGATAATTGCTGAGAAAATTAGAGCAACAATCTGCGCACATCGCTCAACATCATACGCATATGGCTAGTGAAACGCGCACCATCAGCACCATCAATCACACGATGGTCATATGAAAGTGACATAGGCAAAATCAGGCGCGGTTCAAACGTTTTGGTTTTTGCGTCATACACCGGCTGCATGGATGAACGTGACACACCCAGAATCGCCACTTCAGGACAGTTAATGATCGGCGTAAACATCGTACCGCCAATACCGCCCAGGCTTGAGATTGTGAAACAGCCGCCCTGCATCTCTTCAACTTTCAATTTACGCTCACGTGCTTTGGCAGACAACTCACCAAGGTCACGCGCAATATCCAGCACATCTTTCTGATGTACATCGCGCACTACCGGCACGACCAGGCCATCAGGCGTGTCGCAGGCAAAACCAATATTGAAGTAGTTTTTCAAGATCAGACTATCACCATCCGGTGACAATGATGCATTGAAGTTAGGGTAGGCTTTAAGCGCATTCACTGAAGCTTTGATCAGGAAAGCCAGCATCGTGAGCTTGACACCGCGTTTCTCTGCTTCGCCCTGCATGGATTTGCGGAAGTCTTCCAAATCCGTGATATCAGCATCATCAAATTGCGTCACATGCGGCGCAGTGACCCAGTTGCGATGCAGGTTTGCACCCGACAGTTTTTTAATCCGTGATAGAGGCTTGGTCTCAATCGCACCAAACTGGCTGAAATCAATCACCGGCATCGGCAATGCAGCCAGACTGCTTAAGCCTGCGCCCATGTTCTCGGTACGTGGTTTCGCCAGTTCGCCTTTTACATAAGCCTGCACATCGCTTTGCAGGATACGGTTTTTAGGGCCAGTGCCCTTCACCAGAGCTAGATTCACGCCCAGTTCACGTGCAAATTTACGTATAGAAGGGCTCGCATGAGAAAGCTTACCCGGAGCCACAACAACACTTTCACCAACCGGCGCCGGCTGATGCACAGGTGCAATCGGTTTAGGCGGCTCGGGAGCTGGTCTGGTCGGCTCAGGGATCACGGCTTTGGGCGCTTCTGCTACAGGCTCTGCTTTGGCAGGCGCCGATGGCGCTGGAGCAGTTGCTGTATCACTGACATCCATCGTCATGATTAAAGTGCCCTGCGCTGCTTTGTCGCCCACTTTAATTTTTACCTCTTTCACCACACCTGCAAACGGCGCTGGAATATCCATAGAAGCTTTATCAGACTCAACCGTCATCAAGGAGTCATCCTTGGCAATTGTGTCGCCAGCTTTTATTAATACTTCAATCACATCCACACTATCAAAATTACCGATATCAGGGACTAATACGTCTTGAACTGCCATTTGTGTCTATCCTTAAACTGTCGTTGGGTTTGGCTTGTTGGAATTTAAGTTGTATTTTTTAACCGCTTCCGCCACTTTAGCTGCAGGCAACTTACCGTCATCACTTAACGCTTTTAATGCGGCAACCACAACGTAGTATTTATTCACTTCAAAGAAATCGCGCAATGCCTCACGACTGTCAGAACGACCGAAACCGTCTGTACCAAGTGCTACAAATCTATTAGGCACAAAGCGTTGAATCTGCTCTGCGAAGCTCTTCATGTAGTCTGTAGATGCAATGACCGGGCCTTTGGCATCTTTCAGGCACTGTGCCACATAACTGACTCTTTGCGGTTTTTCCGGATTCAGCATGTTCCAGCGATCGCAATCCAGTCCTTCACGACGCAACTCAGTGAAACTTGGCGCACTCCACACATCAGCAGCAACACCCCAGTCTTTTTCCAGCAACTCGGCTGCTGCAATGACTTCACGCAGAATCACACCACTACCCATCAACTGGACTCTTTCACCTTTAGCCTTGGATTTGCTAAAGCTATACATACCCTTCAGGATACCTTCTTCGGAACCTTTTGGCATCTCAGGATGAGTGTAGTTTTCGTTCATCAGGGTGATGTAGTAATAAACATCTTCCTGATTTTGCACCATGCGACGCAAACCATCCTGAATGATTACTGCCAACTCATAAGCAAAAGTCGGGTCGTAAGAAACACAGTTTGGGATCGTTGCTGACATTAAGTGGCTATGGCCATCTTCATGCTGCAAACCTTCACCATTCAATGTGGTACGGCCTGCAGTAGCACCCAATAGGAAGCCACGGGCACGTGAGTCACCAGCCAACCAGGCCAAGTCGCCGATACGCTGGAAACCGAACATTGAGTAGTAAATGTAGAATGGGATCATCTGTGTGCCGGTCACACTGTATGAGGTCGCCGCAGCCAGCCAACTGGAGAACGCGCCAGCCTCATTGATCCCCTCTTCCAGAATCTGGCCATCTTTAGATTCTTTATAGTACATGACCTGGTCAGAATCCTGTGGCTCATACAGTTGGCCTTGGCTCGCATAAATACCAAGCTGGCGGAACATGCCTTCCATACCGAAAGTACGTGCTTCATCAGGCACGATAGGGACAACATATTTGCCAATTGCCTTATCTCGCACCAAGGTAGACAGAATACGCACAAACGCCATCGTGGTAGAAATCTCACGCTCACCGGTAGCGCCCAGCATATTCTCAAAAGCCGATAACTGTGGAACCGTCAGCTCATTGCCTTGGCGACGACGTTGCGGTACAAAACCACCCATCGCAGCACGGCGCTCAGCCATGTATTTCATTTCTGGTGAATCTTCAGCAGGCTTGTAAAAGCTCAGGCTTTCTACTTGCTCATCAGTCAATGGCAAGTCAAAGCGGTCACGGAATTTCTTGAGTGACTCAATATCCATGCTCTTTTGCTGATGGGTTGTATTCTGGCCTTCGCCTGCCTCACCCATGCCGTAACCCTTAACCGTCTTGGCAAGAATCACAGTTGGCTGACCTTTGTGGTTAACCGCAGCATTGTAGGCTGCAAAAACTTTATGTGGATCGTGGCCGCCACGGTTCAGGCGCCAGATATCCTGGTCGCTCATCGCAGCAACCATGGCTTTCAGTTCTGGGTATTTACCAAAAAAGTGCTCACGCGTGTAAGCGCCACCTTTTTGCTTGAAGTTCTGGTATTCACCGTCAACGCACTCTTCCATGCGTTTTTTGAGCAAGCCATCTTTGTCCATTGCGAGCAGCGGATCCCAGTAAGAACCCCAGATTACTTTCAGCACGTTCCAGCCAGAACCCCTGAAGTCTGATTCCAGTTCCTGAATAATTTTACCGTTACCGCGTACAGGGCCATCCAGACGCTGCAAGTTACAGTTGATGACAAAAATCAGGTTGTCCAACTTTTCACGGCTCGCCAATGAAATAGCACCCAATGACTCCGGCTCGTCCATCTCGCCGTCACCACAGAATACCCATACCTTACGGTCGCTAGTATCAGCAATGCCGCGATCATGCAGGTATTTCAGGAAACGTGCCTGGTAAATACCAGCCAGTGGCCCCAAGCCCATTGAAACGGTCGGGAATTGCCAGAAATCAGGCATCAGCCAAGGATGAGGATAGCTCGGCAAACCATTGCCGCCGGTTTCCTGGCGGAAATTATCCATTTGCTCTTCAGTAATGCGGCCTTCCAGAAAAGCACGTGCGTAAACGCCAGGTGAAGAATGTCCCTGGAAATAAACGCAATCGCCACCAAAGTTTTCATTCGGTGCACGGAAAAAATAGTTAAAACCTGTGTCATAAAGCGTAGCAGCAGACTGGAAGCTGGCAATATGTCCGCCTACACCAGGTGATTTCTCATTGGCACGCAACACAGTCATAATCGCATTCCAGCGCACTAAAGCACGGATGCGACGCTCCATTTCAGGGTCGCCCGGTAATTTAGCCTGTAAATGCGTAGGAATAGTATTTAAATAAGCGGTGGTAGCGTTATATGGCAAATTGGCACCGGTACGGCGCGCCTTATCGATCATAGACTCAATCAAAAAGTGCGCACGCTCTGGACCTTCGTTTTCAATAACCGCCATCAGTGCATCAAGCCACTCTTGTGTTTCTTGATGATCAATATCTGGACTGTTCAAATTTGTGTTAAAGGACATTCAGTTAGGACTCCGTGTTGCAGTATTTGCAGAACATATTTAGTCATCATACGACTACCTGGATAGGTATAATTGTTGATAAACTAAAAGTAACAAAATCAAATACAGCGTGTCTGAATACAACGCGTCATGTAAGCGCGATGCAAATTAAGTTTTTTATAAAACCGTAGTGTGTCTTTTTTAGGGGTTTTGGTCAAGTTTACCAGTATTTTCAAAGCAACTAACCTACATTGAACTGCATCGGAAATTACAAAATTCATACATACATCAGGATATAAAATGTCGATTAAATTAATACAAAATGCCGCCAACACCGACGAAAAAACACTAAATAGCTACAAACATGCACTTTTCATACTTCCACAGGATGAAGACAAAAACATACCTTTTGCACAGGCACTTACAACAAAACTTAATCGAACAAAAAAAGAATATAAAGATCTCGGCAAGTCACCTGTAACTGTTGATTTGGCGAATGGCGGCATGGCGAGTTTTATTATTTTAAATGATGACCTATCAACATTTCAGCGTCACACATTATTACGAAAAGCAGCAAAACCACTACTTGAAGAACAGCCAGAAGAAATTGCACTGTGTGTCTACGGTAACATTGACGCACGCACGACAAACGCTTGTGCCGCCTATTATGTACTTACAGTAAACAGTGCAGATTTACCTAACCGCAAAAAAGAGAATCACAAAAGCAACTTGAAAACCATCGCCCTATTCGGCTATCAGGCAGATCACGACTATGGTTTTGTTAACGCACGCGTTGCTGGCAACACGCTATGCAGGCAACTCACAATAACGCCGCCAAATGATTTAACGCCTGCGATCTATAGACAAAAAATAGAGGTCTTGGCAAAAGCGCATGACTGGCAGCATGAAGAGTTCGACATGCTGAAACTGAAAGAATTGGGTGCCGGGGCATTTGTGGCCGTTGGGCAAGGGTCTGCGCCGCAAGATGCAGCTATAGTGCACCTGACTTATCAACCCAAACAAACTAAAAAACATATTGCAATTGTAGGCAAAGGCATCTGTTTTGACACAGGCGGTCACAATTTAAAACCAGCGAAATACATGCTTGGCATGCATGAAGATATGAACGGCTCAGCTGTAGCATTGGGTATATTGCTTGCAGCCACAGAAATGCAATTGCCAGTCAAAATTGATTGCTGGCTAGCCATTGCACAAAACCACATTAGTCCAACTGCGTATAAGCAGAATGATATCGTTACTGCGCTAAATGGCATGTCAATAGAAATTGTGCACACAGATGCTGAGGGTCGTATGGTATTAGCGGATACACTGACGCTGGCATCACGCCAAAAACCTGATTACATCATAGACTTTGCTACTTTAACCGGCAGCATGATTACAGCGCTGGGCGACCGCATCAGTGGCGTCATTTCAAACCGCCCTGAACTAGCCTGCAAAGCAATTAGTGCCGGCAATAAATCCGGCGAGAGAATTGTTGCATTTCCCTATGAAGAAGACTTTGACAGTGACCTGGATAGTGATGTTGCTGACATTAAACAATGCACTTTAGAAGGTGGCGGTGATCACATTCATGCTGCCAGATTTTTAGGCAAGTTCATCGAAAATGATATTGCATGGCTGCATACCGACCTTTCTTCAGCCAACCGAAAAGGCGGCCTAGGTGCCATCGAAACAGATACCAATGGATTTGGCGTTGGTTTTGGTATTGAAATGCTCAATATATTGATAAATGAATAGCCAACACACTCACAAAAAATACGTTTGTCCCGTCCTAAAATAAGTTGACAGTTATTCATACTATTTTAGGTTGATTAAAG